>SVEB01000019.1 GCA_015057635.1 Lachnospiraceae bacterium | reverse complement strand
GAGCTTTTACATAGCAATCATACTAGCGAATAGTCTTGATAATCTGCTTCGGATTAACTGGACTTCTATTCGCTAAGTTCCGGTAGGATAAGAAAGATAAGATAAAGTAAGGATGAGAAAATTCAGTTATAGAATTAAAATCCTCTGTATCCTACCATGTGGGATCTAGGACGATGACGTCTAAAAATCTTATCAAAGTAAGGTTTGACGCAAAAACAGGAGATCGCATGAGCATATATTATGTTGAGGGAAAGCCTAAGAAAGTATATAAAATATGCTTGGGTTGCAAGGGTACTCGGATAAAGATTGATAAATAATGGGGAAGTGCTAAGATGTATGAAGATAGCGGAAATAGAGGAGGTGAAACTATGAAAAGAATACATAAAAAGATCAGACTGTTAGCCTGCATATTTGGATTGGCTATTTTGATCGTCAGTCTGGGATGCAATATTTACTTCGCTTTTTTTAAACAGGATAATGATAGCAGGTCAGTAGGCTATATCAAAGAAGAAAGCTATTTGCAGGACACAGAGCAGATCTACATAATGGAATCTGGTATTTTAAAGAATACATTAGATTTTAGAGCCGGCGGGGACTTACCCATTACTTATGACTTTGATAACGAGGAATATCCAGAATTAATAGCAAACTATCAGATTGATACGATAGCGGGAGAGGGAACCGAATTTGATAGGGCTTTGAAGCTGATGAATGAGTTTGCACCAAGACTCACACATGAAAGCAACTATGATAACCATATTGCAATGGATGCCCTATCCTTGCTTGCGTATAGTTTAGATAATAAAAACCATGGAATCAATTGCAGAAACAAAGCCCAGATTTTAAATGAGATGTGTCTGGCACTTGGAATCTATGCAAGGAAGGTATGGATCAACCCCAATTCCGTTTATGACAATGACTGTCATGTGGTAAATGAAGTCTGGGATACAAGTTTAGAAAAGTGGATCATGTTAGATATTACAAACAATCAGTACTGGATCGATGAGAATGGAGTGCCTCTTTCCATATTAGAAATTCGGGAAAAGGGAGCCAATCAGGAGTTCTGTACACCGGTTGGGGCTGGCGACAATTTAGACCACCCAAAGCAGTTGCAGAGAAAGCATAAGAATGAATTCTTGTATATCATGAAGAATCTAGTCTATATGGAATATTGCAAGGATAATACAGTAGGGGAATCAGATACTCTTTACCTGCTTTGTCCTAAGAATATTTCTACAGATTATATCTATATCCTGTCAGAAAGTGCATGCATGGCAAGTCCGGTAAAGGAATAAATCATAATAAGTTAGACAGAGAAAACAAGATGATACCATACTTGATGAATTGTAAAGATAGTATTACACTGGGTACATACAAGTAGACAAAAAATACAGAAAGGAATGTATGAGTATTGCTATTAAATACATCATACCGCGAAAATTAATGAAAAACGCTATGTCCCGCCTTTGGTGATAATGGAAATACGAGCATTAAATAAAATGGAAAAATGGACCATATGGTACAAAATGGGAAAACATTGAAACAAAATGACTTGCACAGCCCAAGTTAAAAAAGCTAGAAAGAGAATGAAATATGATTATTAATACAGGTTCCCGAACCGATATCCCAGCGTATTATTCCGAGTGGTTTTATAATCGCATTAAGGAAGGATTTGTACTTGCAAGAAATCCTTACAATAGAGAGCAGATCATAAGGTATCAACTAAATCCAGAAGTGGTGGACTGCATTGTCTTCTGTACAAAAAATCCAGCTCCCATGCTAAAACGTTTAGACGAGCTATCTTCCTTTGGACAGATGTGGTTTGTGACGATCACTCCATATGGAAAAGAAATTGAACCGAATGTTCCAAAAAAAGAAGAGGTTATGGAGGCATTTAAGCAGCTGTCTCAAAGGGCAGGGATCCATGCAGTCAGCTGGCGGTACGATCCGATCTTTATTACAGAGCAATACTCATTGGAGTATCATCTTGATGCGTTTGAGAAGATGGCAAAAAACTTAAGCGGATATACGGATCATTGTATCATCAGCTTTATTGATCTGTATGAAAAGACAAAACGGAATTTCAGACAAGCAAGAGCTGTAACTGCATCCGAACAAGACTTGATTGGTAAAGAATTTGTAAAAATCGGAGATAGATATGGAATTCGTATTAAGACATGCTTAGAAGGAACGGAGCTTAAAAAGTATGGAATCGATGTATCCGGATGTGTGACACAGCCGGTAATAGAGCGGGCTATTGGCTGCAATCTTAGTATACCAAAGAAGGTGAAGCCGGCAAGGGAGGGCTGTGATTGCCTGCTTGGGAATGATATTGGTGCATATAATTCATGTGGACATGGCTGTGTTTATTGCTATGCCAACTATGACGATGAAACGGTTATGTGGAATATGCGTCAGCATGATAGAAATTCCCCTTTGCTAATCGGACAATTACAGGAAGGTGACAAAGCAAAAGAGGCAGAGCAAAAATCTTACTTAGATCATCAGCTAAAACTATTTGACTGGTAAGTCCAAAAAAGAAAAGCATCATTACAATTTTGTAATATGCTTTCTTTTTTTTACATGTGTCCATGCATAGATGATTTATATAAAAAGGCAGGGTATTTCCCTGTTGCTTTAGAACAAATGGCATTTAGATTAAGGAAAAAGATGATTGTATAATGTAAGAAATAGGAATAAAATAAGAGCAAGAATACAGCATGATGGACCGGATGAGCAAGAAAGTAATAGTAATCAGGAAAGGAGCAGGCAGTAGTTACTGTCACAAGCAGGCTATGAAAACAGTAGTGGTTTACAAATCAAAAACTGGTTTTACCAAACGATATGCAGAATGGATTGCAGAAGAATTAAAAGCTGATCTTGTAGATGAGAAACTATTTCAGAGGAGTGCGATTGCATCATATGATCGCATTATATACGGGGGGAGCTTTGAAGCAGGTAAGGTACAAGGCTTAAGGAAAATAAAAGCAATGTTTGATGGAAACACGATATCAAAGTTGGTTGTATTTGCAACAGGTGCAACACCGGCAACAGCACAAGATGTAATTGAAAGTGAATGGAAAGGAAATTTCACAGCAGAGGAGTTAGGAAGAATTCCTCACTTTTATATGCAGGCTGGTTTAAACTATGAGAAAATGGGTGCAGGTGACCGGATGCTGATGAAAGCATTTGCAAAAATGCTAGGGAGTAAAAAGAACAAGACAGCAGAAGAAGAGGGGACGGTAAAGGCGATTCAAAATTCTTATGATATCTCTTCTCGTGAATACATAAAACCGCTTATCGAATGTTGTGGAGGAAAGGCATGAAGTCTTATCGGACACCGTTGTCACTAGAAGAACTGCCCGGGTATAAAAAGAAATCATTTAGTTTATTTTTTGCCGGATCGGAAATCTGGGCAGAGCATTTGGATGGAATGTACCAGTATGCGGATGGGGTCATACAAAAATTCTTAGAGGATGCGTTAACCTTTCGTCAGCCTTCTAAGCCATCTTTGTTTGCAATTAACTTAGATGAGACAGAGGTCGATGAACGGATAGAAGATGCCATTGCGTTAGAACTCGCAAGCCGGAAAAAGTATTTTACAAGAGTCGTATTTGTGGGACTTCCCCGAAAAAAGCAAAAGACTGTACAGAAAAAAATAGACAGTATGGGAAGAACCTTTGCATTAGCATTTATGGATGACTTCGAGAAAGCGAAGGAGTGGCTGGTAGCAGAGGGTTAAGGAAAGTAAAGCAGAAAATACAGCATTTACAAGGAAAAATCGGTATCACTATTTGGATTGACTATTTTATAGCCATATGTTAGTATCAGAGATAGAAAAAACTACCACCGGGTAGGAATGCGAAATGGCATTCATATGAACATCGTTAGGTGCTAGAAGATGTTCGTGTGGGTGCTTTTTTAATTAATGATAGGTTTGTCAGACAGAAAGAGAACGAATAGGAAACGAAATACACAAGTATTGGTATGGAGCCTATAGGGGGGATATTGTGAATTCAAAGTTATTTTATAAGGTAATGGCAGGATTTTATGATTTAATAGATGTCATCTATTTTAGAAATTACAAACGCAGCCCTAGAAAAATAGTATTGGATGCGATAAATGATACCGATAGAGTACTGGATTTATGCACTGGTACGGCAACCAATGCAATGAGGATTGCCAAAACAAAGCCAGCTTCAAAAGTAATCGGAATTGATTTATCCAAAGATATGTTAAGGGTAGCAAAAAGCAAGGCAAAAAAGGCGGACGTACAGAATATAAGGTTATATCATATGGACGCAACCAAAATGAAATTCAGAGATTGCTGTTTTGATAAAATCCTGATTTCCCTGGTATTGCATGAGGTAGAGGAAGAGTTAGCGGGACGAATTCTTGAAGAAGCGAAAAGGGTCTTAAAAGATGATGGAGAGATTATTGTTACAGAATGGGAAAAAAGCGAAAAGACATTACAGAAGATTTTGTTTTTCCCAATCAGCATATTGGAGCCGAAGCCATTTAAAGCATTTATAAAGAAAGATCTGCATCAGTGTTTTGAGAAGCTAGGGTTTGCGGTAGTTTTGGAGTATCACTGTGATTATTCGAAGGTGCTTGTATTAAAGAAAATGAGAGAGTAAATGAATCATACGCAACTATCTGTTTATCAGAAGGGATGATTAGTAGATAAGAAAGTATCAATAAAAATAAGGTGAAAGGACTGGAAAGCGATAGCGGAAGAGGGAAAAGCAGTATTATTATAGTTGGAAAGTCATATAATTAAAGAAAAAGTGCGTGGATCTTGGAGATATGGGGGAGAATACAGGGAATATTGCCATGTATTATCCGGATAACAGGACAGTTCTCTTAATGCCGGATTTTAATTATTTGATTTCTTGCCATGTGACCGTAAAAAATAACGATTCTGATCGTATTCTCCAATTTCGCATGGGATTTCAGATCAATCATTCCTTACAACCTGGTTTTGAAGTGATAGACTCTTTAGAAGGACGTGAGCTTTTAGTTCTGCCATCCGGCAGATTTAAAAGCTCATTTTTTATGGAGATTTGAGATGGAGAGATTGAAGGTCAGATCTGATACAGGCAGAATTTAATCCATATGGTGGACAATCGTTATTTAAAATGAGTGTATGGAGTTTTAATGGCATAGTTGAGAGAAAAACAGAATTATGTTTCTAAGTAAGCATCCCCAAAATAACAAATAAGAAAAATGGAAAAAAGTAGAAAATTAAATAGACATATTGTACAATAATAAAGGATAAATGATATTAAAAAATCAGATAAAGGAGAAGGAAAGATGAAATTGCATATTGAGAAAGAAAAAGGGGTACAGATTCAGCCGGATATGATCGGCCTGTTTTTTGAGGATATTAATTATGCAGCAGATGGGGGACTGTATGCAGAAATGATTGAAAATCGCAGCTTTGAGTTTGTGGAAGCATTTGGAGATGCGAGAGATTATTACACGCAGTATGATGGCAGTTACGGCTGGAGCGAATATCCTTCTCAGTCTGGTGTAAAAATGCAGACCGTGATGGGAAGTCCCCTTAGTGAAGAGAATCCCCATTATATGCGGATCGTGACAAAGGAAAATGGAGCAGGAATCTGCAATCAAGGATTTGATGGAATCTATCTTAAAAAGGGGATGACTTATCATGTGTATTTCTGGTGCAGATGCGTGAACTATCAGGGGTATTTTGAGATTAAGGTAATAAAAGACGATAAGGTGTATGCCAAAACTACAATAGCAGCAATCGAAGGAACGCAGGAGACTTATAATTTCTTCAAGCGATACGATGTAGAGTTAACCGCAGCAGAGGAGATTAAGGGCGGAGAGTTTGTATTGGCATTAACAGAGCCGGGAACAGTGGAAATCGACTTTATATCCATGATGCCTCATGATGCTGTAGAGGGCGTTTTCCGCAAGGATTTATATGAAAAACTGGAAGGGTTAAAACCTGGTTTTTTGCGGTTTCCAGGCGGCTGTATCGTAGAGGGGAATACGTTAGTAAATCGTTATCGATTTAAAGATACGCTAAAACCGGTATGGGCCAGAAAGAATAACTGGAATCGCTGGGCGGTACATGGCAATAGCAAAGAGAATAACTGGCATAGTTCGTACAGCCATTACAATCAGACATTAGGACTTGGCTTTTATGAATATTTCCTTTTATGTGAGAAGATTGGTGCAAAGGCCATTCCGGTTATGAATGTAGGATTTGCATGTCAGTATCAGTCAAGAGAGATTTTATCCATTGAGGACCCATCATGGCAGGAATTTTTGCAGGATGCATTGGATCTGATTGAGTTTGCAAATGGAGATGCGACCACAAAATGGGGAAAAGTTCGTGCGCAGATGGGACATGAAGTACCATTTGGCCTTACGATGTTAGGAATCGGGAATGAGCAGTGGGAAACGGAACGTGCCGACTTTTTTAAACGCTACGAGATATTTGAAAAAGAAATCCATGCAAAGTATCCGGAAATCAAACTGATTGGTTCTGCAGGCCCGGATATTACCTCAGAGCGTTATGAAAAAGCATGGGGATTTTATAATGCGCACAAAGAACAGAACAATTTTGTATATGCGGTAGATGAGCATTACTATGTAAAGCCTCAATGGTTGTTTGATCACACTGATTTTTATGATAATTATGACAGAACGATTAAGGTGTTTTCTGGAGAGTATGCGGCACATCCGGCAAGCGGCATGAATATGCCAAAGGCGAATACATTAGAAGGTGCTTTAGCAGAGGCAGCATTTTTAACCGGTGTGGAGAGAAATGCTGATGTGGTTGTGCTGGCATCGTATGCGCCGCTTTTTGCAAAGCTAAACTTCGCTCAATGGTCGCCGGATATGATCTGGTTTGATGAAGAAAGTTCCTATGGTTCCCCAAGTTATTATGTACAGAAGATGTATGCAGGAGCAATGGGCAATACGACGTTAAAGACAGGAGAGGAACGAAAGAGAGCAGAAGAAGATAAGATCTACTATTCCTTATCCTATCAAGAAGCAGACAAGACAATCATTCTTAAGATTGTAAATGCCAATGCCGAAAGTCGTGAAATCGCTCTCGAAATGGATAAGGAATGGAATCTGATAGAAGATACTTATAAAGCAGAAATCCTCACCGGGCCTTGTGCAGATGCGTTCAATAGCATTGAGAATCCAGAGAATGTCTCAAGCGTTGCGACTAGCGGAAGTATATCGGAGAAGCTCATTTTACCAGCGTTATCATTTAGTGTTATTTGCATTAAGGCATTTTAGCAGTTTAAAATGCAGATGAAAGTGATAGAAAATGAGAAAAGGTGTATATCAATCAGAGTCTAAGAAGGAGATACGTGTACGAAAAAGATTATGATAGGTTTACAAACGGTATGATTGCAGCATTTTAATTTAGGAGGACATTATGAAGTATACAGTAGAAAGGTACAACGGTCAGAAACGATTTAATGAACAATATCCAGAAATTCATGATTTCTTACTTTCTGCGGCAGACAGTGGATATAACGAACATTTTCATTGGGGACGTTTTGAATGGATGATGTGTCATACGATGTTAGAAGCAGATCAGATGGATAAGATCGGGATTTTCAGAGATGAGACAAAACAAATAGCAGGTATCGTTACATATGATACAGAAGTTTCGGACAGTACCTATATGATACATTCTGCAAATGACAGCGAATTACTTAATATGATGATAGAGTTTGCGCTTGAGAACTATGCGGAAAATGGAGAATGTGTACTGAAGCTGAATTCGAAGGACAGCTGCTTAAGCAAGATAGTAGCGGAACGTGGATTTAAGATGATACATAAAGATGATAATGTGTTAGAAATGGATCTCTCCCATATGCCCGAATATACAATACCAAAAGAATATGCCATAAGTCCAAAGGGCTTTGGGATTGATAACTGGAAGTGGGATGTGGTGATTCATAAAGGGTTTAATCATCCAGGTCTCCCTGAAAAGAGAGAAAAGTCACAATGGATACAGCCCCCGAATGCAAATTCGGATTTAAAGGTATTTGCATTAAAGGATAACGAATACTGTGCGCATTGTGGTGTCTGGTATACAGAAGGGAAGACAGCATATATAGAGCCGGTTGTGACGATCCCGGAATGCAGAAACAAAGGGTTAGCGAGAGCAGTTGTATACGAAGCACTGATCCGGGCAAGAGAATTAGGCGCAAAAAGGGGAGTTGTTCTCTCAGGGCAGGAGTTTTATTTTAAAATAGGATTTCATACATCATCCGAATTTTCAAGTTGGATGAAACCTGTTTATAAATAGACAATATGCTGCTTGGGATGAATGAAAAAATAGCTCATAAAAGTAATGATAAAGATATGAAGGAAAAACGTATGGAATTGGGGTTAAGCAAAAAGAAGACTATATAAGTGAGATGAGTTTTCTTGACAGTGAAAAGCCAACAAAAAGAGACTAAGCTATATCGGCGACTAAGTGTTTTATAATATAAATTTTACGAATCTACAGCCATTACGATTAAAATAATAGCATTAAATCCTTGCAGATTATATGGATTAGTTCTAAAATAAAAGTATAAAGACGTAAGAAGCAATCAAGATATTAGTTTGATAAAATTAAGTGAAATACCCTATATTTAGATAAGATCACCATATTATCCAATGGTTACAGCATTGGAGTTGGTAGTATTTGCGGTCGCTTCTTACGTAGGGGCGTGGATTTAATTAGAACAGTGCAAGGCATTTGCTGAAAGAGGAGATGGTCGCTCCTCACGCAGGGGGGGCAATCTAAAAAACTACATTTTCCACTTGACAAATCATTAAGAAACATTTAGTGTATAAAGAAATACAGTAAAAGTTATGATTAGAAGTAGTAGAAGTCATTTCCTGCCTCAGAGAGTTATCGGTTGGTGGAAGATAACCAGGAAACCTTTGAACTCGTCTAGGAACTCCGAAGGTGAAAGTAAGTAGTCTTTGGCGGGAATTCCCGTTATAGAATTTCAAGAGCAGGGCAAGTCCCTGAATAAGAGTGGTACCGCGGTAGTCAATTCCTATCGTCTCTTTATATTATTTTTAGTATAAAGAGGCGGTAGGATTTTTTTTATCAAATTATGATAAAGATAGAAATACACAACAATATAGAAGAATGGAGATTATGTCATGACACAGAATTACAATCCAAAAGTCATTGAAAAGAAATGGCAGAAATATTGGGAAGAACATCAGACATTTAAAACAGATGTATGGGATTTCAGTAAGCCAAAATATTATGCACTTGATATGTTCCCATATCCATCAGGTGTAGGCCTTCATGCAGGTCACCCAGAAGGTTATACAGCGACAGATATCATGTCCCGTATGAAACGTATGCAGGGTTACAATGTATTACATCCAATGGGATACGATTCCTTCGGTTTACCAGCAGAACAGTATGCGGTAAGCACAGGTAATCATCCAGCAGGATTTACCGAACACAATATCGGTACATTCTCCAACCAGTTAAAAGAATTAGGTTTTGACTATGACTGGTCTAAGATGATCGCAACAAGTGATCCTAAGTTCTATAAATGGACACAGTGGATCTTCAAACAGTTATACTTAGATGGCTATGCAAAATATGTAGATATGCCAGTTAACTGGTGTGAAGAACTTGGTACCGTATTATCAAACGATGAGGTTATCGATGGTAAGTCCGAACGTGGCGGTTACCCAGTTATTCGTAAGAACATGAAGCAGTGGGTTATCAATCAGCCTGCATTTGCTGAAAAATTATTAGAAGGCTTAAATGAAATTGACTGGCCAGAATCGACTAAGGATATGCAGAGACACTGGATCGGCAAGTCCGAAGGTGTGGAAGTTGACTTCAAGATCGTAGGCGGCGGAGATTTCTCTATCTTCACAACTTGTATCGAAACAATCTACGGTATTACTTTCATGGTTCTTGCTCCAGACGGACAGACTGTAAAAGATTTAATGCCACGTATTGAAAATAAAGAAGAGGTTCAGGCATATATTGATGAAACTCTTAAGAAAAATGATATGGACCGTACTGAACTCAATAAGACAAAGTCCGGCTGCATCTTAAAAGGCGTTACTGCAATCAACCCTGTTAATGGAAAAGAAGTTCCATTATTCATCGGTGATTTCGTATTAGCAAGCTATGGTACTGGTGCTGTTATGGCAGTTCCATCCCATGATCAGAGAGATTTCGAATATGCAATCGCTCATAAGATTCCAATGATCCAGGTAATCGAAGGCGGCGACGTAAGCGAGAAAGCATTTGAAAAGGGCGAATACCTTGGAAAAGGCTGCAAGTTAATGAATTCTGAAGAATTCACAGGCCTTACCGTAGAAGAAGCAAAAGAAGCGATCACAGATAAGTTAGTGAAAGCCGGAGTTGCCCGCAAGAAGGTAAATTACCATTTCCGTGACTGGATCTTCGCTAGACAGAGATATTGGGGAGAACCAGTTCCAGTTGTTTATACTGAAAATGATGAAATCCACGTATTAGACGACGAAGAACTTCCATTAGTGCTTCCTGTATTAGAAGATTACAAGGGCAAGAATGGCAAAGCTCCTCTTGAAAATGCAGAAGAATGGAAGATGTATGATCATAACGGCATCAAGGGACGTCGTGAGACATCCACAATGCCAGGCAGTGCCGGATCCAGCTGGTACTTCTTAAGATATATCGATCCAGATAATGATAAGGAATTCGCTAACCAGGAATTATTAAAGCACTGGATGCCAGTTGATTTATATATCGGTGGACCGGAACATGCAGTAGGTCACTTAATGTATGCAAGAATCTGGAACCGTTATTTATTCGATAAAGGCTTATCTCCTGTTAAGGAACCTTTCAAGAAGTTAGTTCACCAGGGTATGATCCTTGGTTCTAACGGTATCAAGAT
>SVEB01000018.1 GCA_015057635.1 Lachnospiraceae bacterium | reverse complement strand
GTCCAACGGATGTGTTATCCTTCCCGATGGTAGATTATGAAGTGCCATCTGATTTTGATCATTTAGAAGAGTCAGCGGATGATTACTTTAATCCGGAAACAGGAGAACTTCTTTTTGGCGATATCGTGATCTCAGTAGATAAGGTGATCAGCCAGGCTGAGGAATATGGGCATTCCACAGAACGTGAGCTTGCATTCTTAGTGGCACACAGCATGCTTCATCTTTGTGGATATGATCATATGGAAGATGAGGAACGCCTTGTGATGGAAGAAAGGCAAAAGCAGATATTAGATCAGTTAAATATCACAAGATAATGCGTACAGCAACGAGTAAAGGAGCAATATATGAAAAAATGGAACAAAGCGAATCGGTATGCTTTATTAGCAGGCCTGCTGTTCTTCATTGTCATGCTTACTTTTGCCTGTAAGAAAAAAGAAAAAGAAGATACAAAAGAAGTCATTGCACCAACCATTACGGCAGAAGTGACAAAAGTCCCAACCGATACACCAACTCTTACAGAAGCGATTATTATCCATGAAGGGGAAGCAAGAAGTTATCTGACAGGTGAGTGGAAAGCGGAGGAAGAGGTTATAAAACGTCCTTATGCGGTGATATTCAATAATATTGAATGTGCGTCCCCGCAAAGCGGGATCGGTGATGCGGCTATTCTTTATGAAGCATTAGTAGAAGGCGGCATCACAAGAATGTTAGGAATCTTTGATGGAATCGATCCGGATTCTGAAACAGCGAAAAGAATCGGATCCGTTCGAAGTGCAAGACATTATTTTGCAAGTTTTGCGGATGAATATGATGCGATCTTCGTTCATTTCGGAGAGACTACGTATGCCACAAAGGCGATGAAAAAGTTAGGCATCGACCATCTGACCGGTTCTTATGGAATCGGCGTGAATTCCTTTTACCGGGATCCGTCAATCAAATCACCACATAATGCATTTACGAGCCTTGATGGGATTTTAAAGGCGGTTCAAAATGGAGATATTAGAACGGAGTATGAAAAAGGCTATGAAAGCCATTTTTCCTTCTATGAAGAGAATACGGTGCCGGTAAGCGATGTGGATGTGAACAAGTTGACTCTTAAGTTTTCAAATTACACAAGTCCGTATTTTATGTATGATGCAGAGAATAAGGTATACTTAAGGTCTCAGTTCGGATCAGAACATACCGATGCGAATACGGGAGAGCAGCTTGCATTCGAGAATATCATCGTGCAGTTTGTAAAGCAATGGGACATTGACAAAAATGGCTACCAGACGATGGAACTGGCGGATGCGTCAGGAACAGGGTATTATATTACAAATGGAAAGATGGTCAAGGTTACCTGGAAGAAGAATGAGAGCACAAGAATGATGCGCTATTATGATGAAACAGGAAAAGAACTGATAATTAATCCAGGAAAGACCTATATTGCAGTATTTCCGAACCATAAGACGGAAAATGTGATAATGGAGTGACCAAAACACGTCTTTGGAGGAAAAGTTAATGGGAAACAAGAATAATAAATATCTGGTACAGGGCGGTCTTCTTGCGGTATCTTCAATTATCGTAAGACTGATCGGTCTTTTGTATCGAGTGCCGTTACAAAGGATTATCGGTGACGGGGGCATGGCATTTTACAGCGCGGCCTTCGAGATCTATAACTTGGCGCTGATTCTTTCTTCATACAGCATTCCGATTGCGGTTTCCAAACTGGTCTCTGCAAGAGAGAGGAAGAAAGAATATAACAATGCAAACAAAGTATTTAAGGCTGCGATGGTTCTGTCTGTATCAGTGGGCGGAATTGCCAGTCTGATTATCTTTATCGGTGCGAAATTCTTCGCGAAGATGTTAGGCTTTGAATCGGCTTATATCCCGCTTCGGATTCTGGCACCGACAATCTTTGTATTCAGCATTATGGGCGTTCTTCGAGGACTGTTCCAGGGTAAGAATACAATGATGCCCACCGCAATCTCTCAGGTATTTGAACAGATTGTCAATGCGATTGTCAGTATTGCGGCAGCATACGGCCTTATGAAGGCGCATAACGCATCTGCGAATATTGAGGCTTGGGGTGCAGCAGGCGGCACGACTGGTACGCTCTGTGGTGCGATCGCAGGACTTTTATTCCTTGTATTTATTTACATGATATATCGTCCGGTTATGAAAAAACGTCTTCTAAAAGATGAATCCACACATGAAGAATCTTATGCGGATGTATTCAAGGTCTTAATCATGACAGTTGTTCCAATTATCTTAAGTCAGACTGTTTATCAGCTAAGCGGAACCGTGGACAGTGCGATGTTTGGCCAGATCATGCAGAGCAAAGGATATATGGAAAATGAATACGACTTTATGTATGGTATCTACAGCGGAAAGTATCGTCAGCTTACCAATCTCCCGGTAGCGCTTGCCACTGCATTAGGGGCAGCGATTGTTCCGGCTCTTGCGGCTACGTATTTAGAACGAGATATGGATAATCTTCGTGATAAGATTGCCACATCCATTAAGTTCAATATGTTAATCAGCATTCCTTCTGCAGTGGGGTTAGGCGTGCTTGCAAAACCGATTTTAACTCTTTTATTCAGTGGTGATACAGAATTAAGCGTGCAGTTATTGCAGCTTGGATGTGTTGCGGTAGTATTCTTTGCGCTTTCGACCTTAACAAACGGAATTTTACAGGGAATCGATAAGATGCACCTGCCGGTTATTCATTCCGCAATTTCGTTAGCAATCCATGTGGTTGTCCTGTTCCTTTTATTAAAAGTAATGGATTTAGGAGCCTATGGCCTTGTAATTGGAAATGTTACCTTTGCGCTTGTTGTCAGCATGTTAAACTGGATTTCCATTGCGAAATATGCTCATTATAAGCAGGAAGTGTTAAGAACCTTTATCCTTCCAACCATCGCTTCCATTTTAATGGGTATTGTGGCGTATATCGTATACCATATTACACATGGAATCGTGCATTCCAATCTGCTTTCTATCTTAGTGACGCTTCCGATTGCAGTTGCAGTATACGGTATATTGGTGATTATGCTAAAGGCTGTGACGAAACAGGAATTATTAGAAATGCCGATGGGAAGTAAAATTGTTCGTTTCTTAAAGAAATTCCATATTTTATAAAATAGAGAATGAATAATACGAAATAATCAGTCAATACTTCATAGGTAAAGGAGAGTGAAGCTATGAAGCGTTTGGCTGGTTATTTCTTATGCTTTCTCGGATTATGCGTGATGTTTACGGCTACTTATTATCTAAGCTTTCAGAATGCTCTTCGAAAATTCAATGAGGATGCGGTGGAACGGGATTATAACCTGATGAAATCGTTAGAAGAGTATAAAAAGCAGGAAGAGATCTTTAGCAGTGCTAAAACAAGCAGCACGGAGGATACGAAGAATGCAGCAAATTCAGATCAGGCAGGTATCCTGTCTGAGGCGAAAGTTTCAAACATCCTGAAAAATCCGAATGGATATAACAGTTCAACACTTCAGGATGATTCGATGACAGTAGAGGCAGATTCGGGAACGACAGTCCTGCCGTCTACAGAGTACTATTTAGAAACCTATGAGGTATCAACCAATGATCTGATCAGACAGTCGGTAAGCATACCAAGCGATCTGATCGGGCTTACAAGAGAAGAGGTCATTAAGAAACTTGCAAACTATATGTTAAATATACCAATTGACGAATATGAAAAAGGACTGGTATCCTATGAATTGTTATCATTCTCGGAACAGGAAGTCGTGCTCCGGAAAACGTATAACAGTGAAAAGATTACATTCAAGTACTATGTAGCGGTCAAGGATGGCAAGGTGATCGTGTATTACAGCGATCTGAAGACTGTTTATGAATATACGAATATAGAAGCAATCATGCTTCCGGAAGAAGCAAGAAATGATCTGATGAAAGGTATTTATGTGAAAGATAATGATGAGTTGTTCTCATTGTTAGAAAGTTACTCGAGTTAAAGGGCAGGAGGAGATAGTATGTTATATGATGTGTTAGTAGCAGGAGGTGGCGCTTCCGGAATGGTTGCAGCCATCTTTGCTGCGCGTAAAGGCAAACGCGTCGCGATCATTGAACACAAAGATAAGATTGGAAAGAAGATTTTAGCCACCGGAAATGGAAAATGCAACTATACGAATTTAGTGCAGGAACCATCCTGTTACCGTGGAACGAATCCAGCCTTTGCAATGGAAGTATTAAAGCAGTTTGATACAGAAGAGACACTTCGTTTCTTTAAGGAGCTAGGTGTATATCCGAAAATAAAGAATGGATATGTATATCCGTTCTCAGAGCAGGCAGCCAGTGTGGTGGACGTTCTTGTGATGGAATTACGACGTCTTGGGGTTGCCGTTTTTTATTTAGAGCATATTGAATCGGTGAAGAAGAATAAATCTGGTAATTTTGTGATCACAACCAGTGAAAATAAATATGAAGGGCGCAATGTGATTCTTGCTACCGGCGGCTGTGCGGCTAAAGTACAGGGATCGGACGGAAGCGGGTATGCGCTTGCAAAGTCATTCGGCCATACAATCATCCCACAGGTGCCGGCGCTTGTTCAGCTAAAAGCAGAAGGCTGTGACTTTAAGACATTAGCAGGCGTTCGTGTGGACGGAAAAGCCGGCATCTATGTAGAGGGCCGCAAGGTGACGGAAGAAAAGGGCGAGTTTTTATTTGCAAACTATGGAATCTCCGGAATTCCGGTATTCCAGATGAGCCGCTATGCAGGTGAAGCCGTTATGAAAAAGAAGAAGACCGAATTAATCCTTGACTTATATCCGGACTTATCAGAGAATGAGCTGATGGATATGATGAAGGAACGATTTGAGTTTGGAAAACATAAGACGGTGGAAGAAGTATTTACCGGATTTATGAATAAAAAGCTGGCCTATGTAGTAATCAAGGAAGCAAGAATCAAGCCGGAATTAATGTCTTCTAAAATACGTATAGACGAAATCAAAGGTCTGGTTCATCTGATAAAGAACCTCAAGATGCGCATAACCGGAACCAATACCTTTGACAATGCTCAGGTAAGCGCCGGGGGCGTAGCAACAGATGAAATCAGTGCGGCAAGTCTGGAATCAAAAAAACAAAAAGGCTTATATATAGTAGGAGAACTTTTGGATATCGACGGAACATGCGGCGGATATAATCTGCAGTGGGCATGGTCAACCGGCGCGGTAGCAGGGAGCAGCATCCGTTAACGTGAGGATTAGACAGGAAGAGGACGCAACAGACGGTAGGAATGTTGAAAAATCAGATTGTAAGAATGTTAACAAGGAATCAGGCAGGAAGAACAGGAGACAGAGGATATGATCAGAATCAATCAGTTGAAACTCGCGATCAATCATAGCGAGTCGGATTTAAAAAAAGCAGTGCTAAAAGCACTTAGAATAGACGAAGGACAATTAAAGGGGTACAAGATTTTTAAACGTTCCATCGATGCAAGAAAGAAACAGGAAGTCAAATACATATATGCGATTGACGCAGATGTAAAAGACGAAAACAAAGTGCTTGCAAAATGTAAAAACCCAAATGCTTCGCATGCGGTGACAAACCATTATCATTACACCATTACCGGTGAGAAGAAATTAGCACATCGCCCGGTTGTAGTAGGCAGCGGCCCTGCTGGCTTATTTGCATCATATTTCTTAGCAAAGGCAGGCTATAAGCCTATTTTGATTGAACGCGGACAGAAAGTGGAAGAACGAATTGAAAGCGTTGAAGCGTTCTGGAAGGGCGCAGCTCTAAATCCGAACTCCAACGTACAGTTTGGGGAAGGCGGAGCCGGTACATTCTCCGATGGCAAGCTAAATACACTGGTTAAGGATACGTACGGAAGAATCCGTGAAGTATTGAGCACATTCGTAGAACACGGCGCAAATGAAGATATCTTATATGTGAATAAGCCTCATATCGGTACAGATGAGTTAAGAGGAATCGTAAAGAACATCAGAGAAGATATTATTAAATTTGGCGGAGAAGTGCGTTTCGGAACAAAGTTAACTTCCTTAGTCTGTGATGGGGATACTCTTACTGGAATTGAAGTGGAAGATGTGACTGCAGGGGATGGCAAGAAAGAGCAGATTCCATGTGAGGCGCTTGTTCTTGCAATCGGACACAGCGCAAGAGATACATTCGAAGTGCTTTACAACCAGGGCGTTTATATGGAGCGCAAGCCATTTGCAGTAGGGCTTCGTATGGAACATCCACAGGAACTAATTAGTAAAAATCAGTATGGGGATGCCTATACCAAACTGCCTGCAGCAGACTATAAAGTGACACATAAATGCGAGAATGGGAAAGGGGTATATTCCTTCTGTATGTGTCCGGGTGGATTTGTAGTCAATGCATCTTCTGAGGAAGGAAGGCTTGTAGTAAACGGAATGAGCAATCACGACCGTGGGGAACGCAATGCCAACAGTGCTATTGTTGTAACGGTAGATGAGGAAGACTTCATGAAAATTCCTGGCGCAAAGGATACTCCGTTAGCAGGAATGGAATTCCAGCGCTATTATGAGAAGCTTGCATATGAATGTGGCAAGGGTAAAATCCCGGTGCAGCTTTACAAGGACTTGTTAAATAATGAAAAAAGTGCTAAAATAGGCCGTGTTATACCGAACTTAAAAGGGGAATACACATTAGCGAACCTCCGGGAATGCATTCCGGCAGCTGTATGTGATTCCATTATCGAAGGCGTTACCGCATTTGACCGTATGATCCCAGGATTCGCAGATGGCGATTCCGTGTTATCCGGTGTTGAGATGCGTACGTCATCACCAGTCAGAATCAGCCGTGATGAGTCTGGCCAGGCAAATGTGAAAGGAATCTATCCTTGCGGGGAAGGTGCAGGATATGCAGGCGGAATCACATCTGCGGCAGTAGACGGAATCAAGGTATTTGAAAGCATGATTGCATTATATAACGGCGTGACAGAATAAGCAGTACAAAAAGGGGTTAACATGAATAAGATCAGAGAACAGTTAAAGGATAAGAAACGAATTGTCGTTAAGATTGGATCTTCTTCCCTGACACATGAGATGACAGGAGATTTAAATCTGGCAAAGATGGAGAAACTTATCCGAGTGCTGACAGACATGAATAATGCGGGAAAAGAAGTTGTCTTAGTCTCTTCCGGCGCCATCGCGGTAGGCAGAAAAACCGTAGGCTTATTAGAAAAGCCAAAGGAAAAAGCGATGAAACAGGCATGTGCTGCAGTCGGACAGGCAAAACTAATGATGGTATACCAGAAGCTTTTTGCAGAATACAATCAGCTGACCGCCCAGATCTTAATGACGAAGCATACGATGATCAACGAGATTAGCAGGGAGAATGCACAGAACACATTTGAAGAACTGTTAAGACTCGGCGTGATCCCAATCGTAAATGAGAATGATACCGTTTCTACCGATGAAATTGAATTCGGCGATAATGATACATTGTCTGCAATCGTGGCAGCATTGATCGGTGCCGATCTTTTAATTCTGTTATCGGATATTGATGGTCTTTACACCGATGATCCGAGAAAGAATCCAGAAGCGAAGTTTATTGATACGGTAGAAGTGATCGGTGAAGATATTTTAAAGATGGCGAAAGGAGCCGGCAGTAGTGTAGGTACCGGCGGCATGGCCACAAAGATTTCGGCTGCCCGTATCGCAACGGATTCCGGTGCCGATATGATTATTGCAAATGGAGAAGATGTGAATGTGATCCGTGAGGCAATAGATGGAAATGAAGTCGGAACCATTTTTAAGGCGCACAAGAATAAGGACTTTCAGCTGATGGATTATCTTGTGACAAGTCAGTATACAAAGCACGATCAGAAAAGCACAGTTTTATAGGCTGCGGCAGTTCTGGGACCTGACACTAATAAAAGATGCGACAAGGAGTAAAAAAAATGAACGAAGATAAGATTGCAAGAATTAATGAATTATATCATAAGTCTCAGGATGGTGGGTTAACAGAAGCCGAAAAAGAAGAGCAGGCAACATTACGTAAGGAATACATCGCCGCAATCCGTAAGAATATGAGAAGTACACTGAATAATGTATCTATCTTAAATCCAGACGGTACCGTAACCGACCTTAAAGAAAAAGGAAAGAACCTGAACTAATGACCTGCCCCGCAGAAGATACTCTCTGCGGGGCTTTTTCTATGGTATAAAGGCGCGAACTTCGGAGCTGATTTTGGGACTGGAGACTGGTGAAACAGGGCTTTCCGCCTAGTGAAAGCCCAAAATCAGCTCCGAAGTTGAGTATTATGATTACAGAGAAAAAGCAGGCGGGACAGGTGTAAAGTGAGAGTATCAGGAGATTAGGATTTTGGGGAGAAAGTTCGGTATTTTCGAGAGAAACGATGGAAACAATTATCATTTAGTGTGAAATAGAACGAAAAAGGCTTGATTTTTATGGAAGTTTTTCTATAATGGGAATATGCTTGGAAGGGACGTAGGTGATATGGGCAAGAATGAGATTCGTAAGCGAATGTTAGATAGGAGACGGCAGTTGACGGAAAACAGGATTGAGGAAGATAGCCGGAGGGCGGAAACGAGATTCTGTGAGATGGAGGAGTTTCGGCGGGCGGATCAAGTGTTTGCGTATATGAGTGTGAATGGGGAGATAGGAACCAGACATATTATAAGGCAGGCGTTTAAAGACGGGAAGGAAGTGTATCTCCCTAAGGTGGTCGGAAAGCATGAAATGGAATTCTATCGAATTTTTTCGGAAGCGGATGTGACGGAAGGGAAGTTTGGAATTCTGGAACCGTGTTCTGATGAAATGGTGGACTGGAAGAAAGAGAAGGCATCCGTTATGATTGTTCCCGGAGTGGCATTTGATAAGAGGGGGAATCGAATCGGGTATGGGGCTGGATTTTATGATCGGTATCTGGAGAAAGTGCTGAAAGGAAGTCCAGAACTTCTACTGACAGCTCTGGCATATGAATTTCAGATTGTTGAATATGTTCCGTCAGAAGAGTTTGATCGAAAGATGGATCGGATTGTGACGCCGGAGAGATGTATTAACACGTTTGAGAAGTAAAAGGAAATGGAACATATAATCTTGCTATAGAGATTAAAAAGAGAGGAGAGACTGCTCTTTATACTTGGTAGGTGTAAGGGCGGCAAGGAGAAAGTATGGAATATGTAAAACAGCTCGGTATGCAGGCAAAGGAGGCATCACGCAAGCTTGGAAAGCTTGGGATTAAGGAGAAGAATGAAGCATTGGAAAAAGCGGCAAAAGCACTGCTTACACATGCAGATGTGATTCTTGCAGCAAATGCAGAGGATGTAAAGAAAGCAAAAGATAACCAGATGAAAGAATCTTTAGTGGATCGTCTGACTCTTACCAAAGAAAGACTCGAAGGGATGGCAGACGGATTAAGACAGGTTGCTTCCTTAAATGATCCGATTGGTGAGATGGTGTCTATGGTGAAGCGTCCAAATGGGCTTCAGATTTTAGAGAAGAGAGTTCCGCTTGGCGTTGTGGGAATGATCTATGAATCCCGTCCTAATGTGACAGCGGATGCATTCGGACTTTGCTTTAAGACTGGGAATGCGGTGATCTTACGTGGTGGATCAGACTCTATTAAAAGTAATATCGCAATTGTGGCAGCACTTCAGAGCGCACTTGTAGAATGTGGCATTCCAAAGGAAGCGGTTCAGCTTGTGGAAGACACAAACCGTCAGACCGTTGTAGCCATGATGAAGATGAATGAGTACTTAGATGTGCTGATTCCAAGAGGGGGAGCAGGATTGATTAAGACAGTAGTAGAGAACAGCACTGTTCCGGTTATTGAAACCGGTACCGGCAACTGCCATATCTATGTGGATGAAAGTGCGGATTTTGTGATGGCTTTAGATATTATTGAGAATGCAAAGACACAGCGCCTTGGCGTATGTAATGCGTGCGAGTCACTTGTTATTCATGAAGCGGTTAAGAAAGAGTTCCTTCCACTGCTTTATGAACGTCTGGCAGCAAAACAGGTTGTGATGCGTGCGGATGAGGAAGCAAGAGCAGTATGTCCGATGATGGAAGAAGCAACGGAAGAGGACTTTGGATGCGAATACTTGGATCGTCTGATTTCGGTAAAGACGGTTAAGAATATAGATGAAGCCATTTCTCATATCAATCATTATAATACGGGGCATTCTGAATCCATCATTACAAAAGATTATCATAATGCGATGAAGTTCTTAGATGAGATCGATGCGGCAGCTGTTTACGTGAATGCTTCCACCAGATTTACAGATGGAAATGAATTTGGATTGGGTGCGGAAATCGGTATCAGTACACAGAAACTTCATGCAAGAGGCCCAATGGGATTAAAAGCGCTTACGACAACCAAGTTTGTGATCTTTGGGGATGGTCAGATTCGTAAATAAGCAGTTTCGATAAGAACATATTACGACAAAAGGCGAGTATTTCTAATTGATTTTTACTAGGGTTCGCGATATAATAGTGCTACATGCCCACAAGAGGCGATGGGTTTCATTACGTTTTAAGGAGATATTATGAAAGAGAATATGATGGATCTTATTAGCAGAATAGATGTAAAACAGGACGCTCCAGAAAAGGAACCAGAAAGACAGTACTATTTCATGGACCTATTAAAAAACTGGATGGCAGCAGAGAAGGAACGCCTTGGCCGTGACCTTACATTCAATGTACAGACATTTGGATGTCAGATGAACGCAAAGGATTCTGAAAAGTTAGCAGGTATTTTAGAAACAATCGGTTATGTGGCAACAGACAGCGAAGCAGCAGATTTCGTTATTTACAATACATGTACCGTTCGTGAAAATGCAAACACAAGAGTATATGGCCGTATCGGTTATCTTGGAAACTTAAAGAAGAAGAATCCGGATATGAAGATCGCATTATGCGGATGTATGATGCAGGAAGAGCACGTGGTAGCAAAGATTAAAGAAAGTTATCGTTTTGTTGATGTAATCTTCGGTACTCATAACATCTTTAAAATGGCAGAGTTAATTTATGATCGTTTAACATCCAAGAAGATGGTAGTGGATATCTGGAAAGAAACAGATAAGATCGTAGAAGAGCTTCCAAGTGAAAGAAAGTTTGAATTCAAAGCAGGCGTTAATATTATGTATGGCTGCAACAACTTCTGCAGCTACTGTATCGTTCCTTATGTTAGAGGACGTGAAAGAAGCCGTAATCCGGAAGATATCATTAAGGAAATCGAAGGAATGGTTGCAAATGGCGTAGTAGAAATCATGCTTTTAGGCCAGAATGTAAACTCATACGGTAAGACATTAGAGAATCCGGTTACATTTGCACAGTTATTACAGATGGTAGAGAAGGTGGAAGGATTAAGAAGAATCCGTTTCATGACTCCTCATCCAAAGGATTTCTCCGATGATGTAATCGAAGTAATGAAGAATTCCGAGAAGATTTGTTCTCATATCCATCTTCCAGTACAGTCCGGAAGCACAAATCTCTTAAAGATCATGAACCGTAAGTATACAAAAGAAGATTATTTAAATCTAGTAGACCGTATTAAGGCAGCTATGCCTCACGCTTCTTTCACAACTGACATTATCGTTGGTTTCCCAGGAGAAACAGAAGAAGACTTCGAAGATACTCTTGATGTAGTAAGAAAAGTTGGTTATGAAGCAGCTTATACTTTTCTTTATTCTAAGAGAAGCGGTACTCCTGCGGCAACAATGGAAAACCAGGTTCCGGAAGAAGTAGCGAAAGAAAGATTCAACCGTCTGTTAAAAGTAGTACAGGAAAGTGGATCGAAACGTGCGATGGAAGACGAAGGAAAAGTAATGGAAGTTTTAGTAGAAGAGAAAAACTCCCAGGATGGCACCTTAGTAACAGGACGTTTAAGCAATAACCTGCTTGTACATTTCAAAGGTGGCGAAGAATTAATCGGACAGATTGTAAATGTAAAACTTTCCGAATGTAAAGGATTCTATTATATTGGCGAATTAGTTTAGCATAAAGAACCATAGGAAGACTTGCAAAGGCAGTCTTTCTATGGTTTTTGCTTCAAATAGAGATAGGATGAAAGAAATTGTTTGCCGTATCAAAATTCTATGATCCATTGAAACAAAGCGGAAACAAAAGTTTCTGTATATATTGACGGGGAATGTCAAAATGCAGAGGTCGAGTTTGTTGCATAGTAATAATAAAAATGTAGAAAATTTTACATTTATGAAAAATTTTTCACTTATGTGCAAAAATATGATAATATACTATATTTTTGGATTATTTTCAACAAAATGCATAAAATTTTCCTTTGCGTACTTGACATACTAGTAAAAACAGTATAAAATTTAAGTGTTGTATACATGTACAATGAAAATTAAATAAAGGAGGTGCTCCTGTGACAGAAGTTGTGAAAATAGTTATTGCTGTCGTTATAACTGCGATCATAGTTGGCCTTGTTGCTTGGAAGTCTGCAATCAGCTACCGAATCAAAGTAGTGGAAGCGAAAATCGGCAGTGCAGAAGAAAAGGCAAGGGAAATCATAGATGAAGCTTTAAAAACAGCTGAAACTAAGAAACGAGAAGCTCTACTCGAAGCGAAAGAAGAGTCTTTACGGACGAAAAACGAGCTTGATAGAGAAACCAAAGAACGCAGAGCGGAAATTCAACGTTATGAAAAACGTGTATTATCCAAAGAAGAGACATTAGACAGAAAAACTGAAGCACTGGAAAAGAAGGAATCGAAACTTAGCTTTAAAGAGCAGGAGTTAGATAAGCTTCGTGTTGAAGTGGAAGAATCCCACCACAAACAGGTTGCTGAATTAGAAAAGATTTCTGGTTTGACCTCCGAACAAGCAAAGGAATATCTTTTAAAAACTGTTGAAGATGAAGTGAAACATGAAACTGCAGTGATGATCAAGGACATGGAAAGCAGAGCAAAAGAAGAGGCAGATAAGAGAGCCAAAGAGCTTGTTGTTACTGCTATTCAGAGATGTGCAGCGGATCATGTTGCTGAGACAACGATTTCTGTAGTGCAGCTTCCGAATGATGAAATGAAAGGAAGAATTATCGGTAGAGAAGGACGTAATATCCGTACTCTTGAAACTCTTACCGGTGTGGATTTAATTATTGATGATACACCAGAAGCAGTAATTCTTTCCGGGTTTGATCCAATCAGAAGAGAAGTTGCAAGAATCGCACTGGAAAAACTCATTGTGGATGGACGTATTCACCCAGCTCGTATTGAGGAGATGGTAGAAAAAGCCCAGAAAGAAGTAGAAACAATGATTCGTGAAGAAGGTGAAGCAGCAACATTAGAAGTTGGTGTTCACGGAATTCATCCGGAGCTTGTCAGATTATTAGGAAAGATGAAATTTAGAACAAGTTACGGTCAGAATGCATTGAAGCATTCCATCGAAGTAGCGATTTTATCCGGTTTATTAGCAGGGGAGATCGGCGTGGATGTAAGGACAGCAAAACGTGCTGGTTTATTACATGATATCGGTAAATCCGTTGACCATGAGATGGAAGGAACTCACGTACAGATTGGTGTAGACTTATGTAGAAAATACAAGGAATCTCCAATCGTTATTAATGCAGTGGAAGCACATCATGGCGATGTGGAATTCCAGTCATTAATCGCATGTATCGTTCAGGCAGCTGATACCATTTCTGCCGCAAGACCTGGTGCTAGACGAGAAACATTAGAGACTTATACAAACAGGTTAAAACAGTTAGAAGATATTACGAACAGCTTTAAAGGGGTCGATAAGTCCTTTGCTATACAAGCAGGTAGAGAAGTCAGAGTTATGGTTGTTCCAGAACATATTAATGATGACGGCATGGTTTTACTTGCCCATGACTTATCAAAGAAGATCGAGTCTGAATTAGAATATCCAGGCCAGATTAAGATTAATGTAATTCGTGAATCACGTGTGACCGATTATGCGAAATAAAGTAATAAAATTTTAATATGATATAAGGCTAGTCCGATACTTTTAGTGTCGGGCTAGCCTTTTTTGAATGTTACGGAATCCACGAGACGGTGCAGAACGAGGCGGCCTTGCTCGCCGGGCGATAGGATCCGAATGTTCGGACGCATGAGCGGACAAAAGGCGGTGTATTCTTTGCCTATCAGACAGTAAACTGTCTGCTATTCAAAGAATAAGCCGCCATTTGTTCGTTATGGGCCGGACATTCCGGATCCTATGACCCGGCGAGTAAGACCGCCTCGTTCTGCACCAATCTATAGAGTTGCCAGTGTTAGGGATGGCATTAATTTAAAGTTCATGGCTTGTTGTTAGATATGAGTTAGAGTAAGTTAAGAATTGTGATTTTTATGATATCATACGCCTAATAGGTGAATGGGGGGAGATGATTATTAAGGGAGTGGGGATTTAGGGGAACTAAGATTGATCATGTGGATGTCCTAAATGTTTGATTTAAAGAAGATGAGAACGAATAACAAGTATTTTTGTTCTTACTATTAGTTTTATATCGAACGATTTTTAGGCATGGCGCGGAATGAAGAGGTAAGATGGATATATGGAATTAGTTTTTATTTTTAGGGAGATTTCCGATATAGGAATGATAAGCGAAAGGAATGTGTTTTTATGGAAATGAGAATGCTAGGAAAAAAGGGAGAGGGAGAATATATGAAGAGATGATGGAGGCGTATAGTGGAAACTCGATGATTTTTGGTACATAGCAGAGGGAGAATATATGAAGAGGATCAAAAGGTATTTTTTAATATTCCTGCTCTTTTTTGGGGTGATCGCCAATATTGGAAATGAGAGACTGGTTTATGGGGCCGAGACGAAATATTTTTACTGGCGGAACGGAAAGGGAGATGTGTACAGCGGAGAAGAGGTTTTTGTGATTAGTGAGGATGTTACGGATCAGGATTTTCTTGCTATCGGTGATTATGGGTGTGAGATGTATTACAGTTTTGAACCGGTGAAGAAGATTATATTTGCGGAAGGGGTTACCGCCATTCCAAATAGTCTATTGGATACGTGTTTTCCGAATGTAGAGATCATTCAGATTTCGAATACGGTGAAAAGTATTTCAAATGAATTGTATCTGGATTCCTTATTTTATTCAAGTGGAGGAAGCAAGCTAAAGGCTATTTATGTGGCTGCCGACAATAAATATTTTACTTCGGTAAAAGGGGTTCTGTATAATAAGAAAAAACGCTTCTTTGTGCTTATCCATCGGGAGCTGCACGCATTTCCTATGTGATTCCGGATAGCGTGAAATGGGTGAAGGCAAATGCGTTTGCAAATGCAGGTAATTTAAAGAAAGTGACGTTTGGAGAGAGCTTTTTAGGCACAAATATTGGAGAGGTGTGTTCAGGGCTTCCGAAGGCGACAGAATTTGTGGTGACGAAAGGAAATCGGAATCTGTGCTCTAAGAATGGTGTCATTTTTTTCAAAAAATGGGGATACACTGAAAGCTGTTCCAAGAGGGAAGAGTGGTGAGTACACGATTCCAAAGGGGACTGTGACAATCGGAGATTATGCATTTTACGGAAGCAGCATTAAAAAGCTTACAATATCAAATGGTGTGAAGCAACTTGGAAAATATGTGTTCTGGCAGACTGCAATACAGAAATTAAGCATACCGGATACACTGAATTCGCCATGGGACGAGTATGGATTTTTCGAGAATCTGCAAGAGGTAACGGTGTCAGACAAAAATAAAACGTATGCATCCTACGACGGAATTCTGTATGATAAAAAGCTGACACAGATTGTATATTTTCCACCAGATTATAAAAGGGATGTATTACGGTATCCGGATACGGTCACAGTGGTAGATCTTGAAAAGAGGAATAGTAATGTAAAGGAAGTTATGATATCAAAGTATGTAAATGAAATACAAGTATTTTCGGAGGGAAATGACCATGCGTTTGAAAAAGTGACGGTGGATCCGGAAAATCCGTATTATTCTTCCTATGAGAGTTCGTTGTATAATAAGAAGCAGACGGAACTGCTTTTATTTACAAAGAATGAGACAGCCAAATTTCCGGATACCTTGACCGAAATTAATGTGATACAGCTGTTAAACAGTGGTGTGAAACAGATTGAGATTTCTAAAAATGTGCAGACGATCAGTACTTATGCACATTGCAGCTTATTTAGGATTCCGACATTGATAACAGTTGTAATGGATGCAGATAATCCGTATTATACATATGAAAATGGTTTGCTGATGAATAAAGAAAAGACGATATTATATGATATTGACAGCAGAATGGAAGAGCTTATTATCCCGGATACGGTGGAGGAGATGGACTCCTTTATCTGTCTTTCCTATGGGGCTTTAAAAAGAATCAGTATCCCGGCGAAATTAAGGAAAATCAAGTTTGAAGATTATAAGAGCTATAATAAGCGAGGTGAAATTATAGTGAATCCGGAAAATGAGAGTCTGAGTGCCAAATTCGGTGTGCTGTATAATAAGGATCAGTCAGAGCTTATCTATTACCCTGAAAATAAGAAAGACAAAACATATGTGATGCCTGAGACCGTTGTTTCGGGGAATCTTTTATCGGTTTTAAAAAATCCATATGTGGAAAGTATTACGTTATCTGAAAAATATAAGAGCATTACACACTATTATAGACAGGAAGGATATCTTCCGGCTTATAGCGATCATTCGGTAAAAGAGTTTATTGTAGGAGAAAAAAGTGAATACTTTAAGACTGTGGACGGGGTACTGTATGATAAAGATATGACGAAGCTGATCGCGTATCCGTGTGATTTGAGGAATACAGAGTTTTCTATACCGGATACGGTGGAGACTGCGTATGGATTGATCAGGAATCCATATTTAGAGAAGCTGCATATTGGAAAGAACTTGAAAGCGTGGCTTCGGGAGAATCAAAATCCGGGTGCACCGATTTTTCTTACGGCATTACAAAGGATTGAGGTAGATGAAGAGAATGCTTCCTATACTGCGATTGATGGAGTGCTATATGATAAAGAACTGACAACAATGATCGTGTATCCGGATGACTGTAGGAATAAGGTCCTTACGATTCCAAGGACAGTAAGCAGAATCTTTGTGTTTTATAGGGAATTTCCGTATTATATGAATGTAAGGAGCAATCCTTATCTGGAAGAGATTAAAGTAGAAAAGGGAAATGCTACATTTGGAACGGATGGAAAATATCTTTATACAAGATGCGGAAAATATCCATTTTTTCAAAATGAATAAAGGGCATAATGCGCGGGAAGCACCTAATTCAGAAGTAGTGGTAAATTACATCGAAATTTGTTATAATAACGAGGATTAGGATTTCAGTCAGAGCATGACAGGAAAATTATAACCCCAATTAGAATGAGGATGAGATTTAGTGAGTGAGATGCATTTAAAATAATTCGCTAGATACATTAAAATTATGAATAAGTCTTTCGAGTGTCTGATATTTGCTCTCATGGATGCATGAGGCAAAAGAGGCGCTGCTCGAAAGATGTTAATAGAAATGGAGAAAGAAATATGACAAAGAACGAGTATATTGCATATGCAAAGGAACATGAAGACTGGGCACCGGGCTGGGATGCGATCGAGGAAAGTTTTGCAAAGGTGTATCCTTTACAGGAGGCAAAACACTTTGGGATAGATTTAGAGGCAAGAGCGTATTTAGGCGGCGATGAGTATTTAGACGGATACAGCGTATATACCTCAAAGGATGGCTATCAGCATATCGTTACATTTGGTATGTCGGAACTGTATGTGGATGAAGAATGTTTTGGCGGCGAGTTCAGCAAATGGGGCTACGAGATGACCATGAAGCTAAAGGAAGAAGATGTGGAATCCTGTGTATGGGCTATGAATATGATGGGGCGTTTTGCACGTTATACATTCCAGAATGAGAGCTGGTTAGAAGCAGGACAGTTTATTATGGGAAGCGGAGAGCCAATCGACGGTGAGGATGAGTCTACGATTGTTGCGCTGATGGTTGTTCCTGATACAGAGGTGGAAGGAAGAGATACCGTAAACGGACGTCTTGATTTCTTACAGTTTGTCGGCATTACAAAAGAGGAATTTGAGGCAGTAAGCAATAATCCGGATCTTGGGGATATTTTAGTGGAACGCATGAAGGCGGATAACCCAAAGCTTGTGACTGATATGACACGTACAAAGAGTTATTTATAAGAAGTAAATGAGAAAGTCGTGAGACAGGAAAAATGCAGGAAAAGAAAAAACTGTATTTTTCCAGCCTCACGGCTTTTTTCTTGAACTGATTCAAATTGATTTAAGCGGACTAAAACTGATACAAAATATTAATAAAAATCATTAAAAATAATAATATCCAATTAATGGGAATGAGTGTGTTGGACGGACATTTGTATCTGACATAAAGAAAAATCGGGAAAATTCTCTTGATTTTCCATTTCATGCATATTATACTGTATAAGATTATTCGTGTATACAATTACATGGATCAGATAAACAATAGGTATGGAAGGCAGGAGAATTGATTATGGCATTAACATTATCGAAAAAGGCACAGGCAGTAAAACCATCTTCTACTTTGGCTATTACGGCAAAGGCGAAGGCACTTAAAGCGCAGGGTGTGGATGTAGTAGGATTTGGGGCAGGAGAGCCGGATTTTAATACCCCGGATAATATTAATGAGGCAGCAATCAATGCGATACATAAGGGCTTTACAAAGTATACCCAGGCTTCCGGGATGCCGGAGCTAAAGAAGGCAGTCGCAGAGAAATTCGAACGTTTTAATCATGTTCATTATGAACCGGATCAGATTGTGATCAGCAACGGGGGAAAGCATTCCCTCACGAATATTTTCAGCGTGATCTTAAATCCAGGGGATGAAGTGATTATTCCGGCACCATACTGGTTGAGTTATCCGGAAATCGTAAAGTTAGCGGACGGTGTTCCGATCTTTGTAAGAGGGACAGAACAGAATTCCTATAAGGTGACAGCAGAGCAGATTGAAAATGCCTGCACCAAGAAGACAAAGGCACTAATTTTAAATACGCCAAATAATCCGACAGGGATGGTATATACGAGACAGGAACTGGAAGAGATTGCGAAAGTGGTCGTAGAGAAGGATATCTTCGTGATTGCAGATGAGATGTATGAGAACCTGATTTATGAAGGAGAAGAGCCAGTAAGCATCGCTTCTTTAAATGAGGAGATCTATAAGCGTACGATTACCTGCAGCGGTGTAGCAAAGAGCTACGCAATGACGGGATGGAGAATTGGTTATACGGGTTCATCCAAGGAGATTGCGAAGCTGATGGGAAGTGTACAGTCCCACCAGACATCCAATCCAAACTCAATTGCACAGAAGGCTACCATTGAGGCACTAAACGGTCCTCAGACGACGGTACAGGTAATGAAAGAGGAGTTTAACTTAAGACGTAAGTTTATGTATGAGAGGGTTTGTGAGATTCCGCATATTAAGGCGTTAAAGCCGGATGGGGCGTTCTATCTGTTTGTGAATATAGGGGATTTATTGGAGATGTCTTATAAAGGGAAGAAGATTGAAGACGTTTCTAATCTTGCATCAATCTTGATTGAGGATTATAATGTAGCTGTTATACCATGCGCAGATTTTGGATTTCATGATCATATTCGGTTATCTTATGCGATTTCTATGGAGCAGATCGCAAAGGGATTAAACCGGATCGAGCAGTTTGTGTCAGATGTACAGGCTTGCTAGAAACAAAAACTGTCAGACAGGAAAGGATACAGGATGAAGAAGATAGGATTTATTGGTACAGGAAATATGGGGTATCCGATGATGCTTGGAGCAATCAAAGCATTTGGTGCAGCTAATGTTTCTTTTTCAGCAAAGACAGAAAAAACAAAAGAGAAAGTAACGAAAGAGACAGGCGTTGCAAGCGCGAAAGACAATGCAGCCTTAATACAGGAATGTGATGTGATCGTACTTGGAGTGAAGCCACAGTTCTTTCATGAGATATATGGAGATCTGAAGAAATTTATGACACCAAAGAAGATGATCATCTCTTTGGCAGCAGGGGTTACGATTCAGAATATGAGAGACGAGATTGGAGAAAATATCAAGATTGTACGCTCTATGCCGAATACGCCTGCTATGGTAGGGGAAGGGATGACATGCGTAAGCTTCTCTGATCATGCCTTTACGGAGGAAGAGAAGGAAATCGTGGATCGTTTCTTTACTTCCTGCGGCAGATACCAGGTGATTCCGGAAACGTTAATGAATGCGGCAATCTGCGCAAACGGCAGTTCGCCAGCCTATGTGTATATGTTTATTGAAGCTCTTGCAGACAGTGTTGTAAAATATGGTATTCCAAGAGCGATGGCATATGAACTGGTAGCACAGACTGTACTCGGTTCGGCAAAGATGGTACTTGAGACAAAGGAACATCCGGGAAGATTAAAAGATAATGTATGTTCTCCAGGCGGTACTACAATTGCAGGTGTTTCCGCACTTGAAGAGTTTGGATTCCGCAATGCGGTAATTAAGGCAACGGATGCTTGCTATGAAAAGGCGACCCGCCTGTAAGACAGAAAAAAAATCATGACTTATAAAAGGGGACGAGGAAATGGCAGAGTACAAACGGTTAGACAGAAAGCTGATACGAAACGGACAAATCATCGATATCTATTCGGACACGATCGAACTTCCGGACGGAAGAAAGGCCGAATGGGATTTTATCGGACACAAAGGAGCGGCAGCGATTGTGCCGGTTGACGAAGATGGCAATATCATTATGGTAAGGCAGTACCGCAATGCAATTGACAGACAGACGATTGAGATTCCGGCAGGCGGCATCAATAAAGGGGAAAAGCCAATTGATGCAGCGGCAAGGGAGTTAGAGGAAGAGACTGGATATAAGGCAGGCAATATTGATCATCTGATTGACCTTTATACAACGGTTGCGTACTCCAATGAAATGATTTATGTGTATTACACCACAAAGCTGATTCCGTCCAAACAGCATTTGGATGATGATGAGTATGTGGAAGTGGAACGCTACTCCTTAGAAGAGTTAAAGCAGATGATTCTCGCCGGAAAGATTCAGGATGCCAAGACAATCGGATCCATTTTGGCATATGATGCACTAAGACAGAAGATGCAGTAGCCTGTCCTAAGGAATTACAGTGCATAAATGACCGAGCCTCCTCATATAGTAAGATAGCAGTGTTAGAAGGATGCAGTCTTACTGTTATTGGAGGCGCTTATGAATAAAGTAAAACAGAGTTTACAAAGCAGAGAACCAATGGCAATTGCATTGGTTCTTTTTATTAGCAGTATGATTATCGGCATTTTATGTTCCAGGCTTGGTTCCGGACTTTTTATAGACGGTGTAGATTCTCTGAATGACAGCTATTTTTCGGTTATAAAACAGATGGATATTGAATATGGAAGCCTTTTTTTCTATACGGCAGGAACACATCTGAAATCTTTTTTTCTTTTTTTTGCAATCTCCATCACCGTACTTGGGATTCCGTACATAGTCTATAAGATTATATCCGCCGGTTTTTATATGGGCTTTTTATTATCCGCATTATGCCTTCAGTATCAGTTAAAAGGTATTCTGCTTGCGGCAGCCTATGTATGTCCGCAGGCATTGATTTATGTGCCGGTTATAATTGGATGCTTAAAATATGGTTATCACGTGGCGGCAGAGGTCAGTGCAGGCTCCGAACATTCCATTTCGCATTGTATTGGCATATTGCTAAAGGACAAAAAGTTGATTATAATCTTATTGATTGGAGTAATCGCAGGAGCGCTTGTGGAAACATTCTTAGGCAGTTTTCTGTTAAGAAAAGTATTGCTGCTGTTTTAAAGGGGTTAGGGTGCCAAAATGGCATTTGTGTTTTTAAAGAGCATCGTAACTTGAGAAAAAGCATGAAAAGGTTTCATTTTTTAATGATTACGTAAGAAAAAAGGAGGAATTGAATGAGGGAAGAATTAGATGGATATATTGTGTATTTAAAAGAAGTAAAATCCGCCTCAGATAATACGGTTGCATCATATCACAGTGATTTGAAGATGTTTTATGAATATTTAGAGGAACAGGAAATTGAGACATTTTCAAAGGTAACGGAAACCGTTTTAAACTCCTATTTTCTTGGACTGGAAAAGCAGGGATTGTCGCCTGCCAGTGTAAATCGTAAGATGGTGACGGTCCGTAATTATATTTTATACCTGATAAAAAAAGGAAAGCTGGCAACAGACCCGATGGAGAGGATCAAGGCACCGAAGTTTAAGAGGAAGGAGCCGGAATCCATTTCTGTGGAAGAGATCAATGCCCTTCTTGCAACACCGGATGGTACGACAGAAAAGGGAATCCGTGATAAGGCCATGTTAGAGCTTTTATATGCTACCGGTATGAAGGTTTCCGAATTGCTGGATCTGAAACAAAATGACCTGAACCTGAAGCTGAATTATGTAGTGGTAAGGGAGAGCGCAGGAGAACGTCTTCTTCCGATTGGAAAGACTGCAAAGGAAGCAATCAGCCGCTATCTCAATGAAAGCGGGATGGAAGAGGCAAGTGACTCTTATTTATTTGTAAATCGCAGAAAGGAACGGATGACCAGACAGGGTTTTATTAAGATATTAAAGCAGTATGCGAAGGATGCAGGAATTGAAAAGGAAGTGACACCACAGATTATCAGAAATTCATTTGCTATGCATCTTTTGGAAAATGGTGCAGATCTGCAGAGCCTTCAGGAACTGCTTGGGCATGGAGATATTTCCGCGACCCAGTATCTGCTTCGTTCCCATACCCAGAAAACATTGGACGTATATGCAAAAACTCACCCCAGAGCATAAAGCGCAGTGCTTATAAAACAGTATCACTGAAATGGAGCACTGTCGTAAATGGATTGGCGAAAAAATAAACTCCTGTATCATCGTTGTTGATGATACAGGAGTTTATTTTTTGTAGGAGTCGTGTTTCGATATGTGATGCACCTATGTGGTGATTAGCATTTTATTCTCACTGATATGTAAAATCGAAATCATAAGACCTCGATAACCAGATAACTGTATATCAGAAACAGAGGATATTTTGAAAATCTTTGACAGAAAGGAACCGGTGGAAGACTTTGCTCCCACGGGTTCCCTTATCGTGTTTTTGTGTTTTCACTTAATCAGTGGGAAACTCAGCGACTTCAACATTGCTGCCGATATAAATATCTTCCAGAGAAAAAATGCTGTATTCATCCTCTGTGTTGCAGTAGCCAATGGTGATTAGATACTCTACATCAATTTCGGTGGAATAGATGCCAAAATCCCTGTTGTAGCGCTTGGCAGGACGGCCGGCGATCTCAACATCCATGGGGGAGACTTCCGCTGGGTCAAAGCAATCCTGATCGTAATAGACCTTATAGCAGATCCGGTCAATAGCTTCGTATTCCCAGACTTCTTCAATATCTCCGTGTTCCTCTTCGTTCTCCCAGCAGTAACTGCAGGTCCATTTTTTGCCGTCGAACTGACCAATGTAGTAGTAGGAATCGCCTTCCTCCGGCATTTCAATAAACCAGTAGACATCGTCTTTACCACCGCAGTAGAAAGTTGTCTGCTCGTTGTTTCTATAAACAGCTTCAAAGCCGTCGTACTTTTCTACCAGTTCCATGAAATAGGAATAGCGGTCATCATAGTTAAAGAGACGGGTATAGATTGTGGGATCCTCCGGGTCAAACTTCTCAGTGTAGTAGGTGCAGAAGCTGGAGAAGGATTCCTGCATGCTCTCGGTGGTGATCTGGAAGGTTTCATCGGCGTTGACGATGTATCTGCCAATGATATGCCAGCCATTCCAGTTGAAGTCGGAATCGACCCAATCGCGGATGTTACCGGTGTAACCTTCCCCGTCAGTTGCCCAGTAATAATATTGATCCTCACCGTTCACATTGATGTAGAAGGGGCAAATGCTGTAACCGGGGTATTTTTCCTCCCAGTAGCTTTGACCGTACCGGGTTGCATCGTCCGCTCCGGCTCCCTTCAGAACAAATATCTGACTGGCAACAACGGCTATGTCCACTTCCTCTTTCGTCTTACAGGTGAGGGAGAAGGTGAAATGATAGTCGCTGTCAGCACCTTCATAGAACCAGAGGCCGGCATGGGCAACTTCCTTGCCGTCGGCTGCAAAATGGTAATCTCCGCACAGTTCAAAATTGTAGTTCGTGATATAGGCGTGATGTAATGTGTCCCAGGAATAACTCATTCCGGAAATGTCTTCGATAGAAGTGGTCTTTTTGGCCCTGGCAGTCCACTCCGTGCCGCTGAGCTGAAACTGCATTTGTCCGATGCTGTTTGCAGCATCCCAGCGGTAAATGATATTGGTTGCGCCGGCAGGCTCTGTAAAGCGGAAACCGAGATAGCTGTAAATGGTATCGGCATCCACATCTTCCCATGAATGATCGTCTTGGCCATCGGGCTTCTTTTCTGTCTGTGATGTAGACTGTATCTCCTGATTTTGGGTTTCCTGTGCTTCTTTTTTGCCACATCCGGTAAGGGATAGAAGCATAACCACAGCAAGCAATAATGCAAACATCTTTTTCATGCTAAAAACCTCCGTTTTCATGATTCCTTGGGGCACTCTACATCGTTACCAATGTAAATTGCTCTCAGACGGTAAGCAGTTTCCTCATGGTCAATATCGTTGTATTCAACGGTGACACCGTATTCGTCAGCTACATCGTATGCCAGCGCACCGAAGAAAAATACATAGTGGCTGCAGGGAAGCTCACCTATCTCGGTGTGGGTTGCACTTCTGCCGGCGATCTCATCGCTGCCTCTGTAAGCTGCGGCGCAGACAAGATCGATGGTCGTGCCGCTGACTGCCGGTTCTGCTGTCAGATCGCCGTCCCGATCGGTAAAGTGCTGATCAGTCCAGTGGCCCAGCGTCTGATCATGCCACTATTGCACGATTTATTATTATTATATTCAAGCGTATTGGAGAAAAATTCTATAAAGCATACGGATTTTCCTCTTTGATTTTAAGCGGAAAAGAAAAGCTGATAATTCCGATGCTCCAAACAGCATCAACAATGATTTCGCTGGAATCAGAAACTGGTTCAATGAGTTTTATGCCAGAGATACCAGTCGGAAGATCAGAGCGGTCCAAAAGGCCATCTATGTGGATGCACCGGACAAGTTCAGCGGGAAGCACAGACAGCATATCCATATTCAATACGATGGTTTGGGATTCATCCCGCTGAATGAGCTTTTGACAACAGAAAAGGCGTGACCTAAGTCACGCCTTTCCCATTCTTACATTATTACTGTATTACTGGCCCCGCCATAATGGGGGTGAGTTTTTTTAGTGGGCATATTATTTTGCAATATAGTCTGCGATACAGTGGACAAGACGCTCGGTCTGTTCCCATCCAATGCATGCATCTGTGATGGATTTTCCGTACGTGTGCTCCCAGACTTTCTGACAACCTTCCACCAGATAGCTTTCTACCATGACGCCTTTGACCAAATGTTTTAAGTCTTCATTTACACGGCGGCTGTGAAGTACTTCTTTTACGATACGAGGCTGTTCGGAGAATATTTTATTGGAGTTGGCATGGTTGGCATCTACGATTATGGCTGGATTCTTAAGATCCCGTTCTTTATACATGGCAGACAGACGTTCTAAGTCTTCGTAGTGATAGTTTGGAATAGACTGGCCGTGCTTGTTTACTGCACCGCGAAGAATGGTATGGGAAAGCGGATTACCGCTTGTCTGCACTTCATAAGCACGGTAGAGGAAACGGTGGGCACACTGCGCGGCCACACAGGAGTTAAGCATAACCGACAGATCCCCGCTTGTCGGATTCTTCATGCCAACCGGAACGTCCATTCCGCTTACGGTAAGACGGTGCTGCTGGTCTTCTACGGAACGTGCGCCTACGGCAACATAGCTTAGCATATCGTCAAGATATGGCCAGTTTTCCGGATAGAGCATCTCATCTGCAGCGGTAAGGCCGGTTTCGTTAATGGAACGAAGATGCATTTTTCGTACTGCGACAAGCCCTTCATGAATATCCGGTTCTCCTTCCGGGTCAGGCTGATGAATGATTCCTTTGTATCCTTCACCGGTCGTACGTGGTTTATTGGTATAGATTCTTGGAATTAGAATCAGCTGATCGGATACCTGTTCGGATAGTTTCGCAAGACGTGACATATAGTCAATCACTGCATCTTCACGGTCTGCGGAACATGGCCCGATGATGACAAGAAATTTATCGCTTGCACCTGTAAAGACATCGCGAATCATGGCATCCCGCTTTCTTTTTGTTTCAATGCCAAAGGATGTCATTGGATAAAGCTCTTTTAACTCTTTTGGAGACATTACTTGTTGTATGTATTCAAAACTCATATTAATACCAGCCTTTCCATGTTGTAGGGGCCTATTGGCCATATTCTTTTGTTTAATCTGCATCTATTTTATTCCATTTTATAGAAAACGTCAATAAAATAAGATTTCTGTGTAAATTTATACAATTGTTAAAGTTTTAAAACAATTTGAAAAATTCCTTGTGAAAGAAGCAAAAATTATGTATACTAGTATTTATAAATAATACGTAAATAGAACAAATGATCCTGGCGCAGAATAAGAAATGAAAATATGCGGCAGGTTATGTATTTTAAGGAGATATTGTTTATGAGAATGTATGATTTAATCAGCAAAAAGAAAAATGGCCAGAAGCTGTCAGAAGAAGAAATCAAGTTTATTATAAAGGGCTATACAGATGGTGAGATTCCAGACTATCAGATGTCTGCATTTTTAATGGCTGTGTGCTTAAAAGGCATGGATATGGACGAGACGATTGCATTGACGATGGCAATGGCTCACAGCGGTGATATGTTAGATCTGTCTGCAATTCATGGTATTAAGGCAGATAAGCACAGTACAGGCGGTGTTGGTGACAAGACTTCCTTAATTATCGGACCAATGGTTGCAAGCCTTGGTGTTCCGGTTGCAAAGATGTCAGGACGTGGTCTTGGCCATACCGGCGGTACAATTGATAAGTTAGAAAGTTTTGAAGGATTTACAACGGAATTATCCGAAGAAAAATTCTTTGATAATGTAAATCAGATGAAGTTAGCCATCATCGGACAGACTGCAAACTTAGCGCCGGCAGATAAGAAGATTTATGCGCTTCGTGATGTAACAGCTACGATCGATAATATTTCATTAATCTCCAGCTCTATTATGAGTAAGAAAATTGCAGCAGGGGCCGATGTTATCGTGCTTGATGTAAAGAGCGGAAGCGGCGCTTTTATGAAGACATTGGAAGGGTCTGTTGAATTAGCAGAAACTATGGTAAAAATCGGTAACGGAGTAGGAAGAGAAACCTATGCGGTAATCTCGGATATGAATCAGCCTCTTGGCAGCGCCGTAGGCAATAACCTGGAAGTAATCGAAGCAATCGATACTTTAAAAGGAAATGGTCCGGAAGACCTTTTAGATGCATCTCTTACACTGGCATCTTATATGGTAGTAGGTGCAAAACACGCTAAGACTCCGGAAGAAGCAAGAGAACTCCTTCTTGGTACAATCAAAGATGGTTCTGCACTAAAGAAATTTGCAGAATTCGTTCGCGCACAGGGTGGAGATGACAGACCGGTATTTGATACAGACTTATTCCCTAAAGCATCTCTTCAGAAAGACGTATGTGCTAAGACAGAAGGTTATATTACAGGAATCCATACGGATGAGATCGGCATGACTTCTTTAATCCTTGGAGGCGGCCGTGAAACAAAGGAAAGCGTGATTGATTTAAGTGTCGGCATGAAGATCCATAAGAAGCTTGGTGATAAGGTAGAAGTAGGAACACCACTTGCTACATTATATGCAAATGATGCAGAAAAATTAGAAGCAGCAAGCGAACGTTTCTTATGTGCTTATACAATCGGAGAAGAGAAGCCGGAAGTGCCACACCATATTTATGGTATTGTTACAAAGGACGGCTACAAAGCTTATTAAAAAAGAAAAATGTCTATGTATAGACTGCCAGACTAGGAAAAGAGGGCTTAAGGCTTAGGTCTTAAGCTCCTTAAACTCCTAGCCTGGCAGTCTGTTTTTGTATTGCGTTAAAAAATCTGATGAATGAAAGCGTGAGAACGGATGGAATAGCATATAGTAGAATAAGCTTTTTAAAAGGAGAATCCTATGAAAATCCGGGATATTATTTCATATGTCATCTTTCGCTCTATTTTTTTGATCACATTAGTCTGCCTTCTTGGAAAGCTGATCATTCCAAGGACATCTTTTTATTTTAAAATTAATTTATATTATAAGAAGTTTGGGCTTATTTTGAATAAAAACGATATCACGCTTGTAAAAGGAGAGAGCACGACGCTTACGGTAATGTCATTAAATAAAAGGCTGGAGTTTATATCGACGGATTATAAGGTGGCATTTGTAAATGTATTAGGGCGTGTGACCGGTATTCATCCCGGGATGGCATTTATTAAGGTGAAGGTGGAAGGCAGAACCTTAAAGTGTCGGGTGCATGTGATTGATCTGAATCGTAGGACGCTTACGCTTAATGTTGGTGACTCTCGCTATTTGAATGTGCGGGGGGCACCTTTTTACAGGGAGCATTATAAAACAAATAACCCCAGTGTAGCGATGGTCTCAAATCATGGCAAGGTGACGGCTGTTGGAAAGGGGGAGGCATTGATTGCTGTGACATGCAGAGGAAAGAAGATGTTTTGTAAAGTTGTGGTGAAATAGCACCGTGAAGAAAGAAAAGCTTGATTTTTTCAGATGCATTGGTTAATATAATGTTAAATATTGGATATTCAGAATATACATACAACAAGGCGGTAATAATCAGATTATTGCTTTGGATTCAGGTCATCAAAGAGGTGAATTATGGGGCGAAGTCGAAGTCAGAGTATCGTTGTCAGAGGCAACAAGATACTGTTAGTGAAGCAGAATTCGGGGAAAGTGTTCTATTGTCTGCCAGGTGGCGGGATAGAACCGGACGAAACACCAGAGATGGCAGCATTACGGGAGTTAAAAGAGGAATGTAATGTGGATGGAAAGATTGTCATGCGTACTTCTGTTCAGTATAATCCAAGGAATGATGGAGACGTATATACTTTTTTAGTGGATATTGCAGAAAGCCAGGCAAGCACCGGCAGGGATCCTGAGAGAATTAGACAGACGATTATCGGCGTGGAATGGAAACAGTTAGATGAGATTTCAGAGCGGGACCGGGCATACCTGTGGTCAGCCGGTTTAAAGAGCATACCGGCATTTTACCGGATTTTGCATAGCTGGGGAGATGACATCAGTTATCCTGTTTATGGATAAATAAAAAGATAAGAAAGGCATCGGAATCCGGCGGGGAGGCGATGCCTTTTGTCTATGACAGAAAGAAACGTTCTGTTTTAATAAAATATGTATATAGGTAATTGGATTCAGTTTAGGATGCCAATGATTGACATCAGAAAGGTGAAAACATATAATTATTACATAATTTACTATATTATGTAACTAATATGTAAAAAAAGGAACAATTATTAAGGGGGAAAAATACTCATATGAGAAATCATGTAATGCTAAAACGGATCACTGCTTTCATGCTGACCGGTGTAGTGGCGGTATCCATGTGTTTTGCAAACACTAATACACAGAAGGTGTCTGCGGAGACGATGAATGGAAAGACAGTGGATTCTTTGACAATTGGAACTACAATGAAAGGGGAGATTGAAGATGGGGAGTCAGCTCCTTATACATTCAAGACAAAGAATCCAGGACTTTTAACGCTTGATATCCGTTCCCGTGCACAAAGCCCGGTCAAGCTTCAGGTATGGAGTGCGGATAATGATGAGCTTATTTATGAGATTCAGGCAGATTATAATGAAGCAAAAGGATATGCTCAACTGAAGACAAACCTGTATGTTGACTCTAAGAAGTATTACCTTCGATTACAGTGCAGTTTTGTGAACAGTGAAGGAAATTATGTAATCTATTCGAAGTTTAAGGGAATCGTAAGAGATGATTCTTTCCGTAGCAATCATTCTTTTGCGAATGCAATCGCAATTCCGGTGGATGCCTATTATGAAGGCATGCTTTCTTCTTTTGATATGGAAGAATACTATGCTTATACGGTGAAGAATGGCGCAGGCATGAAGTTTAGCGTGGAGTCAGAAGATACGTTGTCTATTACAGTACTTAACACCGATAATGAGGAAATCGAAAGAGGCTATCTATATGCATATCGTGATAAGAACTATACATTTGAACAGGACCTGCCAAAAGGAAAGTATATTATTAAGATTGAGCCAGGAGTAAAGGATGATTTTGCAGGTCATTTCTTTTCTATTAAGACAGGAAGATATGTTCAGATCGATACAATCGGATTTGTAGAAAGCAAGAGGTCCATAGCACTAGGAAAATCAGAAAAACTGACAATGGCCATTACTCCATCAACAGCAACGGAAAGCTATACCTTTACATCCAGTAATCGAAAGGTAGCTACTGTATCAGAAGATGGCACAGTTAAGGCAGTTGGGACAGGAACCGCAGTTATTACGGTAAAGACAAGTGATGGCGGATTAAAAGCGACCACCACTATTACTGTTCCGGTAGTGAAAGTGACAAAACTAACTTTAAATAAATCTATAAAAACGCTTACAGAGGGAAAAACATTTAGACTAAAGACAACAGTCAGCCCATCAAATGCTACAGATAAGACGGTTACTTATAAGTCTTCCAATAAGGCGGTGGCAACGGTTAATCAAAATGGCAAGGTGACGGCAAAGAAAGCGGGAACAGCTGTTATCACAGTAACATCAAGCAACGGCAAGAAAGCAACGTGTAAGGTGACGGTTAATCCAAAACCAACACCAACCCCGACTGCAACGCCAACACCAAAACCTACCCCAAAACCAGTCAGCAAGCCGGCGACAACCCAGACACCAAAGCCGACTTTAAGCCCTGTGCCAACGGCAACTCCTACCCAAAATGTGACGACAGTAGCAGTGGAGAAGATAACGGTGAATGCAACGACCACATTGGCAGCAGGAGAGAAGAAAACGTTATCCGTAACAGTCGCTCCGGCAAATGCAACGGATAAGACACTTACCTATACAAGTTCAAATCCATCGGTTGTGACAGTAAAGAATGGTGTGATCACAGGCGTTAAATCAGGAAATGCAACCATTATTATAACTTCATCCAATGGAGTAAAGGCATATTGTACGGTTATCGTATCTTAGATGTGGAGGTAATGATGATTGATCATTCATGTAAAGGCAGAGATTGTAACAAACAAAGGCAAATTTCGAATCCATAATGAGGAGAATTTCTTACTGAATGACAAGTACATGGAATTAACAGAGGAAAACAAAAAGAGCAGCAAGCGATGCAAAGTTCCAGCGTTTCTTGCCATATGCGAAGGAGTCGGTGAGACTCGCTATGGCAGGAAGGAAGCTTACTATACAGTAAAGGCATTAAAGGCAGAGAAACTTAAACTAGAGCATCTTAGGACAGAAGAGGTCATAAGGGAGATAGATAAGATAGTACGCCGGATTAATGACGGGATCATAGATCATACCGTATTAGGAAGTGAAATTGGGACAACGCTTGCTGCTTTATTTTTTCATGAACGAAGGATATTTTTAATCAATATAGGAAATAACCTGATTTATGAAATCGGTGAGGCTAGAATGTCTCCATTACTATCAGCAGGATGGAGAGATACCGGGGGCAAAAAGGAAGAAGAAGGAGATGCTCCGGTCAAGCATATTCATTTGCAGTATTTGGGGAGTTCAAACAGCGAGAGTTTGCTGGAACCCGAATATGGAATTATTCATTATAAACCAGGTATAACACGCTATCTTCTTTGCACCGGCGGTATGGCAAAATCACTTTCAGAGGAAAAGATGAAAAAAATCATTTTCTCAGAGACAAAATCCGACAAAATATGTAATACACTTGTAGAACAGGCTCTGCAAAACGGATCCAATGAGGACCTGACCGTTATGCTGGCAGAAGTTAAGGTAACTGCATGAAAGGAAGAAATAAGATATGAAAAACAGGCAGGAAGAAACAATAAAGATACAGCGCGCAAAGCAAACGGATGAGGAAATTGTAAGAGGGTTGCAGAATGAGATTTTTTATGAGGATTATAAGAAATATGGGTATTGCCCAAATTGGGGAAAGACCTTAGAAGAGACAGAGGCACTGATAAAAAGAAGAGATGTGTACCTTATCATCGTAAAGGACAAGTGTGCAGGAATTGCGGTGGTCCGGGTGCACGGAATGGAGTGCCATATCAGTTCAATCGGCATAAAAAAAGAAAGTCGTGGAAAAAGGATTGGAACATTTGTAATGGGACAGATCGAAAGAAGCTATCCAAACGCCTGGGTCTTTACTCTGGATACATATTCCGGGAAAAAGGAAGCAATCCATTTTTATAAAAGTCTTGGGTATCAGATAGCAGGGTCACATATGGAAGGAAATCTTAAGCTTACCTGTTTTCAAAAGAAACAAGGGAGTTAAGGCAAAATCAAATATGAGAAGGCAAAGGAGAATACTTATGGGATTGGAATACAGATGTTTTGGGGATGGAGATGAAGTGTTCGTTCTGGAGAATGGGATCGGAAGATCCATGTATGAGTGGTACCCGATCGCAAAAGAACTTTCGAAATCAGGAAAAGTAGTGTTGTATCACAGGGCGGGTTATGGAAAGAGTGACTGTTCTGAAAAAACAAGGACAGCAGATCAGATAGCACAGGAATTAAGAGAGCTGTTATGTGAGTTACACATCTTAAAACCGGTCATTCTGGCAGGATATGAGTTTGGCGGTTTATGTGCACAGCAGTTTGCAAGAAAATATAAGGAAATGGTGAAGTCCATTATCCTGATGGATTCTATGGCAATGTCAGATGGAAAGTGTACGGATGGAAAGACAATGAACTGCTATTTGCAGGCAGAGCCGGATATTGGTACATGCAATATATATGCAAAAAAGACACAGGAAGAGTTACGAACTCTTCTTTTGAAAAAAGAGAGATTCCCTTTGCCGTATTTAAATGAGCAAGAGCAGAAAGAATACTTGGACTTCCTTACAAGTCCATCCCGATATGAGACAATGGCAAGGGAAACAGAGGCATTGTTAGAAGCATGGGAGAAGAATAGAGAAAAACAGAATGCCGATATTCAAAACAATAAGAAAGAAAGTATGCTTTACTGGATTCCAGTCAATGTGATGGTGCATGATCAGGAGCTTGGAAGAGAATATCTGAAGAGAAGTGGAATGTCTGAAGAAGAGGCAGATCAGACAGAGAAGGACTGGCTTCAGATTCAGCTTGCAATCGCGTCTGAGTCGCACTATGGAAGATTAATCTACGCAGAGAATTCAGGAATAGACTTTAAGCAGGATGCATTTGATCTTACGCTTCGCGTTATCAGGCAGGAAATCGCAAGAAATCCGAAAGAGGCAATTTCGTACTGCGGCATTAACTGCTATCTCTGTCCGGTATTTTTAGCAACCGTGATGGCAGACCAGAAACAGAAAGAGAGGTTGGCTAAAGCATATTCTAACGATAATATGACATTTAGCAGTGAGGATATATGCTGCGATGGATGCGGCACGCGAAGGAGCAGTTATAATAAAATGTGTGCAGCTTGTCAGATAAAAGAATGCGCGATATCAAAGCTGTCGGATTTAAAGAATGAGACTTGTGCAGACTGCAGCCACTATCCATGTACGTTACACGATACATATACATCAAAGGATGGACGAGAGCTGTTAGATTGTCTGGCGTCAAAGAAGATGTTGTGAAATATGTAAATATCTATTATACTGGAACAATAAAAATAGAGGCAGATTTATGTACTGACTCCAAAGGAATTCCTGAGGGGAAAGGCACGCATAACAATACAGGCATTTGATGGAATGCCTGTATTGTTGTATGCTTTCGCAAGCAGTATTTTGTTTTACCAGACATAGGTTTGTGGAAAGAGGTATGCAATGTATCAGAAAATCATCGATCGGTTAGAAAAGGATCGATATGCAGAGAAAGAAGAGCTGATAGCGCTTTTAAACTGCGATTCCGAAGAAGTAAGAAGCTATTTATTTGAAAAGGCAAGAAAAGTAAGAGAACGCGTCTATGGAAAAGACGTGTATATCCGGGGACTGATTGAGTTTACGAATATCTGCAAGAATGACTGTTATTACTGTGGCATTCGAAAAAGCAATGCACATGTAAATCGCTACCGCCTATCTAAAGAGGATATCCTGTCCTGTTGTGAAAACGGATATGCATTAGGATTTAGGACCTTTGTGTTGCAGGGTGGGGAAGATGGCTATTTCACAGATGCAGTGTTAGAGGATATTATCAGGGAAATCAAAAGAAACTATCCGGATTGTGCCATTACCCTATCAGTAGGAGAACGTTCTAGAGAAAGTTATCAGAGATTATATGATGCCGGAGCAGACCGTTATCTGTTAAGACATGAGACCGCAAACTGCGGCCACTACCATATGCTCCACCCGGACAGCATGTCATATGAAAATCGTATGCAGTGCTTGAAGGATTTAAAGGAGATCGGGTATCAGGTAGGCGCAGGATTTATGGTGGGATCTCCTTATCAGAAGACAGAGTATCTGGTAGAGGATCTACTGTTTTTAAAGGAACTGAATCCCCATATGGTTGGAATTGGTCCATTTATCCCACATCAGCAGACAAGGTTTGCAAGTGAGAAACAGGGAAGCTTAAACCTTACATTAATGCTGCTTGGTATTTTAAGACTGATGCTTCCAAACGTTTTGCTTCCGGCGACTACGGCATTAGGAACGATTGCGCCAAATGGCAGGGAGTTAGGAATTTTAGCGGGAGCGAATGTGGTGATGCCAAATCTCTCACCGGTTTCGGTACGCAAGGAGTATCAATTATATGATAATAAAATCTGCGCCGGAGATGAGGCAGCAGAGTGTATCCAGTGTCTGACACGACGAGTAGGATCTGTTGGATATCAGATCGTGACAGACAGAGGAGATTATAAGGCAGAATAAATTGCAGATAAAGGAAGCGAAAATATGAGTTTAAATAGCACACCAGCAGCAGAACGGATTCATATCGGCATTTTTGGAAAAAGAAATGCCGGAAAATCAAGCATTATGAATGCTATTACAAGTCAGGAACTGGCAATTGTATCGGATGTGAAGGGAACAACGACGGATCCGGTATATAAGGCAATGGAACTCCTTCCGTTAGGACCGGTCATGATGATCGATACGCCGGGAATCGATGATGAAGGAGAATTAGGAGAGAAGCGTGTTAAGAAGAGTTTTTTGGTATTGAATAAGACCGATATCGCTTTGGTTGTGATCGATGCCGCTACAGGGGCTTCTAAAGAGGATTTAGAACTGATTGCAAGAATACAGGAAAAACAGATTCCTTGCGTTGCAGTTATGAATAAAGCAGATCTGATCTCAAAGGATGAGCAGAAAGCAGTGATTCCGGGCGTGGAGGTTATGTATGTAAGCACCACGACGAAAGAGAATGTAAATGAACTGAAAGAGAAGATCGCACATCTTGTAAAGACGGATGAGGAAAGGCTTAGAATTGTAGGGGACTTGATTCATCCGGGGGATTTTATTGTACTTGTAGTACCAATTGATAAAGCCGCGCCGAAGGGCAGACTGATCCTGCCACAGCAGCAGACGATTCGTGATATCTTAGAGGCAGATGCGACTGCGATTGTGGTAAAGGAATATGAATTAAGGGATACGCTCGCGAACTTAAATAAAAAGCCAAGCCTTGTAATTACAGACAGCCAGGTATTTGCGAAGGTAAACGCGGATACGCCGAAGGATATCTTACTTACTTCTTTCTCAATCTTATTCGCGCGTTATAAAGGTCTTCTTACAGAGGCAGTAAAAGGCGTAAAGGCATTAGAGGGGCTTAGAGAGGGGGATAAGATTCTGATTTCAGAAGGCTGTACCCATCACAGACAGTGTGATGATATCGGTACCGTGAAGATCCCTCGTTTGATCAGACAGTATACCGGAAAAGAATTTGATTATGAGTTTAGCAGCGGAGCTGAATTTCCGGAAGATCTGTCAAAGTATGGTCTGATCATTCATTGTGGCGGATGCACGCTGCCGGAACGAGAAGTTCGTTACCGTATGAAATGTGCAGTGGATGCAGGCATTCCGATTACGAATTACGGCATTATGTTAGCTTATTTAAATGGTATCTTAAAACGTAGTGTTGAGATTTTTCCGCATCTTAGTATGCTGTTAGAAGAGGTCGATTACAGTTAGAAGAAATCCATAGAATCTTTGAACCAGAAACGTTAAGATATCTATTTATCAGAGCATTTATCGTTTTACAACTTTTAATGGCTATCGTACTAAAAGAGTGCGATAGCCTATTTTTATTTCATAGGAGAGTTCTCTGTAACTTCTGATTTTCTGAATCATTTTCCCCATGTCGTTATAATCGGTATCGCAATATACTATAAACAGGAATATTTCAATAGTCTGAATAAAAAGTGCGTTTGGAACCAAAATACATAAGTATGAACGTATTTGGTCAAAGGAGAGTCAGTATGAAAGATAAATATCAGGATTTATACAGACGGCTGGTAAATGCATATTATAATCGGAATTTTGAAGAAGTATTCGAGCATATGCTGAAGACAGAGTTTGAGAACAAAGAGGAGGCAAGAGAAATCCTAAGTGCTTTATGTGGTGTGGAAAACGATGTGAACAAAGATGACTATATCTTTACGCAGGTAATCATTGACTCCATCACAAAAGGCAGGGTTCGAGAGAAAATCGTACAGAAGGTGCATAAGTGTACGGAAGACTGCGAGCAGTCAGATGGCAAGAGCAAATGTCAGAGCGTTTGTCCATTTGATGCGATTATAAGGGCCGAGGACGGAGTTGATAAAACAATCGATCCGATGCTATGCATGAGCTGTGGCAGATGCGTCACAGCATGTGACAGGGGCAATTATTTAGAGACACCACAGTTTCTTCCTCTTGCAAATCTGCTAGATGAGGATGAAAAGGTTGTTGCAATCGTAGCGCCGGCGATCGCAGGGCAGTTTGGCGAGAATATAAGTCTAGATCAGCTAAGAGAAGCGTTTATTAAAGTTGGGTTCTCTGATATGGTGGAAGTAGCCATGGCGGCGGATATTCTAAGCTTTAAAGAAGCACTGGAGTTTAATGAGCATGTGAAAGAAAAAGGCGATGTTATGATTACATCATGCTGCTGTCCAATGTGGGTATCCATGCTTCGCAAGGTTTATCATCAGTTTATTAAAGACGTGTCTCCATCCGTGTCCCCTATGATTGCAATGGGGCGCGTATTAAAAGCACTTAATCCCGATGTTAAGATTGTGTTTATCAGCCCATGTGTGGCAAAGAAAGCGGAGGCGAAAGAACCGGATCTGGTAGGAACAATCGATTTTGTTGTGACATTCCAGGAAATGAAAATGATTTTTGACCTGCTTCATATTGAGCCGGCAAAGCTAAAAGGGGTTCCATCTGTTGATTATGCGGCAACAGGCGGACGTCTGTATGCGCGGACAGGCGGTGTATCAGAGGCGGTATTCGATGTTGTGGATGAACTGTTTCCGGAAAGTAGAAAACTGTTTACTTCAATGTCGGTAGATGGGGTGCCGGACTGTAAGAGAACGCTCAATGAACTGACAGAAGGAAAGATTAGGGCAAGCTTTATCGAAGGAATGGGCTGTAAAGGAGGCTGTGTAGGCGGACCAAAGACAAATGTGGATGAAGAGAAAGGAAAAGAGGCAGTGAATCGGGTAGCTTATGAATCCGCTATTAAGAACCCGCTGAACTCTGAAATCTTAAATGATCTGCTGCATAAGATCGGAGTTGAGGATATATATGATCTGAAGGATGGAAACTCTATGTTTGAACGACATTTTGAATAAAACGACTTAAGTGTTGTGTCGGATTTTGATCGTCTCAATCAATATTGGCAAGTATGCTTAAAATCAGGTGCATCGTTTAATGAGGATGATTACTATTAGAAGAAATTTATAAAACATTGTTCAGACGGAGTGTTTGACATACGTTAGAAGAGAGAAGAAAGCAAAGTTTCCAGAGGATGAAAAAGATTAAGATATAAAAAGATGCCGGAAGCCTCAGAAAAAAGAGGCTTTCGGCATCTTTTTGACACAAAGGAGGCATATAACTGGAAAAAGTGTAAAAATCATCTAGACAAAAGGCTGTTTCATTATTATAGTAAGTAGGAGAAAAGGAAAGGGTATAGTATGAGAAAAGATAATTATGATATAACCGAGTCTCTGAAAATGCAGGTAGAAGAGCAGTTGGAAGAGCAAAAGAAAGACAAAAGATCCGGAGCAGGAATAGAGGCAGAAGGACGTACTTCATCAGGAAGACGGACACAGGCAAGGAGAAAACAGGATTCTTCTAAAAAGTCAGGTACAAGACAGTCAGTATCGAGAATGGCAGGGGGAAAAAAAACGTTAAGCAAGAAGGAATACATAAAGCGGAAGCGCAGAAAACGGGCGAGAAGACGTTTTTTAGCATTTCTTTTAGTTCTTTTATTAATAGCAGCTGGTGTGGTTGCAACACCACAGGGAAGAGGAATGTTATATAAGGCGGCAAGCAGTTATATTTTAGGAAACCTTAATCAGGATGAGGACACCATTTCAGAAGACGCAAAAGAGGTTGTGGGAAGACATGAAGAATATGTAACAAGCTTTCTGCTTTTTGGTATCGAGGAGATCGAAGGAGCAAGAAATACGGACTCCATGATGATTGCTTCCATTAATACAAAGGATCATTCTATTAAACTGACATCTCTGATGCGAGATACGTATGTGGATATTCCGGGATACAAATCGACCAAGTTAAATGCTGCTTATGCGAAAGGCGGAGCAAGCCTTTTACTTGATACGATAGAGCAGAATTATCAGATCAATCTGGATGGATATGCATCGGTTAATTTTGAATCCTTTGAAAAGATCATTGATGCGCTCGGAGGCGTTACCATTGAGCTTGGAGAGAAAGAAGCGGCCTATTTAAATAAGACCAATTACATTTCCAATAAAGCATATCGAAATGTAGTGTCAGGTGTGAATTTGTTAAATGGAAATCAGGCGCTTGGATACTGTCGTGTGCGAAAAGTAGCAACTCTTGGCGGTGCAAATAATGATTATGGGCGAACACTGCGTCAGAGAAGAGTTCTGAATGCAGTATTTGACAAAGTAAAGTCTATGAATGTATTCGAACAGCTGAAGTTTGTGAAGGAATGTCTGACTTATGTCACTACGAATATTTCCAGAAGCCAGTTAGAGAGTGCAATGGAATCGGTTGTAGAAAATAATATTACAACTCTTGATATGCTTCGCATACCGGCTGACGGAATGTTCAGTGATCCAAAGTCTTATAACGGAGTAACCTATCCGCTTGTGCTGGACTGGGATGCTAACAGACAGGTAATGTATGACTTTATCTTTGCAGAGGAAGAAGAGTAAGAATTAGTAAAAGCTACCTATCGTCTTACACGATAATGAACTGAAAATTCATCGCTTTTTACGATTTGCATTGCGAAATACAAAAGCGGTCATGTATAATAAAGGTAACTAGTTAACGGTTGTTGTCATAGCAATAGGGGGCTTGTTATGTCAAGGGAAGAATTAGCCAAGAGTATCTATGAGAAATCGTACATGGTCGGAAAATATGTGATGCAGTCGGGTAAAGTATCCAATGAATATTTTGATAAATATCTATTTGAATCCGACCCAAAGCTATTGATGGACATTGCGACACAGATGAAAGAATTATTGCCGGAAGATACAGAGGTATTGGCTGGCATTGAGATGGGAGGAATCCCGGTTGTGACTGCACTCTCCATCTTAAGCGGAAAGAAAGCAACATATGTAAGAAAGCATGCGAAACAATTTGGCACCTATAAGCTGGCGGAAGGGGCAGATGTAAAAGGAAAACGGGTATGCATGATCGAGGATGTGGTAACAAACAGCGGAGAGATCATAGAAACAGTCAAGAAACTGCGAAACCGGGGGGCGATAATCGATACCGTCGTATGCGTGATCGCACGAAATCAGCATGCAAAACTTTTGCTTGCCCATGAGCAGCTTACGTTAATACCCATATTTACGCAGGAAGATATTTTAAAAGAGAAGATGGAAAAATAAAAGGAGGCTGTCCCAGCATAAAAGCATGGGACAGCCTCTTTTTTAGTGTTGTTCTCTTCTTGCACGGAACACTTTTCGTGATTTACCTTTAATGGTTTTGGTCTGAATTCCTTTCAAAACCTGATTTCCTTTTCCATTTAGAATTTCTACGAAGCTTGCAGTGTCAACGATCTGAATGATGCCGATATCGTCTTTTGTGATACCATCGATGCCACAGATGGTAGCCACGATCTCACATGGACGAATTTTTGCTTTCTTACCGGCATTAATCTGAAGTTTTGTAATGCCTTCATTGATCTTTGCACCCTTTTCTTGTTTAAACTGTACGCGGCGTTTTAATTTCGTCATGAATTCAGTTTTCTGAAGTTCGGTAGGTTCCGGGATCAGATCGAGTCGTTCAATGCTGACACCGGTATAGGATTCTATCGCTTCTAACTTTTCCTTTTCTTTATCTAAATAGAAAGTGATTGCCTTTCCGGTGCTTTCATAACGTCCGGTACGTCCGATACGGTGTACATAGTTCTCGATGCCGCGGGAGATATCATAGTTGATGACAAGTGAGATATTATCGATATCGATTCCTCTTGCCGCAACGTCAGTAGCGATTAAGTAGCGGAATTTATTACGCTTGAAATCCTGAATGATACGGATACGGTCTCTCTGTTCCATACCACCATGCAGTCTGCCGCAAGGATACTCATTACGGGACAGATAATCCGCCACAGCATCTACTTCTTTCTGTGTATTTGCAAAAATGATACAGCTGTCTGGATTTTCTGTTATGGTAACTTTCTTTAATAATTCCATCTTTTCGCGTTCGCTTGTCAGAATAGCGGACTGGCTAGTACGGCTTTTTTCCTTTTCTTCTTCTGCAAGTTCGATTTCAACCGGATCTTTCATATACTGATTCGCCAGTTTCTTTACATCTTCTTCTAATGTAGCGGAGAAGAGCATTGTGTTACGCTTCTCTGGCATCACTTTCAGAATAGATTCCACCTGTTCACGAAGACCGATAAAGAACATTTCATCGGCTTCATCGATTACCACATGGGTCAGCTCGTCTGTAATAAAGTCGCCACGGGTGATTAGGTCAAGCGTACGGCCAGGAGTCCCGACAACAATATGGGTCTTTTGCTTTAACGCCTGAATCTGAGCTTTCATTGGCATTCTTCCGAAAACAGTGCAGACCTTGATTTTCTTGAAACGTCCGATATTGCTTAATTCTTCTGAAACCTGAAGCGCTAATTCTCTTGTTGGAACAAGAATGAGTGCCTGAGGACGTTTTTTCTCCCAGTCAATCATTTCACAAATAGGAATGCCGAAGGAAGCGGTCTTTCCGCTGCCGGTACGGGATTTTACAAGGATATCCTGATTCTTTAAAGCAGCAGGGATTACCAGTTCTTGAACCTTAGTTGGATTATTGTATTTTAACAGGGAAAGGGTTTCTAAAATTTCATTGCAAAGATGATATTGTTTAAATGTATGATCACTCAATGTTTTACTCCAATTTCTTTTGATTTGTTATCTTTCTGGCGGTTATCGCCAGAAAGCAATAAAGCCCGGTAATGGATTTACCTGTCCCATATCAAGGTTACTACTTGTTATTATGGGGAGCATCCTATTCATTATACAGGAAGCTGCGCATGAATTCCAGTAAAATTCGTTAGATATCGAGGAATGGTGTTTTTAGAAAGAGTTTAGAATAAGATGAATGAGTCAATTCTGCATACCAAAGAGCTGTTTGGAGATATTCTGAAATCTCTGGGATAATTGATCAGCGGTATGAGTACTATGGTGAATTTAAATGGTGTTATGGAATCCAATCAGAAGAATGAAGTGGAACAGATGGAGAATATCGCAGCTATTTTAGTATTTAAGTTTAAGTAGAAAAAACAGAAAAAGGCCTTCACACTATTATGGTGTGGAGGTCTTTTCCTTTTATATCGAGTTACAGACAGTAGAAAAGAAGTTTCATGCTTTAAAGGTTCAGGCCTGTTCGTTCATCACATCCAAGCATAATGTTAAGGCATTGGATGGCAGCACCGGAAGCTCCTTTTCCTAAGTTATCAAAGCGGGAAGAGAGAAGAATACGGTCTTCATTTCCGGTTACGAAAATCTCAAGTCCGTCCCAGCCGGAACATTTATTTCCGCTTAAAAAGCCTCTGCTTTCCGCTTCGGTGCCAAATGGCTGTATGGTGATAAACGGTTCATCTTTATAGAAGTCTGTAAAGTAAGCATGAATCTCTTGCGGTGTCATTTTCTTTAAAAGCAGATCGGAGTAAAGAGGAAGGCTTACTACCATTCCGCTGTAATAGCCGGATACAATAGGAGAGAATAGCGGTTCTTTATCAAAACCTGCAATCGCCTTCATTTCTTTTAAATGTTTGTGCTGCTGGCTTAGTGCATATTCTCTTGGGGCTTCGTATTCAGGGGAACGATCCGAAGCTTCATATTCGGCAATCATCTTTTTACCGCCGCCGCTGTAGCCTGTGATGGAGAATGCGGATACCGGATAGTCGGATGGAAGGATGCCTCCCTTTGTAAGTGGATAGGCAAGAGAAAGGAATCCGGTTGCATGACAGCCTGGGACAGCAATTCGTTTTCCACTCTGAATGGCGTTTCGATGGGAAGTGGATAATTCGGCAAATCCGTATGCCCACCCTTCCAAGGTGCGGTGTGCGGTGGAAGAATCAATAATGCGCACATGATCATTTTCTACAAGGGAGACTGCTTCTTTTGCAGCAGCATCCGGCAGACAGAGAAAGGTGATATCCGAAGCATTAATCAGTTTTTTTCTTTCTGCAGTATCTTTTCGTAACTCCGGTGAAATGGTGAGCAGTTCTATATCATCCCGGTTCTGAAATCTTTCATGGATACGAAGGCCGGTTGTACCTTCGCTTCCGTCAATAAATACTTTTGTCTTCATAATAAAAGTCCTCCAAGGTATGTATAAAAATGCGGAATAAATGTATATTTAATTATCATTATAATCAAATGGATGGAATTGTCAAATGTATTTTCATATGCATATTTTCTATTAAAATAAACAAAGTGAATGGGATCGGAAGGATTAGTGGAAAGAAAATTGTAAGAAATGTAATGCAAACTTAAACATGTAAATGATTGACATGAGAGACGAGGTGTAATAATCTAAGAATAGGGATAGATTGGAGCACGACTCCGGATATGGAGGCACTATGAAGAAAGCGTTAATATTACTGACAGGAGTGTTGTCAATTATGGGAATGGTCGGATGCAGAAAGAATGTGCCGGATCCTGCAACCACAGGTGGAACAAGCACAGGTGAAACGCAGAGCATGGAAGAAAACGCATCAAAGCATATTCTACCAGAGAACATGAGGCCATTAGGTCTTATTGCAGAAGAAATCACACCAAAAGGTGTAAGACTGGAGAAAAATGCATCCGATATGGTACAAAGTCTTTATGAGAAACTGCCAGCTAATTATGGTTACGAGGATGCAGTTGCAGATTCCTTATTTATTGTAAGCGATATGCAAGTGACTTCGGGAGAAGAGAAGTGGGATGATTTCTTACAGGATGTTTCTGAAGGAAAATCGTGTTCTGTATTAATTGGAGAGTATTATGAATTAGGAGATGAGAGCCATTATTCCAAGGAGTATTATGAAAGCGTAAAAGACGAATACCCACAGTTTTATTTAAAAGAATTATTCTATGATGGCACATCTTACTCTCTTGTTTCTTACGAAGAAGATCAGACATATGAATATCACTATCCTTATATGATTGAACGGTGTGGCAAGATGGCTGATAATGCAGCGGTATCCATGAGCGGGTATTTTTTGGTACGGGATGTGGATGTTTCATTTCATGATCTAATGTGGGCAGTATTGAGCAGTAACAGTGCGGACTGGATCGATTATCGGACTGTTTTTATGATAACGGAGCAAAGGCAGTAAGAAAAAGATCATACAGGCAATCAGAGCTCAGAAGAATAAAAAGCTATGTGATGAAGTGATAACAGCAGAATTAAGAATGGAATCAAAGAAAGGAAAGAACAATGGAACAGAAAGAGTTTGATAAAGCAAAAGAAAATGCAGATCATTTTAAATATCAGTCTATGATGTATACGGATTACGAGGAAGTAATGGAGTATAAAATTGAAAGAAACGACGAGAAGGGTGTTATTTTATTCGGAAAGGATGAAGAGACTGGTTTCTGGAATCTTTTATTTGCGGTAAATGAAGCAGAAGATCTGTTATCTGCAATCCCAGCAGAAGAGAAGGGAATTCGATTATCATTTGTTCCCGAATCTTTTGTACCTGCATTGAAGCAGGCAGGTTTTGTTACATATGCGGTATGGAATGACTATTTTAAGATGTCTTTAAATGATGTGGTGGATGACAATGAGGGAGAATTATTAACCGAAGAAGAGTGTAGGGCAGCGTCAGATGTGACAAAGTCCTGTGCGGGGCAGAGCAGAGGCTTTACCGGACAGAGCGAGGAATGGTTTCAGAAATGGATCAATGCAAGCGAAATCAGTGGTATTGAAACGGGGACAAAGGACAATGCGGTTTTCATTTACAAGGCAGATGGACAGATTGCGGGTATTGTGTGCACTGCAGTTTATGGACATGAGAGCAAGAAAGGACCAACCTGCTGGATTCGTGAAGTGGCAGTGAGAAAAGAGTATCAGAATCAAGGGATTGCAAGGCGACTGATTGGTCAGGCACTCTCTTATGGAAAAAAACATGGAGCAACACGTGCATTTCTACATGCAGATGAATGTAATACAGGAGCCATACATCTTTATAAATCTATAGGATTTGAGGCAAAAGCAGATCAGGCCGAAATCAATATGGTACGATAGGAAAAAACTTGGTTAGCGATACAATGAATATCAGATTCACAAGGAAAGTCAAGATTTTAAATCAGTCCTCTTCTATAATATGAGAAAAGGAGATGAGATAGAAGATGGATCAGGCAGAAAAGATATATGCGGTGAAACAGATGCAGGATTATATTACGGAACATCTTACGGAGACGATCACACTGAAACAGTTAGCGGATATCGCAGGATATTCTCCGTGGCATGCAGCTAAGATCTTTAAGGAGATTACCGGAAAGGCACCATTTGATTATATCCGGATGTTACGGCTTACAAAGGCGGCACAGATGCTTCGGGACCAAAAGACGAGAGTGTTAGATGTGGCATTAGACTTTGTTTTTGACTCTCACGAAGGGTTTACCAGAGCATTTACGAAAAACTTTGGTATTTCTCCGAAGCGGTATCAGAAAGATGCACCGCCGATCCCGTTCTTTATGCCGGAAGATGTCTATCTTGTCTACCTTCAATTTAATAAAGGAGGAACGAACATGAACGCTGAGAAGACGAGTGCTATTTTTGTACAGGTGGTGGAAAGACCGGAAAGAAAAGCACTGATTAAAAGAGGGATTAAGGCAGATGAGTATTTCGCTTACTGTGAAGAAGTGGGATGCGATATCTGGGGAGTATTATGCAGCGTGAAAGAAGCTTTATATGAACCGGTGGGGATGTGGCTGCCGAAGAATATGATTAAGGAAGGGACAAGCGAATATGTTCAGGGCGTGGAAGTTCCGCTTAATTATGATAAGGAAATACCAGAAGGGTTTGAATTAATCTCGCTTCCGGCCTGTAAGTACATGATCTTCCAGGGTGAACCGTATGAGGAGGAGAAGATGGGCGAGGCAGTTGGTCTTGTCTGGGATAAGATCAATCATTTTAATCCATCGATCTACGGGTATGAGTTCGCACCTGAGGCCGGACCAAGATTCCAGCTTGCTCCAATAGGGTACCGCGGCTATATCGAGGGACGACCGGTTAGGTAGTGCCTCACTAGTAGACGGCTTAGGAAGAAAACTACAGCGCGGGCGGGACCGTTATATTTCCGAATGTTCGGACGCATGAGCGGACAAAAGCCGTCCGGGTCTTCGACTATCAGACAGAAAAACGCTGTCTGCTATTCAAAGACCCGGGCGGTTTTTGTTCGTCATGAGCCGGACATTCCGGAAATATAACGGCCCCGCCCGCGCTGTAGTTTTCTTCCTAAGCCTTTCGAATTTGTGATTTCGGGGCATAGCCGCAGAAAAGGTAAGGTACAGAGAAGAAAGGGAAGGTAAAATATGGAGACGAAAGAAGATGTAAGAGAGGCAGGAGTGATGGGAGATAGAATGAAAGATTAGATGCAAATAGGGGGTGAAAAGAGAACTATTTGTAGAAAAAAATCATAAAATATATATGTAAATAAATATAAAGGGAATGATGACGAATGGCCTTTGATATTCAAAATACCGCCACTTTATTGTCCTATACGTATTTCTCAGGAGATAGAGAAAAGACGGGCGGTCCGAAATATGATACGGTAGTTAATAGCTATGTAGCACCTACTATTACTTTGGATAAAGTTTGTTCTGTAGTGGATGCCCCTGGAACAACAGGAGTAGATTTGGATGAAATAGTTACCTTGACATATACAGTCACCAATAAATCTGCAGCACCGATTACGTATACAACAGCAACCATTCAGGATCCGGTTCTGATTGCTCCTCAAATTGATGTTTTGGCAGGTACAGAAACAGGTGGAACTCACGATAAGGATATCATAACGGTAGATCTTCTGGGCGGATTAGCTCAAGGTCAGAGTAAGACGTATACGATTCAGATTAAGGTGACAGGGCCTAGTACACCAGTCGATATTCTTCATACAAAGGCAACCGCTACACTTGGGACAGCTGCCGGTAATACCAATAAAGCGTTTAATACCTGTAATTTAAATTATAATCACGCGGAATTGACGATTGATAAGCAGAACAGTCCAATGACTCCAGTAACCTATGGCCAGGAAATCACATATACTATTGTACTTGGCAATGTTGGTATGATACCAGGAAGAGTGGGAGTTGGACAATTTGTAGACTTGATTCCGGATTATACGGTATTTCGTCGCATTGATAACAATGGTGGAGGAGTATTTGCCTATGAGGCATCACCTGTGCCTAGAATCTATAATTCCTCTGCATTTACGCTTGCACATGATGAAACTCGTACGTTAGTATTCACTGTAGTTACCGTAGAGCAATAAGGGTAGGATAGAATGAATTGGAATCAAGGGATTGGCAGCAGATAAGGCTAATCCTTTGATTCAATAAAGAGTTTTATAAGAAATAACAATTGAAATAGGTGATTTAATGTCGTCAGGAGTGACAATGAGATACTCAGGAATTGCAAGAGGCGCTGTTGTTATGACAGGAAATACGTTTGGGTTAGATAAGACGAGCTCCTCAAGTACCTCTTCAGATCCAATGAATCCAGGTAATTTAGGTTCACAGGGAGTATTTTTAACAGTAAGCAATTCCGGGATATATCCAAGCAATTGGGCAAGTATTTATACAGCGAATCAAACGCCGAGTCCAGTAGGGATCATTCGGAGCAGCCAGGTATCTTCGACTAATCGGATTGGTTCTTCTGCTAAATTGTATATACCATCTACGGCAAAAGAAATCCTCCACGCAGAACTAGTATGGTTCGCAAATCTATATACAGGAGTAAATGGGGATAAAACAGTTACATTCATTCATCCTGATCCAAATCGCAGCGGATCGGTGCTTGCAGAATCTATTGATTCTATGAAGTTTGCAGTGTCTTATAATTTAGATAGCACGGAGATTAATCCAAGCTGGAGGATTTATGTAAGAAGTGCGGATGTTACAGACTATATCATGAAAGGCGAAAATACGTATACAGTAGATGGCATATCTGCTTCTATTACGGGAGGTACGGAAGAAGCAAATTGTTCTGGCTGGTGCTTAATGGCTGCATATGCTGATGATACGATGGATTACAATAATATGAGCATGTATGTCATTGCTGCCCCTGTATCAGGAGCGTCAGGGTTTCAGGTGACAGAAATTGAAATTCCTAACATCGTGACACCGTCTTCTGGTACGCTAAAAGGAAAAGCAGTGATAGCGGCGGCAGAAGGAGATATCAGATACACAGGTGATTATGTAACGTTTGGGAAAAATAAAAATCCAACAATAAGGCTTAGTGCAGGGAATCACACAACGACAAACTTCTTTATTGGCGAAGTAAGCATTGCAGATAACGATCCGGATATCGGTGGAACTAGCACTATGGGGGCACCAGACAGAAGAGGAAGTATGGGCAATAACAATCATAATATGACAAATACAATTGTTGGAGCCAGACATGGATTAGATGTAACACGTGTAGACATATCGAATACATTAAGTTATGGACAGACCTCTGCATATATGGATTTTACGACTACTGGTGATGTTTATATACCAGTAGCATTCGGGTGTCAGGTTAAAGTAAATCCAAGCCTTACAAAGACAGTAGATCGAGCCGTGGGAGATATCGGAGATATCCTTACGTATACAACGACCGTGATCAATGGTGGATCCACCGTTGCATGGACCAATGCATATTTTTATGATAAATTACAGCCAGGAATGGAGTTTGTGACAGGCTCTGTTGAAGTATATTATAATGGAGTATTACAAAGTGGATTTGCGAATAAGAATCCGGTAAGTGGATTTGCGCTGAAAGCACAGATAATAAGAACGGATGTGATCGTGATCAAATTTAAAGCCCGTATCATAGATTATGCAAAGATTGTGAATGCCCTTATTTTAAATGTTGCCAATATCGAGTATACACTTACGGATTCAGCTGGAAATGTTTTTCGGATAACAGAGACAAGTAATGAGGCAAGGACTGAAGTACAGTATGGTGAAATCGTATTAAGAAAGGGAAATGAGCCAAATGGGCTGGTTACCTGCACAAATCAAGTTTTATACACCATACAGATGGAGAATATTGGTTCTGTAAATGTAATAATTGCACCGGGTGCATTTCGGGATCCATGTCCAAATGGCTCCCGTTATGTGGGTGAAGCTACTTCCCGCAGTAACTCAACCGGATACGATAGAACCTCAATTGCATTTAATACAGAACGAACAGTTGTGACGAATGTGAAACAATTGGTAATAAGCCCACGTGAAATCATCACCATAAATTTCAATGTAACACCAATCTGCTAGAAGGGAGAATGCTAAATGTCTCAGGTTTATCCAATTAAAAATACAGCAGTTGTGACATATTCGTATGTCATTGATCCAGATCGCCCTCTTGTAATAAAACAAGTGGAAGACAGTGTATGCAATTCATTATATATTGAAAAATTGAAATGCAAAAAGCCAAATGTAAGAAAGTATAAAACGTATGCACCGATCGGTACATTGTCTTTTAATTGTTGCTTAAGAAGGATACGTAGTAGTTTCGGGATTCGTGCAAGTGTAGACGGCATTAGGTATGTTACCGTGTCTTGGGTAAATAGAGGACGGGTTCGGCGATTTTTACTTATCACAGGAGAATATACAATGTGTATAAGATATATAGATGGCAGATTGCAAAGACAAAAATACTATGAAAGAAAGACTTTTTTGAAAGCAATGCCATTAAACAATGGATGTAAAGAGATAAAAGAGCTCCGAGTAGAATCCTTTAAAATAATAAATATATTGAAAAGGGAAAACAGATTATATATTGAAACACAAATGAAGCTGCAGAGCAAGAAGTAGGGCAAGGAACAGATGATTTCCTTGCCCCGCTGAAAAAGGGAATAATCGGATATATCTGTATTTTTATCAGTTTTTGTGTTTGGTATTGGTCTTTTCTTTGGAACGTTTATCATTAATGATTTTCATATGTTCTTCGGTAATCAAAGTCACTCCGTTTGATTTTGCCCACTCTACACAGCCCTTTAAGGGTGTTGGCAGAAAAATTCGCGGCACTCTGACAAGCATGGAGCAGGCTTCATCGGTAAATTTTATATTAGGATTGTCAACGTTTTTAAAGTTAGTTTAATTCCATATCAGGAATAGTCTCGTCTGGGTGTTCAGACGCCATAAGTCCTTTTTCTAATTCAGATGGCTAATAATAGAGGTAAATAAGCGAAAAGGGATGAAATGGACAGGGAGGACAAGAGAATAGAAGAGAAAAGTAACAGGAAATGGTGAATAGAAAGAGGAGAAAATGATGAGAGATGAAAAAGAATAGAAAAACACAAAAAATAGCGCAATAGTGTCGAAAATAATTGAAAAGTAGAACATTTTCATTCTAAGAGAATATTGTGAAAGTGAGAGATATTTTTAGGAGGATGAAAATGGGGAATAGAGTATATGATTTTGATGGAATGCTTTATAAGCTACAGCATAATAGGCTTCGGTTTCTAGGAGCAGGATCTTCCAGAAAGGTGTTCGATATCGGGGACGGTTATGTGGTGAAGGTCGCGAAGAATTATCGGGGACTGAATCAGAATCAAATGGAATATATGATTTTTGATAATGAAAATACGAAAATTCTGACGCCGGTTTTGGCAATATCAGAGGATAATAGATTTTTAATAATGAAAAAAGGGGATAGGATTCGTAATTTTTACCCAGTGCTGCAGTATTATGAAGCCAGGAATATGAGAGAACTGACGAGCAGACCAGTATTTCAGATGCTGACAACGAAGTATATGTTAGCGGGAGGAGATTTGGTTAGAACAAGTTCGTGGGGGATTGTGAATGGGGTTCCGATGCTGATTGACTATGGATTCTCTCATATGAAGCTGAACTAGAATAATCGTTGGAGAAAAGCAGATACTAGAAAAGACAAAAGAAGAAATTGAAGATGAAACGTGCAATTTAAGGTGAAAAAAAGAGGATTTCATTTCTGAAAGCCTCTTTTTGTGTTGAACTATTATTTCTGATGATAACCGTCTAAGAAGTCTCCTAACTTAGTCATCGCATCTTTTAGCTGTTCTATATTTGGCAGGTAAACGATACGGAAATGATCCGGCTCATTCCAGTGGAAGCCGCCACCGTGAACAAGGAGTACTTTCTTTTCACGTAAGAAGTCAAGCACGAACTGTTCATCACTTTTTATGTTAAAACGAGCAGTATCAATCTTAGGGAAGATATAGAAGGCTGCTTTTGGCTTGACTGCACTGATACCTGGAATATCGTTTAACGCCTTGTAAATGTACTCTCTCTGTTCGTAAACTCTTCCGCCCGGAAGTAGCAGCTCATCTGCGCTCTGATATCCGCCAAGTGCGGTTTGGATGATGTACTGGGCAGGAACATTTGAGCAAAGGCGCATAGAGGAAAGAAGAGTCAGTCCCTCGATATAGCCTTTTACTTTGGATTTGTCACCGCTAAGGCACATCCATCCAGCACGGAATCCGGCAATACGATGGGATTTGCTAAGACCGTTAAAGGTGATGCAGAAAAGGTCTGGAGCAAGAGAAGCAATGGAAGTATGTTCAAGGCCATCCATTAACAGACGATCATAAATTTCATCTGCAAAGATGATAAGTTCGTGTTCTCTGGCTACTTCTACGATCTGCTCTAATACTTCTTTTGGATAAAGAGCACCGGTAGGGTTGTTTGGATTGATAATAACAATACCTTTTGTCTTATCGGTTACTTTCTTGCGGATATCTTCGATGTCCGGATACCATTCGGACTGTTCATCGCAAATGTAGTGAACGGCAGTACCACCGGCAAGGGTAACGGAAGCAGTCCATAGTGGATAGTCAGGGGATGGAATCAGGATCTCATCTCCATTGTTTAAAAGTCCTTGCATGGACATAGTGATTAATTCACTGACACCGTTTCCGGTAATAATATCGTCGATCCCAACATTCGGAAGATTTTTAATCTGGGCATACTGCATGATTGCTTTTCTTGCAGAGAAAATTCCCTTAGAGTCAGAATAACCCTGCGCATTTCTTAAGTTGTAGATCATATCCTGGATGATTTCATCCGGAGCATCAAAATGGAATGGAGCAGGATTTCCAATATTTAATTTTAGGATATCCATGCCGTTAGCGATCATACGGTTTGCTTCGTCCATAACAGGTCCTCTGATATCGTAACATACATTATCTAATTTCGTTGACTTTTCAAAAATTCTCATAATTCAAGTCCTCCTTAAGTTCCTATCTAATATCTTTATTATAAGCGGCACCTGTTTGAGACGCTATGTTTCGAACATGCAGAAATGAGTGGACTTTTAAACAAAAAAAAGCCCCAAGCTAATAATAGCTTAGGGCGAACAGTCATTGTCCGTGTTACCACCTAAATTCAGAATAAATCTGCACTCTGCCAGTACTTTCATACTGTTTCTGATAACGGTAGAAAACCGTTGAAGCCTACTAAGATTCCTCTGTTCGGTTCAAAGCTCGAAGACTGCTTCGATATTACTCCGTGAAGATTCGCACCAACCATCTTCTCTCTGAAAATTTTGTAATATGTACTCTTTCTCGTCATAGCCTGTGTCTGCTTTATTCCACTAAAATACCACAGTGAGATTTAAAAGTCAAGCGTGATTTTTTTGTTTAAAAATTTAATCGTGTTCTGCTTTTATTTGTGCAGGTGTATTCTTGAAAAAAGGAATTATAAGGAATATACTTACTGTATTATGAAGAAGGGGTTGGGGTGATATTATGAAAGATAGAATAATTTTTTATGGCAGTCTGATTATTATGATAGCAGCAGTATTGCTAATGGCACTGAATGTATTCCTTGTTCCGTTTTCGGACTGGGCAGTTCGTGTGCTAGGGATAGTCATGTTGCTAACTATAGTAATATTATCATACAGTTCCGTCCGTTTAACCCGCACGAAGAAGTAACAAGGGATTAAGCGGATTGAATTTTTAAGGAAAGGATGATACGGAATGAATAAAAAGAAATGGATTTTACTAGCAGTCTGCCTTTGTGCAGGTGCGGCAGTTATTATTGGAAGGACAATTCGAAAAAATAATGATACGATAAAGACGAATAATGAAATGGAGAATGTGTCAACGGCGACGTCTACTGATCAGGAAAGCGAAGGAACTGAGAGTGAACAGGAGAATGCACAGGGACAGAAAGGCGAAAGTGAAAATGGGGAGGATGTGAAAGAGGCGGATTGGGATGCCTTTGATCTGGTCTTGGCAGATATCTACAATGCAATGCCGGGTGTAAGCGGATGTTCCTTAAAATCTGCAAGGGCAGCAGGGGAAATCTTGGACTGGGCAAAGGTTAATATGTCTGCTACAAGCGAAACAAAGATCAAAGAAAAGGCGCAGAATTGGTATAATGAAAATAAAGAGGAACTTGTGGAAGCGGACAGCATTATGTTAGCTTGGGAATCTGTTTATGAGGATGCTAAGACGATTTTGACAGACCGTGATTCCATTCTTCCACTGTTAGATGATGCAGGTTATGAACTTCAGAATGACAGTTATAATATGGCTGATATTGAGACAATTCAGAATGCATTTGAACAGGCGTTTCCAGAAGCACCGGAAGGAGTGAACGAATAATGAATGAAAATCTTATGGATGAAAGAAATCCAAGCTATGCCGGTATTGTCGCCGGTATAGCAAAAGGGGACCTTTGGATAAACACCCCTGAGAATCCTACGCTTGTAACCGCATACTCCTATTGTGTGGGAGGTTGCGGTGTGGCAGGAGCGATAAAACGGGAAGAGGAAGCAAGGGATTACTTTGAACAGATCGTATTTCCGGCATTAAAGAAAAAAGGAATTTATGAGTTTGAATTCTCCACTGAGGATGACAGACTTCGGCAACAGCTTCTTTCTATTTTCGCAGATCAGGACATACATTGGGAACAGGAATACTCGTATCGCAGAAAAAAGGCCATAGAGAAAGAGTTTAATGTACCGACAGGGTATCGAATTAAGGAAGTGGATGATAGTTTCTTAGAAAAATTATATCATAGGGAAATTCAGAATGCTGATCTGTTAACAGAGCGGATCAAAGAATCCTGGGCAGATCGGGATACATTCTTAAAAAACAGCATTGCATACGCAGCTATCTATGAAAACTCGATTGCAGGCGTGATTTTTGGAAGTTCCCAGTATAAAAAGTACATAACGATTGATATCGAGACAGAAGAATCCCATCGGCGTAAAGGAATTGGGACAGCGCTTACAAAGGCTTTTATGGATGGCTGTGTAAGAAAAGGCTATGTGGCACAGTGAGATCATGTGGAATCAAACAAGGCGTCAAAAGCAGTGGCTGAAAAATGCGGATTTGAGCTATTTAAGGTGCGGCCATTTTACTGGTTTGAGTTTAAGAAAGTGTAAAAAGAGGTGAGTGGTTGCTTACAATGTTAAAAAGACTGTTTCTAAAGAAAGATAAGATATGATTCTAAAGATAGCCGGATTAGTATGAGGGGGCCGCTGCTGTTTGCAGCTGGTTTTTCGATTATGATGATTTTAGATCTAGCACTTGGATAAAGAAAATACGGATATGGAGGATGCATATGGTTTTAGAAGAGAAGAAAGTAACGTTAAAGGATGGAAGAAGCGCAGTTTTAAGAAATATTCGCATGGAAGATGCAGCGGATCTTATTACATATCTGAAAGTGACCGCCGCAGAGACTCCATTTCTAATCAGGGAGCCTGAGGAGATACGGATTACACCAGAGAGGGAACAGGCATTTATTCAGTCAAAGATTGATGCCAAAAGAGAATTAGGGCTGATTGCAAGGGTAGATGGCAGACATGCCGGAAACTGTTCGTTGATGTCTTTGGGGCCGTTTGGCAGGTATGCACACAGATGCAGTATCGCAATCGCTTTGTACCAGGAGTTTTGTGGACTGGGGCTTGGCGAAGCGATGCTTCAGACTATTTTGGATGTAGCAAAAGAGTGTGGTTACGAACAGGCAGAATTAGAGGTGGTCAGCAATAATGAACGGGCAAAACATCTTTATGAAAAACTGGGGTTTAAAGTTTACGGAGAGCGTCCTCACAGCATGAAATATAAGGATGGGACATATGCGGGTGAGTATCTGATGGTAAAAGAATTGTAACAGAGGTGTTTATAATGGAACAGCAGGAATATGAACAGGCATCAAGGTTTTGGACGGATAAGGAAGAACATTTAAAACGAATGACAGATGACAGACTGAGCAAGGAAATCGATCATTTTTTAGAAGCGCATAATACATGTGCGTTGGCGACCGGAACAAAAGATTTTGTCAGATGCACTCCGATCGAGTATACGTACTTTGATAAAAAGCTTTGGATGCTGTCAGAAGGCGGCTTGAAATTTAAAGCGCTTGCAGAGAATAAGCATGTGTGCATTGCCGTATACGATACTTACAGTGGATTTGGAAATGTAAAAGGAATGCAGATAACAGGAGAGGCCGAAATGGTTCCACCATTTTCTGAAAGCTATCAAAAGGTGCTGGAATATAAGAAAATACCAGCGGAGGCGATCCGAAAGCTAAGCCATCCAATGTATCTGATTCAGGTTACACCAAAGAGAATTGATATCTTGAATTCCAATTTTAAGAAGGAAGGATTTGATTCCAGACAGTTTTTAATTGATTAATGTACGCAAGCTTCGCACTTGATTTTAGGCTTGATTGCCCAGTAAATCAGGCATTGGCAGCAGAAACACCAGTAGGTAAGCCTAAAATCAACTGCGAAGCTTGCGTGAATTTACCTATAATAGAATAAAAATTGCCGGCATGCTTTAATAGGAGACAGAGTTTTGAATCCTGTAAAAGCATGCCGGCAGTTTTTATTTTTTCATATGCAATCATATGCGGACTAAGATTAAGATGCGGCCGAGCGATTATTGCTTGTCCTGTGCATCAGAAGCATCTGTATTGGCATCTTTTAAGCGAATCACAAGCTGTTTGCCCTCGCAGGAGATCACGCCGCACTGTAGGGAAAGATGAAACTTGTCATTGATTTTGCGTAAAGTTTCCTGAAAATCCTGTTCGAATTCTTTGGAAGCCAGTTTTGATATATCCATATATAAAATCCTCCAATTTATGAAATCAGTGTTATATATTCTAGTATATGTAAAATGGTGAGATATATCAATGTTTTGAGTTGGTTCCTGTGATAGTAAAATGTGGTATAATAGGAAAATGGTATTGTATGTGATAAAATAAATTACGTATAAGGAAAACAAAAGGGAAGAATGAGGTAAGATATGAATCGGATTTTAGTGATAGAGGATGATAAAAATATGGCGAAGGAGCTCGTGATGCTGTTAAGACGTGCAGGTTATGAGGCGGATGTATTATCAGATTTTCGATATCCAATAGAAGAAATCAGAAAAAGGCAGCCGGATCTAATCCTGTTAGATATGAATCTACCGGAAATGGACGGACTTTCTATTATTAGAAGGCTTCGGGAAGAATCGGATGTACCGGTTATCTTTGTTACCGGCAATACCACATCGATGGATGAATTAAACTGCATGATGCAGGGTGGGGATGATTATATTGCAAAGCCTTATCAGGCACCGATTTTACTGGCACGCGTGGCAGCTGTCTTAAAAAGATATAGAAGATCTGAAGCTAAGGAAGAGACAAAGCTAGTTCAAAAGGGAGTGACCTTAGATCTTGCTGCCGCCACTGTGACCTATGAAGGAAAACAGGAAGAGTTATCCAAAAACGAGCTTAAGATTCTTTACTATTTATTCACCCATCCCGGAATTATTGCGAAACGAGTGGAGATTATTGAATTTTTATGGGATCAGCAGATGTTTATCGATGATAATACGTTAAGTGTTAATATGACAAGAATCCGAAATAAGTTGGCCAACATTGGTGTGAAGGATTTTATTGAGACCAAGCGTGGAATGGGATATAAAATATAGGAAGAAGGATGGGGAAAAATGAGTTTTTGGGATTATTGCAAGGATAAAAGCATATCAGTTCTGTGCCAGGTCGCGGGTATGATGTTTCTTGCTCTTTTTCTTGTAGCCACCGGATATCCGTCTTCGAATAGCATCCTGATTATAAGTGCCTGGGGAGCAGTGGCAGGAGGCGGATTCTTAGTAGCGTTTATAAGAAGAAACCGGTATTTTCATAAATTAGACCGTACTTTAGAACAGTTAGATCAGCCATATCTGATCGCGGATGTGATGGATGCAGGATATCGGTTTGAAGATAAAAAGTACCGGCAGATTCTACGAAAATCCAATAAGGCTGTGATTGAGCGGATTCACAGGATTGAACAGGAGCAAAAAGAGTACCGGGAGTATATGGAAGGCTGGGTTCATGAGGTGAAGACACCGCTTACGACGATCGGTCTGATCTGTGAGAATAAAAAGGATGATCAGACAAGGAGAATTCTTACGGAACTTGCAAAGCTTGATAACGATGTGGAGACCATGCTGTTTTATGCAAGGGCAGATCAAGTCTATCAAGATTATCTGATTCAGCCGATCAGCCTGCATGAACGAATTCTTTATGTGATTGCAAAGAACAAACAGCTTTTCATTCAAAATCAGATGCAGATCGAGATCACATTTTCAGAGGCTGTGGTACGATCGGATCCGAAATGGGTGGAGTTTATTATAAACCAGATCGTCTTGAATTCCATCAAATACAAAAGGGAGAATGAGGCAAAGATCACATTTTCCATAGAGACTCAGAACGCAGGGAAAAGCCTTATTATTCGGGATAACGGAATCGGTATTTTAGAAGAAGAACAGAAACGGGTGTTTGATAAAGGATTTACCGGGACGAATGGGCGAAACCATGAAAAGTCTACCGGAATCGGCCTGTACTTATGCAAGAGGTTATGTGATAAGCTTGGAATCGGGATTTGTATTAGGTCTGTGCTGATGCATGAAACCGAGGTTATTCTTACCTTTCCGGATATTGCAAAGGACATGCCTTATCTTTCAAAACTGTAAGATTCATGAAAGCTAACTTGATACCAAAAGGAAAAGAAAAAGGCTATACTGACTGTATCAGAAGAAAGGAAGAAGAACAGTATGAAAGAATATATCAAGGTATGTGATGTGGAAAAATACTATGGAAAAGGGACTTATGTGACAAAGGCCGTGAACCGTGTCAGCTTTCAGGTAGAAAAAGGCGAGTTTATGGGCATTATGGGACCATCCGGATCAGGAAAGTCCACACTTTTGAATATGATGGCCACGATCGATCAGGTGACGGCAGGCCATATCTGCTATGACGGAGTGGATATCACAGAATTAAATGATGACGGAATGTCAGATTTCAGAAAAGATAACCTAGGATTTATCTTTCAGGATTACAACCTTTTGGATACGCTTACATTAGAAGAGAATATTATGTTAGGAATGTCTCTTCATCATAGATCAAAGCAAGAGATTACAAAGACGACAAAGAAGCTTCTTAGCGTGTTGGGAATCGAAGAGGCAGCAGGGAAATTTCCTTACGAAGTATCAGGCGGACAAAAGCAGCGCTGTGCCTGTGCAAGAGCGCTTGCCAATGATCCCAAATTAATTCTTGCTGATGAGCCGACCGGAGCGCTTGACTCGAAGTCTTCCCGTATGCTTTTAGAGACATTTGAAATGATGAATCAGAAGTTAAATTCAACGATTCTCATGGTCACCCATGATGCATTTTCCGCAAGCTACTGCAAGAGAATCCTGTTCTTAAAGGACGGGGAGATCTTTCAGGAACTGTATCGGGGAAATAAGACAAAGAGGGAGTTTTTAAATGATATCCTGGATGTTCTTTCCCTGACAGGAGGTGACACCGAATATGCAAAATAAACTGGCAGTTCGGAATGCGATGCGTTCCATGAAAGATTATGTGATCTATATGATTACAATGGGACTTATCGCCGCATTGATGTTTGCATTCAACTCCATGCTATTTTCCGATATGGTAGGCAGGATTGTACAGGACATCGGAATAATGGCAGCTATGATTTCTCTTGTTACATTTGTAATTGTGCTGATTGTGGCATGGCTGATCAACTACATGGTACGATTTATGTTAGAAAAAAGGAGTCGGGAGTTTGGAACATATCTGCTTCTTGGAATGAAGAAAAAACAGATTGCGTGGATGTATATGAAGGAAAATGTCATACTTGGAACCATTTCTTTTCTTGCAGGGTGCCTGTTTGGATGCTTTCTGCAGCAGATCATTATGGCTGTATTTTACAGTATCTTTGATATGCAGTATGAGATTAAAATCGCAGTAAGCGGATGGGGCGTCTTAATGACCGTAGGCTGTTATTATGCCTGCTATGGAATCGCACTGATTCGCAACAGACGGAAATTTAAAAGAATGAGTATCCGTGATCTGATGCAGATGGAAAAGCAGAACGAACAGGTGAAGGAAGGAAAAGATGGAATCAGGCAGTTTCTTATGGCGGGAAGCATTCTTTATATTCTGTTCTTCACAGCCTTTATCTTTAGAGGCACTTATACACCGCTTCGCATGATTTTAGGGTTTGCTGGATTTATTGCAGCAGTCTATCTGTTTTATGTGGGCTTTTCCTCATTCATTGTACGGCTTATCAAGAACAGGCATAACATTATTTATAAAAATGAGCATCTGTTCCTGCTTCGAAATCTTTCTTCTAAGTTAAAGACCATGCAGTTTACAATGGGGACGCTGACGGTATTGTTTACAGTGGCCTTGCTTTCCGGAACGATCGCAATGATGTTTTCGAATTATCAGAAACAACACCTGGACAGCGAGTTCCCATTTGATGTAATCGTATACAGCCCGGATGCGTACGATGATTTTAGCATGGAGCAGGAAGCGGTAAAGAAGGATAATACGGTAGAAGAAACACGAATCTATCAGATCTATGAGAATAAGACAAGCAAGATGAATGAGTATCTGTACACCCATTTAGCGGTTATCGGAACGGAATATAAGAATAAGGATGGCAGCACGGATTATGAAAAGATTCAGAAAAAAGGCTGGCAGTACAATACGTATGATACGTATATGAAACTGAGTGACTATAATGCATTAAGAGAAATGATCGGTCTTTCTGCGGTTACATTACAGGATGATGAATATCTGATTCATATAAAAGAGAAGTTAGAGAAAGATTTAGGGGAAGATATCAAGCGGCGCAAGATTGAAACAGAGAGTGGCACCCTTCATCTGTCCCAGATTAAAACTGAGGAGTTTAGCCAGTCAGGCCATAACGGCGCGGATTATGTAATCGTAATCCCGGATCAGGCAGCAGCAGGAATGACCCCAATGTATTCGGTTATGGCAATGGACTTAGAAGGTCATGCTTCTGACGATTTGATGGAACGTTTGACAAAGATTCACAGGATAAACCATCCAACCTTTACAGAGGATGAGGATGTGGAAGAGGATTCCATGACTGCATACGGAAGTGACCAGATACTTGTGTTTGCATCCGATGTGATCGTCAGTGAGAATGCCAACGTGGAAATGAAATATGTGCTGACATCTGTTGTATTCCCATTAATCTATATCAATATCGTATTCTTGTGTGTAGCACTTACGATTCTTGCGGTACAGCAATTAAGTGATTCCAATAAATATGCATTCCGCTATGGCATTTTACGGAAGCTTGGGCTAAAGGAAAGAGAAAGGAACCGCCTTATCTTAAAACAGCTTATTCTGTTTTATCTGTGTCCGGCACTGATAGCCGTATTTTTAAGCATAGCCATAGCACTGTTTGCCAGTGGACGCTTTATTCTTTACACTGGGGTATCGACATCGGTATTTTTCTATTATGGGGTATCACTCGCTATTTTCCTTGGCACCTATCTTTTATACTTTATTGCAACCTATATAGGATTTGTTCGAAATGTATCGGCAGAATAGTAAGCAGTGAAAGATGTGGAACAATACAAGAGAAAGAAAAAAATCAAGAAGCTCATTATTCGTGCTGGATGAACCTTGAGAGATCAGGAAAGAAGATAATATCGAAAAAGGAGGTTTTCGTTCACGGGAAAACGAATTGCTACAGCTTTCTGTTCGAAAAGCAGAAATATTGGAAGCCGAAGTTGAAATAGCTTGATTTAAATAATCTTTGATGAAAGTAGGAATCATATGTGTACCTCCATAAACTAGAATTGAAAATAGCTCTAATTTATGGAGGTACAAGTGAACAGTAACTTTATGCACCTATTGACCATCAATCATATATACAATATTCAAAAGTTCTATCGCATACAACTTAAGTCTGTTTTCTTTTAATATAAGACATAGATTACTATCTTCAGATATATCGTTCTCGATAGTATATAGTGCATGAATGAAAGAAACGTATTTGTTTGTATGTTCAGTAAAATCATGCCCAAATTTTTCTTCAATTTTGTTTGCTGTTTCATGAATAAGTTCTTCTAATTCATCACTATTCTTTTCGTTTATTGAATAAGAAATTAACGTTTCTTCAAAGTCGGAGCTATATTCAATACAAAAGGATTGCGGCGAAAGAGAATATTCACTGTCATTGTTTGTTGTCGTAGTATTCTCTGCAAAGGATACATTGCTTGATAACTCATATTCTTGAGACAATAATGTAAATGATGTTAACTTGCATTTTTCTATTAGCACATCTGCAGATATAGCTGTATACATGCTGCCTAAAATCATTCCATTGCTTCCATATAATTCACGATTTTGATAAACTTCTTCTTGATAATACTCGTGCCAAAGACTTATTGCATTCTGCAATTGATCATAGTCAGCTTTACTTAGTAATCTCTCTAGTTCGGAACCGGTGAAATCAATCTGTTGATTCCATGCTTCACATTTCTTTAAAGCGGATTGCCAAATTTCTAGAGGAGCTGCTTCTTCATCAATTACATATTTCTGGACAATTGGGTTACATGCAACTTTTTCATAAAAATCACTATTCGTGGAAAGGAAGTATGCATTTTCGTTCGAACTATCTGGAATATTGGATTGTTCATTCGAGTTATTCCGACCATTAGATTGCTCATTCGGGTTATCCTGATTATTATCACCTATTGATTGAGATGAATTATCCAATATTTCATTGCTAGTTTCAGACTTATTTTTACTATTATCAGAAGATTCATCTACATGATCATCATTATGTAAGTTCTGATTATATGTGATGTCTTCTTGTGGAATTTCGTTTTTCTTGCATCCGCTAAGAGCAAGAAATATGCTCAAAATCATACAAAATATTAAATATTTATTTTTCATAATAAGATAACCCTCTCAAAACATTCTATTTTCACTTAATCCTTTTGCTGGAGTAGATGGGTTGTCAAGGTTATTGACAGCTTTCTTTATAGCAGCTAATGTTGAACTACCAGCTAACCCATCATCAGTTAAGGAATGAGCTTTTTGAAAATTCTTTAATGCAGTCTCTGTCCCTGAACCGAATGTTCCATCTGGAGTCCCACAATTATAATTCAGCTTATTCAAATTCTCTTGTAGCTTCTTAACGCTGGCATTATTTTTTTAATCCCCTAGATAAAACACCTTTTTGATTTCGATTATACACTGAATTTAGCTTTGTTATAGTTTCATCCGTAATTGTACCACTTTGATCTTTCAATCCACATAATTTTTGAAATGATGTTACTGCAGCTTTGGTATTCTTTCCAGCAACTCCATTAGGAGTACCACAGGAATAACCAATGGAATTCAATTTTGTTTGAACATCTTTGATTGTACTCTTGCTTACAGCTGCTGCTTTTACAGCACTTGGTTTTGCATATGTAATCATTTCAAAATTATCAGATATTAACATTCTTTCTACCGCCTTACACATAATATGTTTTTTCTCAATAAAAAAATGTTATATTAGTAATATATAATGTATTATTCTGGAAAAGTCAAACAAAATTTGAGTGGATTAAAGGGGGGGATGTAAAAATTTAAAAAGTACTTGACAAATAAAAGAAAAAATGTGGCGAAGCCCCTTGATATATACATTTCAAGGAGGTAGCGCATATGCAAGATTATATATTGTTTGTTAAAGATTCATTGAAGAAAACTATTAGCGATATGGAAATCTCATTACTGCTAACAAGACGTCAAACAAATGAAATTAAGAAACATCCTAAAAATACAAATTTATGCTAAGTTGCCAAATATTTGATTTCCTTCCAGCTGGAGATAAAGGAGCATATCAAATAAGTTTTAAAGTTGTAAGATTTTTGATTGGTGATAATTCTTATGAGAGTATCATTACAAACATACCTGCAGATGAAATGAATCCCTGTGAAATAAAAGAACTTTATCATATGAGATGGGGAATCGAGACAAATTTTAGAGAACTAAAATATGCCATTGGGTTGACAAATTTTCATTCAAAGAAAGTTGAATATATAAAGCAAGAGATTTATGCCAGATTGACATTATACAATTTTTGTGAAGCAATAACGATAAGTATCATTTTGAAGATACATAAGCAGCAAACAAAGCGCTATTATCAAGTAAATTATACAATGGATATTTCAATTTGCAAAAAATACTTAAAAAAATTGTATCCTACCACCACAGGTGGTAGGATACAAAGATATGTTTTGCCAGTACGGTCTGGACGCAAAGACCCTCGGAAAGTCAAACCCCAGACCGCAATCGGATTCCTCTACAGAGTAGCTTGATCCTTAATAATAATACATCTAATTTATGGCAGATGGCAATCTGTCTTTTTAGTGTAAGCCAAAATACCAAATTGGTAACCACAGAAAAGAGAATTACATCAATCAAATAAAATCTGATAGATGAAATTCTCTTTCTTGTCATTCTTTAGTGTTAACTAAATGACATTGACTTAATCAGTGGTCTTTTTTCATCATAGCAACAAAGAGATCTACATACTGGCTGTCAAATTGGGTTCCTTTACAACGAATCAGTTCCTGCAAGCCTTCTTCTGTTGTTTTTGTTTTTTGATAAGGACGCTTGTTTGTCATAGCATCAAAACTGTCAATAATGGTAAGAATACGGGTTAGGAAGGGGATTTCCTCCCCTTTTAGTTTACTAGGATATCCACAACCGTCATATCGTTCATGGTGGTGTTTCACGATTGGAATAACAGAATCAAATCCCTCTAATTTTTCAATCATGGAGACGCTTTCCAAAGGATGTGTTTTTAGTTCATTCCACTCTTCAGGTGTTAAAACAGTGTCAGAGATTAAAATATCTTTTGAGATATTAATTTTTCCAAGGTCATGTAAATAGGCACTGAAGATAAGAGTACGTTTATCATCCGGAGAAAGGTTAATATAATTTGCGAAAAGCTCACAATAATGTGCCACTCGCTCTGTATGAGCATATGTATATTTGTCTTTTGCATCAATTACGCTTATCAATGTTTTTACGTATTTTAAGGTGTCCTCGTTGTTTGGATTGGACATTTCTTTAAATGTATGCCAAATGGCATCATAGGTCTCAGTGCGGTTCTTTCGTAAATACTTCGCACGGTAGAGAGCAGAGTCCGCTTTATCAATAAGAGAATGAGAATTGTTAATCTCGTCAGATACAGAGGCAACACCGATTGAAACCGATAATCTTTTATTGGACAGATGTTCCAGTCCCTCCTGTTTATAATTGTATACTGCAAGACGGATACGTTCACTGATATTTAGTGCTTGCTGCTGTGTAGTGCCATTCAGTATAATACAGAATTCATCGCCACCATAGCGGAAAAGAAGATCGCCATCGGGGATATTCTCAGTAATCAGTTTTACAATATTTATCAATAGTTCGTCGCCTTTTCTGTGCCCCATCACATCATTATATTCTTTAAAAAAGTCAATATCGATCATAATGAGAGAAAGAAGAGTTCCATTTAAAGCATCGTTTTCAAAATATTTATTTAGACATTCATGAAAAAATCTATGATTATATGCACCAGTTAGTCCATCAACATTTGTCATATGAGTCAAATGATCGATATGGATATTTTCTAATTTCACATAATAGCCCAATGTCCACGCAATCACGATAAAGAGTGCGGAAAGTGCAAGATCGGAATCAATGGACTGCTGGGGTTGGAGATGAAGGATTGACGGGATTAAAATGAGGCAAGAAGACAGAAGCGCAATCATTTTGCCATAATTACCTTTAAGTTCAATCGTATAGGTTATAATGATGATTAAATATAAGAATTTATAGGCGTTTCCAGAAACACCATTTGCATAAATAGAAATTGTAAAAATTAAAAAAAGAAATGGAATTTCAAGGCGAATGATATGCTTATATTTTTTCTTTGCTTTGTCTAATGTCATCCAAAATAATATTACGGCTCCAATGATAGCAAGTGCAATGCTCGTGACATGTAACCCCTGAACATAATCAATATATGGATTATTTACATTGCTTATAGTAAACTTTTGAAAAAAAGGAAATCCCGCTAATAAAAGAGAAAATATTTTTAAAAGAAATAACATATTTTTAATGTTGTTTCTCTTGATATCGGTATAGTTACTATCTAGATTACGTAGCTTCAAAATAGTTCCTCCTAAAGTACAGGGCCACTGCACAAGAAACCTAAAAGTATGCAAGAATCCTTGCTTTTAGGCATTCTTATGCAGCAGCCCTATTTCATTACATTTCTTTTAAGCATTCAGGTTCTTCTGGCTGATATAAGTACCAGAAACATGCGGAAGTAGCTACAGTAGTTGCAAAGAATGTAGCTACTACTGATAATAATGCTAATACATTAAATTTTTTGATTTTTTTCATTTTTTTCACCTCGTTTTTTAAGATATAATAATCTTACATATGTAAGGATTATCCAATGATGGTTATTCATTTTTTCGGGAATAAGCGATCCAGATGATGAATCAGTCTGCCTCCCGATGGTGTAAGAGTGAAACACTGCCAGAGTGTGAGCAGGCATAAACTGTTTGCTACACTTTGGCAACGGATATTCTGCTTCGAGTAAAATGTTAGCAGAATGGATGCAGCCATAAATAAAGCTGCTTTTATGTAACTCTGCTTTCGCAGTCTTGTAATCTTTTCTTGAGATGTAATCCTTTTATTTGGAGAATCCACAGGTGCATATCGGTTGATGATAAGAAAGCAAACGATATAGCATAGTATATAAAAACATAAATAAATCCATGGTTCTATAGAGAAAATCAGCACATAACGGCTAAGAAATGCCAATAGTGTAATATTAAGACAACTCATGGTAATGCATCCATTCATTGTACTGGCATGTGCACCACCCGTAGATTTCCGCAATACACCAACTAACAGGAAGATAACAATACTTTCCAGCATAAAATTGCCGAAGAAACCAATTATCATGGCAAGAAGCATAATTGTCACAAATTGCAGTATTGCAATCAGTCCGTAAGTAAGCACCTGCTCCTTTTGCTTATCGTATCCAAGAGACAGACATAATTTTTTTGAAAGATACGCTGAAAGGTTTTCCATATCGCCATCTACCTCCTAATAATATTCTTTCACCATTTTGCGATATCGATAGAACATATACAGACTTAAGGCCATATTAAAAGGTACATAGAGAACAGCCTTCCAAAAAGGATCTTTTAAAAACTCATCACATCTCACTTTTCCAAAACCTATATATAAGGACACAAAACACATTATTTCTGAAACAAGTACAAGAAACATGGTAATAAGAGTTGATTGTATGATGGTATATAGTTCAGCAGGGCATAAACGATAGTTTACATACAGAATAGTCGCTATACTTATGAGCATATTTATACCATAGCTGATTGGTAGCATTCTGATCAGGATATTAACGGGAATAATGACACCAGCACTAATAAAAAATGCTTTTTTCTTTATTTTTTCTTTGCTGAAAGCGTAAATGCCTAATATAAAGCTAAGGTCCTGAAGCAGATAGCCTAAAATATATTTTGCAATAAAGAGAATGATTAATTTCATGAAAAATACCCCTAGTTTAACGTATTATTGTTTAATTGCTTTATTGTATAATATAGAATGATTACAGTAAAGGAATGTACAAACAAGTCGCCAGGACTAAGAATACAATATCCCAAATCAATGTAATCAGTCAGGATCTTTAAACGTGTATGAACGTCGCCCAGGCAATGAATCGTATCATATATGCCTAGTGGTGTTGTAGTAAAATAACCAACCTTAGATGAAAGGGTTGGGAACACTGGCATTAATCCATTATTTAAACTCATAACAAGCCTATTTAAATAGGTGCCGATGAGAATCAAAGCGGACCCAACAATGGAGGGCTTATATAAGCGATAGCGCAGAATCGGTAAAATCAAAACATAAAGTGATATGGTTTTAAGCGGCTGCGCGTAGCGAATGAATCCATAATAGCCACTAATAAGGGAAATTTGAAATACAATGTAAACAAGCTCTGTGACAGCTAACGGCAAAAGCCAGACATTGCGAAATAAAGGCTTTATTTTATAATGTTGTAATTTTGCAAATATAATTGCGAGTAAAATTGATAGTAGCATACGCCCTCTCTTAATATGTAATAAAATGTGGAAAAATGTAGAAACGTTAAAATATGTTATATTATAATCTAAGAATTGTAAACTGACAAGAAATTTTCAAGAGAAGAGCCAATAAATAATTTTGAAAATTCCATTAATATGAAAAAAATATTAATTAATATCTCGTAGTTGGTATTATTGACAGGAAATTCTATGGTATCATGATTTGTGGAGTATATTGAAATAAAGTTTAGGGAGAGGAAAGAAGATTTTCAGGAGGAAACATAATTTTATTGGAAAATTGTGTATTGACGAGTATCTAAAAAATGGTTATACTACTACAGAGTAAAAGCATATAAGTGCCAGAGAGCACAGATGATAGAAAGGAGTGAGAGGATGAATCAGATTTCTTGCAGATAACAAAAACAGAATTGCAGAACAAGCTGGTAGCAGGTGTGCATAAGAATATGCAGGCTGTGTTTCGTTTACCCATTTTGTGATGCATCGTTGCAAGAAATTCATCCTTTTTTCATTCCGGTTGAAATAAGATGACATGTTTTAGATGTCCAGATATAGAATCTGTTTAGACTTGATATCCTTTTGTATTTGTACCATATTGCTTCCCTGAGTGGAGATTATGATGGTACCAAATAGAATGCTAAGGTTAAAACAGAATTTAGGGACTCTCTATTCGGTATATCGAAAAACAGGATGCAGGAGTATTTCTTGCATCCTGTTTTTTTGACATTTGATTTGATCAGGCGGCTGGATACAGAAGATAGTCCGGTCAGCTTTTTATAAATGGAGGAAACGATATGTCTAGAATTAGTGTAAATGACTTAACTTTTTATTATGATGGAAGCTACGATATGATCTTTGATCATGTATCGTTTGAGATTGATACAGACTGGAAATTAGGCTTTATCGGCAGGAACGGAAGAGGAAAGACTACATTTTTAAATCTGTTGTTAGGAAAATACGAATACAGGGGAAACATTCAGTCTTCGGTTACATTCGACTATTTTCCATTTGTGATAGAAGAGAAAAAGAAGCAGGAGAATACGATTGATGTGATCGAGATGATCTATCCGGAATATGAGCTTTGGAAGATTTGCAGGGAGCTGACAATTCTTAAGACAGATGCGGATATTTTATACCGTCCGTTCTGCACGTTAAGCAATGGTGAGCAGACAAAGGTGATGTTGGCGATGTTATTCTCCAAAGATCATAACTTCCTCTTGATCGATGAGCCGACCAATCATCTGGATATGACGGCAAGAGACAGCGTGAGAGAGTATTTAAAGCAGAAAAAAGGGTTTATCTTAGTATCCCATGACCGTGTCTTTTTGAATGAGTGCATCGATCATGTGCTGGTTATTAATAAGACCAATATTGAAGTGATGAACGGAAACTTTGATGACTGGTGGATGAACAAGACGAGAAGGGATGAGAGCGAGGAAGTCCAAAATGAAAAGCTGAAGAAGGAGATGAAACGGCTTTCTGAGGCGGCAAAGCGAAATGAAGCCTGGTCGGATAAGGTAGAGAAAAGTAAGATTGGGGAACATTCAGCAGATAGAGGATTTATCGGAGCGCAGTCAGCGAGGATGATGAAGCGAAGCAAGGTGATCGAGCGGCGTGTGGCGAAGGCGATGGAAGAGAAGGCCGGACTTCTTAAGAATGTGGAGACGATGGATGATTTAAAGATTATTCCGCTTAGACATTATAAGGAGATTTTGGTGAAGGCAGAGGATTTATCGCTGTATTATGGGGAAAGACAGGTATTTGAGAGTCTGGATTTTGAAGTCCGGAATGGGGAATGCGTGGCGCTAGAAGGCAGGAACGGATGCGGAAAGTCCAGCGTGTTAAAGAAGATCGTGGGGGATGATATTCATACGGAAGGCAAGCTGTTCTCAGCAAGTGGGATGATTGTTTCATATGTGCCGCAGAATACTTCGTTTTTGAAGGGGAGCCTAAATGCATTTATTGAAGAGAATCATCTGAATCAGAGCTTAATGAAGACGCTGCTTCGAAAGCTGGATTTTGAACGGGAACAGTTTGAGAAGAGAATGGAGGAGTTTAGCGAAGGGCAGAAGAAGAAGGTGCTGATCGCAAAGAGCTTAAGCGAGCAGGCACATCTTTATGTGTGGGATGAACCACTGAATTTTATCGATGTTTTCAGCCGCATGCAGATTGAACAGCTGATCAAAGAGTTCAAGCCTACCCTCCTTCTAGTCGACCACGATGATACTTTCATACAAAATGTAGCCCAGAAAAGGGTGCGTATGACACTGGATTAGGAAGATGTCCGGGCCCGCTCCCCAAAAGGCATGGGGTGCCGGGCAAGATGATTGCTGTGTTCGGACGCAGGATCGGACAGATAACAGGAGCGGTCTTCGACTATCAGACAGGAAAGCGCTGTCTGCTATTCAAAGACCGCTCCTGTTATCTGTTCGCCCTGAGCCGGACACTGCAATGATCTTGCCCGGCACCCCATACCTTTTGGGGAGCGGGCCCGGACATGACGATGCGTTTCGAAAGGCGAAACGCATTGTCGGGAGACGGATGTGTGGTGAGAAAGAGAAAGAGAAAGAATAGTTGGGCAGGAATATGAAATAAGGAAGTTCGGATGATGAGGGAAGGATGCAGTAGTGTAGAAAATTTTGAGTCAGTAAGGAAAATTAAGTGAGAAGTGTGAGAAAACTAAAAAAGCAAGCAGTTTGTGCTTGCTTTTTCTTGTTTTAGTAGAATATTTTGAGCGGAAAGTTTATTTTTAGTTTCATGAGGAAAGGGAGCAGTAGTATGGAATAAAGGGAGAGAAAATAGTAATATACTGCTGCAATTGAAGGGAAGAGGGGGAATTATTATTGCTTGCTGAAGTAAGCAATCCCACATGCCCCAGGTCCTGCATGCACACCTACGGTACAGCCGATTCCGGTCAGGGGAGTGAATGGAAGAGGAAAGGATGATTGTATGGTGTTGCAGAAGGCATCGAGGGTGTCTGGGACGCCGGTGTAGCCAATCTGGTATGGAAGGGAGAAGTCAGGAGCACCTTCTTCGGTCATCAGCTCGATGATTTTGCCGTAGGCATTGTTGCGGCCTCTGGATTTGGCGGCCATGATGACCAGGCCTTCTTCTACTTTGATGATTGGCTTAATGTTTAGAAGGGTACCGGCTAAGGCAGCAGTGCCGGAGAGGCGGCCGCCTTTTTTTAAGTATTTCAGGGTGTCTACTACGGCGAAAAGTTTTAAACGGTGCTTGGCTTCTTCGAGTGAAGCTACGATCTGTTCTGCATTTTTGCCGGCTTCTTTTAGGAAGAGGGCGTATTGGGTCAGACATTTTAAGCCGAGGGTGACGGACAGGCTGTCTACGATATAGATACGGTTGTACTCACAGATGTCTTTGGCAAGCAGGGCGCTTTGACAGGTGCCGCTTAGTTTGGATGATACGGTGATGACAATCAGATCGTCACCGGCTTCTTTTGCATCTTCAAAATGAGATAAGAATTCATTTGGAGATGGCTGAGAGGTCTGTGGCAGAAGCTCAGTGCTTTCTAGCTTCTGATAAAATTCTTCTTTGTTCAGTGTCACGCCATCTAGATATTCTTCTTGATCGAAGATGACATGAAGCGGTACAAGTGCGATTCCCGCCTGCTTTGCTTCTTCTGGTGTGAAATCGGATGTAGAATCGGTTAAGATACGAATTGCCATATATGATACCTCCAAGGTTAGAGCTTGAAATATGCCTTTTTTAGTTTACTGAGATAGAAAGAACCGATGCAGGGTTCCGAGTGCTAAGGTCAGTGCGGCCATTTCTGCTTCATTTAATGTTTTTGATACGTTTCCTATCAGCTGTTCATGAAATGCATGGTGATGATCGTAGGCTTTTATTGCGATTTCAGTTGGGCAGACAAATACTTTTCGCTTGTCATGCTCGGATTTTTCACGTATTAAGTAGCCTTTCTGCTCCAGTGTCTTAACAGAGATCGTAAGGCTGCTGGCTGTGATCTGGAGTTTAGCAGAAAGCTCCTTCATCGTGTTGGTGCCATCCTTTGCGGCATCGCATACGGCCTCGATTACATGCATTTCATTTACCGATAAATTTTTATATTCTCCTTTTGCTAAGGATTCTTCCTCTAAGCGCAGGATGTCGTTAAATACGGAAACAAAAAAATGATTAAGCTGTTCTTCATATAAATTCATGGATTCCGGATTCCTTTCTTAAATACTTTGAAGTTCAAACTAATTGCATTCTAACAGATGAGGTATACTTTGTCAATATAGTTTGAATTTCAAAGTATTAAGACATAAAGTTGCATTTATAGTAAAAGAATGGTAGAATCATAAACGGCATGGGTTTTTATCCTAAATAAAACAAGAAAGGGTGATTTTTATGAATTACAGAAATCAAAATACAGTAACAGAAAAAAATAAAATAGCAGATCAGGGAGGACTTAACGAATAGTCCTCATAACAGGAGGAAACGATGAGAATTCAGATTTTAGCAGTTTATGAAAATTTAGATGAGTATTGTAATGCAGCAGAAAAAGATGGGAAGATGGCAGCGGAATTATGGGAGAAGGAGGCGGTGGCACCATACTGGAAGACGCTTTGCCAGTATGCACCGATGGATCTATCCGATCGAAAACCTCGCCCAATTACCGATATCAAGGAGCTTAGAAAGCAGATCGCGTTATTAAAGCAGATAGATAAGAATGCACTGGAGCAGGAATTCAATCGAATTGCAGAAGCACTGCCGCCTTATGACGATGATCCGATTTATGTGGCTATTTATCCGCTTAGTAATTCTAATATAACGGTAAAGGAACAGCAGAACGGTGTGATCGGTACTTCTACCTTTGGAAATATCATGATTCAGGTTAATCCATTTGCCGTTGATTATGAAAAATGGATTCCATATGTGTTTGCGCATGAATATCATCATACGATTTTCGGAGCGTACTGGTATGGCATTCACGGAGGAGAGCTAACCGGACAGTTTATTGAGGCACTGCTTACCGATGGGGAAGCGGATCATTTTGCGCTTTCATTTTATCCGGATTTAAAGCCAAAGTGGCTGTTTCAGATGACGGAAGAGGAGATTTTTAAGCTTTTTGAAGAAAAATATGCGGATATCGTGAAACGAACCGACGTAGATTATGTCACCTATATGTTTGGTAAGAAGGAAAAGCAGATTCCGTGGTGTGCAGGATATGCGGTAGGTTTCTTTTTAATATCACAGTATCAAAAGATAAACCCACAGATTACATATCAAACAATGTTAGAAGAAAAGCCTGTTTCAATCTATGAAAAGGTTGAAAAACAAAAGGTTGTGAAGTAAAGACCATGAAATAAAGTGGAAAAATAAAAATGAGAAAACAGGCAAGCAGGATTTTAATACCGCTTTTTTAATACTTGCACTGGGAGTAATACTTTTTTCAATTTACATTTAAATCAAATTATATTTATAGAAAATTATGCAGAATATTTATATGATTCCAGCCGCATGGAGCGGCTGGAATTTCGGATTTTCTATCTGACGGATAATGATGATGACCGAAAGGTGGATGCTATTTGGTTTAAAGGCTGGGAACAGCTTGAAACCCGTATTCTGGTTGAGAGCGATCAAACTGATTATGGTACATATGACACGATCATGTCAGGGCCTTGTTTCGAAAGCACGCTTGATGTATACCGCTATTTATGGTATCGGAAGCAGGCATCATCAGCTGATTAACTCAAACTTCGTAGCATGAACGATTAATAATAGGGAGGCATGGTATGCGTTCGCTTACATTTCCACGAATTCTTCGTTTTTTATTAGGGGTCTGCATCATACAGCTTGGAGTGGCATTTATGCTGCAGTCCAATATCGGATCGGATCCATTTACCGTATTTGTACAGGGATTAGGGCTTACGTTACATATTACAACCGGTACGGCCAATATTATTGTTCTGATCGTCTTGATCATAGCGGAATTCTTTATTGATAAGAGCAGGATTAAGCCGGGAACGATTATCTGTGCGTTTTTTGTGGGACCGATCTTGGACGTTATGGTATTTTTACTAAAACCGCTTCATCTAAGCAGTCAGATAATGATTCTAAAAATGTTATTTGTGCTGTTTGGATGCTTTATCGTAGGAATCGGACTGACATTAATTACGGAGAGTGACCTTGGCGTGGCTCCAAATGACATTGTTCCGTTCTTAGTAAAAGATAAGCTTCGGGTGAAGTACCGTACGGCAAGGGTTCTAATGGATTCACTTTATTTTGTGATTGGTCTTTTGATGCATGGTGTGATCGGCGCAGGGACGGTAATCACGGTATTATGTGTCGGTCCGTGCGTACAGTTCTGGATGGATACATTTGAAAAATTTCATAAGAAACAGGAAAAACGAACCGCTTAGCATTCCATTATGTACCGCTTAGTTCCTATCACATTGCATTTCCTTCCTTTTTCATTATAATGGAAACAGAAACAAATGAGGGGGAAGGAAATGAAAGTCGAGCTAACAGAAGATAAAACATTGAAGGAAAATGAACTTCGAATCGCATGTTATAAGGAAGACGAAAAGGCAAGGAAGATCAAACGATATGCAGAAAAGGTAGATCTGACCTTACAGGGCAAGAATGAATCAGGGACTGTTTTCATACATCCGGACGAGATCTATTATCTGGAGAGTGTAGAGAAAAGGACCTATCTTTATCTGAAAGATCAGGTACTGGAAACGAACATAAAACTGTATGAAGCAGAAGGGATGTTAGAAGGGCTTACTTTTTTTCGGGCATCGAAGACTTGTATAGTAAATGTGCGTTATGTGAAGGCAATCCATCTGCAGGTGAATCGAAATCTGCTATTGACAATGCGAAATGAAGAAAAGATTGTATTATCAAGACGAAATGTGAAAGAATTCAAACAGTTTATTGGAATGGAGTGATAATGATGGAACGAGTAAGAGAGAAATTAGTAGAATTGTTACAGGTATTAATTTATGGAGTAATTATGTTTGGTGGTGCGATGTTCTTAGCCTATGTTCTTTGCCTTTCCATACCGGAGAGAGATTACATACCGATGGAGGCGATTACACAGGTTTTGCACTATATTGGAGGCTTGTTAGTCGGAATTACAATCTGTTTTACCAACGTGGTATCTGAAAAAATGTCGGATAAGATGAGAATTGGGCTATTTGCTATCATGATTTATGCATTGGGACTTACCTATTTCAGTTTTGTTGCACCAGTGGGACCGTTTGCTGACGGACTTCATTTTATTGGATTCTCCATCTGGATTCTCACAATGGAATTTATGGTAGGCGGTGTATGGTGGTTTTATCGTAAGATTACAGAACAGAAATATCAGCAGTCTTTAGAACAGTATCAGGAACGTAACTGCAGATAAGGAGTAGAAAAAAATGTTTTGGAAAAATAGTTAGAATCTGTGTAAGGGTCTAAATGATAAAATTTATATTTTGCTTGAAAAAGGCGGGAAAAATGCTATTATAAGGATATGTTTACGACATTTTTTCAGGAGGACATCACATTGATTAAGAAACGGCTTGAAACACTTAGAGAATTTATGAAAGAACATGGAATCGATCTTTATTTAGTGCCAACATCGGATTTTCATCAGTCCGAATATGTTGGGGATCATTTTATGGCTCGTAAGTATATGTCCGGATTTACCGGTTCCGCAGGAACGTTAGTAGTAGCGAAAGATCAGGCAGGCTTATGGACGGATGGAAGATATTTTATCCAGGCAGAACATCAGTTAGCTGGCTCCGGCATCACGCTTTTTAAGATGGGCGTAGAAGGCGTTCCATCGGTGGAAGAGTTTATTCAAGAGAACATTCCGGAAAATGGATGCTTAGGCTTTGATGGAAGAGCGGTGAATGCCAGACTCGGCTTAAAGTTAGAGGAAGTATTGCAGGAAAAGAATGCAAAGATCGCTTATGAAGAAGATTTAGTGAATGCAGTATGGGAAGACCGCCCTCATTTATCAAAAGAACCTGCGTTCTTACTGGAAGAAAAGTATTCCGGCAAGAAGACGGCTGATAAGCTAGCAGATCTTCGTAAAGCGATGGAGAAGGAAGGCGCAGGTGCCTTTATCCTCACATCCTTAGATGATATCGCATGGTTATTCAATATCCGTGGAAATGATATCCCATGCAATCCGGTTGTATTAAGCTATGCGATTGTAACAAAGACAGAGGCATTCTTCTTCGCAAACCCATCTGTTTTATCGGAAGAAATAAAACAGACTTTTGCAAAGGATCAGATTGTTGTAAAACCTTATGAGGCAATTTATGAGGATGTTGCAAAAATCGCAGAGCAGGAAACCATTTTATATGATGGAGCAAAGGTAAATTATAAGCTTTATAAGCTGATGCCTCCAAAGGCAAAGAAAGTGGATCAGTGCAATCCGACTACGTTACAGAAGGCTATAAAGAATGAGGTTGAGATTGAAAACTTAAGAAGATCTCATTTAAAAGACGGCATTGCGGTAACGAAGTTTATGTACTGGCTTAAGAATAATGTCGGCAAGATTCCGATGACTGAGATCAGCGCAAGTGATTATCTGCTGAACTTAAGAAAAGAGCAGGAAGGTTTTATTGAGCCAAGTTTCCATACGATTTCTGCATTTGGTGCGAATGCTGCTATGATGCATTATAGTGCAAATGAAGAATCCAATGCGACATTAGAACCAGGCAGTTTTTTGCTTGTGGATTCCGGCGGACAATATTATGAAGGAACAACGGATATTACAAGAACATTCGCACTTGGTGAGGTTGGGCCGGAATTAAAGAAATACTTTACGTTAGTTGCAAAGTCTATGTTAAATCTTGCGAATGCGAAGTTCTTACACGGCTGTACCGGACAGAATTTGGATATCCTGGCAAGAGGGCCGTTATGGGATCTTGGAGTGGATTATCGCTGCGGTACCGGACATGGTGTTGGGTATCTTTTAAATGTGCATGAGGCACCAAACGGATTTAGATGGAAGATCGTTCCGGAGCGCAATGACAGCGCGGTGTTAGAGCCGGGCATGGTGACGACCGATGAACCGGGTGTTTATGAGGAAGGACGCTTCGGCATCCGTACGGAGAATGAACTGGTGTGTAGGGAAGATGTGAAGACGGAGTATGGTCAGTTCTTAAGTTTTGAGACGATTACGTATGCACCAATCGATTTGGATGCAATCGACTCATCGTACCTTGAACCAAAGGATATCAAACAGTTAAACGCCTACCACCAGCTTGTCCGCGAAAAACTGACACCTTACCTTTCTGCCGAAGAAGCCTCCTGGCTGGCAGAGTATACGAGAGCGATTTAGTAATCTGAGAGAGGCTTAATGTCCCCGGTGAGCATGCCTTGCGACTGTGCATGGCTACCTGTTACTACGGTCTGCGAACGGCCTTGTGTCTTGCAAGCGGGCATAAGCACGCCGCTGGCTGTAAAAAATCCGGCGCCAGGGGGCGTTATATTTTCCAAGTGTTCGGACGCATGAGCGGACAAAAATGCGCCCCATTCCTTGACTATCAGACAGAAAATACACTGTCTGCTATTCAAGGAATGGGGCGCATTTTTGTTCGTCATGAGCCGGACACTTCGGAAAATATAACGCCCCCCTGGCGTCGGATTTTTTACAGCCAGCATCGTGCTTATGCCCGCTTACAAGCCACAAGTCCGTCCGCAGACCGCAGTGACAGGCAGCCACGCACAGCCACAAGGCATGCTCACCGGGGACATTAAGCCTCCCGCTACGTTTCGTAAACGAAACGTAGCGGAAATACGGGCGTTTGGCAAGGAATATTGTTAGAAAAGAAAAATGTTAGAAAAGAAAGAGGGGTGAAAATGATAGAAAAGAATGATATTAAAAAGGGGGAGTGTTAGGAAGGAATAATGTTACCAAAGAAGGAACAGAGGAAAAGGACAGTATTAGGAAGAGCAGGTTGGAATGGTGCAGCGAGAGAGGTGAATTAGGGACGGGAAAAGAAGGGGATTAGGAAGAAAGGAATTAGGGAAAAGAAAAAAAATGTAAAAAAGTTACAAAAAGAAAGGTGGATATTTGGTGATTTTTGTATTGATGAAAGTGATATATTAGAACTAATATATCAGTTATTGGATCAGTAATATATTAGATCAGCTATTATGTAATGTTAGTGGAGAAAAATTTGATTGGATGAAGGAGGAGTTTTGTTATGGAGATGACATTACGGTGGTTTGGGACTGGTTATGATACGGTGACGCTTGAGCAGATCAGGCAGGTACCTGGGGTTCATGGGGTGATTACGACGCTTTATGGGACGATGCCGGGCGAACCATGGGAGAAGTCTGAGATTGAACGGATGAAGAAGGAAGTGGAAGATGCAGGCCTTAAGGTAATGGGAATTGAGAGCGTGAATATCCACGATGCGATTAAGGTTGGAACTCCTGACCGCGAACAGTACATAGAGAATTATATTACGACATTGGAAAGGCTGGGAGAAGCGGGCATTGATCTTGTCTGCTACAATTTTATGCCGGTATTTGACTGGACCAGATCGGATCTGGCTAAGAGAAGAGAAGATGGCTCAACGGTTCTTTCGTATGATCAGGAGCTGATTAGTCAGATTGATCCGGATCATGTGTTTGAGAGCATGCAGGAGAAGTCAAATGGGGCGATTCTTCCGGGATGGGAACCGGAGAGAATGGAACGGATTAAGGAATTGTTTGCGATGTATCAGGATGTGGATGAGAAAAAGCTGTTTGATAACCTGATCTATTTTTTGAGAAGGATTATGCCAACCTGTGAAAAGTATGGAATTCGTATGGCCATTCATCCGGATGATCCGGCATGGCCGGTTTTTGGGCTTCCTAGAATTATGACGAGTACTGAGAATCTGGTTCGTCTGATTCAGACAGTGGATAGCCCTTGCAACGGGGTGACATTCTGCACAGGATCGCTTGGATCGAATCCGAAGAATGATCTGATTGAAACGATTCATGCTTTAAAAGGCAGAATTCCGTTTGCTCATTTGCGGAATATCAGACATCTGGCTCCGGGAAAGTTTGATGAGGCAGCACATCTTTCAGCCGATGGCTCGTTTGATATGTATGGGATTATGAAAGCGCTTTATGATACCGGGTTTGATGGCGTGATCAGGCCGGATCATGGAAGAGCAATCTGGGGTGAGAAGGCTATGCCTGGATATGGGCTTTATGACAGGGCGCTTGGAGCTGCTTATTTGAATGGATTGTGGGAAGCAATCGGCAAAGAGAGAAGATAATTTGTTAGCTGGAAGACGGATAAGCAGTTAGTGGAAAATAAGTTGTTTGGATAGAAGCATGATACGTAATTTATAAAGAGAAAGTTAACCAATGGGATTCAGTCAGAAAGGCGGATGATAATGACGAAGGATGTTCCAAGGGATACCATGCAGAAAAGTTCCGAAGATGTTTTAAAGGAAGATAAAAAGAATGTGTCGATCTATGAGACGCTTCGGGACGGAATTCTGAACCTGAGATTTAAGCCGGGGGAGGTAATCAGCATCAAGGCATTGTGCGAGGTGCTTAAGGCGGGTAGGTCTCCTGTTAGAGATGCTCTGATACGGCTTGAGAAGGAAGGGCTGATTGTCACGATGCCGCAGAAGGGAACGATGATTTCAAAGATTGACCGTAAAAGAGCCGCCCAAGAGCAGTTTTTACGAGAGAGTCTGGAGGAAAAGGTATTAGAAGTAATCCTTGAAAAGGAAGAGCGAAGTAAAGATGAAAATGATAGGGAGAAGGGAAGTTCTAGATCAGACTTGGAAGATAGCAAGTTAGGATATGAAGGACTTACTAATCAGCTTGAGGCTGTTTTTGAAAAGCAGAGAGAAGCGGTGGAAGCAAAGAACGCCAGAAAGTTTTTAGAGCTTGATATGGAATTTCACCATCTGTTTTTTAAGGAGGCAGGGCAGGAGCTGGCTTTTGAACTGATAACCAGCATGTGCGGACATTATCAGAGAATCCGACTTTTATCGTTGCTTGAAGAAGATATTATGGAAGATACCTTTTCACAGCATAAGGAAATGATCGGTTTTTTAAAGGGTGGAAAGAAAGAAAAGCTACGAAGCCTGTTACATGAGCACCTGACAAAGGTAAAGCAGGAGGAGTCGGTATTGGAGAGACGGTATCCGGATTTATTTGTAATGGAAAAACGGGTGGAACAGGCAGGCAATCCGTTAGATCTTGATTTTTTAATGGAATCGAACAGAAAGGGAGAATAGAAAAATGCAGCTAACAGACAAAGTATGGGAGAATGCAGAGAAATTAGAAAAGATGGGGTATTATGTTCCAAAGTTTGATCGAAAGGCAGTAGCCGAGCAGACAAAACAAGAACCGGAATGGATTCATTTCGGAGCAGGAAATATCTTTCGGGCTTTTCCTGCCATGTTAATGCAGAAGCTGATTGAAAATGGGAAATCAAAGACCGGCATTATTGTGGCAGAAGGCTATGATTATGAAATTATTGATGCGTATCGAAAACATGATGGCTTAAGCGTGCTTGCTACATTGAAGGCAGATGGAAACGTAGATAAGACGATAACAGCCAGCATTGTAGAAAGCTTAAAGGCAGATCCTAAATGTGCAGAAGAATTTGAACGACTGAAGGAGATCTTTCGTGCAAAGTCATTAAAACTTGTAAGCTTTACCATCACAGAAAAAGGCTACTGTCTGACAAAGGCAGATGGAAGCTATACAGATGCGGTAAAACAGGATTTTATGAATGGTCCTGAAAGTCCGATCAGTTATATTGGGATTGTGACCTCTCTTTGTTATGAACGTTTCTTAGCCGGAAAGCTTCCGCTTGCATTGGTAAGCATGGATAACTGTTCTCATAATGGATCAAAACTAAAAGATGCGGTATCCGCCTATGCAAAGAAGTGGGAGGAGAACCATGTATGTGAAGAAGGATTCCTTGCATATATCAAGGATGAGAATACGATTACATTTCCATGGACGATGATTGATAAAATCACCCCAAGACCGGATGATAGCGTGGGAAGAATGCTTGCAGACGATGGCTGGGAAGGATTTGATGGGATTCAGACAGGAAAGCATACATACATTGCACCGTTTGTAAATGCAGAAGAAACCGAGTATCTGGTTGTAGAGGATGCATTTCCAAATGGAAGACCGGAGTTAGAAGATGCCGGTGTAATCTTTACCGATCGAAAGACGGTGGATCAGACAGAAAAAATGAAGGTTGGAACCTGTTTGAATCCACTTCATACTTCTCTTGCGGTATTCGGATGTCTCTTATCTTATGACAAGATCTATCAGGAAATGCAGGACGAGGAATTAAAAGAGCTTGTGAACCGAGTAGGCTATGAAGAAGGTCTTCCGGTTGTGATAAATCCGGGAATCCTTGATCCGAAGGCGTTTTTAGAGGAAGTACTGACAAAGCGGATTCCGAATCCATTTATGCCGGATACGCCGGTAAGAATCGCAACGGATACGTCACAGAAGATTCCGGTACGTTTTGGAGAGACAATCAAGGCATATGGAGAAGACGCAGGAAAACTGACCTGCATTCCGCTTGTGATTGCCGGATGGCTTCGTTATCTGTTAGGAATCAATGATGATTTAGAAGCAATGGAAATCAGCCCGGACCCACTGTATCCGTACTTAAAGGAAAGCCTTAAAGATGCAGCAGTTGGAAAGGGAATGAAGGTACATGACATCTTATATCCGCTGTTAACGAATGAAAAGATTTTTGTGACCGATTTATATAAGACTGGGCTTGGAGCGAAGATTGAGGGATTTTTCACTGAGATGACAGCCGGAAAAGGTGCGGTTCGAAGCACTTTAAAAAAATATGTACATGCAGATGGAACTAAATAGAAGAACTATCGTCTAAACTTCTGTAAAAATGGAAACATAGAAACAGGAGGAGACAAAATGAAACGAAATCATATAGCATGTATGTTGGCGCTGACCTGCATGGTTGGGGCGCTGTCAGGCTGTACAAAGGAGGCAGCAACGCCGATGGCGATTCGTTATCAGAAAGAGGCTGTATATCCGGAAGGAATTGCCGCAGATGACTATGAAAAGCAGAGAAAGAATCAGGAGGAGAACGAGCTGAACGAAGAATTTATAGAAAGTCTGGCTCAGTTTTCCTATAAGACAGGGACTAAGATCTTATCCGGTCAGGAGGGAAATGCGGTATATTCCCCAGTCAGCCTTTATATGGCCCTTGCAGCAGCGGCGGCAGGTACGGATGAAGAGACAAAGAACGAGATGTATGGACTTCTAGAGATCAGCGGAAAGGATAAGGAATATCTGCTTGATCAGACCGGAAAACTGTATCGTCTTTTATATTCCGATAATGAAGCGGGAATGCTTCGTATCGCTAATGCGCTTTGGATTCAGGATGGATTTCCGGTCAGTGAGAAATATGTTAATGAGCTTACCAAAAAGCTTTATGCTTCCATCTTTCAGGTGGATTTTACAGATGAGTTGACAAAGGACATTATGAGTGACTGGGTTTATAAGGCTACAAAAGAGTTGATCAAGCCGGAAATCACCATTACTCCGAATCAGGTCATGACTATCATGAATACGATTTATTTTTCGGATATATGGAAGGATAAGTTTGATAAAGAGAACACAAAAGAGGATACCTTTACACTGGAAGATGGAACGACGGTATCGTGTGATTTTATGAATCAGTATTTTTATAATCATGAATATCGTGAAGGCGACGGATTTGCAAGCACGTACCTTCGCTTTGTGAATAATGGAAGCATGCTGTTTATTCTGCCGGACGAAGGAACGGATCTTAATTCTCTTCTTAGCGATCCGGAAAAGATGAAGGATATGCTGGATTTATCCAAGTTTCACAATGCAGAGATAGATTTTAAGATGCCAAAGTTTGATAACAGCTCCTCAATCGATTTAAAGGCAGCATTACAGGGACTTGGAATGAAGGATGCTTTTTCTAAAAATGCGGATTTCTCCGGTATTTCAAATGAACCGCTTTTTATTTCTGCAATCAAGCAGGATGCAAGATTTATTGCCGATGAAGAAGGCGTAAAGGCAGCAGCTTACACGGAAATCTCATTTGAAACGACAGGAGCATTGGTGGAAGGTACGAAAGTGAACTTCCATCTCAATCGTCCATTTATTTATGCGGTGGTAAGTGATGATGGAACAGTAATCTTTATGGGAGTATGCAAAAATCCAACGAAATTGTAAGTTTTGCAGTATAAATCTGTTAAAGCACATTAAATCGATAAAAAGTTTGACGGAAAGCAATGCATAGAAGGTAATAGGAAAAGAAAGGCATAAAATCAAATAGGATAACAATGCAGCAGGAAAGAGAAGTTATGGTTATAAAGCGACATAACAGCCCATAATAAAAGAAAATACTTCAAAAATGGGGTGGTGTCATGATAATAAACTTAGGATACTGCTGTGTGTCGATGCTTCATGAGGAGTTAAAGTGCAGCCGTGCTTCCACAAAAACTTATTTGGAAAAAATGGACTTAGGGAAGCGGCATGACTATCTGGTTGATAAGGCGAAGGCTAATTTGGATGATCTGGTGACGCTTTTAAAACAGAATGAAAAGGCTGGCATTATGGCATACCGCATACCGGAACAGATTGTCCCTCAGATCGATTTAGGATATTATTCGCTTGAGGATGTAAAAGAGGAGTTAGAGCGTGCAGGAAAAATCGCAAATGAATTCGGAATGCAGTTATCCTCTCATCCGTCCCAGTATTTTGTACTAAATTCATTGCGGGAAGACGTTGTAGAACGCACCATTGGATCGTTAAATGCTTTTGCCGATATGCTAGCGTTTATGAAACTTGAGAAGGTTCCAAATCTTACGCTGCATCTTGGGATGAAGAGTGGGTACGAGACGTTGGATGAGGCAGTCGGGATGTTTGCAAAGAATTTTGAACGTCTGAATGAAAATGCGAAAAACTTTCTGGTGATTGAAAATGATCACGTTTCCTTTACGGTAGAGGAATGCATGAAACTGCACGCTATGATTGGGATTCCGGTCGTATTTGACAATAAGCATTATGAGTGGAATCCTGGAAGCCTGGAATTTGATGAGGCGGTCGGGATGGCATTAGAAACATGGAAAAAACGGATACCCAAACTTCATCTTTCCAGCGATAAGGAAGGGAAAAAGCATGCACACTCCGATTATATTGAATTAAGCGATTACAATAAGATGAAAGAAGCGGTTGAGAAAACGAGCCAGAAAGAATGCTATTTTATGCTGGAATGCAAGCAAAAAGATAAGGCCGTGCTGCAACTGAGAAAAGAGATAGAAGAGCTGGCATAGAATAAAGAAAAGGCTTTCCTCTAAAACAGTTATGTTTAGGAGAAAAGCCTTTTCTTTATTTCTTTTTTCCGGAGTCGCGGCGTTTGAAAATGTCCAACATATCGAGGAATGATTCATCGGTATCGAACGTATCCTGTAAAAAGTCTGTCAGTGCACGGCAGCCGCAGCCAGTGGAGGCACCGACTTCATTTACAATCAAATCGGTTCCATTTCCACAGAGTTTATTGCATTCCTCCTTATTGCAGACACCATTTAAAAGGATGCCGATGTTTTGGTAGTCATAAACTACGTTATCCGTAACGGTATTATTGTTCCCGTTTATTGTAATGCCTGTATAAATTCCGGACTGGACAGAGTTTCCGGTGACACAGGTGCTGTTGGCAGAGCACTCAATACCGTTTGTGCAGTCCACTAAGGAGTTAGCAGAGATATTGCTGCAGTCAGACTGCAGGCAGATGCCGGTACTGCAGTGGTTGATCATATTGGAGCATACGACAAAACGGCCAAAGCTCCCTAAGATCCCATATCCGGATACATCCATTACATTCTTAAAGAAGATATTCTTATCTGAGCCATCTGTATAGATTACATAGTTGGCGGCGGTACAGTCCCTGGTCACATTATAGGCAAAGATACAGCCAATCGTAGGTATGTATGTGCCGATGATGGCGTGCGTGCAGTTCGTGATGGAGTTATACATAAATACATTGTATCTTCCGGCTACCGTAACAGCAGCGTTCTGGCAGATATTCAGCTTGCAGTCCATCATGGAGTTATAGTCACCTAATATGGAAACATGGTTCCGGTCACTGTTGACGATGAAAAGATCTTCGATTGCATTGTGATTGCCGATAATGCTGACTGCAATAAAGTAGTTGTAAAAGGCAAGACCACGGACGGTTACATTATCTGCATGGATTACAAGACCGATTCCGCCGGGTGTGGCTGTACTGTTTATATTGCTGGAAACAGGCCCTTCCACAGTCAGGTTATTGGTTGTGATCACAAGATTCTCAGATAAGGAGGTGTTTGGAGCAATCAGTATGGTATCGCCGGGCTGTGCGTTGTCAATCGTTTCCTGAAGAGTCGGATATAAGCCAGGATATTGAATTATAGCCATAAAATTCCCCTTTCGTAAGCAGATGGATTTTTAATTACTATATTTATATGCATATGTTTTTGGGAAATGATATATGCGTCCGAAAATCCATTTTCATCGGATGGACAGGATAGAGGATGGCATAAATGGATTGGCACGGAATATAATGTATCAGCTTCATTTGAAACTCAAAAGAAAAAAAGCTTGAGTAAATTGTAATAATATGGTAGTATAAGGAAAACCGTTGAAGAAGAGCAAGTAATCTTTGATTCTGTCCTTACAGAGAGCCGCTACTGGTGGGAATGCGGCAAGACAAGGCTTAGGTGAATGGGCTTTGGAGGGCAAGCTGAATGAATAGTAGGCAAGCCGGAGAGGATACTCCGTTATCAAGAATCGGCATATGGAAGTATGCAGTGAGAGGGCGCATTGCGCCAAGCTGGGTGGCACCGCAGAAGTTTAATACTTTTGTCCCCGCAGGAATTGTAGCAGGGATAAGGGTATTTTTTTATTGCAAAAGTTCAGGTTAAAATCCTTGTCCCACATTGTCTAATCAGAAAGGAGAATAAGCATGAACAGTCAGGAGATTCCGTACAAAATCTATTTAGAAGAAAAGGAGATGCCATCAAGCTGGTACAATGTAAGAGCAGATATGAAGAAAAAGCCTGCTCCTCTTCTTAATCCGGTTACACACAAGCCGATGACAGAGGAAGAGCTAAGGCCGGTATTTTGTGATGAGTTAGTGAAACAGGAGTTGAATAATACGGATCGTCATATTCCGATTCCGGAAGAAATCCGTAATTTTTATAAAATGTACCGTCCATCCCCGTTGGTACGCGCTTATTGTCTGGAAGAAAAACTTAAGACACCGGCGAAAATCTACTATAAGTTTGAAGGAAATAATACAAGTGGAAGTCATAAGTTAAATTCGGCTATCGCACAGGCATATTATGCAAAGAAACAGGGCTTAAAAGGAGTTACAACCGAGACAGGAGCAGGGCAGTGGGGAACTGCGTTATCGATGGCTTGTTCTTATTTTGGGCTGGACTGCAAGGTGTATATGGTGAAGGTATCCTATGAGCAGAAGCCGTTTAGGCGGGAAGTGATGCGGACTTACGGTGCGAGCGTGACTCCGTCTCCATCTATGACAACGGAAGTTGGAAAGAGGATATTAGAAAAGCATCCGAATACGACGGGAAGTCTTGGATGTGCGATCTCAGAGGCAGTAGAAACTGCAACAAAGCTTCCGGGATACCGGTATGTATTAGGAAGCGTATTATCGCAGGTTCTGCTTCATCAGTCCATTATCGGTCTGGAGACAAAGGCTGCGCTTGATAAATATAATGTGACACCGGACATTATCATAGGATGTGCCGGAGGCGGATCGAACCTTGGCGGACTGATTTCTCCATTTATGGGAGAAGTGCTTAGAGGAGAAAAGTCTTATCGGTTCATTGCAGTGGAGCCAGCATCC
>SVEB01000017.1 GCA_015057635.1 Lachnospiraceae bacterium | reverse complement strand
TCTTTTATCTTTTATCTTTTATCTTTTATCTTTTATCTTTTATCTTTTATCTTTTATCTAATAGATATTAGCTAGAATAAGCAAAAAAGATGAGCACTCGTTTGAACTACGCTGCCCATCTTTTTTTCTATACTATCAATACATCCTTAAATTGTCAATACTGTTTTTATTACATGCATTATCAATCGCTATTATCAGTATCTTATAATTTATATCTGCATCTTATAACTTTTATAACTTATACTCTCACACTTCACTGTTGATTTGTGCTTTCCTACTGCTATCTCATATCTCAGGCATTTGCAGGGTAAAATCTAACTTTACACCTATGAAGATGTTCTGATTTACGCGACTATCAGGCCCCAAATTAAGTACAAAGCAAATACGAAGTCTGAGTTACATATCTTATAAACAGAATATCGCGTAATACGGCAGATATTTAATCTGATTGGCGTATTCATAATTCTTGGATGAGATTTTTACCGCATATGGTACATCTACCTGATTTCGGAATATACTGATGCTTTTCGATCTGGAACTTTCGCTTGCTTTTGCTTCTAACGGAATGATTCCATCCTTGTTACGGATCACAAAATCAAGCTTTGCCTGAGATGCCGATTCCCAGAATACCGGCTCATATCCCTTTGCCGTCAAACTTTGCATCGTATAATTCTCTAACAGTGTTTTACGAACCAGTCCATTATCGTATGCCTGTTCAAATAATTCCTCTGAATCCCCAACCGGATAATTCTTTGCAATCAGCGTATTTAAGATGCCGATATCCGGAAGATAGAGTTTAAAAGAGACTTTCTCCTCTTCTCTTCCTTCTTCCATCGCATCAAAACTCTCCTGTTTCTTACACTGAAGCAGATATGCATTCTGCACCAGCTTCTCGATTGCGCTTCGGTACATGGCATAGGTTGCACCCTTTCGGATCATGCGAAACTGAAACTTCTTATTTTCTTTTAATAACTCTGGCAACATGATCTGAAAAATCTGCTCCATCTTAATTGCTTCTCCTTCGGCCGCATGTCTGATCATCTCCCGCTGCATGTTTCCATACAGCATTCGATGAATTTCCGGTACATTCTCAACCGAATCCATTGTAATATATTCATTAACAGCTGCCGGCATCCCTCCAACCGCCAGGTAATCCTCAAACAGCGTAATAAGCTCATTATGAACGATTGTCGGTATCTTACGATTCGTCTGATAATGGCCTTTGATTACTTCCGCATACCACTCTGAACCGATTGCCTGCAAAAACTCATCAAATTCCATCGGATACAGCATAAAATGCTCATATTTCGTTTTCTTTTCCTTCGGCATATTTTCATATACCGCTCCGTTGCTGCTGATGATAAGCACAGATAATCCATTTTCCTCACCTGCAAACATATCCAAGGCATTTAATGCTTCCTTTGAGGCGGTAATCTCATCCAGAATAATCAGTACATTCCCGATTAGTTCCTCCGGTATCTGATAATACTCACATAGTGGACTGATCAGGTTAAAATCCTCCTTAACGGATTCCGCTTTTCTCTTAAATAACTCTCTTATTGACGCATTGGTCTCAAAATTCACATACAAATTTCCTTCATAAAAGGACTTGGCAAAATCTAATGCCAAGTATGTCTTCCCCGCTCCTTTTATGCCGGTCATCCACATCGGCTTTCTGAACTCCTTTTCCTTCCAGGCTTTTAGCCTGGTTATCGCATTCCTTTTCACTGATTCTATCCTCCCGGACCCTTTTCCCTACTTATTCTTTAGTTTCTCTGTAAGTTCTGTAAAATACGCTGGAAGCGGTGCGGAAAACTCCATATATTCCTTAGTAGTAGGATGAATAAAACCTAATACTTTCGCATGCAGTGCCTGCCCTTCCAAATGGAATGGATCCTTTTCTCTGCCGTATACGGTATCCCCTACTAATGGATGATTTAGACTTGCCATATGCACACGAATCTGATGCGTACGTCCTGTTTCTAATGAGCATTCAATTCTTGCAAAGGATCTGCCTAAATTCTCTATAACACGGTAATGAGTCACTGCTCTCTTTCCGTTCTTATGATTGATCGCCATCTTTTTACGATCAATCGGATGACGTCCAATCGGAGCATCCACGGTACCGTTTTCTTCTTTAAATGTCTGGTATACAATTGCTTCATATCTTCTTGTAATAGAATGAACCTTTAACTGATCTGCCACAAACTGATGCGCCTTATCATTCTTGCATACGACTAAAACCCCAGTTGTATTCATATCAATTCGGTGTACGATACCAGGACGCATTACGCCATTGATTCCGGACAGATTATCTTTGCAGTGATACATCAATGCATTGACAAGTGTCCCGCTATAATGTCCGGCTGCCGGATGTACGACCATTCCCTTTGGCTTATTTACTACAATAATATCATTATCCTCATAAAGAATATCAAGCGGAATATCTTCCGGCTCTACATTTAAGTCAACCGGATATGGCACAATATAGCTTACCTGCTCTCCTGCTGATACCTTATAATTTGCCTTTATAGCCTTTCCGTTCACAGTCACCAACTGATCTCCGATCAATTTCTGCAAATACGAACGGGAGATTTCATTTTCTATAGCAGTAAGATACTTATCAATTCTTACCCCTGCCTGCTCTTCGGTCACGATTGCTGTCTTCTTTTCGCCGATTTCCTTCTCTTCCTGCTCATCTAACTCTTCATTCCACTCTAATTCATTATTCTGTAACATTCCTACTATCCTTTTCTATCTTTTCACCAGATTTATATAACAAATCCGACCTCAATCTCAGTTATTTCTTTTTCGTTATTTCTCTATTTTTTGTTTTTTCCCTACTTCTTTCCTGTCTTTTACCACAGTCTAAAGAGTTATCATTTTACCTGCTACAACATGAAAATTCCTGCCCCAAAGCGTTATCGGCTTATAAGGCAGGTTACTTTCATGCATGTCTTATTATTTGTCTTTTTTACCAGGTTTAAAACAGTCAAACTCTTCTTCTTTGTAATAAAATAAAGTAAGTATCGCAAATACAAACACAGACACTGTTATATAGATATCCGCTACGTTAAATACCGGAAAGTCGATCAGCTCAAAATAGATGAAGTCTGTAACAAATCCAAATACTACTCGATCGATAAAGTTTCCGATTGCGCCTGCAACGATAAATAAGGTCACATACGTAAGCGGTATAAAACGTCTGTTATCCGGTATTTTAAAATAAAGATAACCTAAAACAAGAAGCGCGATTACTGTAATCATTGCGAGGAATGGGATCTTCCCACTCATAATTCCCCATACCGCTCCATCATTTTCATGGTATACGAATTTTAGTACCTTTGGTATGATTGTAAAGGAATCTCCGTCCGCAAACTTGATTCTTGCAAGGTACTTTGTCCACTGATCGAATCCGATCAGGGCCAGTACGATTAATAAGTGCTTTATTCTTTTCATTATTCGTGCCTTTCTTTCCTTACTCTGTTTCTTCTAAGGAATCCAATGCATGTTTCATTTCTTCCTGTGACACAGTCGTGTCAATCACTGCTTCTCCAATCTGCTTTAACAGAATGAACTTTATCTTTTTGCCGTCCATCTTCTTATCATGAGAAGCTGCACTTAGTATTTCTTCCTTGTTACAGTTCTTTACGGTCACGGGGAGGGAATATACCTTTAAAACAGTTTTAATATCTTCATACTCTTCTCTTGTAATATCCCCGCGTTTAAAAGACAGAAACGATGCTGCCGCCATACCGATGGAAACACATTCTCCATGCAGTTTTTCAAACAGCATCTGCTTTTCTACCGCATGTCCTAACGTATGACCGAAATTTAAAAGTGCACGTTCTCCTTTTTCTTTTGGATCTCTCTGCACTACATCCCGCTTAATCATACAACTTCGATAAACCGTCTCTTTCAAACTGTTAAAATCCTTGTGAAGGATTGCTTCACGATGTTGCTTTAACCACTCATAGTAGTTCTTATCCTTAATCAGTCCATGCTTTATGATTTCACCAAAGCCGGCATAAAACTGTCTGTCATCCAGTGTCAGCAGGCAGGAGAGATTCATATATACACACTTTGGCATATAGAATGCTCCTACCATGTTCTTATAAGATTTAAAGTCAACTCCTGTTTTTCCGCCTATGCTAGAATCCACCATTGCTAAAAGAGAGGTCGGAACCTGAATAAAACGGATTCCACGCAAATATGTGGCAGCTGTAAAACCAGTCAAATCTCCGACTACACCACCGCCCAGAGCAATTAAAACATCCTTTCGGTCAAATGACTCTAGAATCAGATGCTCATATAGCTGCTCTACTGTACTAAGATTTTTCTGTTCCTCTCCCGCCTTAAATGTAAATACGGTTATCTTGGAAGCCACGCCTGCAATTGCACTCTTAAGTGCCTCTTCATAAAGCGGGCCCACATTACTGTCCGTAACGATACAGATTCTGCGTCCTTCACATTCTAAACGGATCAATTCTTCCTTAAGATCTAAAAAATCCTGTCTGAGATAAATATAATAAGAAAATTTCCCTTCATACTCCACTGAAATGCAGTCTGCACTGCTTCTTTCCTTGCTGCTCATCATCATGCCTCAACCTCATCTCTTTGATTTGCTGATGTTTCTTATTGATTTTAAATTCTTATCGTTCTTCCTCATCCAGATTGATGAAATCAAATTCTTCTTCTGAATGGCTTTCTTCTCCCTGTTTGCTGTACTTTTCCGCCTTGCTGAAGATTAAGGACTCTTCTGTCGCTGCTGTCACCTTATCTAACTCTTCTACGAAATGATTCACATATTCCATCTCAGAACGATATGGATTATGTGCCATTGTTTCTTCCTCTGACGTATTATGGGCATTCTGTAAAAGTGCTGTCTGATTTAAATTTTCTTCCACCTTCTCTGATGCCTCCTCAATATTCGCTTTTGCCTTATTGATATGGCTTACCGCTTTCACATCCGGATTCACAAATGTATTAAGTCTTGCCACATTGATTTCAAACGCCTGGCTTTCTAACATTTCCATCTGTACTTTAGCTAAGTTCTTAAACTGTGCCTTATACTTCTCATACTGCTGGATCATCTGAACCGTCTGATTATGAATATGTTCTAACTCATTCTTTGCATCTGCAACGATTAGCTGTGATTTTGTAATGGCTTCATTCTCAATATTCTTTGCCACCTGTAATGCAGACTGTTTTGTCTCTTCCGCTGTCTTTTCTGCTAAAACTAACGCCTTCTGTAATGTCTTCTCAATTGTTTTATAATAATTGATTCCTTCCGTTAACACGCTAATCTTATCATTTAATTCCATATTCTCGCGATATAGGGACTCATAGTTCTTTAAGACATCTCTCATAAAACTATCTACATCCTTCTTATCGTATCCTAAACCACCTGACTTAAATGTCTTACTCTGAATTTCAATCGGTGTTATCATCTTGTTCCTCCTAATGCATGCCTATGCTTTTTATCTTTTTAACAATATAATAGCAGGGTCACTCCATAACGGCCTTTCTTGGTCATCGTCCCCTGCTCCTCATATCGGAATTTCCCATATCCTCTGACGGAAATGATATCCCCTTCCTTCAATGCGAAACTATTGCTTACAATAATCTTTCCATTCACGTATACAAGCTCTCTGCCAATCAGCTCCGCTGTCACGCCTCTTGAAAGATGAAATGCTGCCGCCACGATGGAATCCAAGCGTACTGATGATACGCTCGCCTTTATCTCTTTATAAGAAGGTTCGATCTGAATTTCATCATAAGGTTCAATTGACAAACGTACTCTGGTACGCTTAATCTGCTCTAAATTCATTACAAAATAAGAACTGATCGATGCATCACAAAATACATATGCCTCTTTCCCCTTGATTATAATATCGCCCACTTTTGAGCGGTCCACACCAAGGCTAAGAATCGCACCAAGGTAATCCCGGTGATTCAATTCTTCAGCAAACTTTTCGTTTGCCGGCTTAACATGAATACAGTCAATCCCCGCCTCATAATTAAGAGGCGCATCTAAGATCTGACCGCTGCATTCCTCTGCTTTATCACCATGAAACAATACCCTGACGCGTTCTGCGCCCTGGTACCCTCCCCATAATGAATAGGGAACCGGCCCGATTTCCCGGACCATATTATGAAATATACTGATTTCATTCATATTTAAGAAATCAGTATATACACAGTAACTTTTATGATAAGCAGCTTTTGAAAGTTCGGTCAACCGTTTCTTCAAAAGCTGCTCTTCTTTTTCTTGATTCATCTGATTATCCACCTTATAGCAATGACAGAAGCTGCTGTACATATGTGATTATTATAAATGCAATCAGCGGAGACATATCACTCACAGAAGTCTGAAAAATTGAATGCTTCAGCAGATGGCGGATTGGATTCAGAATCGGATCCAGCAAAAATGCAAGCTGGTTTCTGATAAATCCACCCTGAAGAAATCCAGTAAACAGCTGGATGAATAATAAAATCTCCAGCCCGATCAAAAAAATAGAAGCGGAACGAAGAATTAAGTATTTCATTCTTAAAATTCCTTATTCAGAGTTGGGACTTCAAACCCATTCTGTCTGATTAAATCCAGATAATCACCTGAAATGTCCACTGTATCAGGAGAGATTATGAATATATAACTTGAAATCTGATGAAGCTTTCCATTTAACGCATATACAGCGCCAGAGATGAAGTCCATGACACGCTGTGCCACTTCCACATCAAATCCTTCTAAATTAATAACCGCCGCTCTTCCGGAAAGAAGCATATCACAGATATCCTGCGAATCCTCAAAACTGGTTGGCTTCATAATGCATACCTCAAGACCTTTCAGATTGCTTCGAAGCGGAACAACTTTACTTACATTGTTATTACTATTTCTTTCCACTGGCCGAACCCGTTCCTTTCTTGCGTCGTTTAAATTAGTAGCACTATTGCTGTTTGTTGTATTCACAGAAATCGGAGCTTGGGATTCTTCTTTTGCATATGGCTTTGCCTGCGCGGCTGCTTTTCTTTCTCTCTGCGCCTGTCTCTGTTCCTGCTTCTCCGCACGTTTGCGTTCTTTTTCTTCTAATTCACTGACATAATCATCATAATCTTCATCTTCGTCTTCATCATTCAATTTAACATAATCTAATAAATTCTTAAATACTGACATCGCCCTTATCTCCTATTCTTACCAATATTCATTATAAGACCTGAGCTCTTATAACCCTCTATTATAATTGCGCTCCCCGAAAATTCCGGTCCCTACACGCACTAAGGTCGCACCTTCTTCAATGGCAACTTCAAAATCTCCTGTCATTCCCATTGAAAGTTTATCCATATATACATTATCAATGTTTTTTTCATTGATGTCAACAGATAATTGTTTCATTTGTTTAAAATATTTGCGATTTTCCTCAGCAATTTCAGTATAAGGTGCCACACACATCAGGCCTCTTACAGACACATGGGATAGTACTGCAATCTCACGGATCAGAGCTTCCACTTCTTCTGGTTTCACGCCGAATTTGGAATCTTCATCACCAATATTCACTTCAATCAGAATATTGCACACAATTCCCTTCTTTTCGGCCTCAATATTGATTTGCTCTGCTAAACGGTAAGAATCGACTGAATGAATTAAGCATACCTGATCAACAATATACTTCACCTTGTTCCGCTGCAGATGACCGATCATATGCCATCTGATCTCTTCCTTCACTGCAGGTATCTTTTCTGTCAGCTCTTGTACTTTGTTCTCCCCAAACTCAGTAAGTCCTGCCTCAATCGCTTCCTCAATCATTGCGAGCGGTTTTGTCTTGCTGACAGCAATTAATGTTACTTCTTCTCTTTTTCTTCCGGATCGAAGACAGGCATCTTCAATCCGTTTTTCTACATCTTTTAAATTCTCTTTAATCATATCGTATCCATCCTTTACAGACCTCAAACTAGTGATAACTAATAAATAACAGCGGACTCTACTGCCGTAGATGCATCCAGTGCAATATGATCATAGAGCGATAATCCGCTTTCTGTATTCTTTGCTACGATTACATACGCATCATTCTCATAAAGTCTTTCCACTCTTCTAAATACAGCGTAGCCCTTATTGATATTGAATACGCCTTCAAGCTTTCCAACCATGCTGACCTGGAATCGTTCTTTCGTATCCTGATTATAGATATAGGTTCCATGGTCGAATAAATCCTGATCCACATAAGCGTAGGTCTCATCCTGATAGTATATATCAGCTGCAACGAATACATACTCTACATTACCATTTGCTGTATCATATGTTTCCTTAATCAGGCCCTGCTCTTCTGAATCACCACCATACGTAAAGAACTCTTTTGGCACCATAAAGAATGTTTTTTCTACAATTGCAGTCTTTGGTATCTTTAATCCAGTTTCCGTTGAAATGCTTAAGTCGATATCTAAAAACCGGTCACCGATATAGCGAACCATATACTTATTAAGATTAATCTTTAAATAGTATTCACTTCCGCTTTGATAAGCGGATACCGGTGCAGTGATTGTAAGACCGTCATTTACGATTGTTATCTTCATGCTTGTCCGATCCGCAACCATTTTATACTGCTCTTCCGTAAGCATTGCAATAATACTCCACTCTTCACTCGTCACCAATTTATAAACGGCTCCATTTGACTCTGTGATATCTGTGTTTCTTAAGTTTGTTGTTGTAAAATTATCCATATTGAATGTTTCAGCATTGACAGCATCTTCTGTAAGACCGTCTAAAGAATCCGTACGATATGTAATAATTCCGGTTGCATCCGATGTCACTACATTAAAAGACGACGTATAACCCGTAGATGCTAAAATGTCCTGCATATTATCTAATAAATTCTGATCTGTCAGCTGTAAAAGCGTACTGGAAAAATCCTCTTTGAAATCATACACGTTTTCAAAGCTGCTTTCAGAAAACCCACGTTTAAAGCTCATAATCCGTGCCTTAATCTCGCTTACATCCGAAGCGGAAAGGCTTAGATCACCTGAAGAGTCAGACAACATCTGGTATATATCTTTATTCTGATCAATGGAATATACTGTGGTATTCTTTGCAATTCTGGATCCATCTCTCATATAATAATTCACATACCCTGCCTTATCCGTGCGATATACGGTCTCATCCCGAATCACTACTCCCGTGACTGTTGTATCACTTGCCAGCGACTGTTCTACTACTTCATAGATAGAAAGATGAGGTTTGGTAAAATATAAACCGATATTAATGGCAACATAGACAACAATAATAACAAATATTACTACCCCTATATTGATATTCTTTCTTTTCTTAATTCTAACAACCTTATTGTTTTTAGGTTTTCTAGGATTTCTAGGCATGTATAATCCACCCTTCTTATCAGATTAAGAATACCAGTACTCATTATACTTTCTTTTGATATGTTTGTCAAAGCGCATCTTGCTTTTCCATGTTTTTAAAATAACCTTCCAAAAAAGCATAATTTGTTCTTATAAGGAGATAATATCCATAAACAAAATAAATAATCTTAGGAGGTATGCCTTTTGAAAATAATTGATTATATCGCACTTATCTTAGTTGTAATTGGTGCTGTTAACTGGGGGCTTATTGGATTTTTTAAATTTGATCTTGTACGAGTGATTTGTGGTGATATGACACTGCTTGCCAGAATCGTTTATGCTGCAGTTGGTATATCAGGCCTTTATGCGATCAGCTATTTTGGCAGATTACGAAACGACTAAGCTTTGCCTGATAAAAGAAAGGAAGATGACATTCATCATCTTCCTTTCTTTTGTTTTTAGTCTTGTGTTCGACTTATAAATGCGCATATCTGCGTTTTTTTCTATTCTAATAAAATTACAACGATACAATTACAAATTGTCTGGCGGTTTCCGGGAGGTCATTCGAATTAATAGACATACTGATTACAAAATCCACATCATGCTTCGTGCTAAGCATCTCAATCTTTTCTAACAAAGGCTCAATCTCACTCTTATTGGTACAGGCTATCTTGAAAAAACTATCCAAATAAATTTTCTCCAAATCGTGATCTTCCGATATTAAACCGGATACAAAACCTACAAATTGCTCTGGACTCTCAACACAATAGTCATGAACGTTAATCAGGCGGATCCTGTTATTAACATCATACATGTGCTTGTTCGATTTGTCCAGATATACCATGTTCCCTTTTATCACATTCACATCTGTATTGGCCTTCTCAATCAAAACCTTGGTTTTGCCCTTCCCTTTTTCACCCGCTATAATCTGTATCATTGTAATCTCCTCCTTCTATGTTATCAAGAAAATTTAATTACATTTTAATTATATTATAAGCATTTCCAAAATACAACCTGTATCGCATGATAATTGCGCCTTGTCACTTTTATTTTCAGTCAATTATCGACCATACAGGCTATATAGAACCGCTTATCTCATTCTTTCCTTTAAAAAAAACAAAACGCAGGCAAAGCCAGCGTTTCGTCAAAAGATACTGGATAACTAGCGGATGCTATCTGTGTATATTACCCAGTACTCGTATTTATAAATTGTTTATTCCAGACTCAAAAGATAAGTCATCTGATCATACAGATCTTCTTTGGAACTTGCTTTGAACACAGCTGTGACAAATCCCGTACCATCTTCTCTTTCACTGTAAATGATCAGGCAGTCACCTGCACTTCCGGTACTTCCTGTCTTACCGCCGTAAACTGTAACACCTTCCGGAGTTTCCCTTGTACCAAGCAGGAAGAGATTGGTTGTCTCAAACCGATAGTAACGGTCCTCTCCATTGGCATTCTTAAATTCCGAACGATAAGAAGTCATCTTAACGATTTCACGGAATTTATCATATTTTATGCACTCACGGAAGATTAGGTACATATCATATGCTGTCGTATAATGATTTTCATCATGAAGTCCATGAGGATTTGTGAAATGTGTGCTTGTCGCTCCTAATCTTGCAGCTTCTTCATTCATCAGATCAACAAAAGCCTCTACAGATCCTGAAATATGTTCTGCAATTGCTACTGCCGCATCGTTTCCGGAATAAACCAAGAGACTTCCAAGAAGTGTCTCGATTGTTACCACATCTCCTGCACGATAGTTACAAAGCTTTGCACCAGGAGTCGTGATTCCTGCATTATCTTCTTTGAATGTCACCTCATCAGCCAGATTTCCATACTTTAATGTCACCAGAGCAGTTAAAATCTTAGTTGTGCTGGCAGGATAAATCTTATCATAAACATTATTGGCAAAGAGTACTTCCCCTGTGTCGTTGTTTACCTGCATGGTAGCAATGGCACTTGCCATCTCATTCGCCATATTGTTCTCTTCTTCCGTTACAACCGCGAGAGTCTTAGACTTAAAGTCACCTACTTCTGCCTCGATATAAGATCCAATATCCGTATTAACAGCACTGTCCTCTGCCTGATATGCCATAAAGATGCTGCTTTCCTTCTTACACCCTGTAAACAGCACACAAAACATCAGGGCTAAACATAGTATCTTCTTCAAAACATTTCCCCACTTTTATTCTTACGATTTAAATAACTCTCTCCATTCGAGATCACCACGGTCTAACGCCTTAATCAATAATTCTGCAGTAGCTAAATTAGTCGCAAGCGGAATATTATGTGTATCGCACAGCTGAACAGCTGAGTTTACATCAGGTTCATGGGACTTCGGTGTTAATGGGTCACGTAAAAAGATTACAAGATCGATTTCGTTATGCTCAATCTGAGCACCCATCTGCTGTTGACCCCCTAAATGTCCAGCGAGATATTTATGAACTGAAAGATTGGTAACCTCTTCAATTAATCTTCCAGTTGTTCCTGTCGCATATAGCTGATGCTTAGACAGAATACCACGGTAAGCTATACAAAAATTCTGCATTAATTTCTTTTTTGCATCATGTGCAATTAAACCTATGTTCATATTTATACCTCCTTAACTTTACTACCCTGTAAACTTACATTCAATAGTATACCCACCATAAGCATGCTACCTAGCAAGGCACTAAGCCCTGAACTGACAAATGGAAGTGGAATTCCTGTGTTTGGAAGGAGTGATGTTACTACTCCGATATTGACAAAGATCTGGAAAGTAATCAAAGATGCGATTCCCGTCGCGATCAGCATCCCTAAAAAGTCCTTTGCTCTCTTTGCAATCTGAATGATCTTAAAAATCAGTATAATAAACAGACCAATCACAATAACACTTCCAACAAAACCAAACGCCTCTGCGATAGCCGTAAAAATAAAATCACTTTCAATAACCGGTACTAAGCCGGACTTTAATGAAGCCCCTTCATCCTTTAAAAGCTTTCCAACCATACCGCCAGACTGAATTGCCTTTGCAGCATTTGTTTGCTGCCACATTAAATCTGGATACTCTTCCGGATGTAAAATCGCAAGAATACGTCCCTGCTGATACTCATTTAAAAGTATCTGGTACGGCTGCTGTACATACCAAAAGATTCCGACAAATGCCGGGACTCCGACGACAATAACCGGTAGTATAATCTTATAACTCAAACCTGCCACAAAGAAAATTGCCATGCAAGTGACTGCTAATACAATACTTGTGGACAAGTCGGTCTGAATTAAAATGAGGACTGTTGGTATTCCCATTAAAACAAGCGCCAGTAAAATAACTGATGCCTTATTAATCTGGCGCCTCGTCAAATCAAAAAACTTTGCCATAAACAAAATCATTATAATTTTCGTAAGCTCTGACGGCTGTACCTCCATATTAATACCAGGTATCAGAATCCAGCGTTTTGCATCGTAATGCGCTTTTCCTAATGGTGTAAATTTTACAATAAAAAGCAATATAAAATTTAGTACATACAGCGGAATAAAAAACTTGCATATAAAATGATAGTCTATCAACGATACTACAATCGCGAACGCAATTCCTACCAGATACCCCATTACCTGTTTTTCGAACTGCCGTTCATTGGAATCCTGCAGTTTCTGAATTAAGACCATACCAATCGAGCCTAGGGTCATGATAACCAATAGGATTGATACATTATAATGTTTGAAATCATAGTCTTTAAATTTGAACATTTACCATACATCCTTACTTACTGTGCTTCAAATCTTTAATTGGAATGTTCGCATATAGTGCTGGCACATTGCCATTATCCCCTTCAGATTCGGTTTGCGTTATTTTAATATCAAGACCGTCCTGGTCAATCTCGATATATTTTGATATCACCTGAATAATATCATTTTTTATCTGCTCCATGATTTCTGGAGAACATCCGGCACGATCGGAAACTAATACAAGTTTCAAACGATCTTTTGCTACTGAACCTGATGTCTTCTTTTTAAAAAAATCAACTAAAGCCATAACACCTCTCCTCCTTAGTTCTTCCTGAATAATTTATGAAAGAAACTCTGCTTTACATTTAAATCCAGGTATGGAACGTCCTCTCCGACGATACGGCGACAGATATTCATATATGCCTTGCCTGCTAAAGAATCGCTTCCTACTAAAGGTTCACCCTGGTTAGTAGAGATTACAATATTCTCATCGTCCGGAACCACGCCAATTAAATCAATGGCAAGAATTTCGACTACATCGTCACTTGACATCATGTCCCCACGCTTCACCATATCCATGCGAAGGCGGTTTACGATTAAGTGAGTCTGTTTCATTTCATTTGCTTCAAGCAAACCAATAATTCGGTCCGCATCTCTTACGGCCGACACCTCTGGAGTGGTGACAACTAATGCTCTGTCTGCGCCGGCGATAGCATTCTGAAATCCCTGCTCAATTCCGGCTGGACAGTCCATTAATATGTAATCAAACTCATCTTTTAACTCTTCAGACAGCTTTTTCATCTGTTCCGGAGTTACCGCTGTTTTATCTCTTGTCTGCGCGGATGGCAGTAAATAAAGGTTCGGATAACGCTTATCCTTGATCAAAGCCTGTTTAATTCTGCAATTTCCTTCTATTACATCAACAAGATTATACACAATACGATTTTCTAATCCCATAACAACATCCAGGTTACGTAGCCCGATATCGGTATCGATTAACACAACTTTCTTATCTAATTTTGCCAATCCAGTTCCCACATTAGCAGTTGTTGTTGTCTTACCAACGCCGCCTTTCCCGGATGTTACTACAATTACTTCGCCCATTATAATTCCTCCATATTTTTATTTCCATGTAATAGCAAATCATGCATGTAGCAAATAAGAGAACAAATTGATAACTTCTCTAATTTTGTCATAAAATATCAATATCTTTTTATTATACTCCAACTATACATTCAAACACAAGATGGAAAACGATTAAAGTGTAATATCACTCAGCACTTTCCGATTTACCGGTTCTATGTATATATTGCCATCTTCTATAAATGCAATCTTCGCTTCTTTCTTTTCCTCTTTGAGAGGTTCATCCGGTGAACGAGCGATAATATCGCCGATTCGTATCTGCACTGGATGTAAATCCAGTGCAAGTACAAATGCGTTCTCATTTCCGGTAGCCCCTGCGAATACAGTTCCCTTAAGTGAGCCAAGTACAATTATATTTCCTTTTGATACAACACTGGCTCCGGGATTCACATCACCGATCACGATGATGCTTGTCTCCGTCTCCAGTACTTGTCCCGAACGCAGATTTCCTTTGTAAAACTGCCCGGTAGTATTATTAAGTTCCAATAACTTCTGATCCAATGATCTCTTAAATAGTGCTTCTTTTTCCGGATCATTCTCAATAACACAAACAACATGAAGGTTTGAATTTTCAGCGATAATGTCTAGTATTTCCCGTTGCTCGTTATCATTCAGTTTTCTTCCTTCAAAGCTGATTGCCATTTTTGCATCACCTAGAAACTTAGCGGAGTCACTAAACTTCTTAGCAATATTCTCTTTTAATTCTGAAAAATCCATATCAGCATCTAACAGAACTGCGATTCCGCTTTTGTGTCCTTTGATGATAACTGAATTATTCATGCAATCACCTTACCTTTCTAAGTTTTCTCTAATCAGATATCTGAATATTGGTTGCAGTACCTGCTGTATAATCTCCGCTTAATAATTCGTCCTTGTTCTCATCATTAAAGTAGAAGCCCATTACTTCTCTTCCGACTTTTGCTGCATTGGCAGAAGCGTATCCATTCGGAATGACTACAGATACTGAAATTTCAGGCGCTTCATATGGTGCGTATGATACAAACAATGCATGATGCGGATTGTTAAGGCTGACCTGAGCAGTACCGGTCTTGCCGGCTACTCTCACTCCCAAATCACCAAATAAAGTATTGAGGGAATTTGCAGATGTGTTGACTACCAGGTACATACCTTCATGCACGACATCCCATTCTGTTTTCGTAAACTGATCAATCTGATTGAATACAGATGCCTCATTCTGCAGAATAACATTCTGATTTTTATCTGTGACTCTGTCAAGCAGGGTCAGATTATAAACAGTACCACTATTCGCAACAGCAGAGATATAACGTGAAATCTGTACTGGTGCAAACTTATGATAGTATCCGATGGCAGTACGAACTGCATCCGTAGAAGAGATTGTTGGGGTTTCTTCACTCACTTCCACACCGGATTTATCTCCTAACCCAAACATAGTTGCATATTTCTGAATGGTAGAGATACCAAGTGCATCATTATATTTTCCTGTTTCATCCAAAGACAACTTATAACCAACTTCATAAAAGAAGTAGTTACAGGAATGCATAATTGAATGAGCTGCGTCAAGTGTTCCATGCCCGCCCACTTTCCAGCATTTTGGTGAAGGAGTGATCGCATCAAATACATAACGGTCCGTAATTCTTGTATACGGTGTGATGATGCCTTCGCCTAAACCAATTAATGTCGTAAGCGGTTTGAATGTGGAACCGGTTGTTGTAAGCTGTGATGTTGGTCTGTTATTCAACGGAGTTGCATTATCCTCAAGTAGCTTCGAATAATAATTCCAGTCAATCTTATTGGCTAATTTATTATTATCGTAACTTGGATACGATACCATCGCTAGTACATCACCGGTATTTACATCTGTCACAACAATAGAACCGCTGCACGGCTCTAATGCAAGCTGTCCCGGTGTGATCTCAAGATTGGTTAATTTCTGAATCATAAATGTGTATGCTGAAATTGCGCCATTCTGTAATTTCTTGACATCATTCTCATTATATTCTAACACACCTTGATCAAATAATAAAAGACAAATTTCTTTTCCGGATAGGATTCTTGAAAAAATAAGGGTACGATAAATCTTTTTTTCAAAACTGTTATCATCCACTAACAATTCCATCGCATAAGAAAACAGTTTGCTGTAAATCTCATCCGTGCTGAAATATTCATTCCCAATGCCAAGCTTCGATAAATCGACCCAGTTCTGGGTGATGGCATACTGTAAAAACTGGCTTAAGCTGATCTCATCATTCCTATACGCAAGATATGTTTCATCTGTCTTATTAATCTTGGAAGAAACTAAAATACCAACTTCGGAAGATACCAGCTTAGAATATACATAATCTAAATATTCCGCCATCTCACTGCCTGCCTGCGCATTGGTAATGGTACTGTCTACTTTCATCATTGTCATCAGACTGTTGAATATAGACTCTCTTTTCGATAAGAAATAACCATAAACCTGCTGTTCCAGTTCCGAAGCATCCTCTTCCCTGAACTGATCAATCTCAATCACGTTATTATTAATTAATGCATTATAAACTTCGTAAATTGGGATTTTAATATCTGCCGCCTTTACGCCTTTTCCGCCGTAATCGTATCCGTTATTGATTTTTGAAATCAGAGTGGCTGCGATATTGCGTTCCAGAATATTATAACATGCCATCTGTAAATCTGCATCAATCGTCAGGTATACATCATTTCCAACGACCGGTTCCGTCTTAACGGTAACATCCACAACCTTTCCGGAATCCGTAATGGTAACCGATTCTTCTCCTTTAGTTCCGGCTAAGTAAGCTTCCATCTCTTTTTCAAGGCCAGTTTTTCCGACTACGTCTGTAGAAGAATAAGTATTTTCTCCGTATTGTGCATTTAATGCTTCCTCTTCTGTCGCATTAATCACACCTGTGTATCCTAATATATGGGCAAAATATTTGCTGTTGTTATATACACGGGTACTCTGCTGTTTCACCTCAACACCCGGCAGATCCGCCATATTTTCTTTCACTGCGGCAACTGTCTTCTCATTGATATTAGAAGCGATTGTAAACTGTGTATATTTCGGATACGTGATTAACATGGTATAACGCACTTTCATAATCTCAAATGTCTCTTCGAGTGTATAATCTTCTGAGATATTGAACATTGTGCTGATACCTTCATCCCCGTAACGAAGGAAGTTAAACACATCCTCTGCAGTAGCATTTTTCTGTTCTTCCGTCAAATCATTTACAGACTTTAAACAGTATGCATTTTTCTTAAATCGAAGTTCTGCATTTCCTTCTACGGTGAATGAGAACTCTCCATTCTCATCAATCTTAATCGGGAAATCCACTTCTATCTCATATCCATTCTTCTTAAGAATCTGTACCAGCTTCAAGATCATGCTATTCTTTTCTGCATTCGTACCTAGCTGCGCAGAATCACTTAACACAACAGCGTATGTCAGTTCATTGGTCGCTAAGATCTTTCCTGTTCGGTCGTAGATGATTCCACGCGTACTTTTAATATCTCTTGTCACTTCATTATAGTATTCTTCTGTCGCAGACTGATTGGCATTATTGACAATCTGAATTGTAAATACCCGATGAAGCAATATGGCAAATAAAGTCAGGAATATAGCCATCAGCGGAACTAATCTGGAAGAGAAAAAGCTCTTAATCTTATCTAGTATAATATCAAACAATGATTAGTCCTCCTTCTTTCTCGGCGCTAACAGCCCCTTGTGGATAGAGTGGAACAGTTTATAGAAAAACACACCCATAACCACAGTATATACTACTTTCGGCAGCATGAGCCGGTATGCATAATATCCGATATTCAGCCTGCCTCGCAGTAAAAACTCAAATATATAGTAGAAAAAGCTAAATACCAGCTCACTTATCCCAATCAGCGCAACTGGCATGATATAATCATCGCTGTCATAAAATCTGTTCGTGTAGCCATTCACAAATCCTATGAACATATATAAGATCCCATATAACCCTATTACATCTCCCAAACAGCAGTCTACTAAAAGACCTGCTGCAAGCCCGGTAAACATACCGGGAAATACTCCCCTTGTAAATGCCACCGTAACAACTAGGATCATTAACAGATCCGGTACGACATTGGCAAGGGCGATTTTCGGAAATACCGAGCTTTGCAGTAAAAAGCAAAACAGGATTTCCACTGCTGTTATCAGTACACGTATCACAGTCATGTCCTCTGCTATTCATCTAATTTTTGTAAGGTCTCTTTTAACTCTGTGATGATCAACACTTCTTCAAGATGTTCAAAATCAACAACTGGTTTTAAGTATGCGACCTTAGACAGATTGCTGGAATCTGTCTCAATATGGCTTACATATCCAATTAAGATGCCCTGCAGATATTTATCACTAATATGAGATGTTACCACTTCATAGTTATCTTCAATCTTGGCATTGATGGAGATATTCTCAATCCGAATATAGCCTTCATCTAAAAGCTCAAGATCTCCTTTTACATCGCAGGTATCCGATGTCTTCATAAACATTCCGCTTACATAACTGGAATCATCAATAATGGAACGGACTTTTGCATAGTTTTTTCCTACTTCCGTCACAATGCCGGCAAGGCCGTTTCCTGCAAGCACGTTCATATCAACTGCAATTCCGTCATTCGCTCCTTTATCAATTGTGAAGACGGAATAAAAGCTGTTCGTATCTTTACTGATGACTCTTGCTGCTACTTTGGGATAGTCCGCATATTTCTGATCCACCTTATAAAGTTCTCTTAAGCCATCCAGTTCATATTTATCCTGCATCAGGATACTGTTTTCATATGTTAAGTCCGCAACCTTTTGTTCCAGTTCTGCATTCTTTTCTAACAGTTCTTTCATGCTCTGAAAGGCATCCAGCTTTTCGGCGATGTAAGTCCCGACTGTGTTGATCCCTTTTTGCATTGGTGTCACCACACTGCCTACGGCAGTTTTAACCGGGCTTACTTTATCGCCGTAACGGAAAGATACAAGTATTAAGACCAAGCAAAGAACAGTACATGCAGAAAGTACATGTTTCGGCCGAATGTCAATCTTCGGTGTTCTTTTTCTCATCTGTTTTTAGCCTCCGTAATAGGTTTGTTTTAAGGACTGTGCAAGTGGACTTAACTTGCTGTCTTCAATAATACGTCCAAGACCATTTACAACAGTATTCGCAGAATCCTCACAAATATTAATCTTTAAATCTGTCTCATGAGAAAGAAGTTCGTCTAACCCACGGATATTTGCAGATCCGCCTGTGATATAGATACCAAGATCGATGATATCAGATGAGATTTCCGGTGGAGTTCTTTCTAATATAATGCGAATCGCATCGATAATGGAATATAAATGCTCTGAAATCGTCTCGTATACGAAAGTAGAGCTGATTTCCTTCTGAACCGGAAGACCTGATACCACATCACGTCCGAACACTTTCATTGTTCTTTCTTCCATCGGAAGTGCACTTGCTAATTCTTTTTTGATTGTTTCCGCTGTCTTATGACCGATGAACAGATTGTATTTCTTCTTTACAGCTAAGATGATGGAATCATCTAATTTATTGCCGCCGATTGGAATCAACTTGGATAATACAATGCCACCAAGAGACATAATGGAAACTTCAGTCGTATCCGCACCGATATTCACCACCATAACCCCCTGTGCGTTTGTCACCTCAAGTCCCGCTCCTAATGCATCCGCAATTGGTTTTTCCACGATTCTGATCTTTTTGCTCTTCGCATTGGAACTTGCAACCAGATCATAAAATGCTCTTTTTTCTACTTCTGTAATATCCGTTGGTGTCGCAACTAAAAATTCGGCTCCAATCGTTTTACCATGTTTCTTGCTGATCTCCGCTAACGCCTGGTTTAATAATTCCAACATATTCTTAATGTTGGCAATTACGCCATTCTTTACTGGATAGTCAACTTCGATATTCTCAGGTGCCTTTCCATACATCTCGTATGCCTCGTCACCGATTGCAAGAACTTTATTCTTGCCTGCAATTGCAATGATATTTTTGGCATCAAAGATAACACCATCATTTTTCTTGTATATTTTAATGGTACTTGTACCAAAATCAATACCAAATAACTTTCCAGCCATTTAAGTTCTCCCTTCAAATAAAACCTTGTTCTTTTAAGCTAACATACTTATTGTCTCCAATGATGATATGATCCATAAGTGAAATCCCAACTAAATCTCCCGCTTCCTTTACCCGCTTCGTAACTAAGATGTCTTCCCTGCTTGGAGTCGGATCCCCGCTTGGATGGTTATGAAGCAGTATAATATGGACTGCTTCTGACTTAAGGGCTGTCAAGAATACTTCTCTTGGTGACACAATGGACGAATTCACGTTCCCCATGGATAATAAGGACTCTCCAAGCAGTCTGCTTTTTGTATCGAACATAGCCAGACGGCATATCTCTTTCTTTAAATGCCGCATATCCTCCATATAATATCGTGCAATGGAGCCCGGGTTCGTAAAATTAAGTCCTGCCTCATTCGATGCTTTCGCCATTCGCCTGCTCAGTTCGGCAATACACAGAATCTGCACTGCTTTTACTTTTCCAATACCTCGCACGCTTAACAGTTCCTTAATCGAAAGATTATGCAGACTATTAAGTCCGGCATTCTGCTTCGATAGCGTTAAGATGCGTGCTGCTAAATCCATAGAGCGTTCCTCTCTTGATCCGGTGCGTATGATCACTGCAATCAATTCCGCATCCGATAAAGAAGCCGCTCCATATTTTTCACACTTTTCATAGGGACGTTCCGATTCCGGAAGTTCCCTTACGGAATAACAATTAGACTTCATGCCTCTCCTATCTTTCCCTCTCCAAGAAATCAATTCAGCATGTATGTTAGAGTGGAACTAGAACAGTCCCATTTAATCAAATCCTATATTAACACATTTTAGGTGATTTGTATACAAGAAATTGTGCCTCAAAATATAACAATTCGCACATTAATTCATTCCTTCGCCTTTTGCCACACAATAAGGCAAAGGTCCTGTCAATGAGAAAAGGCGGTGCAATTCCCGTGAAAAGGTTGTCTTTCTTCCCTTCATCCACTTGCCCTTGCAACGCCCTTATATTCTCATTGTTTTCCACTTTTGGTACTATTATACCAATTCAATCAGTTTTTCTTCAAATAATTTCTGTACGGACATCATGATACCAAACTTTGCATGATACCAGGTAAGTCCCCCCTGGAAGTACACTGCATATGGAGCGGTAATCGGAGCATCTGCTGATAATTCAATACTGGATCCCTGTACAAAGGCACCTGCTGCCATAATAACATCAGACTGGTATCCCGGCATTGCCCATGGTTCCGGAATTACATAGCTGTCAACCGGTGCTGCTGCCTGAATGCCCTTGCAGAATGCAATAATGCGTTCCGGAGATTTTAATGTAACTGCCTGGATGATATCATGACGGCTTTCGGTTCCATTTGGAATAACCGGGAAACCTAATTTTTCGTAGATGTTCGCTGCGAAGATCGCACCTTTTAATGCACCTGCCACAACAGTCGGAGCAAGAAAGAATCCCTGATATAACTGCTGATTGATTCCAAGTGTTGCGCCTACTTCCTTGCCAAGGCCCGGTGCAGTCAGACGATATGCCGCATTGTCTACATACTCTTCTTTTCCGACAATATATCCGCCGATTGGAGCAAGTCCGCCGCCTGGATTTTTGATTAAGGATCCGACACATAAATCCGCACCTACATCAGTTGGTTCAATTGTTTCTACAAATTCACCATAACAGTTAACTACCATGCAGATCACATCCGGCTTGATGCCTTTTACGAACTTGATTAACTCGCCAATTCTTGCAACAGAAAGCGTCGGTCTTGTCTGGTAGCCTTTTGATCTCTGAATGGTGATCAATTTCGTGCGCTCATTGATTGCATTTTTAATGCCTTCATAATCGAATGCTCCATCTTCTAATAAATTAACCTGCTTATAGGTGATGCCGTATTCCGCTAAAGAACCTTTTGACTCACGGATACCGATTACGCCTTCTAATGTATCATATGGTTTTCCAACTGGCGAAAGAATTTCATCGCCAGGTCTGAGATTACCGCTAAGTGCGATTGTAAGCGCATGTGTTCCGCATGTAAGCTGTGGTCTTACAAGACCTGCTTCTGCGTGGAATACTTTTGCGTATACTTCTTCTAATGTATCTCTTCCTAAATCGTTATATCCATAACCGGTAGTCGCTGCGAAATGAGTATCGCTTACATGGCATTCCTGCATTGCCTTTAACACTTTTAACTGATTGTATTCCGCAACACGGTCGATTTCTTCAAATCGCTCCTTTAATTTTCCTTCGATATCCTTGCAGTAGTCAAAAACTGCTTTGTCAATCTTTAATCCCTCATACATTTCTTCTAATCCGTAATTCATACTAATCCGCCTTCCTTTTGTAGTTTAAGACAAAATTCCTTTTTCTCTTAAAAGCTTTAACATATATTCTAAAATCTTATCTTCATCATTTTCAAAATCTTGCTTTGGAACCATCGTCACATCGCGTTCTCTTCGAAACCAGGTCATCTGACGTTTTGCAAAATGTCTGGTATCGCGCTTAATAATATAGACTGCTTCTTCCAAGGAACATTCCCCCTCTAAATATGCAAGTATTTCTTTATATCCGATTCCCTGCATGGAAACTAAAGAACGGTCATATCCCATTTCTTTTAAACGCTTCACTTCCTCTAACAGGCCATTTTCCATCATAATATCAACGCGTTTATCAATATTGGCATATAAAACATCACGCTTTTGATCCAGTACAAAGTACATAAACTGATATGGGCTTTTCTTGGCACGCTGTTCTACATTATGTTTTGAAATCGGTTCGCCGGTCATCTTAAAAAACTCAAGCGCTCGGATTACCTTCTTCACATTATTCTCATGAATGGCTTCTGCGGATTCTTCATCCACCTCTCTTAGCATCTGATGTAAAACCCCTGCCCCTTCCTTATTCGCAAGCTCTTCTAATTCCCTGCGATAAGTTGTATCCTGCTCATTCTCGGTAAAATCAATATCATTTAAAACCGCCTGAATATAAAAGCCTGTCCCCCCTACAATGAGAGGGATCTTGCCTTTTGCATAAATCTCTTCAATCGCTTTTTTCGCTTCCTTCTGGAATTCGACCACATTGAATTCCTCATCCGGTTCATACTGATCCACCAGATAATGATTGACACCATCCATCTCTTCTTTTGTGATCTTCGCGGTGCCGATATCCATATGATGATATACCTGCATGGAATCCGCAGAAATGATTTCTCCGTTCACTGCCTTTGCAAGCGCGATGGATAATTTCGTCTTGCCTACGCTTGTCGGGCCGGTAAGCACGATTAACGGTCGCTTCTTCTGATTTTCCATCAGGACGTCATTTACTTCCTTCACTAGCTGTTACCTCACTACACAATTCGTTTGAATTTCTTTTCTATCTCGTATTTTGTCATTGAAATAATGACCGGACGTCCATGCGGACAATGGAACGGATTGTCTAACGCCAGCAGCTGATCGATCAGACTCTCCGCCTCCATATAGCTTAACTTCTGATTTCCTTTTACTGCCGCCTTACATGACATGGATGCAATCTTCTCAAAGATGATCTCCGGTGTCCCTCTTGGCGCCTCATCGACTAGGTCATCAATAAAATCAATCAGCAGACGTTCCCCTGCAATGCCATACATATCTGCTGGAAGTGCGCTTACTGCATATTCTTTTCCACCAAAATGCTCAATTTCAAATCCGAGTTCCTTTAGCACATCCATATGCTCCATTACTGCCGCTTCTTCTTTTAAGCTTAGTGTAAGCACGATTGGAGGACTGATCATCTGAGAGAGGAATTCTTTGTCTTTTCTTCTCTTCAGCGTTGTTTCATAAAGAATCTTCTCATGGGCCGCATGCTGGTCAATGATAAAGAGCTGATTGTCCATCTCGACAAGCCAGTAGGTTGCAAAAAGCTGACCAATGATCCGATGTCTTTTTACATTACCCTTCATCATAAATGCTTCTTTTACGGTTTCCGTCTGTGTCTTACCTTCCGACATGCTCTCCGTAAATTTCTGCTCATCAATAAAACTTAGCTGACGAGGCGGTTCTGCTTTTATTCCTGCATCTGGATTTAATGCAGATGTACTTAAGTTTGCATGATCTGTTGCTTCTGCACTTCCTGATTCCGGCACCTTTCCTTCTTCGACGGTGCTCCCTGATGCAGTCCCTGTTTTCTTAACTTCATTCTGCATTGCTTCAGACAGATTCTTTTGTTCCCCTGCCTGATTTTTCTGCTCAGATAAAATACCGGAAGAGAAAGCACTTTCTTTCCCCTCCTGTTTGTGCATATACAAATCATCTGCATTCTGTAATCCAGATGGTTTAGAAGGATTTAGGGCATTTTTAAGTGCTAAAGGATCGACTTCTTTGGAATCCTGAAAGAGTGCATCCAGATCAGCTGCACCCAGTAATGCTGCCGCTGACAGAACCGTTTTTTCAGCATTTTGAACAACGCCGGTATCGGATTCCCCTTTGTCTTCTGCCCTATCCCCTTCTTTGTTTCCTTCTTGCTTGTTTTCGATCGGCTTTTCTGCTTGCTTTTGCAGTGCTGCTAAGCTCTCACGTTTTTCTTCAAAAAGTTCCGGCGCTAAAAGCTGTGCTTCTTTTAGTTTTACAATCTCCGTATCCTTAATGACATCCGGAATCTGATCCATTGTTTCTGCCGTTTCCTTGGACTTAGTCAGACTGCCTCCAAATAGATTGGATTTTTGCATGCTTAGGATCGCTTCATTTCGTTTCTTTTCTGCCTGCTCCTTAATACGTTCCCTGCTTTCCCTGATACGGTTCGCTTCAAACGGTTCCGGTACATGCTCGAAAATACGTTTTTCTTCTTTTTTCTTTTCTTCCACTAATGTCACATCCGGAATCATGTTCCTACCGGAAAGCGCATCCGAAATGGCACGATACGTCATGCGATACACCATTTCAGAATTCGTAAATCGGATTTCCATCTTCGTCGGATGTACATTAACATCAATGATTTCCGGATCAATCGTAAAATGAATCGCGGTAAACGGATATTTGTGCTGCATCGTATAAGGACGGTACGCTTCCTCAATCGCCTTGCTGATAATCGCACTTTTAATATATCTTCCGTTGATGAAATAATTCTCATAGTTACGGTTTCCTCTGGATACAATCGGTTTTCCGATATACCCTTCCATCGTCACGAATTCATTCTGTCCGACTACCGGTACTAACTGTGCCGCGATATCTCTGCCATACACATGATAAATGATATCTTTCAGATTATGATTTCCGGATGTATGAAGAATCGTCTTATTATTATTAATGAACTTAAAGGAGATGTCCGGATGAGATACGGCAAGACGTTCCATCAGATCACTAATATAGCCTGCTTCCGTCGCGGGAGATTTTAAAAACTTCCTTCTTGCGGGCGTATTATAAAACAGGTTGCGGATTAAGAACGTAGTTCCATCCGGACAGCCGATTTCGGAGAAGTTCTTCTCTTCTCCACCTTCGATCACATAACGATTGCCGGTAAATGCGGCTCTCGTCTTCGTTACAAGCTCTACCATCGCAACTGAGGAGATACTGGATAACGCTTCTCCACGAAATCCTAAGCTTCCGATGGTAAGAAGATCTTCCACTGAGCGGATCTTGCTTGTGGCATGGCGCAGAAATGCAACTTTAATATCATCTTTTTCAATTCCTGCTCCATTATCGGTAATACGGATAAAACCAATTCCACCTTCCTTCACTTCAGCTGTAATCGCATTCGCGCCCGCATCGATTGCATTTTCAATCAGTTCCTTTACAACAGATGCCGGACGTTCCACTACCTCGCCTGCCGCGATTTTATTTATTGTATTTTTATCAAGAACTACAATTTTAGACATAATTTACTCCTGCTCTATTCCGTTCTGCTTCCATTTCATCATCAGAACCCGTATAACGGCCTGATCGATCGTATCGCTCTCAATCTTACCGGACTGCACAGCTGGCATCTGCACCTGATAATCCGATGGGATTAAGCGGTGGTTTTCTGCGAACCAAACGCAATCCTCTTTTGTCCGAACCGCGTCTTTTTCCTTCTACATCAACTCCTTGATTTTTAACTGGATCTCGTACATCTTATTTAACGCATCAATTGGTGTCACCCTTGCCATATCCAGATTTCGAATTTCGTCAATAATCTCATCGTAGTTACTTCCGCCAAATAAGGACAGCTGATTTTCCATCTCGTTATCTTTTTTTGCATGTCTGCTGCCAGATTTTGCGTGCGCCCCTGTATACTCTTGTGCCAGTCCGGCTGCATGCACCATTTCTTCCTGACTATTTTCTGATTTATTGTCTGCCACCTGAATATTTCTGGCCTTTTCTGCTATATCCTTGCTGTTTAGCTCATTTACAATTTCTCTGGCACGTTTTAATACGGTTTCCGGAACACCGGCAAGCTTCGCCACCTGGATACCGTAACTCTGATCCGCGCCACCCTTGATGATTTTACGAAGGAATACGATATCATCGCCCTGTTCTTTCACGGCGATACAGTAATTGTTAACGCTTTCAAGTTTTCCTTCTAATTCTGTCAGTTCATGATAATGAGTTGCAAATAATGTCTTCGCACCTAACAGATTTGGATTGCTGATATGCTCAACCACTGCCCATGCAATGCTTAAACCATCGAATGTGCTTGTCCCTCGTCCAATTTCATCTAAGATTAAAAGGCTGTCTTTTGTGGCATTACGTAAGATATTTGCTACTTCTGTCATTTCTACCATGAAAGTAGACTGACCGCTTGCTAAGTCATCGCTTGCCCCTACTCTTGTAAAGATACGGTCCACGATTCCGATATTCGCGCTTTCCGCCGGAACAAAGCAGCCCACCTGTGCCATTAATACGATTAAGGCGGTCTGTCTCATATAGGTGGATTTACCCGCCATATTAGGACCTGTAATAATGGCGATACGATTCTCCTTATTATCGAGATACGTATCATTTGCAACAAACATCTCGTTGTTGATCATCTGTTCTACAACCGGATGTCTTCCATTATGAATCTGGATCACACCATCTGTATTGATCATCGGACGGGTAAAGTTATTGCGTTCTGCAACAAATGCAAGAGAGGCGAATACATCGACGGTCGCAACTGCTTTTGCGGTTGTCTGGATTCGTTTTACCTGTGCCGCGATCGTATCACGCACTTCTGCAAATAAATCATATTCTAACGAGAAAAGACGATCTTCCGCATTTAAGATCTTATCTTCTAATTCTTTTAACTCATCGGTTGTATAACGTTCCGCGTTGGCAAGAGTCTGCTTACGCACCCAGTTATCCGGCACTAGATCCTTATAAGAGTTGGTAACTTCCAGATAGTAGCCGAATACACGGTTGTACTTAATCTTCAGATTCTTGATTCCGGTCTGTTCTCTTTCGCGGTTTTCTAAGTCAGCAAGCCATACTTTTCCTTCTGTCTTTGCCTTTCTTAATTCATCTACTTCCGCATTGAATCCTTCCTTGATGATGCCGCCTTCTTTCAATGCAATCGGAGGTTCTTCTGCAATTGCAGATTCAATCAGATCGTGAAGATCGGTAAGTGGATCTAATGTATGGTGGATTCGCTTAAATACCGCACTGTCAAAGTCTTTGATCAGGAACTTGATATGAGGAAGCATTGCCAAAGAAGACATAAAGGAAACCAGATCACGGGGATTAGCAGACTTATAGCTTACTTTTCCCATCAGACGCTCTAAGTCGTAGATGGAATTTAAGTATTCTCTTACTTCTTCTCTTGAAATGACATTGTTGTTAAATTCTTCAATTGCATCCAGACGCTCTTCAATCTCTTCTTTCTCGATTAATGGCTGTTCTACATAAGTACGAAGAAGACGTGCCCCCATCGCAGTCTTTGTCTTATCTAATACCCATAGAAGAGAGCCTCTCTTCTGTTTCTCACGCATTGTCTCCACAAGCTCTAAGTTTCTGCGACTTGAGCTGTCAATTAGCATAAAGCGGCTTGTCACATATGGAGTGATATGAGTGATATGAGTAAGAGAACTTTTCTGTGTTTCATACAGATACTGCATAACTGCTCCACATGCATTTACACCAATGGTATAGTCCTTTAATCCAAGACCATCAAGTGTTCCTACTTCAAAATGTACTTTTAAGCAGTTTTCACAGCTTTCGGTTTCATAAAACCAGTCATCTAACGTACTGATGGATATATTGTAACGCCCCTTTAAATCCTCAAAATCAATGCCGCACATTAAAAATGCCGGATTGCAGATGATTTCAGATGGCGCAAATTTGTAAATCTCGTCTAACAGCTTTCTTGTGTTTTCTACTTCTGTCACATAGAAATCGCCGGTTGTGATATCGATTGTGGAAATGCCGCAGGAGTTATCTTCCCAGATTACGGCCATCAGATAATTATTCTTTGTTTCATCTAATGTCTGTGTATTTAAATTCGTACCCGGTGTCACAATTCGAACGACTTCGCGCTTCACCATTCCCTTTGCAAGCTTTGGATCTTCCACCTGCTCGCAAATTGCCACTTTATATCCTCTTGCAACTAACTTAGTAAGGTACCCTTCTGCTGCATGGTATGGAACGCCGCACATCGGAGCACGTTCCTCCAGCCCGCAGCTCTTTCCTGTCAGTGTTATCTGTAATTCTCTTGATACGGTAATCGCATCCTCGAAAAACATTTCATAAAAGTCCCCTAAACGATAAAAAAGGATACAGTCCGGATATTCTTTCTTGGTATCCATATAATGCTGCATCATCGGTGTTAACTGTGCCATCTTAGGTTCTCCCTTTCCATTTCTACTCTTTACTACACGTGTATCATTTACGTGAATTTTAACCTATTTTATGACACTTCACACTCTTTTTCAAGTGTCTGACCTTTTTTTCAAATCGAAGCGAAAGAAAAAATCATATTCTTATTATCGTGTCATCTTTCTCTTTTGTGCATTTTTCCATAAACGCAGAAAGATTGTACCATATAAAAGACTTTGTCCGTCCCTTATATGGTACAATCCAAAATAGAACTATCCCTATGCCAGTCATATGCTCTGACCAGGTATTTCTTATAAGCCTTTTTAAGCGATTACACTCCATTCCCCTTCTTCTAAGAACAGGTTAGCAGCCTCTGTCGCTTCCTCAATGATCTCTTCGCTGTATCCGATAATACCCAACAGCTTAATTGCATTTTTAGAAACGGCTCTTCCCTGATATAGCTTATAGTCAAACAGAATCTCATTATCTACAACCTGTTCCTGGAAATGGTAGTTTGCATAATAATTCTCCAGTATATGAGTAAGCTCGATATCATGAGTAGCTGCAAAACACATTGCATTCTCTTTTGCGAAAGAAAGAAGGATACGGCTGGACGCTGCGATTCGCTCTAATGTATTGGTGCCGCGAAGCACTTCATCCACAAAGCATAATGTCGGAATCTTTTCATCCAAACTGTCTAAAATCCGCTTGAGTGACTTGATCTCTACAATATAATAACTTTCATTGTTATAGATATTATCCTGCAGTGCCATTGAGGATTTCACCTTGAAATAGCTTGCATGGTAAGACTTGCTGAGTGAAGTATAGATTGTCTGGGACAGAATAGCATTAATCGCCAGTGTCTTAATAAAGGTTGACTTACCAGATGCATTGGATCCGGTAATAAGCACACATCCTTTTTCAGAGATAGAACTCTTAACCGGTTCTGTTAACATTGGATGATAAATCTCTTCCGTCTCAATAAACGGCTTAGAAGACTCTTCTAACACTGGAAGACAATATTCTCCCATCAGTTCTCTAAAGGAAGCAACTGCAATCATACTGTCTATTAAACCAATTGTATCAAAGATTGTGTTTAACGCCTCTTCATTATTTTCAAATGTTTTCATCATGCTGTTGAACTTAATTAAGTCCACATGGAAAATCATTCGGATATAATCAACAAAGACATCGGTCATATCTCCGGTTGGCTTCTTGCTTGCCACGATTCTCGCGCCCTTGCGAAAACTCTGAAATGCTTTTTCTACTTCTTTTAACTGCTTTGTATATATTTTAAGTTCTTCAATTTTTAAGGCATTAAATTCCTTTACAGAATCTAAGAGGCGAATCAGATAAGATACTACGGTAAAATAGCTTTCCACTTCTGATTTTCTCTGATAATAGCGGACAATATTATTAATAACGCTTCCCACCGTACATACAATACCGAGTACTGGTGCTACAAAGATCAGTGCCACCGATACAAAGAGAGCCAGGATTAAGAAGTAATGAGTCATATTGTTCTCTTTTTTCAGGTTATTAAGGCGGTTCATATACTCATAAATGGATACATTCTTCACCTTGCCCATACCGCTGAAAATCTCCTGTACACGAAGGCGTTCTTCCTCATGAGAAGAAAAGAATTCAATCAGACGATTTCGTTCCTTTAATTCCTCTTCTTCAAACTTCAGCTTATGAAGCATCGCATACAGATATTCTTCTCCGACTGCAGAACTTGTGTTATTCATTGTCATGAAGATCTGGTCCATATCAATATCATTCCATGTAATATCATCAACGTCCGTATCTTCTTTCACTGCGTTGTAATAAGCAGCCAATGATCTTAGCTTTTCTGCTGTATACTCTTCAGAAGGAACATCTCCCCATTGTTTTTTTAGCTTCGCAATCAGCCTTCTTTTTCGAACTTCCTTGTCATGCTCACTTTTAATAATCAGGCCTACAACCGCAACGATTGCAAGAAACACTGCACCTATCATAGAACTCACTTTTCCTCTCTTTTGTTATTTTCCAGAGAACTGGTTTAAAAATTCTGAACTTATTTTTTTATAGCATATTCGTAATTATAAAAAAGTTTTGATTTTCTGTCAATCGAAACCTGATTTTTTCGTTAAACGTTAGCAAATATCCCATTATTTTGTAAAATAGCACTGTTTCGCAATTCGTTGGTCCTTATCATTTCATCAATAGATTTCTCTTGATTTTTCATCTTCAATTCCGGATTTCCGATAAAAATAGGTATTCACTACATCACGCCACTCTTCTGCACTTGACAGCTGTTCGGTCAGACGATTTAAGATTCTTTGGAATACATCCTCACTAAGGACCCCTTCTAATTGACAGAACAGACGAATAAACTCCTTCACTTCTTCCACGCCTTCAAAATGAGTATCATATATGTGCTGAATCAATGTCTTCCCGCTTTTTAAACGATCCGTATACAAAATCCGATGGAAGAACAGTAAAAGCTCATCCGGACATGTTGCCACGTCTTCATACATCATTGCATTCTGCTTCTGATACTGAGTGGAATATCCGGTACCCTTGCTTGTCCGGTCAATGCCGATTCCTTTACAGTCAGCCCGGTGATACGTTCCCCAGCGATCATACTCATAGCCGTCTACATTTGGCCCATAATGATAAGACGGATTCACCATCCATCCAATTCCTAACGGCGATGTATAATGTTCATAGGTACTCCAGGAATTCATCAGAATATAGAGAAGATTTGACATAACAATCGGCGTTCTTGGAAATGTCATAGAAATCCATTCCCTTGCGATCTCTTCTGAACTCAGATTATTATCAAAGCTCAGTCTTCCAAATCCATATAGATTAGCTGCCGCAAGATCATGTCCTGTCCAGTTCGGATCATCTCCGGTATTCGCCACCCCTGCCATACCGCAGTTTCTTCCTCCAAATGTCTTTCCTTTTATAATATCCTGTACCCGGTCATCGCTTTCCTTACAATAGGTATGAAAATCCAACGCCTCTTTCCACATTGGCACCAGATAGCATACATGCCTCTGCTGTCCGGTATACTCTTGGGCAATCTGTACCTCTAACATCTGATTCGTACTCCTAAGCCCTCCAAACAACGGAGATATCGGCTCCCTAACCTGGAAATCCATCGGGCCGTTCTTAATCTGCAGAATAACATTATCTAAAAATTTACCGTCTAACGGCATAAAATTATCATATCCGGCTCTTGCACGGTCTGTCTTTTTGTCACGCCAGTCCTGTTTACAGTTATAAACAAAACACCGCCATATAATCAGCCCACCATAAGGAGCAATTTCCTTAGCAAGCATATTAGCACCATCCGCATGTGTTCTGCCGTATGTAAATGGTCCCGGACGTCCTTCTGAATCCGCTTTCACTAAAAAGCCACCTAAATTCGGGATCTCTCGATATACTTCCTGCATCTTCTCTTTCCACCACCGAACTACATCTTCTGCAAGCGGATCGCATCCGGAAAGCCCCCCCAATTCCATCGGAGCCGCGAAATTAAGGCTCATGAACAGCTGTATGCCGTACCCTGCAAACAGCTCGCTCATCTCACGAAGCTTTGCATAATAAAGCGGGCTGATCAGGCGTGTCGCCATATCCTTCACATTTACATTGTTAATTACAACACCATTAATCCCTACCGAAGCAAGAAGTCTTGCATAAAAAGCCGTACGTTCATCAACTAATATCTGATTCTTAGAGAAGAAAAAGGAATTTCCCGAATATCCACGTTCAATGGATCCGTCTAAATTATCCCAGTGATTTAGCATTCTAAGCGCTAGGGATGGTTTCACAACTCCGGTATCCGTTAATTTCCCATCACAGATCGCCTGCCTGATCAGTGCATATGTACCGTAGAGAATACCTCTTCCACCGCTTGCCCGAACAGTCCACAGATCAAAACGTTTTTCCTCATCCAGATATTGTTTAATCTCGTACGCTCCATCTGTCGATAACGATTCCTCATTATCCTGATTTTCCGGAACGTAGTAAAGAAGGATTCCTCTTTTCCATTTTTGTTCTTCTGTATTCTCATACTTTTCCTCGATAACCGTAAAATTTTCTTCATTCATTATAAAATCATACTCATCCGGCTTCTTCCCCAAAAAAGAATTTGCTGCGGCTTTTACCTCTTCCATCGCGTGCAGATACATCTGTCTGTTCACTTTGGAAAATACATTGGATTCATAATTTGAAAAAACTGCCTGAAAATAATCTCTCACATTTTCGTTTAATTCCCCATCATAGTTTAGCCAAGCCTTAAAATACACAATAATCTTCCTCCTTACCCTTATAATCTACCATTATACACCATATTCTTTACTTTTTGTATTTTTTTTACATGAACTTATAAAAAACTTTATCGTGCGGAGACCTCGCTAAGTGCACGTGCCTCGGACCGTTTTTTAAATAGTAGGAAAGCTCTCTGAACCTTCTTACTACTCAAAAAAAGAAAAGTGCAGTTTTTAATAAACAGACATTGCTGCTTCGTAAAAACTACACTTTTCTCTTTGGATTAATCTATGAAATTCTTAATACGAAGAATCGTACGATATGTCACATTTGATATCTTGCATCCGGTTGTCCTTCCACTTTCATGAATCACCTGATTATTACCAATATACATAGCAACATGATCTACATTTCCTTTGGCATCTCCATAAAATACAAGATCTCCGGGTTTTGCTTCCGCAAGTGAAACACTCTTTCCAAGGCTTGACTTCGCCAAATCATAAGATGTTCTTGGCAAATTCGTGATATCAATGCCCACCAGCTTGTACAAGGATCTTACAAAACCAGAGCAGTCAGCGCCCGTTGTCAGACTCTGGCCTCCCCACACATAACGAAGTCCTAAGTATTTCTTGGATTCCTGCGTAAGGCGGATACGAAGAGAGGAAACCGATGCATCGACCGGATCAATCTTAACTGCCATCTTCCACTTATAGGATACATCCACATAATCTCTTGATACATAGCCTTCTACATTATCCACGCTTACTTTGACCCAAAGCTCTGCTTTTGGATCATCCTTTGTCAGCAGTTCCAAGGAATCATCCTCTACAACAAGAAGCTCTTCATTCTTGCTTACTTCTGTAATAATATTCTGATTCGATTCCGTGGAAGGCGTCTGTCTTACATTCACAGATCCTGCCGTCACGGTAGCGGTCAGATTTGCTAACGATTTTGCTTTTTTATAACCTGCTTCTCCCATGTAAAGATATTCGGAAGAAACATAGCCTGTCACCTCACCGGATGTGATCTTAGCCCATCCATCTTTTACTTCCTTTACAATGCAGTATGCATCTTTTGGAAGATAACCTATTATATCATATGATTTGCCTGCCTTTTCACGGATATTCAGACAATCATCAACATTTGCAATTGCAATATTCTCCGGAATCTCTACTTTTGATGCTAATAATAGCGTGATTTCGGAACTATCTATGGTACTTGTCTCATTCACATATTGATCGAGAACATATGAAAAACCGCCAAGTGTTTTCTCTTCCGTAACTGACTCAGCATTAGCAACAATAGTCTGGCCGCTCATCAATAAAACCGTTGCAGCTGTCATAACAGATAGTTTTAATGCTTTTCGATTCACGTTGTACCTCCTTTATAATTTGGCTCACCTCTATAAGTAAAGATGTTACGAAATTATTAAATTTATTACATGCTTATTATAGCAGTATTTAGAAAATTTGTCAATAATATGGCAATTATTTTTCCATTTATTTTGCATTTTCACAACAGCGTCCTTCTCCAATTTAAAAGTTCCGACATTGTACACCAATAATTCTTATTTTCCATATGTTTTTTATGCAAATTGATAGCAATATTTTGTTTTTATGCGTTTTCTTAAAAATCCCCTCTTTCATTCTATCCGGCTAGAATAAGCACAGATCAGCCAACATTTTGCCCCCTTTTAGATGGAAGAAAAGCTCTAATTGCAGGTTTCATCCTTATTTGCATGAAACTTTCCCACAATTAGAGCTTGCGCTCACCATACTATTGTTACCAAACCATCCTAAATTATGATTATTCGTTTTGGTTACCCATATATTATATGATTATGCAAATTAACCCACCATTGCTGTCATTGATGATCTTCTGCATCGTTTCCTGCAGTTTCATCTGGCTGTCTTCATTGATCCGGTTAATCTTCGTGGAAATCCCCTCATCAACCAGCTGTCCTAATGACTTGCCAAAGATATTGGTATCCCAGATTCCTTCCGGTCCCGCCTCTGTCTGTTCTTTCATATAGCGGATTAAATCTTGTGCCTGTTCTTCACTTCCTACAATCGGTGCGATTTCTGTCTGAATATTTGCCTGAATCATATGAATAGAAGGAGCCGTTGCTTTAATCTTTACCCCATATTTATTGCCATGTTTGATAATCTCCGGACTTGCAATTGTAATTTCATCCGGATGCGGCGTTACAACACCATACCCCTTATACCTCACCTCTTCACATGCATTGCTGACCTTTTCATATTCCTGCTTCTTTGCTGCCAGCTCACGAATCATATTCATAAATTCGTATTCTCCATGAACCTCCGCTCCTACAATCTCACTGATAATTTCATAGTAATACTGATTATCAATGTCCACACTGATATGAACCGTTCCGTCTTCCATCATAATCTTGTCAATCTTAAAGTTATTGATATGTGGACTGTCCGTCATACAGTTGGCACTTGTGACATCTTTCATCAGATTCAGCTTCTTTAACATGCCTTTTACCGCAGTGATAATCTCATCTTTCAGATAATGATCTTTCGGAAGCATCTCGGCCCATTTCGGAAGATAGAAACCAATCTCTGTAATCGGGAATACAGACAGAACAGAACTCATGATTCGATTGATGTCATCTTTCTTTAACTGTTCACAGTTTACCGGAATTACCATTACATCATAGGCCGCACTCATTTCCTCTGCCATCGCCTGAGTCTCATCCGAATACGGCTGATTGGAATTTAACAGCACCACAAACGGCTTGCCAATCTTTTTTAGTTCTTCAATTGTTCTCTGCTCCGGAACAAGATAGCTTTCTCTTGGAAGATCCCCAAATGTTCCGTCTGCAGTAATTACGATTCCGATCGTGGAATGATCATTGATTACTTTCTTCGTCCCAAGTTCCGCTGCCTGGGTAAATGGAATCTCATAATCAAACCAAGGTGTTTTTACAAGACGCTCCTGATCGTTTTCGATATGTCCCATTGCCCCATCAACCATATATCCAACACAGTCAATCATGCGCACTGATAATTCGATATCATCTGAGATCTGAATATTAACGGCCTCTTTTGGAATGAACTTTGGTTCAGTGGTCATTACGGTCTTGCCAGCTGCACTTTGAGGCAATTCATCAATCGCTCTTTCTCTGCTATGTACATCTTCAATATTTGGAATCACCAGCAAATCCATAAACCTCTTGATAAAAGTTGATTTACCAGTACGGACCGGTCCTACAACACCGATATAGATTTCTCCATTGGTACGAGCTTTAATGTCTTTATATACATTATAATTGTCCAAAAGATATCCCTCCTAGTATTCACTGATACAGTGTATGCGCAAGAAAAATGATGTATGCAAAAAATCTCTGGGCGGGTATCGCCCACCGCCCCCGTGCCGCGCGTTTTTGGCGCGCAGGGGTTCCAATATTCGGACGCGAGAGCGGAAAACAGACACTCCGGTCTTCGCCTATCGGACAGGAAAACACTGTCCGCTATTCGAAGACCGGAGCGCCTGTTTTCCGTCTCGAGCCGGACATTCGGAACCCCTGCGCGCCAAAAACGCGCGGCACGGGGGCGGCGGGCGATATCAAAGTGCGTTTCTTTGAAACGCACTTTGATGGGCTCACGGATGAGCGTATACTATTTATGATGAAGAAGGATAAAAGTAAAAGATTTCGTGCGATTCTTCGAACGCACTTTGATATGCTTATAGAGGAAGATATGTTACAGCGGATAAAGACACAAAAACAAGTGTGATTCTTCAGACGTACTTTATTATGTTCACAGATGAGGGTATCTTACAATTGTAAAGATAGAACAAAAATTAGATACAATTAATTACATGGAGCACTCTACCGTGTATTTTCTATCCAATTAAGCAACGTGGCAGCCAGGTGAATTCTTTCTTTTTGGCACTGAGCTTTAGCGTGGCGTTCGGATTTAAATACTAGTTTCATGGCAGGACTTATGTCGGGCATCATCATATGGCTTATGTGTTTATAAGCGATATGTTTGTGAGGGAACTTGAAATTATGAGCGATTAGACGCGTTTCTATCTGACTGCTCCCACGGGCACTCTCAGTGGATGGCCAGACGGAGTCGTTTATGGATGAGAGCAATAGGATCGGGCCATTTATGTGTTCGACTTTGATTATGCTGTCTTCTGTTACTTGCTTATCTTTGTTCATGGGTAATGACTACTTTATCTTTTCTTTGGTTTGCAGGAAATGAAATTCCCTCGAAACCGTCTGTGGATACATGTGCAATTTCTCGATTCATCTTCTCTGCCTCCAATCACACTTTTCAACATCTGTTTATTGCAAGATTACAACATTTTATGCCTATTCTTTTTCCAGAGTATATTCCCTCTCCTATGTATTTTATTCTATGTGTTTTTTTATGTATTTTACTTTTCTAAGCATATGTTTTTCTGCCCTGCTCTTTACTAATTCAAGTTTCAACGGATTATTTTCTAGGCGGAAGCATCCAAGAGTAATCAACCGGTAACAGACAGCTGGTACCAGCTTGTAAAGCCTCATATTCTTTCAAACACACGTCGGCCACTCCATTTATATAGGAATCAGCCATGGATTTGGAAAGAATATCGGAGACGGATCAGCAGATGGAGTCAGGTCTCTTTGAATAGAAAGAATGAATTCGGTCAAAGAAAAAGGATATATGCTATTGATTTTCTCCGTTTCAAAACGTTCTGGAGCTGTGAGGGCGTAATCGAGCTCAAACTTCGATACTAGATAAAAATTTAGAACCATATAATCATGATAAAGAACCTCTGCATCTTTCGGACAGGTAACCTGATATCCATGATCATAATATAAGAATTTCCAATAAAGCGCATCCTGGATCAACTGAAAATAATACCCGAGATATAGATCATCCGACAGAATCTCTTTGGCAATTTCTTTCAGCAATAATCAACCCTTATCGATATCTATTTCTTTTCAGCCATGTTGCCGACTCCCTTAATGCCCGTATTGTCTTTGTCTCTACCACACACATGCAATCATGACATTTAGCCAGTTCAAGCCTTTGTGGAAGATTAATTTCTCCCGTTCCAAGAGTCATATGATCCTCTCTTTCCAAACTATCATGAATATGAAAATGATCCAATTTCTCGTGATGCTCCATTATAAACTCCTCATCCACATCATTGCTTGCATTCGAATGCCCAATATCCCATGTCAACCCGAACACTTTGCTTTCAAGTAGATACTCAATCGCTTCTTTTTCATATGTTTTAAACCCATCCGTATTTTCGATACAAATCCTAATATCCGCATCCCCAATGGCCTCTTCACACATCGTTCGAAATACTTGAAAAGATTCCATATATTCATTCCGATATCGTTCAAACAGCCATACCTTTCCATTCGACAAAGTAAAATGTACTCCGTGGTTCATATGCAGATTCAGAATGGGTGCCTTTATCTCTTTCGCCGCTTCAATCGTTCGACACACTGTCTCCCTATACGCATCTGCTACCCCTTGATTAAAATCACTTACATTCAGATTCTCATCCAGATGAATCGTATAAAACAACTGATACCGCTTCGCAAGTTCCCGTAAATAATCCGTTTCCTCCAGCCGTTCCACCTGATAATACGGCAGATTCATATTCAATTCCACAAACTCCATCCCTAATTCCTTACACAGCCTCATGGTATCATCCAAACTCTCCATCTCAAGCAACGTTGGCATCCCAAAAATCATAAATCACATCCTCCTCTTCCCCTTTTTTCTATGCCTTTCTATACTTTCACTTCTTTCTGACCTTTTTTCCTCATCTTCGCTCTTGTTTTCATTTTTATCCTTAGGTTTTGGATTTTTGCTTTTGCTCTTTGCTTTTTGCTTTTTCCATCTCTCCCCAAATCTATCTCTTTTTCTTCCCCATCGTGCTCCGTTCGCCAGTCATACGTTCGTCCTACAATTCGTTTCGCAGAAACGCATTGTAAGGTCTGCCGCCCCCATCGTCCTTTGCACCGGGAGGAATATTTTTCGGGATGTCCGGCTCGAGACGAACAGGAAGAGGCAGGAATCTTTGAATAGCAGACAGTGCTTTCCTGTCTGATAGTCGAAGATTCCTGCCTCTTCCTGTCCGCTCTCGCGTCCGAACATCCGAAAAATATATTCCTCCCGGTGCAAAGGACGATGGGGGCGGCAGACCTTCCCCGAATCTCCGGTGCGCAAAGCCCCCGCCCGCTCGAAGAAGAAAAAGAGATGGATTAATCCATCTCTTTTTCTTCTTCGGCTACGATAGCTTTAATGCGGTTCATGACCATAGTAAGAGCCACATCATTTTCCCCGCCTCGTGGGATAATGATATCTGCGTACTTCTTGCTAGGTTCCACAAACTGTTCATGCATAGGCTTAACCGTTTCAATATACTGTGTGATTACAGATTCTAAAGTACGTCCACGTTCCTTAACATCACGAAGGATTCTTCGCACCAGACGTTCATCTGCATCGGCATCTACAAAAATCTTGATGTCCATCAGATCGCGTAGTTCTTTATTCTCGAAAATTAAGAAACCTTCCACAATAATAACCTTTGTAGCATTTACATGCACTGTCTCTGAAGTTCTGTTATGAAGAGAGTAGGAATACACTGGACTGTCCACTGGGATTCCTGCCTTTAACTTCTTTAAATCTTCAATAAAACGTTCCGTATCAAATGCGTTCGGATGATCGTAATTGATTTTCGCACGTTCCTCAAATGGCATATCGTCATGCGCTAAATAATAACTATCATGGCTTAATAACTCAACCTCGTTAATAAACTCTTCTTTTAATCTGGTCGCTACTGTTGTTTTTCCGGATGCAGAACCACCCGCAACACCGATTACAATGGCTTGTTTCATATTTCCTCCTGCAATGTCAGAGGCGATTCCGAAACCGAAATCGCCCTAAACATAGATATAACTATATTTATTATCTTGTTAACACGTGCGTATGCTTATCCTCATACTAAACATCAGAATCTGCCAGCGTTAACATGCATAATGGTAAAATCCGATTATGCTAAAACTTCTCGCAAGAATGCAGCGATTTCATCGTTCTTGCAGTTTGCAAAGAAGTATTCTTTAAACTTAGGACCGCTAATTGCGCCTTTTAATAATTCCTGATCAATGTTCTTTAAGATTGTTACCATATCTACATGAGTAACTTTTTTCACTTCATCGAGAATCTTCTTATTACGCTGTTCTGGGATAACTCTTTCCTTTGGATAGCCCTGACCGCTTTCACCTTCAAATAACTTTTCAAAGATGTACTGAAGATTTAATTCTGCACCCCAGCCAAAACCTTTTGCAAATGGAAGTGCAATTGCATTACCATCATTGATCTGAGCAAACATATAAGCGTCAGATGGATCTACAACATGTCCACAAAGTACATTTGGGAAAGAGTTTGCTGCAAGCATAGCACCTTCACCTGTACCACATCCTGTGATAACATAGTCAGCTGCGCCGGAATTTAATAAAATAGCAGCAAGAAGCCCCGCCTGTACATAAGTTAAAGAATTTTCATCTTCTGCACTGTACATGCCGTAGTTTACTACTTCATGACCCTTTGGTTCTACAACTTTTTTTAAAGTTTCATATACAAGGCCGTTCTTCGCAGCCTGGCTGTTTTCATTAATTAAAGCGATTCTCATAATAATATCTTCCTTTCCATTATTAACAGATTGGTATGTATGCTAGTCGACGTTATTCTTCAAATAACATACGTCCTTACCTATGATAATATAGAAAATAAGATATGACAAGATATATTTTGCTCATTCTAGATATTAATTCTACATATTTTTCGCATTTTGTAAACATGAAATGAATGGAATTTTCACGCATATTTGAGTTTTTTCGTGTTTTTTATACATTTTCAAAAAGAAAGTGCCCCGTCAAGATTCTGAATGTCTCTTAAACGGGGCACGCTCCTCTACCACTCTAATGAATTGTTTTCCATTGTCTTATCACGTAACAAAAGGTCCGTTACTGCTGCTTTCGCAGACTTGTTTTCAAATAAAACAAGATTGATCTGTTCTACGATCGGCATTTGAACATCGTATTTTCTTGCAAGCTTTAAAGCAGCTTTTGCAGAATATACGCCTTCTACTACCTGCTTTACTTCATCCATCGCTTCCTGCATGGTCATGCCGGTTCCGATGTAGTAGCCTGCATTTCGGTTACGGCTGTGCTTGCTCATACATGTCACGAATAGATCGCCTACACCAGAAAGGCCTGCGAACGTCTCTAGCTTTCCGCCCATCTTAATGCCTAAACGGCTGATTTCTGCGATTCCTCTTGTCATCAGCGCCGCCTTTGTATTGTCGCCGAATCCAAGGCCATCCGCAATACCGGCTGCCAGAGCAATAACGTTCTTTAAAGAACCGCCAAGCTCGATTCCGATAATATCCGGGCTTGTATAGACACGGAATGTCTCCGACATAAAAGCATCCTGAATAATGGATGCGGTTGCTTTTGTCTCAGCGCCTACAACACATGTAGTAGGAATCCCTCTGCTTACTTCCTCTGCATGGGATGGACCGGACATAACCGCGACATCAGCATCTTTAATCTCTTCCTTTAAAATATCAGTCAGGGTATCAAGAGTCGCCTCTTCAATTCCTTTTCCTACATTTACGATAATCTGTCCTTTTTTCACAAATGGGGCAGCTTCCTTTGCAGTTGCTCTTACATATGGTGAAGCTACTGCAAAAACAACTAACTCCGGACTTAACAGCGCTTCCTTTAAATCCGCTGTTACATGCACATTCTCCGGCAGTACTGCTTCCGGAAGGTTCGGCACATGGAATCTGTCCTTCTTTAATGCTTCCACTTCACGCTCTAACTTTGACCAGAGTGTCACTTCGTGTCCATTATTGCTTAATAATATGGTTAATGCAGTTCCCCATGTTCCGGCTCCTAAAACACTTACTTTCATTCTGGGTTCCTCCTATTGACTAATTGTTATTTTTGATCTGAATCGATTTTCACTTTCTGCCCTAACTTGTTCTCGGTACCATTTAGCAGACGCTTTATGTTGGTACGGTGCATATAGAAGGCAGATGCTGTATAAAGAATCCCGATGATCAGCATATGTAGATCGCCCGGATATCTCACTGCGATCCAGATCGGAAATAATAGCGACATTAATAAAGATCCAAGGGATACATATCTTGTAATCGCTACCGTTACAAGGAACGTAACAACAAAGAATGGAATTAACAACGGATCGAAGGCTGCCATAGCACCGGAAGTAACCGCGATTCCCTTGCCGCCTTTAAAATTCATCCAGAATGGATAATTGTGCCCTAATACAACACCTAAGCCTGTATACAGTCCTAATAACTGTGAATAGTCTGAATCGGCAAAAATCAGATTGCGCATCAGAAGAATCGGGATGATTGCTTTTAAAAAATCGCCCACATAGGTAATTGCGGCTGCCTTCCATCCTAATGTTCGAAGCGCGTTTGTTGTTCCTGCATTCCCGCTTCCGTACTTTCTAATATCCACATGATTTGCTTTTCCTACCACATATCCGGTTGAAAAACAACCAAATACGTATCCCACGATCAGGCAGATTATAATCTTAATTATCATTGTCTTTCCTCCACATATCCAGTTATTTTATAATAGGAAACGAGAAGCCCCGTTTCCTATTACCTGAAACTATATTAACTTTCTTTTCTTTCTCTGATGATGAACTTTAAGGAAGTTCCGGAGAAGCCAAAGGCATCGCGAATCTTGTTTTCAATGTAACGTGTGTAGCTGTAATGCATTAACTGTTTATCATTTACAAAGATTACGAATGTTGGAGGCTCAATTGCAACCTGTGTGATATAGTAAAGGCGTAAACGCTTACCTTTATCTGAAGGTGGCTGCTGAAGTGCGGTCGCTTCCATTAAGATTTCATTTAAAACACCAGTCTGAATACGTAAGGTACGGTTCTGGATAACCACTTCAATGATGTCGAACATCTTTGTAACACGCTGTCCTGTCTTTGCAGAAATGAACATAATTTCTGCGTATGGAAGGAAGGATAAGATTTCACGAATTTTATTGGTCTGTTTGTAGATTGTCTTATCATCCTTTTCAATCGCATCCCATTTATTTACCGCGATAATGATACCCTTTCCACGTTCATGCGCAATACCTGCGATCTTCGCATCCTGCTCTGTTACGCCTTCCTGTGCATCGATTACAACGATAACAACATCGGCACGTTCTACCGCACTAACGGTACGAATGATACTGAAACGTTCAATCTCTTCTTTAATCTTATTCTTTCTTCTAAGACCGGCTGTATCAATAAAGATATATTCCTTGTCCTGGAATGTCACAGCAGTATCGATCGCATCACGGGTAGTACCTGCGATATCGGATACGATACATCTGTTTTCGCCTAAAAGACGGTTGATGATAGAAGACTTACCTACGTTTGGCTTACCTACGATCGCAATACGTGGGCGTTCATCTTCTGCTTCTTCCATGGATTCCGGTGCAAAATGAGAAACTACTTCATCTAATAAATCACCAAATCCTAACATAGATGCTGCAGAAACAGAGAATGGATCTCCTAATCCTAAATTGTAGAATTCATAGACGTCAGCGCCGAATTTCGCTACACTGTCCACTTTGTTAACAGTAAGTACGATTGGCTTGCCAGAACGTCTTAACATATCCGCAACCTTAAAGTCCGCATCTACTAATCCCTGACGTACGTCTACAACGAACATGATTACGTCTGCTGTTGCAATCGCGATTTCCGCCTGCTCTCTCATATGTGCTAACATTAAGTCTTTTGTTTCCGGTTCAATACCACCGGTATCGATCATTGTAAATTGTTTATCTAACCAAGTCACATCTGCATAGATTCTATCTCGTGTTACACCAGGAGTATCTTTTACGATAGAAATTCTCTCTCCTGCTAACGCGTTGAATAAAGTCGACTTTCCGACATTCGGTCTGCCGACAATCGCTACGATTGGTCTGCTCATGTTTACCTCTTTCCTCAAAATAACTTTTGTTACTTTGAATGGTTTATTTTTACCAAGGATATCTTTCGCTTATCCTAACCATTTATTTTACTTTTGTATCATCCTGACTGCTGAATTTTGCAGTACTTTCTGTTTTTATTGCGTAACAGATGCATGCCATAATTAGGAAATTATGGTATCGATCAAGGACACTCCATCTGATTTTACAATACGAATAGGTGTTTGTAAAGCATTTTCAATATCTTTTACCCGTAAATCATCTAATAATATATCTTCCCTGCTTCGAAGCAAAACATTCGGCAAGATCAGTGCATCCCCTAAGTCTTTGTCCTTTAGCTGTGCTATAATGTCCTGTCCGGTAAGAAGTCCGGCCACGGTGATATCCGGTCCGAAGAATTCATTGATGATTGTGTAAACTGTGATTTCCGTATTCGGGAACTTCTCTTTCATCTTATCGGTAAGAGCTTTGATAATCGGTGCGGCAAGCACGCCGGTTGCAAGAGAAATCTTCCTTTCCTTATGATCACCGGAAACTTTAGCTAAATAATCATCAAACTCTTCCATTAAGGAACGAACCATACCGACACCATTTTCAATCTGAGGATATCCCTCATACTGCTCTTCTTTTGGAATCGGAAGACCTGCTGTGATATACCACTCATCGCTTGGCTGTACCATACGGGTTCCATGTTCTTTTAAGAGTTTCTGCTGCCAGGATTCAATCAGTTTCACTACGGCAAGTGCATCTTCCTTTGTGAACTTCTCTAATTCAGCTAATCCGTCACGGTACTTAGATAAACCAACTGGTACTACGGAAAGACTCTTCATCAGAGGAAGGTATTTGCTTAAATCACGAATGGTTCGATCTAATTCTTCCCCATCATTATATCCTTTACACAATACAATCTGTCCATTCATCTCAATTCCGGCATCGTAGAATTTCTGAAGCTTATCTAATGCTTCCCCTGCGAAACGGTTCTTTAACATCTTCGCACGAAGTTCCTTGTTTGTTGTATGAACAGAGATATTGATCGGTGATAATTTATAGAAGCAGATACGCTCCACATCTTCATCACTCATATTTGTTAACGTTATATAATTACCCTGCAAAAATGAAAGTCTTGCATCATCATCTTTAAAATATAGCGTATCACGCATTCCCGGAGGCATCTGATCGATAAAACAGAATACGCATTTATTGCGGCAGGAACGATACTGATCCATTAGACCTTCTTCAAATTCAATTCCAAGGTCATCCTGGTTTTCCTTTTCAATCTCTAACTCCCATTCTTCCCCGTTTTTCTTCTTTACAATCACTTCTAAGAACTCGTCATTGGTCAGATAATGGTAATCAAATACATCCACGATTTTTTTCCCATTAATGCGGATCAGCTCATCACCCGGTTCTAATTCCATTTCCTCAGCAATGCTGCCTGGAAGGATACGTTTGATAATATGTTTCTTTTCTACTTTTCTTTCCATGTTAAATCCTCTGTTTTTCTATAGCATATAGTAATCTTTCATAAAAATCGGATTCCTACATTATTTTTAGTCATAACTATAGTATTATAGCATGTTTCCCCGAAAGAGCAAGTGCTCATTCATCTGACTGTAAAATACAGATATTTATTCTAGTAGAAAAAAATGGACAGAAAGCCTTAATCATAGCATGCCTGCTTATAATTTAGGACTGACTGTCCGGGTATTGCTCCCCTTCTTCTATACAAGGTACAAAGCCGCGATCTGATCGAATTCTCCTCTTGATTCACAGAAGAATTTATCAAAATATACTT
>SVEB01000125.1 GCA_015057635.1 Lachnospiraceae bacterium | reverse complement strand
TGGCGCGCTTTTGATAACTGAGACGAAGAAAGCTTTGTCAGGCTCTGTTCATTAAATATTACCTCTCCATGTGTCGGACGTTCTAACAGGTTCATGCATCGAACCAGTGTAGACTTTCCGGCACCGCTTAACCCGATAATACCAAAGATCTCGCCTTCCATAATTTCTAAGTTTATATTATTTAACGCATGCACCTTATTCTGCTTGCTCTCATAAACCTTATCTAAATTCTCTAATTTTATGATTGGATTTGTCCTGCTCATGATTTCCTCCACTTTTCACTAACTTTCCTTCCGGATTTTATGCCTTTTACTTAATGCCTGATAGGCATAAAAAAAGCAGGAACATAACAAAAATATGCCTCCTGCGATCGTACCTTATTACTATTATGACAGAATGTATGGATACCCTCGATACATATGCTGCATTCTATTTACAACAAAGGTGAGATTGCATTCGACTTTTCATGCTCATATTCATCATTTCTTCCATTAAGCTACACATGACTACACTAAACATCTTCATAACACATTCTCCTTTGATCTAATTGATTGAATTCATAGTAATAATATATGATTTACATATATTTTGGTAAAGTATACTACCAAGTAGAAATCTTGTCAAATATTTTTTATATTTGGCCTTAACTTTCTTGCTTAACCATTTTAACACATCATAGAGAAAAAGTGCACCCCATAAATAATTTTTCACAGGAATGTTAATTTTTCAATTTATTTTACTCTTTTTCTGTTAAACTTGCACCATATTCTTATTTTTTCGTCCTTTTTTTGGTTTTTTATACCATTCAAGTGCAAAATATACATTTCTTTTTTATTTTCCGTTTCATATATATTGACATTCCTCCCCAAACTCACTACAATTAAGTTGTATAAAATCGAAAGGTCTGGTAACGCTATGACATCTAATACCAATACAGATATCACATCTGTGGAGAATGAATATCTTAAACTGGATAATCAGCTTTGTTTTGCTCTTTATGTATGTTCAAAAGAGATTATTCGCAAATATAAGCCATTGTTGGATCCGCTGAATCTGACCTACACTTCTTATATCACTTTACTCGCTCTATGGGAAAAAGATGATATCACAGTGAAAGAACTAGGGAAAAAATTATTCTTAGATTCCGGTACCCTTACCCCTCTTTTAAAGAAGATGGAGAATGAGCATTATGTCACACGAGTAAGAAGCGTGGAGGACGAACGTAATGTGTATATCCGTCTGACAGAAGAAGGAAAGGCACTGAAAGAAAAAGCAGCTCATATTCCAGAACAGATGATGTGTTCTTCCAAGTTTTCACCGGAAGAAGGCGCTGTCATCTTAAAGGCGCTCCATGAAATGATGTTATCCTTCCATGAATAAAAAATACCTCACAGCAGGCTTTGCCGGAAGCTGCGAGGTATTTTTATTTTTTACTTCTTGTTGTTCGATTCTTTCTAAAAAGCTCCTATGCTTTCTAAGAAATCCATAGAATATAAGAGTCTTTTTTCATCTGCTCGATTTAAGCATCCACATCTGCAAGACCACGAAGACGGCGTGCCACCTCACGGCCCTTTGGTGTTGCAGCCAGACCACCTTCTCCTGTTTCACGAAGACCGGTATCCATGCTCTCACCAACCGCACGCATTGCGTCAATGACCTGATCGGCAGGGATTGCACTTGTAACTCCTGCTAATGCCATATCTGCTGCTGCAAGCGCATTCACGGCACCCACTGCATTACGCTTCACACAAGGGACTTCTACCAGACCTGCAACGGGGTCACAGACAAGACCCAATAGATTCTTTAACGCTATTGCACAGGCATTTGAAATCTGTTCAGCGCTTCCGCCTCGAAGGGCTACTAATGCTCCTGCTGCCATTGCGGAGGCACTTCCGACCTCTGCCTGACATCCGCCTGCCGCACCTGCGATAAAGGCACGATGTGCAATGACCTGGCCGATTCCGGCGCCAACGTACAATGCATGCACAATATCTTCTTTCGATGCCTTCTTCTCTTCATAATACGTGGTAAGAACCGCGGGCATAACCCCACAGGCACCTGCAGTAGGTGCTGCCACGATACGTTTCATACAGGCATTGGATCCGCCCATCTGAAGTGCTCTTGCGATCGCCTTTGCAGAGAATTCACCACTTAGCGTATCGCCAGCCTTTACATAGTCTTCCATAAGTCCGCCTTCTTTTCCGACAAGTCCGCTGGCGGAAAGCAAGTTGCGGTCATAGGAATACGTAGCATCTAACATGGACTGCCACATATGCTCCATTCCCTGAATGGACTCTTCCGGTGTTACATCACGTTCCATACAGTCATCTTTTAAGATAACTTCCCAAAACTTTTTCTTTTCATTATTGCTAACATTAACAATTGCTTCTATTGAATGAAATGACATGGTACTCTCCTATGCTGTGATATACGTTACTTCCTTAATTCCGTCAATACCCTTTAATGTCTGAATGCAGTGATCCTGCACTCCCTGGTCTGTCTCGATTACCATTACCGCAACACCGCCACGCTTATCACGGCATAGCTGCATTGTGGCAATATTTACATTTTCATCGGACAGTGTCGCTGCAACTTTTGCTACAAGACCGGTAATATCCTGATTCTGAATGACAAGAGTCGGTTTCTCACCAGTCACATTCATTTCCGTATCATCAATCTTATTGATTTCAATCCGTCCGCCGCCAATACTGGATGCCTGTACACACAGTTTTCTCCCGCTTTTGCCTTCTACATGAAGCACAGCAGTATTTGGATGGGCGTTTCTTACATTCTTTTTATCAAACTGAATGTCAACACCTAATTCCTTTGCAAACACGTCACTCCTTGGAATGCGCATGTCATCCGGCTGCATTCCCAAAAGACCTGCAATCAATGCTTTATCGGTACCGTGTCCAACTCCTGTCGCTGCAAAAGATCCATGAAGATCAATCAGCGCACTCTTTGGCTCTTCTCCTAACAACTTTCGTGTAATCAGTCCAATTCGAACCGCACCTGCGGTATGGGAACTAGATGGTCCGACCATTACAGGACCCATGATATCAAAAATATTCATAAACTCTCCCATCTTTCGTCTTATTATCTATGTCTCGAACAATATTATTGTCACTCATCCGACAAAAAATATGTAACTAGTTTTTATTTTCCTATAACATAACTATTGTATTCGTTTTATTGGAAATGTAAACTATTTTTTATTAAATTTTTATCAATTTTTCCATTAAACAACGAAATAATGAATATATTTACTTTATTCACTATTTCCAACAAAAAAGAAGATGCCATCCTTCTTAGGACTGCATCTTCTTTTCTTATGTTATACGATATCTGTTTGGAATATTTCACGGTTTACCATGCCATCCTGTGCAGCAACGATTGTCGTACATACTGCATCGCCTGTTACGTTGACAGTAGTTCTGGCCATATCTAGGATTCGGTCAACACCCATGATTAAGGAAATCGCTTCAATTGGAAGACCTACTGAATTGAATACCATCGTAAGTGTAATAAGACCTACGCCTGGAACACCTGCTGTTCCGATGGATGCAAGAGTCGCTGTAGCGATTACCATAAGCAGATCGGATGTTGTCAGGTTGATGTTAAAGGCCTGAGCAGCAAAGATAACAGCAACACCCTGCATGATCGCAGTACCATCCATATTGATGGTCGCTCCTAATGGAACGGTAAAGGATGAGATCTTTCTGGAAACGCCCATCTTCTTTCCAAGAGTGTCGATGGACATTGGAATTGTTGCATTGGAAGTAGCGGTTGAGAATGCAAAGCCCATAACTGGTGCGAACTTACGGATGAATTTAACTGGGCTTAATCCGGTAAATGCTTTTAACATACCCATGTAAACAACAAAGCACTGTACGGCTAGGGCAATTAAAACTGCAAACATATATTTTAACAATGGTATGAATGCTTCAAATCCAATACTTAAGAATGTCTTGGCAATCAGACAGAATACACCGTAAGGCGCAACCTTCATAACTGCTACTGTCATCTGCATCATAATATCATTAAACTGGCTGAAGAAATTCGCAACGGTTGATGCGCTTTCTCCTAATTTCGCGAGGATAATGCCGATAAAGAGCGCAAATACGATGATCTGAAGCATCGTTCCCTGTGCTAACGCATTGATTGGGTTCGTTGGGATAAAATTAAGCAGTGTGTCTGCAAGACTGGTACGTTCCGCAACAGTCTGCTCCACAGCCTGGATTTCGTTCATGTTAAGGCCAATGCCTGGATTGACCACACTTGCAATCATAAGGGCAACTGAAATCGCTGCGGCTGTTGTAGCGATGTAAAATACAACGGTCTTAATGCCTACCTTACCGATTGTCTTGCTGTCCCCCATCGACATGCTGCCGCAGATTAGCGAACAGAAAACAAGAGGCACAACAAGCATCTGCATTAATCTTAAGAAACCATTTCCGATGACATAAAAGACACCGTTTGCTAAAAATTTATCAATAAAAGCAGATTCCGGCACAAGGTAACGAAGCACGATTCCTAATAATGCTCCCGAAATCAGACTAATAAATATTTTGGTGGTAAGACCTATCTTTTTCTTTTCTTTTTCCATTTGTAATACTCCTTTCTTCCTCCTAAGAAGGCAGTCCGCAAGCGGACCTTAGCCCTTCTGGCTCACGATATATTCCTTTAAGCACTCTTTCCAGTCCGGAAGCAGATCGATATCGGATAATCGTAACATCATATTATCAAGTACTGAGTACTTTGGCCGCATGGATACTAACTCATCCTCTTTTCTGGATACCGGCACCACTTCATTTTCCATGCCGGCAAGGCGAAGGATCTCTTTCGCGAATTCATAACGGCTGCAAGTCCCGCCGCAGGTGATATGAAAGATTCCATCCTCTTCCTGTTTCATCAGGTGCAGGATTTTCTTTGCTAAGTATTTCGCACTGGTTGGTGCTGAAATCTGATCGGATGCAGCCTCGATCGGCTGTCGGCCCTTTGCCAGATCAAGAACCTGTCTCACATAGTTCTGTCCGTTTCCATAGATCCAGGAACTTCTTATAATATTATGCTTGGTTGTTAATTCCCTTACGAAATTTTCCCCCGCTAATTTTGACTTTCCATAAATAGTTCTCGGATTTGGCGTATCAAATTCGGTGTATGGCACCTCACTCTTTCCGTCAAACACATCATCCGTAGAGAGCTGTATCATTCTGGCACCGTACTTTCTTGCTGCTGCACTTAAGTTTCTTGCTCCAATCGCATTTACTTTATATGCTTTCTCCGGATTTTCCTCGCATAATGCTACATCTGTATATCCCGCACAATTGATAATGTAATGAGGGCGATTCATGTCCGCAAACATCATCACTTCTTTTGCATCGGTAATATCCACCTCATCAATGTCCGTACTTAAGATTTCCACTTCTCCATATTTCAGCTGTCTGATAATTTCCTGGCCTACCTGTCCGTCGCCGCCAACAAGCCATACAACTTGCATCCCATTCATGTTGATTCCTCCATTGATTGTATTTTTCTATACATAGTGTGTCTGAATTCGAACAAATCCATGTAGATCTATCCGCCGTCTTCCCATCTATTTAGCTATCTTTTGTACGCTCTTACATATGTTTTAATATTGTATACAATAATACACTTCTTAAGCAAAAAAAAACAGCAGCTTTACCGTTGCCGCCATATGGCTTATATTTGGCTAATACTACCATAGCTAAATACTACGATAAAACTGCTTTCTTCTGATTTTGTTCCTGTAGTCATTACTATATCATATTATTGTATACAATGCAACAATCTTTTGAAATTGTTCTTTCTCTACTCTACTTTTACATTTCCGACATCGGTATCCGCTTTGATCTCATAGTTTCCTGCCACTGTTACGGTCAAGCTCTCTCCTACCACATCGTTGCTGCTCTTCTTGACTTCGTTCTCCTGTCCATTCACATCGATTTCAATATTACCTACGTTTGTCGCAATATCGGCACTGCCTTTTTCTACCGGGGCTCCAAGCGATATCTGCACATCGCCTACGTCTGTGGTAATGCTGCTGCCATCCGCTAACATTAGTTTCTCGCCTTCTATATCCCCCACATCTGTTCCGGCATTAACATATCCTGTCAGATCATTCATTGTAATATCGCCTACATCAGCAGATACATAAAACGTTTCAAATGATTTTGGAATCTCTACCTCAATATCAGAATTAAAGTTGCATGTGGAGCTAAAAAAAGCATAATGATCTTTTAGATATTCATAATAATCCTTATCCGTTCCTTTCTTCACAACACGTATTTTTAATACACCATTCTCAATGACAGACTCAATATCTGCATTGTTGATAATCTCCTGTGCTATCTCCTTATCTTTGGCAGAAGCCTTAAAAGCAGCATGGATGGATACCTGATCCTTATTACTTGTACTGACTTTAATATCTCCTACATCTACGCTCACATTCAAGTCTTTTGCTTCACATTCGGAAAGGTCACAATTTGTCTCGCCTTTTATTGTATACCTTCCGCCTCCGTCCCAGCTTCCCTCTCCTATCACGCTGTTCTTTATCAGATTGCCAGTGCCCACTACAATATCGCCTACTCCTTCTCCGATATCAGCTCCCACCTCTTTTAATTCATCCCCGATATCTTTTGTTGCCTCTTTCACGTTCGTCTGAATATCCTTTGTTGCAGCCTTTACACTATCCTTTACCTGGTCTGCGATCTCGTCATGATTCTCACATCCACTAAAAAGCAGTACAGCGCTTAAAATGACACCACATAATATTGCACCCTTATTTGTTTTCATATCAAAATCTCCTTTGCTTTCTCTTTCAACCTGCCTTTTATTCTATTCCTATTTTTTACAGCCAGCAAGCACGAAAGAATTAAAGAATTATTAGAAAACAATGAGAAAAAGCGCCGACAGCCTTTTAAAATCCAACTGATTCTAAAAGGCCGACAGCGCTTTTCTTTTTCCATCTGACCGTTTTTGTTCCTTATTCCCCTAAAAGACGGATCGCATCTTCTAACGAAACAACTTTTGCATAACGGTTATTCCAGATTTCATACGTATAATGGTTGTAAATCTGTTCAGCTTTCAAAGTCTCACTATCAAATGTGGTATGAGCCATTTCCGGTATATAGATCTGAAATCCATGCTCAAATCCGGCTTTTACGGACGCATCAAAACAGTATTCTGTCTGCATTCCAACTAACATCAGGTCTTCTACTCCCGCTTCCTTCAAATGCTCTCTTAATCCAGTATTCTTAAAAATACTGTTATACCACTTATCCACGATGCATTCCGTTTCTTCTGGCATGACTTCATGATAAATCTGATGTCCAGGGGTGCCTGTCATCATAGCACCTTCGGTCTCATTATGACGTACATAGAGAACGGGAACCTGTTCCTTCCTTGCCGTATGAAGAAGTACCTTCAGACGCTGTATAAACTCATCTTTCTCATACGTATCATCATTTATCAAACATTCCTGCACATCAATCACGATTAATGCCATCTTACTCATCCTAGTGAACTCCTTCCATTTTTCTATCTATTTAAACTCAATTTTCTGCAGCTAAAATCATCCTGATTTCCGCGCAATAAAATGCACAGAGATTTATTATACTGATATTTACTGATTTTGCAATACCTTTTTGCATAAATATAGATGAAACAATAGGAAAAATGGCTTATTTTAAATAAAATCTGCAGCAAACAGATGATTTTCCATCCATTTGCTGCATTTTTTGTGCCGTCTTACTTTTATTCTTCGTCGTATGTCTCTAAGAAATGATGCTTCTCTCCATCCTTGGAATACCCGATTACGGTATTTAAATTAACGTTATAAACGCTTCTGAAGATATTCATTTCGATTGCTTCGTTTGTCTGTCTAAACTTCTTGATTAAAGACTTCATTTCCTGACGCTTTGAATTGCCACCGCCATTATCGGATAACGTACAGTTTTCGGTGAAACGGCATGCACACTGGATAAACTGAAGATCGTTTGATTCTTTCCACTTAATGATGTCTGCTTCTTTTACCAGATAAAGAGGACGGATCAGCTCCATGCCTTCGTGATTGGTGCTCTTTAGTTTTGGCATCATAGTCTGAATCTGCGCCCCATAAAGCATGCTCATTAAGATCGTCTCAATCGCATCATCGAAATGATGTCCTAATGCGATTTTATTACAGCCAAGCGCCTGCGCATTCTTATAAAGGTATCCTCGTCTCATGCGGGCACACAGATAACATGGACTGTCATCAATATCTGCCACGATATCAAAGATATCTGTTTCAAAGATTGTAAGAGGGATATTTAGAATCTTCGCATTATTTTCAATCATCTGGCGATTAATCTCATTGTAGCCCGGATCCATACAAAGGAATACAAGCTCAAACTTCACTTTTCCATGACGCTGTAATTCCTGCATGCATTTTGCTAAGATCATCGAGTCTTTTCCGCCTGAGATGCAGACTGCGATCTTATCGCCTTCCTTGATCAGTTCATATTCGTTGATGCCATCGATGAATTTCTTCCAGATTGGCTTGCGGAATTTTGTAATAATGCTACGTTCTATTTCCTGATATCTTTCCATACTTATCCTGCCTTTTCTAACTTTAGTTTGTAAGTTCTTTATAACAGCCATCAAACTGTTCTAAAAACGCGTCCAGCTCTTCTTTTGTTGTCATATGACTGAAGCTGAGACGGAAGGAAGAAAGCGCACGCTTTCGATCCTTTGTAATCGCATATACCGATCTTGAAGGATTATTCGTTACCGAACAGGCGGACTTGATCGAGATACATACCTCTCTCTTATCCAATGCTTCTTTAAAAGCAGTAGCCCTTACCCCTTTTACACCCATATTCAAGAAATAAGGAAGTGCACATTGAGTGCTATTAATCTGCACAAGCGGGTATGCCGCCAGTTTTTCAAGCAGATACGACTTTAATTCTGCGACATGGCTTTCCCATGTTTTGCTCTGTTCCTTTTGCAGGCTAAGTGCTGCATTGAGCGCCACTGCCTCTGCAAGCACCGGTGTGCCGCTTCGATAATTAGTCGTGCTGGCTCCACCATGGATCAGTGGTGTTAAAACCACATTCGACTTTTTCACAAGTGCTCCCATTCCATTTAAACCAAAAAACTTATGAGGCGTAAACGTAATAAGGTCTACTTCCGAATAATCAACCTCTGTCTTTCCGATTGCCTGAGTGGCATCTGTATGAAAATAACATCCTTCGTATTCCTTTACAATTTTTGCGATCTGTTCAATCGGCTGTCTGGTCCCGAGCTCGGAATCCACAGCGCAGATCGTAACCAATACGGTATCCTTGCGCATCAGCTCCTGCAAATGATCAAGATCAACGGTGCCGTCTTGCCGGATATCCACCATATCGATTTCATAGCCTTTGCTCTGAAGATAAGTAAGGCTTCCGCTGACAGAGGAGTGCTCTAAACAGGTGGAGATTATATGTTTCCCGTTATAGCGATAGTTCTCTGCGATTCCCTTGATCGCCAGATTGTTTGCCTCACTTGCCCCGGATGTATAAATCACTCGGTTCTCTGTCTTTCCTTCTTCATAAGGAAAGAAGGATGCCGTAAGCTCCATTTCCTTTTCCATCCGTTCCTTTGCTGCCATGCCAAGGGGATGGGTAGAATTCGGATTAGCAATATAATTTCTTACGGTATCTGCATATGCATTGAGCACCTCAGGTGCGACCGGCGTGTTCGCCGCATTATCTAAATAAATCATGTGTAGCCCCCGTATCTATTTATTTCAAATGCAAAAAAGCGTCTGTATGCTGGTCGTATGCCATGCGCACCTTACTTTTCCTGCATTTCCATTTTAATTATGAGAATCCCTATAATTTTAGTACGATTTATGGTATCACTTTAATCGCTCACTGTCAATCGTCGTCCGTAACCAAGTTTTCACAAAGCAGGAAGAAATAAAACGCCCTTAACCTCTTAACGCTTGGCACAGGCAGATTCCCCTTCTAATTTAATTAGTTTTTATAAAAAAGGCAGTACATATATGTGTACTGCCTCTTTTTTTCTATTCAATTAATAAAATCCATGAACCTTGTCAATCTTATTAAATTATGGCTTATGATTTATTACCTTACTGTACCTTAACAGACTCAATATAGATGGAACCGGTCTCATTCTGGTTAGCGGTAAGGGTTACTGTCTGAATATTCTTCAAATCAACTCCATTGAACATGCTGAGTGGAACATTCAGTCCGGTAATCGGTGTGAAATTGCTCCATACGCTGTAACCGGTATTTTCATCTGCCGTCGTCATCTCTCCATCTACATAACGAAGAGCGGAAGCTTTTGTAATATCTACCGATGCAGTATCGCCGTTTTTATCCTGAAGTGTGATCGTAAATGCCTGGTCTTCCTGATTGTTTAAATCACTGGTAGAATCCTGTGCCAATTCAAAGTAGATGCTGTCGTAATCGCTGATATCGGAAATTGTTGTATTGAATACAAGACTGCTTCCCATTGTTTCCCATGTGAATGGGATCAGCTCGATTACATCTTCTTCCGTAAGTCCTGCAAGAGGAACGGTAAATCCTGCTGTCTTATCATATTCCGGAGCCGCTGCTTCGGTCACGGTTGTATACTTTGTCTTATCGATGATTGAAATTGCGTCGCCGGATTCGTAGGAAGTCTTTACATCATAACCATAAAGCTGATCCGGTGAGATCACATCTTCCTCAAACCAAGTATCATCTGCATTATCAAGAAGCACTGCATTTAAGAAATCACATGCAAAGCTTGTTAAGAATGTCTGCTGATCCGATCCGCTTAAGCCATCATCATAATTGCCGTCTAAGCTATCGGTATCATTTGTCTCTAATAATGTGTTAAAGAAATTATGATTTCCTCTTTCTAATAAAACAAGAGAAATGAAATTATCATGTGGTCTGTTCTTCATCTTATCATATAAGATAAAGCCATCCATTGTAGTCACATCCCCGTCATATTCCGGAACGATGAATGCGGTATCTACATCCGGATATGTCGTATGAACATCATCAAATGTCGGTGCGATAGAAAGAATGCCTTCAATATCGACTCCATTTGCAATCTGGTCCATTGCTGCATCTAAGATGATCTCGCCTGCTCTGCTGTGTCCGATCAGTGCAACATTATCAAAATCGATCATGCCCTGAAGATTATCTGCATAACCGCTAAGAGCGCCGGAATTTGCCTCTTTTAGCTTTTCCATATGCTGTTCAATCAAAAAGCGGACTCTTTCATTCTCGTCGCCGGTTCCATAGTCTTGTGCATACGCATAGCTTAAATCCATGGCAACTGCCACATATCCATTCTCTGCAAGCGCCTGTACCAGATAGGAAAATCCCTGGTCATATCTTGCTTCCATATTCTCAGTATTATGAAGTCCATGTGCGATCAGAACAAGCGGATACTTGCCATCTCCAGCCGGAACGCCAATGACGCCGTCAATTGAATATGGCATTGCAATATTCGCTTTTGTCATATAAGTAGAGCTTGCTACATCAAAATTAATAACCTGTACTTTGCTATTCTGTGCAACCGGTGTCTCGGTTGCCTGAGGTGCCTGTTCATCGGTCACCTGTGACTCTGTATTCTGATTTTGTCCCTCGTTCCCGGTGTCACCTGTGTTACTGCCATTATCCGTATTATTGCCGCATGCAGTAAATACGAACATAAATGCAAGGATGATAACCGCTACATAATGCCTCTTTTTCACCTTTCCAAACTCCTTTATCATAATAATAATTATTTGTACTCTATTATTCCCTTAGTTTCCAAATATTATTTACGGATTCTTTCCGATTGCTTTTATTTTCTTTGTGAAGGCATCCGCCAGAACAAAGCATGCATTCAAACAAATTCAAACAAATCCAAACAAATTCAAATAAACAAAAGAAAGGGTCTCCTTTACCGCTCCTGCCAAGTAGTAAGGGATACCCTTTCTTTCAACTGAATTCCTACTGTCCTATTTTTTAAACTTTATGGTCAGTGGACTTTTTAACTTCTCCTAATCTTCAATGCTGTAATTTCTTATACATACTATACTCTCTTATACATACGAGCGAATACCGGTATGTATAGAAGGAATGAAAGCGCCAGGAAAAAGGCGGTCACTAACATAAGAGAGATAACTGCCGCATATGGAAGCGACGGGAAGCAGATCAGAACAAATGTACAGAGATAAAATACCGCAGTACTTACCTTGCCGAACCACATAGCCCCGTCTAATCTCTTCCCCCTTCTTAAGAGTAAAAAGCCGTTAATACCCATAAATGCCTCTTTGCAGATAAAGAATAGCACTAACATCCACATCTTCTCAATCTTAAACATCAAAGCGATAATAATAGCCCCCTGCGTCAACTTATCCGCAATCGGATCAAGCGCTTTCCCGAGTTCTGTGATCTGGCGAAACGTTCTGGCAATAAATCCGTCTAAAAAGTCCGTAAACCCCGATAGCAGAATAATCCCTGCTGCCATATGATAATCACTTTTTGTCTCTGCCTTCACATATAAAAAGATAAATACCGGTATCAGCAGAATCCGAAAATATCCCAGACAGTTTGGAATGGAAAATACCTCTTTTTTTGTATACTTCATATTCATTTCCTTTCTATCAGACACGTTTTAGGACATCGTACTAACCTGCTCCCGTTTCCTAATGAATATCACTTGGTGACATATGAAACATCTTCTTAAAAGCCCTTAAGAAGGTAGAATAGTCCTGAAAGCCACATTCATATGCCGCTTTTGTTACCGGCATTCCCTGCCGGATCAGTTCCGACGCGAGCAATAGTCTCTTTTTTTGAATATAATTATATAATGTATACCCGGTCACGTCCTTAAACTTATGCATTAGATAATATTTACTGTAAAATGACAAATTTGCCAGATGCTCTACACTCAGTTCACTCTTTAAGTTTTCATTGATGTAGGATAACAGTTCTTCCATCTTTTTATCGTATATAACAGAAGTATTGCTGTCTTCCACCTGGTCATTGATGACAAGCCGGTTTAAATGAATCATAAACTGGGTAAACAGCGTGTTGGAATAAAGATCCTTGGCGAACTCATCCCCTGCTACCGCTTCCTCAAGTTCCTTTACGATTCCGCTCATACGCTCTCTCGCCTGCTTTTCCAAACGGATCAGATGATGCTTTTTTTTCTTCGTGATCTGAAAGCATCGTGACAGATCCTGTTTCTCATCGTGATACATCTTAATGAATTCCGGCCGGATATAAAAGACAACTCTCTCATAGATGCTCCCTTTTGTTATGACCGGCTTATGAATGTCATGGTGATGTACAAGAAGGATATCCCCTGGTTCTAACCGGTATGACTTTCCTTCAATCAGGTAGGTCACATTTCCCGAATAAAAGAAGACAATCTTATCAAACTCATGAAAATGATAGTCGAACGTCTGCTCCGTCTCATCTTTTATATGAAAAAACTGAAAGTTGGTATTCAGATATCCTTTCTTTTTATACTGCTTTATATCCTCCATTCTTCTCTCCTTCTTATGCCGTCTGTTGTTCTTCTAACACTTTATAGCACTTTTTACATCATTTCAAGCATTATCTTATATTTCAGTTTTAACTCCTGCTTATTATAATAAAAGTAATAATAGGAAAAAGAACATTCTTCCTAAAACCAGTGTATGGAGGTTAAAATAATGAAAATAGTTGTATTGGCTGGCGGACTTAGCCCGGAACGGAACGTATCGCTTTCATCCGGATATAAAATTGCTTCTGCTTTAAGAGAAAATGGAAACGAGGTCATCTTAGCCGACCTCTATACAGGTGAGATCTTAGATTCTGCACCTTGTCTGATTGAGGAAAAAGAGCCGGATCTAGAGAAGTTGAAAGAAGAAACCGGACTTGGAGATATCTTAATCCATCCTGATATTCTTTCCTTATGTCAGTCCTGCGACCTTGTATTTCTTGCCCTTCATGGGGCTATTGGTGAAAACGGAAAGCTGCAGGCTTATCTTGATCTGCATGGCATTCCTTATACCGGAAGTTCCTCTGTCGGATGTATGCTATCCATGGATAAGGATATTGCCAAACAACTGATGACAGAAAACGGGATCCGTACCCCAAGATGGAAAACCTATGCAGTAGACACCGATCTATCTGTCATTTTAAAGGCATTCTCTTATCCATTTGTAATAAAACCGGTCAGCAATGGTTCCAGCATCGGAGTTTCCATGGTGCATTCTGCGGATGATTTCTGGAGTGCCGTCCACAAAGTTCGTATTTATGAGGACCAGATGATCATCGAAGAAATGATAGAGGGAAGGGAAGTGTCCGTCGGCATATTAGACGGCTATGCGCTCCCGGTCATTGAGATTCTCCCAATCAATGGTTTTTACAATTACCAGAATAAATATCAGCAAGGCATGACAAATGAAATCTGCCCTGCCTTAATAAGCCCGCTTCTAACTGCCGACATTCAAAAGACTGCACTAAAAGTACATCAGGCATTACGTCTTGGCTACTACTCTCGCATTGACTTTTTAATTAATGAGAAAGGGGATTTTTACTGTCTGGAGGCAAACAGTCTTCCTGGCATGACACCGGTATCCCTTCTTCCTTTGGAAGCTGCCGTAGCCGGCATCTCTTACGCAAGCCTCTGCGAGCAGATTGCACAAAATGCAGTTTCTTCTCGTTTAACTTCTGCGCTTTTGGTATAATACATCATCTGCAGTAATCTTTTTTTGATCATACACTCCCCTTATCGTCTATTCCGAATCCGGAACCAGAATATAAGGGGATTTTTTTCTCCCGTCCATTGTTATGTACTGCCCCTTCGTTCGAATAAGTGGCACTTGCTAAACCTATCTTTCCCTTTATTATAACAGGTAAGAAACGGTTCACAATACAATAAGAAAGCAAAGAGCAGAATTTCTGCTATCATATGACACTGTATCTGATGATAGGCAAAACTTCTGCTCTTTTCTATTTTATAATAATTCTTCGAATGTTTCTACCGGTGCATCCGCTAAGAATGCTTCGATAATCTGTTTTCCTAACGGATCAAGATCTTCTGTATTGTATTTTTGAAGTTCTTCCTTAAAGAAGTCTACTAACACCTTGGCACCGGCATCGTAGCCTGCTTCACCGAATTCCTTCTGCAGTTCCGGCTGTAAAAATTCTTTTCGGATATACTGTCCATCAATCTTTAATGTTTCCAGCGCATAGCCAAGAAGAGAACATCTTGCAGGAACAAGCTGGCCTTCTCTAAAGGAGATGCCTCCTCGTCTTGCGATGAATTCACGAGAGATCCATTCCGGTGTGAAGCCTACTTCATAAGCGCCGATATGCTGATTCGGAATTAATACGTATTTTGTTTCCGGTGAGTTTTTAATCTGCTCCAGCAGTAAGTTTGCCTGTGTCACACGTTTTCCGGTAGCGAATGGCCAGTAAGAGCCTACACCCTCTCCGGATAATCCTTTCGTATCAATGATACTTGGATTCTTATACCCTCTTGGCGCAATCAATCTCCAGATCCATGCAAGTGCCGGCGGAAGCACATGGAAGACACCCATAATGCCGTAGTTTGGATTTTCCTTTGTGCTTGGAGGAGTTCGAACACCAAAACTTCGGATATCAACCTCCACTGGTTCATTCACGATATCCTTTACCATTCTTCTAGGAAGAATGACACGAGGGTTTGGACAAGGTTTTCCACTCTTATCAAGGGTATGTTCCCATGGAAGCGCTGTGGCGTTCGGAACACCATCGATATTAAAGAATACTAATGGTTCATCCGGCCGGATAAAGCATCGCTCATATTGTGGAGCACAGCCGTATTCCGTAATATTATCCACTCGTAAGAACCATCCTGCTTCCGCATCCGTTAATACTAATTTCTTTCCATTCTGCAGCTGATTTACACAAAGTGCCATATCATCTGTAACCGGATGCAGTTCACAGCTTTCTGTGATATCTAAATAAGTCTTTTCTCCGGAAACCGTGTTCTTCGCCATCACAATACGATTATCCGCATCGCGGTGAACATGCTCTAACATCTCGCTCTTTCCACCGCCGGATGCTCCTTCATGCATGATCACGATTTCATTGTCATATGGTGTGATGACACGCACTGCGGAAGCATGACAGGTCACCCAGTTCTCACGTTCCCCCATATCCAAAAGCACACTGTAGATGCCTTTTTTCGCACTTGGTCCTGGATATAAGTTATAGGAGAATACTTCATGCGCTTCTTCCGTACGGTTATGGACAACGATCTGCTTGCCATCAAACTTCGTGTGACGGAATGGAGGCGCTGCAAATACATATGCCTTTGGAGCAAATCCTTCTTCCAGATCATCTATACTGATAAATCCCTGCATATCGGCAAGTCCGCATGCAAAGAAAGCGGCATTCTTCGGTGCGATTAAAAGAGATTCATATCCATATTTTTCTCCGCCTGACATAAACGGAAGAACAAGAAGATCCTGATTTTTTAACCACTCAAACGTTTCCGCTCTAAGTCCCGCAAATGGTGCCTGAAAACGCTCTATGTATCTTGGTTTGTCGGTTGGTTTTTCATCGCCAATCACCATACAGTTTGGATCTCTTCGACGCATATAATCTTCCGGATAGTTTACAACAATGCCATTCTTGCATTTTGTAATCTCAGCCTCAACAACTAAGCCTTTTCCTTCTACTTCATATGCCACTTCATACTGATCGTTGTCGTCCCCGCCTAAACACTCCCGGATCAATTCCTCGCGTGTTCTTAAAAATGTGCAAGACTTGCTTTTTTCAAGCATTTCATAAACATCCTGTGGTAACTTTAATTTACGTAATAATTCGACCATAAAACCAACCTTTCATTTGCCATTTTTACAATTGTAAAAATTATGCAATTTTTGTATTTTATTAGAATAATACATGCACTTAAAACTATTCATTTCTGCCATTTTATAAGATAAGTTTTTGAATGTCAATATGAAAAAAGCAGAATGTGCTCCTTTGCTTAAATACAGCATTTTAGCGCATTCCTCTTATTATTTCTGCTAATGAGATTCATTAATTCGTATGCTTTTTTGCTGCTAGTAAGCTCCCACAATCATGGCCCGATTCTTTCCTGCATTCTTCGCCTGATAAAGAGTCAGATCCGCTTTATGCATATAGTCCCATAATCGATTTGTCTGTGTTGGAACCGCATTGATACAGCCAAGCGTTACGGTCACCTGAGCTGATATCGGAGAACTGTGGTGTGCCAGGTTACATTTCTGAATTCTTACCTGTACCTCATCTAACACCTTATGCACTTCTTCCATCGTCATATTATCAAACACAAGGACAAACTCATCTCCACCATACCGTGCACAAAAGATCTTTCCTACTGAGATTTCCTTTAATACCTTTGCAATGGCAGTAATACAGGCATCGCCTTCCATGTGCCCATAATAATCGTTATACTGTTTAAAATAATCGACATCCAAAATGGATACGCCAAAGTAAGTTCCGTTTTTCTTTGCTTCCTCAAACTTTTCTTCCGCATACTCATTTAGTTTTCCACGATTTGCGATCCCGGTCATTGGGTCTAACTGTACCTTTAAAAGAAGGGCTTCATTGCATTTCATGATTTCCGTCTGCTGATTTTTTATTTTCTGAAGATGCTGTTTCAGTTCAATCGTCAGCGCGACGGATTTCTCATTTTCCTGCTGCTGCTTTAACATCAGATCAAGCATTTCTTTTGCCTGTCTGTTATAATATTCCTCATTACCGATATCCTCATAATAAGAAAGTTTCAGCTCCATAAGATCCAGTCTCGTCTGTACCAGGTCAAGCTTTGCAATCTTTTCCTGTACGAACTCCACTAAGGAAAGAAACTGCTCATACTCTCTCTGTGCTAATAGCAGCCTGCAAAAACAGACTATGTCTTCTGAAAACTCAAATGTATGGATTGGCTTTCTTAAGCAGTCTGCCGCCTGTTTCTTATGAAATTTTGCCTTCTCCTTCTGTTTTTCCAAAAGGGCCATTTCATATAAAAATACATGAACGGCAAACGGCTCATACGTTTCCGGCAGAGCCTCCTCTAACATTCTCTCCACTTCTCTTTTATAACAAAGCACTTTTTCCCTGTGTCCCACTTTCAGATAGCATCTTGCGACTGAGATATTCAGATTCAGCAGATTCCATATGGCAAATGAATTCTTCTCCGTTTCCTTTGCAATAATTGAAATTCCCTTTGTATAAAAAGCAATTGCCTGTTCAAAATCCCCGATTGCCTCATAGATTCCTCCTATATTGGTAGATATCACGCCATCCATATAAGTCAGTCCATAGGTTTGCCCAATCTCCATTGCCGTAAAATAGTATTCCAGAGCCGTCACATAATTCTTCCGCTCATGTGCGATAACTCCCAGCACATTGTATGATCTAGCCTCCAACTCATGATCCCCGCTATACTGCTGATACTTTAACCCTTCCACCAAAAGCCGTCCGATCTCTGCCCGATCAGAATGGTTGAGTGACGCTTCCGCCTTATAATAATAAGCAAACGCCGCCAGTTTCGGTTCATCATGCTCTTTCGCATAAGCAATAAGCCAGTCACAGCACACATTCACCTTCTCTTCGTCATTCATACGAGAAGCCATTACCTGACTGATACAATCCATTACCTCTTTCTCATATCCATCATACTGCCCCAGTATACTCACCTCTACTCAATTGTTTCCATTTATTTCTATGTATATAGTCCAATTTTACTAATTTTTTGTCGAATATGCAAGTATTTTATCATTTGCTTTCCTTTGATTCGCTCCTCCATCTTCTCCTCTCTCTTACCTCACCTATCCTACTCTAGCTATGTGTCTGCCTCATCTCATCTCATCTCATCTCATCTCATCTCATTTCATCATAGCTTCCCATATCCCCCATATCTTTTCCCCTTGCTCTTTGTTTTTTCTTTGCTCTTTTGCTTTTATTCTTCATTCTTCATTTTTTGTCCTTATCATGCATCTGCCATCCGCCTCACCAAGCAGGATTGACCAGAGCGTGAACTTCGCCAGCCGGCTTTCGATGTGTTTCGAAATGTCCGTCTTATGACGCACAAAAAGGCCTCATAATCTTTCAATAGCAGACAGAAGTTCTGTCTGTTAGTCGAAGATTGTGAAGCCTTTTTGTCCGCTCATTCGTCTAAACATTTGAAACACATCGCACACGGGCTGGCGAAGCTTACGCTTCGGCCAGTTCGTCCGCCTCTACTCCCAGTCTTTCCAAATATCAGGCTGATATCCAATGGTGGCCTTCTTGCCGTTGCGGACGATTGGAGTTTTGAAAAGCTTTGGATTTTCTAACAGTTTCTCCTCCTGATCTGCCTCATTGATATATTTCATAAAGCAGGATTCATACTCCTTGCATTTCGTATCAATCAGCTTGTCCATTCCACCGACTGCCTGTTTCACGCTGTGGTATTCTCCTTTGCTCATTCCGAATTTAGAAAGATCGATGGATTGAAACTTAATCCCGCGTTCCTTAAAATATCGTTCCGCCTTTTTTGTATCAAAGCATTTGGATTTTCCATAAATCTGAATATTCATTGTATACCCTCTTTCTACTGCTGATTAACTCCGAGTTTTCACAATCATATCATAGAATTTCTGGTATGACAACCAGCATCCTGACTTTTATGGCGCCAAATCCGTCATGCTTTTACAGCGTAATACATAATACTCCATTTTTATACTTCAAATGGTGCAAGCGGTAAATCATATGTATTGAAAATAGTAACCGGACTAAAGTTATGGCAAGCATATCTTGCATGAATAGGTCTCTCCACCTGCTCCGAAAACAGAATCACAGAATCCTTCATCACCTCAACGGAAGCTGGATAGAATATGTTCTCATCCCCTGCGATCTCAAATCCGGTAAGGGAAATCGGATTTTTCTTTCTTTCCTCCTCTTCCTTCTTTGGATCCGGCATATAACGCTTGCGGCTATTACGGTATGCCTCGTCTTCCCTAAAGTAAATACCGTCTGCCGTATGATCAAAGAAAACCTCTATCTTCTGTCCTGTGCACACATGGTACCGATAAAACGGTCCGGACTTTCCCTTCCCATTTTGATATACCTGATATAAGGCAAGGTCTGCGAGGCGCCATCCCGGTATCCTCTTATTTAATGGATGGATATTATCAAATGTACCGCAATCCAAAATCACCGCCATCCCGGTATTTCGAATCATTTGACAGATCTGCTGCTGTTTTTTCCGAATCACAGCCCAGTTTCCATGATCCACATCCTCCCTTCCTATATACATAGGAAGCTGAACAAATAAAAACGGGAGTTCTAAATCATTCCAGTCCATTCTCCATCTTCTGATTAACTGCTCCAAAAGCACATCATAAGATTCTGGCTTATGATCATCACTTTCCCCCTGATAATATAAAAATCCACGTAAAGAATATGGTCTAACCCGGCTTAGCATCGTTTCATAAAGCCCGCACGCGCGAAATGGTGACTTTATGCCAAGAGGTTCCGGCCATCTATTCTTTCCGGCGATTTTCTGCACTTCAGACCATAAGATATCCGGCTTTTCACGATACAGCACATTCACCTTCTCTTGCCATTTCGCATACCATTCATTATATTCATTCAGCTCTTTCTCATACTCATCCTTTGTCTTTCCTGCTACTGCCTGTTCTAACTCCTGCACGTAAGTGGCAGTGGAATCTTGTTTGATGAGATCCTCTTTTCTCACCCATGCCGAAGCGCTTGTTCCGCCCCAGTTGCAGCTGATAAGTCCAACCGGTACCTTAAGTTCCTGCCATAGCTTTTTGATAAAATAGTACCCTACTGCAGACCAGTGCTTTTGACTGCCGTCCTGGCACATTTCCCAGCTCCCCTTTGCCTCTTCCTTGTAAAAGTTTTCATCCACATAAGAAAGATGGCGTACCTGATAAAATCGAATGCTGTCAGAATGGAAGGAATCGGCTTCCTCTATGCCTCCTTCGCTATCTTTTAACTCCAGCTCCATATTCGACTGCCCGCCGGCAAGCCATACCTCTCCGATCAAAACATCGGTATATGTGATCGTCTCATCTTCCTGGCAAATTATCACCTCATAAGGTCCTCCGGCAGGCATCGGTGGAAGAACGGCATTCCAGTGTCCATCCTTTACAACTGCCTCTGTGCTCACATCATTTAAAGAAATGGTCACGATGCCTTCTTTTCCTTCTCCCCAAAAAGCAATCGGCTTTTCTCTCTGTAATACCATATGGCTGCTAAACACAGCGGCCGGTTTTAGTAACTGTTCCATTGTTCGTTCCTCTCTTTCTCTCCCGTCTGATCTTAAAATAGTTTTCGCAGCTCCCTTTTATTAAATTATGCCTGCAAAGCGGCTTTGGATAAAAGAAAACTGCGAACTTTAATTTTATTATAGAAAAAGTAGTTTTATGAAACAATGTAGTTTTTAGAGATGTTTTACCTTATTAAATGTCTTTTAAGATAAATTTATGAATCACATGTAAAATGCCATTATTGTCATTGGAAAGCGTAATATAATCGCATGCCGCCTTCACTAAATCCTGTGCATTCTCCATAGCTACCCCGAGTCCGGCACATTCAATCATGGAAATGTCATTGAATCCGTCTCCACAGCAGATCATCTGCTCGCTTGTTAAGCCCAGTGCACTTAAAAGTTTTAACAAAGTCTGTGCCTTATCCACATTTGAAGGCATTATTTCTAAAAAGAATGGCTCAGAACGATAAATGCTTAAAGCACCATTGAACTTATCCTTCAACTTCTTTTCCAGTCTTTCTAAATGTTCAGGCTCTCCTGTCATCAGACATTTGTTCACATCGAAATTCACATATTCCGCGAAATTATTCACCTCACGAATCGGAATCCCATTGATTCTTGATTCAATCTCCATATAGGAATCAATTGGTGTGCCTGCTATAATAGATTCCCCTTCATACGTAATGATGCCAACTCCATTCTGTACCGCTTCCTCATACAGAAGCGGAATTACCCCATCCGGAAGCACTTTCTGATAGATTACTTCTTTTGTAGCACAATTGATGATCTTTGCGCCATTAAAAGAAAGAATATAGTTTCCGTACCGTTCTAACTCTAACTGCTCTGCAATTGCTTCAATGCCAGGGGTTGGCCTGCCGGATGCCAACACCACCTTGTATCCTTTTTTCTGAATATCTAAAATTGCTTCTTTCGTTTCCCTGGTAATCTCTTTTTTTGAGTTCGTCAGCGTACCGTCTATATCCAGCACAAGCATCTGATAATCCATTGTATCTCCTCCAAATCTTTTATTTTTACTGTCCCTCTTCGTAAGCCTCTAAAAATATGATACATGGAAAGTCAGATTTTGTCTACCTATATCAAAAAAGCTCCTTTCCTCTTTTTGGATCAGTAGCGCCTTTCCGGCGCTGCCATAAACAAAAAGAAAAAACG
>SVEB01000124.1 GCA_015057635.1 Lachnospiraceae bacterium | reverse complement strand
ATTCTTCTTAATCTTATATAACGTCTCAACATTGCTTCCGATGGAGTTATTCATGGCTCTTACACATTGCACAATGTATTCTGCTGCCACGTACTTCGGATAAATGACGCTGTCTAAGTTCAGACTGTTAATTACATTATCAAATGAAATACGATTGATTTTTGTGATGATCTTTCCTTTTGATTTTGTACGTGCATATAGAGATAATAAGACATTCTCTTCATCCATGCCGGTTAAGGAAGCAAAAGACTGTATATCTTCCAGTCCTTCTTCCAACAATAAGTCCTGATCGGTCCCATCCCCATGAATGATCATTGCGTCCGGCAACAGCTCTGTCAGTTCTTCACAACGTTTTAAATCTTGCTCTATAATCTTAACACTAATTCCAGAACTCAATAGCTGCTCGGCCAGATAATAAGAAATGGCGCCTCCGCCGATCAGCATTGCATTTTTTACTGGATTATGTATCAGTCCGATCTTAACAAAAAATTCGACCGCTTTTCCATGAGATGCGACGATAGAGATAATATCATTTGGCCGAATGACAAAGTTACCGTTTGGAATAATTACTTCATCGCCCCGTTCTGCCGTACAAACTAAGACATCACATTTTAGCTTCTTCGCAATCTCCTTGATTTCCATATTTGCAAGAATAGAATCTGCCTCTACTCGAAAATTAAGAAGTTCCACTCTTCCTTTATGGAACGTATCGATTTTAATGGCAGATGGGAAACGAAGCAGACGCGTGATCTCACATGCAGATTCGTATTCCGGGTTAATAATCATGGATAAACCGAGTTCGTCTTTAATAAACTTGCTTTCCTTATTGTAGATTGGATTACGAACCCTTGCGATTGTTTTACAGTTACCTGCTTTATGAGCGATCAGACAGCAAAGCAAGTTCAGTTCATCGGAACCGGTTACCGCAATCAGCAAATGGGCACTTTCAATTCCGGCTTCCATTAAAATATTATAGCTTGCACCATTTCCCGTCACGCCCATAGTATCAAAGTTAGTAGAGATTTCATTTACAATTTCTTCATGCAGATCAATGATTGAGATATCATGACCTTCCTGACTTAACATTTCTGTTAATGCAGAACCAATCTTGCCGCAGCCGACAATTATGATTTTCATATTTGCCTCCATAGTTTAAATTATCATTGTAATTTGATGTTACATAATACGATCCAGATAATAAAACCTTTACCTGGTCTCCTGTTTCATCTCCTTAGGTAAATTTTTACAATTATTTTTCGTAATACGTACACTGACTATTATATGTCATTTCATTCCAGTATTCAATAACTGCTTTTCCGTTCATTTCTATATTTGTATTTATATGCGTTAAGTATAAAAATTCCCCGGGCCAGTACAAAGAAAATGTATGTTTATAATAATTTAGTTGTATATTTATAAGGATGCAAATAGTTTCTTAGAGGTGTCTGCGTTGCTCTTCTACTATATATTTAGGGCAATAATAAAAGGACATATCTAAACAATAGATACGTCCTTCCTAATATGATATCTTTCTTAAGAATAGTCTGGCTCATTTACGGATGATGATTGCTTATAACCTTGTTTTTATTGCCCAAGGATAATATTGATCTCCTAACATCGTTCCATGTTCATAACAGTCATTTAGGCGTTCCTGAAGTCCAGGTACATAGAGAATCTCATCGTCCTCCTTTACCATTTCCAAAGGGAAATCATTGATTGGAAGCTTTTTCATCGCTGTATTCACAACTTTCACACTTGGAAGTACGGTATTCGCATCACAAGTGACAGACGTTTTAAGGCGAATGGCATCTAATACGTCTTGATAATGGACATATCGGCCTTCATCAGGAGAATCATACCAGATTACATTTCCATCATCGCATACGACCTGAATCTGTTTCTTATCTCCGACCGGATAAGATGCAACCGCATGTTCAAAGTGTATCTGAAAGGCCGCAGGTTCTGACTGTTTGGAGACAATGCTCGCATAGAATAAAAGTTCCTGCTCTTTTTCTGTCTTCATACGAAGGCATACGGTATCAAACACTTCAATATGATGGGCACGGAACGCCTCTCCTTCCATACACGCGATCTCTGCTGCCGTTTCCATGGACTCACCACATAGAAAGAGGATATTATGCAAGAAGTGAATGGCGTTATTGCTGATTACGCTCTCCATGATCCTCTCACCATTTTCTCCAAAGTATCTTCCCTTCCAGCTGCTATTTGTAAAATACGCTTTGGGACGGTTCCAGTTTGCGATCGTTTTGATCTGTTCTAGCTTTCCATAACGTTCATTTAAGATATCTTTCTTTAAAGAAAGGATTCCTTTGGAGAAGGACCACTGAAAGCCTACTGCCGCAATACATCCCTTCTCTCTTGCTTTTTCTTTGATCTGAATGCATTCCTCTACCGTAGGCGCAAGCGGCTTCTCACAATAAACAGACACGTTATGATTCAGTGCACACATGACTTCCTTATAGTGAATATGCATTGGCGTTGTAATAATAGCAAGATCGGCGCTTATCTGTGTCAGGCATTCTTCTAAGCTTGAGAAAATGGCAATGCCTTTCTGAATTAACTCTTCATAATATGGACTTTGTTCCGGGTTTCTGCTTATTACCGCACTAAGGCAGCAAGTACCTGGATTATTATGTAGCAACTCTTCTACGAAATGACCTCCGTAGCCATTAAGTCCGGTTAGTATAATCTTTTGCATGGTATATTCCTTTCTGCATCTGTTTCTATCGCTCTTTATAAGCTTTTTCTATAGCACTTTCTGTATATCATTCATGATAGGTAGTTTCGTAGCTATAGTTTAACAAGAAAGCAGAAAGAATGACAAGTATTATTCGAAATGCCCCTTTAAAATCTCATCCGATCGTTCCTGCCTATTTTTTCACGTTGAATATTAATCAAGGAAAGTATTTATGCAAGTTTATGGATTTTTCCTAATTAAATGGTTTTCGTAAAATGTAATTTCAAGTACTCAAGAAACTGCTTATGGTCCTCTATTTCATCCTGGAATTTTTGCTTATACGTTCTTTTTCCTCTTTCTTTCCTTTGCAATAAGTCTAAATGTATTAAATTAATTGCCAAACCTGTTGCTGAAAAGAATATACAAAAGTCTGCAAGATCAAATGTAATATTCATAATACCAATATAATCTAATGTGTAAGTGCTAAAAAACACACGAAGTAACCGTTCCATAACAGCCCCAAAGAATAAATAGCTGTATAACATATTCCTTTTCTTTAATTTTCCACAAGGTACTTTAAAGCCTATATACAGAACGACTACAAAAATGACGATAAAGGATATCACATCCAGAATACCTCTCGATAGTGCAGTGCTCTCTATTCCTAACAGTGCGTTAATTCCGCTTCTATAGGTATTAAACAGTGGCCTGAAATATAGGCCGTACATAAGGCGGTTGTTTGTACCGATCCATGATTGAAACGCAGTTCGAAGTAATAGCTTTATTAATAGATCAACTCCGATAATAAGGGAAGCGATTGTTTTATATTTTTTCATTCGAATTCTCCTTTTATATTATTCACGATATCAATATATCTGTACTTTTATAAGGTGGTTCTGAATGAATTGTATTTAACCATTGACATAATTCTCAAAAGAGCTATTTTCAATCATCCTATATCTTTACAGTAAATCCAAAAATCCATGCAACATAGCCGGTGCTGCTATACCATTGAATCATTAGTCTATGATCCGTCTTATTAGCCTAAATTTACGATTTCACCCCAATTTGCTTTCTTTACCATTTTAAATAATGCCTTATCTCTTGCTGTCACTTTAACATTCCGTATTCCATCCGATGCACATACTTTAAGATCCACGTATCCCTTTTTGATAACAGGATGACGGATAATGCGCATATCCTGATTAACATCAACATTGCTTTTGGATGCGATAATATAAGAGAACTTTTCATCTTCATATGGGGCATCTCCATTCTTCACGAATTTCTGCATCTTATTTCGCTGAAGACGGCATGAAAAATGGCACCAGTCCTTTTCAGCCAACCCGCAGACACCGTTATGGATACAAGGTGCAATTAGATTCGCTCCTTTATGTAAAAAATACTCTCTTGCCATTATGATATTATGGTATCCTGCCGTTGTGCCCGGTTCTATGATCATAATTACATCATTGGCATGATTCCACACATGATCCAGGAACACGTTCTTATCGTTTTCCTGTAATTCATTCATTATGTACGATGCTGTCACTAAGTCACAGCTTTCTATCTGCGGTAATTCAGAAGTTACACTTGCATGAAACCACGTCGTATGTTTTAGTGCTTCACTTGCTCCATAGTCCAGCATTTTCTTAGCCGCATTCATCATATATTGTTCTCGCTCCACACAGACGATATGTTCCAGTGGGAATAACGCATCCGCAGCCCAGCTTACAGCCCCTGTTCCTGATCCAAAGTCAAGAAGACTATGAATCTGCCCGCTATATCGCTCACGCATCGATTCCAGTGCGGTATAAACGGCACAATAGGTAGCCGGCATACGTGACACCGCATAAGCGATCACCTCATCCGGTGTCTTCACCAGTTTCTTTCCCTGGCCGGATTCATATAGATATCTGCTGCAAATCGTCGTCACATTCTCTCTCATCTTACAAGTATCATTAGAATTCATAAGTGCATCAATTGCCTGCTGCAATTCCTCTGGAATATTCATCGTTATTCACTTGATGTGTATCGCTACACATACGCTCCTCATATTCATTTTGTACATTTCATAATCTTGTAGTTCTCAAATATCCATTTTCAATCTTCTTATCTTAGATCAAGCAAGTATAAACTGAAAATTTTTAGTCATTCGTTCCTGTTATAACATCTGTTTTGTAATTAAATATGTATACTTATAAGTTTGTTCTAAAAAAATCACATGTATGATCTAAGATGCCTAGTACTGTTATTATACCTGCAGATGATCTCTTCCTCATATTCTTATCTCCTCCGTTGGTTTTTCATAAAATTTTCCTCTGTATGATGCATGTGATGATATATGAATAATTCTGAGAGTATTCTCGATTTTTTTTAATGCTTAAATACCTACGAAATTAGGAGATTACAGATAAAAAGGCTTCGGATTTAAGATATTCTCCATAAATCCCTTTTTCAGATCCGGTTTTCTCTGCAGCCAGTCCTGCATACAGGTGAACAACAGCATTCTTCGATAGTTAAGGAATGTTCCGATTTCCTTATACCAGGAATCGTCCAGATGATTCTTTGATTCGTAAGCTGAGATAAACGTATCAAAGAAATGTTTCAGCTTATCCGGATCCTTGCATTCGGAGCACATACCTCCTGTAATATCAAACATTAGTCCCTGTGCCGGTGTTGTGATATCCTGCATAAAGAACTGCAGGCCGGCGCAGTCGAAATCAATCAGCGTCAGACAGTTGCCAACCGCTAGGATATTCCGCTGATGATTGTCATTATGAATAAATCCAAAGCTGTCCGTGTCCGTATTTTTACTATGCAGATACTGCTTCATATCCGCCCATGCCTTCTTAATCTCTGGTTCCTTACACCAGTCCATGAAAAAGTCAATCTCGCTTTTATAGTGAAAGGACTTCGTATCTGCATGAAGTGGAAATGATTTCGTGATTGCATGGGATTTACCGGTCAGTTTTCCCCAGCTGGTAACGAGCTGATCGGTCAGCTCATTGCTTGCAGGAGACTCCCCATTATAAAAGTCCATGCTATAAGCAGCAAACAAGTATTGGTGGTCAAGTACCGTCTCATATAGCCGATCATTCCGATTGACAAGAGGGTGTGCAAGACGGATGCCGTTCTCAGCAAGATAATGAGCATATTGTATCCGCACATCCAGGTTATGTATCTTTTCTACTTCTGCTGCCGGAATGGCAAGGATTTTTAAGACCTTTTTCTTACCTTTCTCATCATAAGTATAAATCGTACCATCGGAGTCTTCCCGGCCGCCCGCAAGGTAGGTCAAACCTTCTTTAAAAATACCAAGCTTTTCACATAAAGTATCCATCGCATAGTCTGTAATTGGAATCATATTATTCTCCTTCTAGCATCTAGATTTTAGATTTTCACCTTAGAAAACAGAAATAACGTTATGTTTTAACATTATATCCCAAAAACATTCTATTTTCAATAAATTTACAAAAAAGAAAAGCGTTATTCGTTTATTAAAAATACGGATAGCGCTTTTATCAAATAAACTATTTTTCCTTAATTCATTTCTCTAAGACGTTCTACAATGCTGTTCTTACTCATATTCCGGTAAGTTAAGATTGGAATCAGCCATCCAAAGATCAGAAATACCGGCAGTACGATCAAAATAGGAATAACGGTATAGTGGAACGTAAAGAACCAGCATATCTTTTCTAATAGCGGCATAATGCCAAGGGCAACCATTGTGTAGAATAAGAAGGATAAGATGACGGAGCCTGCGGTATAAAAAATTCCTTCTAAAATCATCATTTTCTTAAGCTGTCTTCCAGTCATACCGATGCTCTGCATCATAGCGAACTCGCCTTTTCGGGTATTGATGCTTGTGATCGTGGTATTGATAAAGTTTAAGATGCCAATCATACCGACTACTAAAGCTAAGCTTCCGCCAAGAATTAAAAACATGTTCTGGAAGGATTTGAATTGACCATTGAAGGAATCTCTGGACTCATAATCCATAAAGGAATCCCTTGAAGTGGTATACTCTTTCAGAACCTGTTCCATTTGACCGATAGCCCCTTCTTTTACATTAAAAAGATCAATCATGACATTTGCTGTTCCGGTATCCTTTATAAATTCATCTGTCGGCATTCCCCACTGCATATACCCATAATGACGATAGCTCATTACATCTGGAATCACTGCGGTTGCAACAACTTCATACTCTTTATCATAGCTTTCCTCTTCTATCATATGGAGCTCTTTATCATATTCAAATTCTTTGATATAATGCAGCGTTATCGTATCTCCCACATTGTATAATTTCTGTTCTTCTTTTGGTTTTCCATAATCATCGTCATTAATCAGCTGGATAATCGGATGTTTGGTATCCCACTGATCCGGATCTAACGTTCCATCTATCAGTTTCACATTCTGGATTGCAAATGGATCCAGGCCGTAAAGATAGGAGTAACAATGATAGAGTCCATTCTCATCCGGAGTATACTGTTCTTCATTGAAATACGGACTGTCATAAAAATACTTTTTCAGCTGATCCATTGTGTAGCAGCCTTTCAACAGACCATTTTCGCCGTTATATCCATATACCAGACCGGATTCTGCAATGAGTCCCTGCTCATTCACAGTATCCATAAAGTCCTGTGTCAGATTATCGTCCGATGAACGATAGCCATTCTGACCAAAATAGTTGGTACTTCCGATAATAAAATCTGTCAGCGTGAATTTCTCTGTATATCGGTTCATATCAAAGCCTTGTACGAATGTAAATACAGACGAAAACAAAACAATGCTTAGACTTAAGGATAACAGGACAAGCACGCTCTTCTTTTTATTACGGAGCACATTTGAGACAGCCATTCGGCTGATTTTAGCACCCTTGTGACCTTTCTTTAATTTGGCCTTTAAGTTATCCCCTTCTACATACCGCAGTGCTTCGATTGGCGATACCTTGCCGGCAAGATTCCCAGGCTTATTACAGCTAATCCATACAGTCAAAAAGGAAAAGATGGTGGCGCCTAAGAATACCCAGGCTGAAAAGCTTGTATATGCGGTTGTAGCGGTCATATTGCTGAGAATCACATTTGTCATGCCGCCTCCGATAAGGAAACCGCCAAGAAGGCCAAGCGGGATGCCAATCAGGGAAAGCAAAACTGCCTGAATGTGGATGATTCGTTTAATCTGATGTCTGGTTGCACCGATCGTCTTTAACATTCCGTAGAAATGAAGATCTTTCATAACGGAAATTCCAAAGATATTGTAAATGATCAAGTATCCTACCAGAAAGATCAGCAGACACATAAATGTGATTCCTACATAGGTAAAAACAGTCTCGCCCTGATCCACACTGGCAGAGGTGTAAGCCCAGTTGACTCCGGTGTCTAAGTAATTATCGGCACTCGGATCATCAATCTGATATCCGTTATGCTCTGCTATCTTTCTTAGATTATCTTCAATATGTCTGCTGGACTTAAAATTCACGTCTAACGTCCAGGTTCCTTCCAATGCTCCATACTGACCTGCGGCAATCGCTTCTTTGTTGGCTTCCAGCTGTTCCATCACGTATTCCTTTGACATCCACACCTCACTGGCAGCAGAAGCTTCATCATAATCCCAGTAACCACATAATATAAACTCTTCTGTGATCTTATTTGCGCCTAAATAATAGGTCAATGGGATTTTAGCTCCCAGTTTGGGTGTAACACCAAGAAGCTCCAATACCTTCGTATCCATGGCAATATCATATTTATCCTTTGGCATAGTACCAGTTGTTGGATCTGAAAACCACATCTTAGCCCCGCTTGGTTCCCCATACCGTAATTCCGTCTGATGCTTCTGAAATGATTCCTCTGAAACCATCGTTAACATTAGATTGGCGCTGGAGGATTTTATCAGTTTATCCTTTCTTAACACATTTACCTGCTCTTCCGACAGATATTTAAAACTTCCGTGTGCAGAACCGCCTACCATACGCATGGTACTCATTTGTATCGAATAGTTTAAGGAAGAAACAACGGTAAATACGGAAGTGAATAAGAGCGCCGTCAGGGCAATGGCAAGAATGGCGATCAGGTTCCGTACATGATTTACAAGGAAAGAACGAATGGAAAGCCTGCGAATGACTTTTTTATTGGCTACCCGAAGCATTAGCGCTCCCTCCTTCCAACTGCTGACACACCGGCTGTGATCTTGCCGTCTTCAATTCGTATGATCCGGTCTGTCATCTGTGCCATTTCCTCATTGTGCGTGATCATCACGATGGACTGCTTGAATTTCTGATTCATGACCTTAAGTAGACCAATCACATCAAGCCCCGTGCGGCTGTCAAGATTGCCGGTCGGCTCATCTGCTAAAATGATTGCAGGTTTTGCGGCTAGCGCTCTTGCGATAGCTACCCGCTGCTGCTGGCCCCCGGACAGATTATTCGGAAGGCTGTCTAACTTGCCGCTTAGCCCTAATGTATCCGTCAATTCCTTTACATAGGCCTCATCAACCGGATTTCCATCCAGTTCGATTGGCAGGACGATATTCTCATACACATTGAGAATCGGGACTAAGTTATAGTTCTGGAAGATGAATCCGATCTTGCGACGACGGAATATGGTCAGCTCATCCTCATTTAGTTTGGCTAATTCCTTTCCATCCACAATAACGCTTCCTTCGGTTGGGCGATCTAGCCCGCCTAACATATGTAAAAGCGTGGATTTCCCACTTCCGCTCGTTCCTACAATTGCAACAAAACTACCTTTCTCTATGCTAAGTTCAATGCCATCCAATGCTTTTACAATTGTTTCTCCATTTCCGTAATATTTCTTTAATCCTTTGGTCTGAAGTATTGTCATATCCTTCACTCCTCTTTTCCTATTTTTCTTTAGCATACCATCACGTTCTTTCCACAATCTTTCTCAAATCTAACAGAATTGAAAGATTTTCGGTTAAGCATCAATGAATCTTTAAAATAGAACTCTTCCATAAGAACTGTATATTTACAAAAGAGGAATTGTTTCACTAACGTTTTAAGAATATGGAAAAACTGCTTCCTTCCCCTGCTTTTGAAGATAGCTTAATGTAACCGCCTTCTTTCTGAATGATTTCCCGTGTCAGATATAGTCCAAGGCCGACCCCTTCCTTCAAAGTGGCAGCAGTTCCACGATAAAACCTTGCAAATATCTTCGCCTGTTCCTCTTCCGGTATCCCGTCCCCTTCATCCGTAACCGTAATCCGATAGAACATCTCATAGGCCTGTCCGGTGATCTGAATCCTTCTTCCCGGCTCACTATACTTAATTGCATTGTCCACCAGGTTCATAACCGCCTCTAATGTCCATTTGCGGTCATATACAGCCATCCCTTCCTCATGTTCCATCGTCACGATCCGTTTTTCAGCTTCTTTTGTCTGCGCTATCTGACGTCTGATATCCTCAAACAGCAGATCTAAATTCACATTCTCTGGCTTCAGCGCAATAATGCCGGTCTCCAGCCTGGATGCTTTTACGAGAGCCTGAATCAGGAAGGTAAGACGCCTTGTCTGAGCCTCTAGCATATTTACATATTCCAATGCCTCTTTCTCCAGGGGCTGTTCCTTTAAAAGCTCCGTATACAGAGAAAGATTTGCAATCGGAGTTTTAGTCTGATGGGAAATGTCTGCGATCGTGGACTGGATAATATCCTTTTCCTGCTTTAACGCCTGCTCTGTTAACACCGACTGACTGATCCAGGATCCAAGCCTTGCTTCAATGGAAGAGGCAACTGTCTCATCATACGTCTTCTCCTGAAACTTTCCGTCAATCGCATCCTCCACCAGTTGTCTGATACGTCGGTTCATCCGGTGCATCCGCACACAGACAATGATTAAAATAATACTCATAATGCCTAAAATGCTGAACAGCCCTATCATCCATTTTTCCATTATGCAGTCACCCACATATATCCGATTCCATAAACCGTTTTAATATAATTTCCCGCACCAGTATCCATCAGTTTGCTTCGCAGCCGGTTCACTGTCACAGATAATGCATTTTCATCCACATATTCCGCGCCATCCGTCCAGATTCGATCTACCAGACTGCCACGGGGAACGGTCTGGTTTTTATTCTCTACCAAAATCTTTAGAAGCTTCTGCTCTGTTTTGCTTAACTCTACTTCCATCTTCTCTTTATAAAACTTCATATGTACAAAATCAAAGGAATACTCGCCAAACCGATAGGTACTTTCCAATCGTTTGTTGCGCAGTTCCTCCCTCTTTCTAAGTTCCGTGTTCACCCTTGCCCGCAAAACCATAAGACTAAATGGTTTCGTCACATAGTCGTCCGCTCCAAGCTCTAAACCAGTCACAATATCCAGTTCCATATCATTTGCGGTAAGCACGATCACTGCTGCATCTAAACTTTCCTTAATCTCTGTTAGAAAATCCAGGCCGTTTCCATCCGGCAGGTTTAAGTCAAGCAGGACTAAGTCTACCTTTTCGGTTTGAATGATCTTTCTCGCTTCCTCTATCTGATAAGCCTGATAAAACACATACTCCGGATCACGCAGAGCCAGTTTTACACCGGCATTCAAGCTTCGATCATCTTCTACAATTAAAATATTGATCATCTAAAATTCTCCTTTTAGAACAATCTTACTTTCCGTGGGTTTCTCTATTCTTTTCATTCCTTTATTCTTTTCCATGCCATAGCAATGAAGACGCCTTTCTTACATAAGGAATGCATCAACCATTCCAGACAATCCGTATCTTGAAGCTAAGTTCTTGATACCGAGACATATTTCATCTCGACTGAAATCGTGTTCCTTAAGGAACTGATCGTCTTTATCATTGAGATAAGAATAGAACAGCAATGCTATTTTTAAGTTTTCCATTTCACCGTTTGCTGTCATCTCATAAATACGATTTTCTGCTTCGTCAATCTTTCCTTGATCGACCATGCAAAGCAAACTGTTTAAAGTATTTTGTGTTTCTTTATTTTCTAATAAATCCACAGTCGGGCTTTCGGTATCAATATGAAAAAGCAATTTTAAGATTGCACGAATGATCTCGTTTATCAATCTCATAATATAATCTTGTTTAAACATAAATTATATTTAGTAGAGGACTGTATCATATGTATGAAAGCATTGGTTTACTATATTCATTACTTCTTATCCACCAGATACTGTCCCATACGTTCTCCTTTCATCTTTTTTGCAAATCGGAATTTATTTGATCATGTGTGCTGTAATAATCGTATAACTATATGAGTTGATCGTTATCATGATAAGGTAAACATACACCTATAAATTGGAGTCACTTGCTTTAAAACATATCCCAATTCTGTTGCAATATGCTCGGAAGTTGGATTGGCGCAGTCCCACCATGGATATAACTTTCGTTTCTGACACTCCAGCAAAAATGCTGCACCTAAAGAGCTCGCCAGATGTTTTCCTCTATGTTTTGGACTAACTGCAATCTGGACTTCCACACCATCTTTATATCTTGCATAAGAAGAGATTCCCGCCACAATTTCTTTGCCTTCCAGTAGAAAGAAACCAAAGCCATTTTTCCCAAAGTCCTTATAATCCGGAAACAAGCGAATAAAATTATTCAAATACTGATCTTCTCTGGCCCTGTCAAATAGTAAATGACTGATTGGCTGCAGCTCATAGTTTGGAGGAATCTCATTTAGGAAGGTTCGTAGACGCGAATGATCCAGTCTATCTAAATCAATATCCATCAGATGACGTTCTGTCTTCTTCATACTACAGGGATACGCATCCTTTTGGCTTCTAAAAAATTCATCAAAATAAGGAAGTGCGCTGCAATCCTGAGGTATGATGTCGCCTATAGCCATTCTCTCTTTGATAAACTGTTCCATAATGAATTCTGCTGCATTCTCTTCCACACAATGCCCGCCATAGTAGCACGTATTCCCAATTAAGAGAATGCCACATGGTTTATTTTCTTCTTCCTTGATCCATGCTTTTCCGATATTTTGATAAAAAGCGGCCTTTACAATTCCACTGGTCGGATTCTGAAAAAAAGATGCCAGTTTATTTCGTTCTTCAAAGTGTAGTTCTCGCATATTGATTCCAATCCTTTCTTTCCTGTTTGGTCTTATTGTCCATATTATATTTTTTTCTGATAGGTCGGATAACCTTCATAATGCGCATGCTGTTGATTTCAAAATTAACAACATGCGTTATGACAAATTATGATAACGAGGTAGCCAACATATATTTTACAAGCATATCTTCCAGTCTTTGTTTTACATTATATTACATTCAAAATCCATCTTCCATAATATTCTTCAGAAAAAGTTTAAAAATAAGCGCATATTTTTCATTTATCGACACATACTATTCCTGTAAAAACAAAATGAATGTAGGAGGAAACGCCGATGTCAAGTCCAAGTTACCAAAGCATTCAATCTTCAGAGGCCAGCGAATACAGTGATGTTGGAGATGAGCCAATTGACAGGTAAGGCTTATAGGGCTTAACCGTCTTATAAGCCGGGAACGTTTTTACAAAACGAGGAACTGCTTATATGCATACTTAGTGTGCGCATAAGCAGTTCCTTTTTGGATTATTTTTATTCTTCTTTTAATGGCAGAACAATCTCGTTATCCAGTGTCTCTTTTCGTGTGTATATTAAGTCAAAAGATACCGTGCTGTAAGGATAATCATGCAGTATATATTCTGTAATAAATGCATTATCATCTGTTATATACTCTTCTTTTGCTTCATCATAATATCCACCTGTTGAAGTAGACCATTGTAAGAAAGACTGTCTCTTTCCAGCCCCATCCGTATAATTACATGAAATAATATCACAACTAGACTCTTCATTACTTCCTTTAAACCGTACGATCCAATCCCCATTATGTTTCTGTGGTGGAATTAACGCAGCGCCTTCCGGAAGGAAATCAATGGTGCCTTTTACTAAGTCTAAGGTAGCATGTTCATACTCCTTATCAAGCCAGGTGACGCCTTTGATATGAAGCGTTAATTCTTTGCTTTTTGAAAAGAAACTGCTTTCTAATCGATGTCCTTCCATCATAGGGGAATCGATAGAGCCGGTAGCAGAGATCCCATTTCCAATCCCTTCAAAGCGTTCTCCTCTTTCATTTTCAATATAATAATCAAAAGATTTAAGCCATGCGGTGTTGGTATCCACATCGTCAAAGCATAACTCCAAATGGGACGGATAAATTCCGACTGTTGCTAAGATAAGCTGCTGTCCATCGATGTCAAATTTCTGATTCAATGTAAGAATCGTTCCCTGTTCCGTAAAGTATGGATCAAAGGATAGCAGAAAATCAAATGTACTGATGATCTCTGGCTCCTGATTACCTTCTTCCAGGACATTCTCCTTATTCTCAGCATCATCATTTAGCACCATTTCCGTCTTTGTCCATTCTCCATTGTCATGTACTCTTAATGATAAAGTAAGGCATTCCGGTACATTACCTTCTATAAAATCAACGGTAAACCGCTTTAGCTCTTCCTCCTGGTGGGAAGAAAATATAGAATATCCCTCTAAGGCCTCATTGTTTTCGTCTCGGATTCTCGGTGTACAGCTTAATGCATGATATCGGTCTGATTTCATTGTGTAAAAGATATTTACCTGCTTTTGATCCACGATTACGTATTCAATCCGTATCGTGATATCATCTTTTGAAATCTCTTGCTCAATCGGCTGCACGTATTCATTTTCCACCGCTGCTGCCAAAGAAGGAGAGGATGCCACTGCTAATGCCAGTTCTTTTAAGAGTGGGATTTTCCCACATGCATATGCGATAGTGTTTGAGGAATTCACTCCAACTGTAAAGAGTAAGAAAAAGCCGGCAATGATTGATAGGGCAGAAATGCTTATTTTAATCCCTCTTCTTCGTGATTTTTTATAGACACGCTTGATACAGCCGTCTAATTGCTGTGGCATATTTTCTAACTCTGCCTTCATATTCTGAAATTCATCCATTCGATTCATTGTCCATTCCCTCCTTACATTAATTCCAGTTTTAATAGCGACAAGGCACGCCGCTGCCATGTAACAACCGTACCTTGTGGTATCTCTAGAATATTGGATGTTTCCGCCAGTGTATAACCGGCGAAATACCGCAATGTGATCACTGCACGTAATTCCTCCGGCAGCTTTCTGATTGCTTCTTTTAATGGAAGAGAATCATAGTCAAATGTTTCCCATTCTTCTTGAACCGTTTCTTCTGGATGCATCCGTGCCACACGCTTTATTTCTTGTTTGCACTCGTTGATTAAAATTCGGGTAATCCAAGTTTCAAAAAATTGAGGCTCACGTAGCTTTTTTAGGGACCGTAATGCTTTGTATACGGCCTCATCCACAGCTTCTAATGCACTTGCCTCGTTATGTAAATACAAAAATGCGATTTGGTACAATCGTTTTTTTACATTTTCCACACGATCGGCAAATTCCTTTTTATTCATAACTGCCTAATCCTTTCTTTGGTATCTTAGTTGATGACATAACGATTCCATGTCACCCTATCTATTAGATTCATTAATCATGATTTTTGATTTAATAAATCTAACTTTTTTTCACTCAGTTTACAAACTTGTACGTCCCGCATGCGTCTTAGCAATCCCGATTAATTCCTTCATGGAATGCTTAATCGTAATGCATCCCTGCGGGCATGCATCCACACACTTATTGCAATGAACGCAGTCTTCTTCTTTTACTACTGCCACCTTTCCTTCATTGTTCCGGTATACTTTCATCGGGCAGCTTCTTATGCATGCCATGCATCCAATGCAGGAATCTGCATTGATCCATACATGCTTATGTTTACTGTCGTTACTCTCATTTTTTATTATGCACTGTGGCAATATTTTTCTTATGAATTTTCTGGCCCGCAATACGTCACTTTCATTCGGCTTTCCCTTATTTCCGCCATTTACAAGGTTGTATGGGCCGGTACAGTCATATCCTCTGCAGGAGAATTCACCAATCACCTGGGTTCCTCTTACTTTAAGCGCCGACTTTAATGTATTATGATACTTTCCGACAACCGGACATCCCCTTGTGGAAAATATAAATGCGCTTTGTTCTTTCCCTAACGTCTTTGCCAAAGCAACGATCTTAGGGTGATGAGAGGTAAAATAAATTCCAGACCCAAGTCCTACTACTTTATAACAGGATAAATCCATTTTCTTTGCCTGCTCACAATTCACAACCTTACACTTTAATTCGTTTGCCATTCCTTCTGCGATTTTCTTTGTATTTCCATGGTACATGGACTCACATATGATAATAACATCCTGATTCATCATTTCGACACCCCCTAAAGACTATTTCCCTGATAGCGCATTCTCCACTGCCTTTTTAATTACCATGCTGGAATTTGTTGCGCCGCTTACAGCATCCACATCTGTCGTCTGCTTTTCCAGTATTTCGGATAGGATCAATTCTGCTTTTCCGCCTCGCTCATTATTGTGTTCCAGCAGTTTGATTTCTTTTATCTGTTCATTTTCTACGATAACTTCAACTTTTGCATAGATATATCCCACATCGTACTGGCCAATATAGCTTCCATCCAAAACTCCTGCTGCCGTAACCCCAGTAAGCTCAATGGTCTTAACCCCTTCTTTATATTCAGCCAGATCAATAAAGTATGTCACCGTATGGGTAAGTAACAGAATGCCAAGCAGCACCGCCCCTATCTTATAACAAGAAGACCATAAGTTCTTAGAACTTCCTCTAAAAAGATACATAACTGTCAGCACTGCAAATAAGGCAGCAGATCCCATCTCCGTTGCGACAACCATCGTAGCTCTGGTATCCCATACCGGAATCGTCTGGTATACCTCAAATGCGATAAAAACAATCATGAGTATTCCCAGTGGCTTATCAATCTTTTGAAAGAAATGAGTTATCTTCTGATTTGTACTTTTCCTTGCAATCCTATTTCCTAAAAACAATACAGCAGCAGCCGCACACACATATCCGGTTATCATATTTACCCTCCTTATGGCTCAATCGACCGGATGAATAAGGAACAGGCATACTCCATATACTCCTTTCGTCCAAGCCCAAGCCTCATGTTTAAATAATCCTGTTTCGCCTTTGCGAACCGTATGATCTCGCTTATCCCAGACCATAGATAACATACTGTCTCGATGATTCTGATATCGCTTCTTACTTCTCCATGTTCAATTCCATCACGAAGAAGCTTTTCAATCAGAACATTTACCTCTTCCCCTACTTCGTAAATCTGCCCACTGATGGTATGTTCTTTGATATCCTCTGGCGTTACTTTAATTTCCCCAAGCAGTAATCCATAATAAACGGGATGCTCTTCTTCATACTGCGCAAGCTTATTGCAAATCTCGATAAAACATCCGGTAAATTCTTTTTCCCTTTCCATACACTCTAGAATCAGTTCCTTAAGATGGGTCATCTGTTCCAAAATAATGTGCTTTAGAATATCTTCTTTGCTCTTAAAATAGACATACATCGTAGATTTGCTACAATCCGCCTCTTTTGCAATCTCATCCATTGTAGTCGCCGCAATTCCTTTTGTTTCAAACAGCTTTCCTGCAGCAGATAAGATATTCTCCTTGTTAAACTGGATTAATGCCTCTTTCTTTTTCTTTCCCATATTTAACTCCTCTTCTGCTTTTTGTACTTTCATTACTGTTATCGTACTCTTAGTTCGATTTATTGTCAAGAAAATATTTCCATATTTTTTCTGTCTTTTTCTCTCTTTAAAGACAAAATCCCCATATAATTTCCTTCTGATCAGGGAAGTTCAGAGGCCTTTCCTGCTAAATAAAAAAGCATAACATGAGAATACGTCTATCATGTTATGCTTTCTATTTATTTTCTCTTCAAACTCTTACTTGACCGCAACTTTACGCGTACATTTCTTTCCATTTACGGTTGCTGTGATGGCTGCCATTCCTTTTTTTCTTTTATTCTGCAATGATCTTCTTCTTAGACTCCAGATATCTCTGAACTGTAATGGAATCCATCTGAGGACGTGAAGCATTGATGACTGCCCCTTCTCCGGTATTCTTGTATTCAAAATAGCGCTCTGTCTTAGGATGAACATTTCCCATCACGGTATACCCCTCTTCTTTGATATGCTCTCCCAGCTCGCATTCAATAAATACGGTGCTGCTCATAACAGGAGCTGTCTCCTTGCTCGGATGCCAAGGTCTACCAAGATAAATGGTCTTAGCCGGCATGTCTGCATCCGCTGTCAGTCTGCAATGATAGAAAATCAGTCCAAACGGATCTGCGCTTCGTGTGCTTGCAGCCGTTACATATCCGTTATCGACATCCGATCCGCCATATAACGACTGTATCTCACACTCTTCAAAAAATGCATGTGCTGCGCCAAAGATAAAATCAATATCCCCTTTAATGAGACAGGATGCAAAATAAGCGGATCCTTTTCTTACATACAGTGTATCCTGAAATCCATAGAATGCGCAGTCATGAAATTCCAGATGCTCACCAGACGAATTCACAGCCACTGCCTGTCTTCCAGGAGAATCAAGTCCTTCCCTGTAAAAACTGTTTTCAAATGTAATCCCTGCTACCTTTACGTAATTTCCATCAATAAATACAGTCGCACTATTGTTGGTACCGATCTTCTCCTGTCGCTCATTTAACTTTCCAGCATAATTATCATATGTAAGCATAACCTTCTCTTTTCCTTCACCAGACAGTGTAATATGATCTTTTCCAAGTGGAATCGTCACAACCTCTTTGTAAATGCCTTCTTTAATCGTAATCGTAACCGGTTCCTTATTTCCATCCGGTATCAGATCGATGGCATCCTGAACGGAAGTCACATCTCCTGTATTGTCTTTTGCAACAATAATATGTTTTCTCATTTGCGTCTCCTTTTCTATATCGAGCTTATTTTACATATTTCTACCTATCTTACTATTATAGCACATTGTATTTCGTTCTCAATAAAATTCTATTCTGCATAATCATCTTCTATTTTCCATACCTTTCCTTCTGTCCCGTAATGCTATATAATAAAGGCAACTAAAAAATGAAAGGAGCTCCTTTTCCTATGTATTTAGATTCCTTTACCTTTCCGGATGCCGATACCGAATTTGATTTTCTTCTGTCCATCAAAAGACAGTGCTATAACAGCTTTTATCCCTTTAAGATATTGTCCCAAAGAGAGTTTACCATCCTGAATTTTGAGCCGATTACCATCTTATATGGTGGAAATGGTTCGGGCAAGACGACTGCTCTTAACGTGATTGCCCAGAAACTGCACCTGAAACGGGATTCCCGCTTTAACCAGTCTAACTTCTTTGAGGATTATACCAATCTCTGTGATTATGCATTAATGCGTGAACTTCCCGAGCATAGCCGTGTGATTACAAGCGATGACGTATTTGACTATATGCTGAATATCCGCATGATGAATGAAGGCATTGATACCAAGAGGGAAGAGCTATTTGAAGATTATCTGGATGCGAAGTATTCCAAGTTCCAGTTTACCTCGATGAAAGATTATGACCAGCTAAAGAAAGTCAATCAGGCACGAAGCAAGACACAGTCCAAGTATGTGCGTAGCAACTTAATGAACAATATACGGGAGCATTCCAATGGAGAGAATGCGTTTCAGTATTTTATCGATAAGATCGAAGAAAATGGCCTTTACCTGCTAGACGAGCCTGAAAACAGTCTCTCTCCCGAACGCCAGCTGGAGCTTGTTTCCTTTATTGAAGACTCCGTACGCTTCTTTGGATGCCAGTTTGTCATTTCCACACATTCTCCCTTCTTATTGGCAATGAAAGGGGCCAAGATCTACGATCTGGACCAGGATCCCGTCAAAGTAAAACCGTGGACAGAACTTAAGAATGTTCAGATCTACCACCGGTTTTTTGAATCCCATCAGCAGGAGTTTAACATTCCACTCAAAAATGATAAAGACACCCGGTAAGAATTTTTACAATCCGACTACGCTGCTTCTTCGCTCCATTAAAACAGTGTTCTGCCATTTTCCATCCTGATCTTTTGCAATTCGTTCCCGTATGCCGACTTCCCGAAAGCCACATTTCTTATGTAATGCAATGCTTGCTTCATTTACCTGGAAAATAGCGGATTGCAACGTCCAGATGCCGCACTTCTCCGACTGCCTGATCATCTCATTTATTAATTCGAAACCGACATGTTGTCCACGTGCGCATTCTGCTATGTATATGGACATTTCACATACTCCTCTGTAAACACATCGGCTGCTGATTGGAGATAATGCAGCCCACCCGATTACCAGGCCTTCTTTTTCCTCTACAGCCACCAAACGACACTCTTTCAGATGAGATGCATCCCATTGCTCAAAGGATGGGGCTTCTGTCTGAAAGGTTGCACACTTTGTCTTGATTCCTTCTAAATAGATTTCTTCCACTTTGATATAATCGGATGCATTCATATTTCGAATCTGTATTTTCATAATCTCCCCCTAAAATTTATAATTTTCAATTATATCCTTTCTATCTTGGTTTTACAATGTATTTCCTTTATTTTGTATTTTTGTATTTATATTCATTAAGTATAAAAATTCCCCGGGCCAGTATAAAGAAAGTGCATATATATAACATATCGATTGAATAATTATAGAAAGTGCGCAAATCTATATTATTGTACTGCTTTTTTTAATACCGAACTTGACAAATTGCTAAAACGGCTATTCCTTCTATATGAATGATAGTAGTACAAACGATAGTAGGCCTAAAATAATAGTTATCCTCAAATAACAGTGGCTCCGAAATGATAGTATGCCTAAAGTAATAGCAGCACTAAAAAAATGGGTGTCACACTCCTTTCGTGCAACACCCCGGTCTTATTATTTTCTTATATGCTTTGACAAATCATCTTTCCCCTTTGAATCACGATTTTTGATTTTCATTATGGTAAGTAACAGAATTCCTGAACTTGCAAAAATAAGAAAAACCATGGAGGATGGGATATCTTCCTTAGTAGGAGATGTAGAAAAACCAGACATGGTTATCGTTTCCTGCACTTGTATTTGCCGATTCTTTGATTGCGAAACTTCTTCTTTTTGCGGAATCGCTGCTAAGATGGATATTCCCAAAAAGAAAATAATCAGGATTATTAACTTTCTTTTTAGCACTGTATTCGATATCCTCCTTTTGATCATTCAGCACTTTTTTATAAACCTAAAAATTAGTCCTCAGTATTAATCTATTCCGTATCTCAATATTGTTTCTTAAGAGAAACTTCAGGAAAATGTATGTTTTTTGTTCCATTTTTTTGCTTCTATATCCTTGTTTAGAGTGCTATAATAAGTCTGTTGTAATTAATTGGTTTTATAAAGGAGGTTATTTATGGATATGCAATTAACAGCTGCTGCAACAGGCAAAGAAAAAGCAGCAGTGCGCGCAAAGCAGCAAGGACTTTCCGGCAGTACCGTAAAACTCATTGCGATCATCAGCATGGCTATTGATCATACAGCTGCAGCAGTTCTTGGACGTATTATGTCTAGTCAGGGAATGTTCACTGACACCATGAACTGGAGTACCAGTCAGTATCAGCTTTATCAAGCGTATTCTTATATGCGCTATATCGGTCGTCTAGGCTTTCCAATCTTCTGCTTTTTGCTGGTAGAAGGCTTTATGCATACACATAGCAAGGCAAAATATGCGATGCGTCTTGGACTGTTCGCACTAATTTCTGAGATTCCATTCGACTTAGCTTTTAACGGGAAAGTACTGGAATTTGGGTACCAGAACGTGTTCTTTACCTTACTGATCGGACTGCTTGTTATGATCGGAATTGATTGGATCACCAAACAAGAAAGTATTCCAAAATGGCTGCACATAGTCATCAGCCTTGTAATGATCGTGGCCGGAATGTGGTTAGCAAACTTCTTAAAGACAGATTACAGCGCAATTGGCATCGTATGCATTATGGTTCTGTTCCTGTTACGTAATCACAGGACTGCCCAGGTTCTTGCCGGAGCAGTATCTTTTGCATGGGAACTGACAGCACCAGCTGCATTTGTTCCAATTGCACTATACAATGGTACACGAGGCATTAAGCTAAAATATTTCTTCTACATATTCTACCCAGCTCATCTGCTCATTCTATACTTGATCAGCTGTGCAATGGGACTCGGTTCTTCTGTACTTCCAATGTGATCACAATCACCTCTTGCAAATCGTTGAGAGAACATGCAGAACATCGAACGCCCATGCAAAACATATAAAAACATGACATAGTAAAATGGCATAAAAAAGAGACCATGATTTTATATCGACATGGCCTCTTTTTATTCTGCACTATTTCGATTTATTTCGCTTTTCCTGCTCCTTAATCTGCTTCCATATATCTAACGTATCGTCCGCAGACTCTAACATATCCATATCGCCAAATACATGTGGATGACGTCGGATCATCTTATCACTTAATACCTGTACTACATCTTCAAAAGAAAACCACCCTTCTTCTCTTGCGATTTCACTCTGTAGGAGAACCTGTAACAGCACATCTCCTAGCTCCTCGCACAGATTCTTATGATCCTTCTTATCAATAGCCTCTAATACCTCTTCTGTCTCATCTGTCAGGCATTTCTTTAATGAATCAAGGGTCTGCTCCCGATCCCATGGACATCCTTCCGGACTTCTTAAGATATGAATGATTTCCTGTAATTCCTGCATCGTATGTGGCTTATTCTCTTCATATGTTTTTCCATTAATCTCTTTCATCATTGACTCCTTTAACATTTTCTTTTATCATTTCCAACTTAATGTGGGTTATGAATTTTTCTCTCCAATTCGGCACTAAAAGAATCTTATTTCATTTTCTACCTTATAAATGAAATAACTTTTTACTAAATTCCTCCTGTCTGATAATAATTATATCGATCATAGCACATTTTGATAGAATCTTCCATATTTTTTATCTCTAAGTCTGCAAGTTGTCTTCTATTCCCTTGTATGATAAAATATCCTTGTGTTTAAAATTAGAATAATAGGAAAAACATGATAAAGAGGAAATGACAATGAGCACAGTAAATGATGTAATGAAAGCAATGGAGCAGATTGCACCTGTCTCCTTAAAAGAAGATTTTGACAACGTTGGGCTGATGGTTGGAGATCGCAATTTGGAAGTAAAAAAGGTGTTATTCGCCTTAGACTGTACGTTAGCTGTAATTGAAGAAGCGAAGAAAGAGCAGGCGGATATGATCATCACTCATCATCCGCTTATTTTCCGCAAGCCTTCCAGCATAACAACCGATACCCTTCAGGGAAAGAAGATCTTAGAACTGATTCAGAATCAGATCAGCTTATATTCCAGCCATACCAATTTGGATTCCGTTGCCGGCGGCATTAACGAGCGAATCGGACAGATGCTTGGCTTTGAGCATTCTGAAATCCTAGACCGGAATCATACCGACGCAAATGCCGGAATCGGAAGAATCATGACACCAGAAAAACCAATCCCTGTGAATGATTTCATTCAGAAAGTAAAGGAAGTTCTTGGCCTTACTCATATGCGTGCTGTAATTGCAGGAGAAGAAATCCATAAGCTTGCCATTATTAACGGAAGCGGCCAGGATTATATCGCAAAAGCGGTTTCCCTTGGAGCAGACTGCGTATTAACAGGCGATACGACCTATCATTTTGCATCCGATTATAAAGAAATGGGGATCACCATCTTAGATGCCGGACATTTTTCAACGGAACACCTTGTATTCTTTGATGTAATGAAGAAATTAGAAAGTCAGTTTTCAGACGTGACATTCCTCTTCTCTTCTGTTGAAGAAGATCCGTATACTTTTGTATAGGAATTTGGAATAAAAGGATATCATATATCGAATTATTTCTTACATGAAAAAGAAGCGTTATCCATTCATGACATCACGTATGGATAACGCTTTCTTTTTTTATTTTTTTATTGTATTAGCGGAAAGCTTGCTTCCAGTCGAATTATTTATATTAATTTCCTGCTTTGCTTTGCATTTGCTAATAATGTTCTTGCTTATAGTTGCATTATTTGCCTTATATACAAAAATCCCGCGATTATTTCGTTTGGATGTAGGGCTGCCAGTAATCGTATTTGCTGTGATAACTGCGTTATTGCTGTTATTATTAACAGAAATAGCATTATCGGCAGCTCCTTTAATTGTATTGGACTTGATAACACAGCTGTTACTTGTATTATATAAAAAGATTCCATTCTTAGCTGCATTCGTTACGTTATTATTTGCTATGGTTACCTTAGATGATTTGGATATTCCAATACCGCCTTCTTCGCTTCCTTTTGCTCCGGCTTTTGATACCTTATTTCCTTGTATGGTTGATTTATTACAGCCGTTAATAAGATAAATACCGTTCTTTGAAGTAGAGGTGATGATATTATTCAATACCTTCGTATTTGGTGTTTGTTCTAGGAATATCCCATAACGCTTTGTACCTGTAATCGTATTTCCTTCTATAATAGAACCTGTTAATGGTCGTTTGGCAGAACCAATCAGGCGTATTCCATCTCCCCAAAGAGTGTTTTTCCCAGATGTATAGAATTTAACGGTATTGATTTCATTGTTCTTAATTACAATCTGATAATTGGCTGGAGTCTTTTCCTTTTTGGTTGTCTTTAGCGCAGGATAGTAATGGTCTTCTTCATTTGCAATGTAAGTATAAGCAAGAATACCAAGGCCTGTATTGGTCAGTTTATTATTTTCAATGGTCAGATTCACATACTGATATGCTTTTATCCCTGCCTCAGCTATATCATGAATATTATTGGATGAAATCGTGATATTTTTATGATACACACCATCGACTGCAGAATGACTACCAATCGCTCTTGGATAATCATAGATTTCATTATTCGTTATACGGATACCATCACATGGCAGATCGTCATATGTAATATAGGTTGACTGCATGGATGGAACCAGTTCATCATCATGTACAACATCCAGGTGAATTGCTTCTTTTAATCTCGTTCCGGTATAGCCATAAATGGTACACTGATCCACCGTTCCATTTTTAACGCCTGCAAATGTTATTAAGTGACTGCTTTCCGGAACATTGCAAATCGTGGCATTCTTAATCGTCACATTGGTAGCATGGATAAAGCGGAAACTTTCGGTTCCTTTTTTTATTGCTGCAATTTTAGCGGAATCCCATATACCGCCCTGAATTGTGATATTCGTACTTGTCGTATAGCCGCCTTTATCATTTTTCATATCATTTGCAATCATAGCACCTCTTAAATGGTTTTTCACAAAGTGTGCTTTTGGATCTGCGATAATAGTTGTATTGGAATAAATCCTTAATTCTGCTGTCAATTCATAAGTACCGGCTGGAATCTCAACCGTCAGGTTGTAATCACCGTTCTTATTGTAATCTAATAACGCCTGAAGTTCTGTTGAAGTATCTCCCACCGAAGCGTTTACGACCTTATCTGTTCTGGCAGCAGCATATATTGTCGTAACTGGTGTAAGAAACAATACAATGCCGAATATCAAAACAAACTTAAAGATGAATTGTTTTTTCATTTATGATCCTCTCTTTCGTATAGGTACCATGCATAGGTACTTTCTCCAGTATATCTTATTTCCCTTCCATTATATATTTCTCATTCTAAAAATTCCTTTCTAAGTAAAAAACACCATATCCTATCAAACATTTTAGTGCTAATTATATCTAAATATAACAATTCATGTGCGACGCATCTAGCATATCATTTCTTTCGTAAAATAACAATAGTCAAATGTCGCATATTGTCGCTTTTTATATGACTTTTCTTCTGTATAATTAAAATTCTTATTGCTACTCCTGCTTTCTTTTCTACTCGTGTAGACTATGTTGATCGACACTAATCAACTTTTATATCTCGTTCTTCTTATATCATTTCTCTCTCATCTATCCCAGTCCCTAATTCCACTGTCTCATTCGCTCGTTATCCACCTCTCTTAAAATCTCTTGCAGCGCTCCACCATAATTTGCTCCATCTCAGTAACAAAAGGGTTAGGGCTGACAAACCTTCGTTATAGTCTGAATCATTCTGTAATACAGAATGTCTGGCTCATAACAAACAAAAAGCGCCCGGTTCTTTGACCGACGAACAGAGTATTTTCTGTCCGACGGTCAAAGAACCGAGCGCTTTTATTCGCTCTGTGGTCCGAATATTCGAACCACAGAGGGGGTTAGGTTAGGATGGCGAATCGTCATCCTTTACCTTTCTCGTAGAAACTATATCAATTATTTGTAAAGCTCCACTAATTTTAATAAGTGTTCGTAACGAGCTTTTGCTGCTTTTTCGGAGTCAGCGAATAATTTTTCAGCACGTTCTGGGAAGGAACGAGTTAAACGAGTATAACGTGTCTCGTTATTTAAGAATTCCTGGTATGTTCCATCACCTGGTTTAGATGTTAATGTGAAAGGATTCTTTCCTTCAGCTTTAAGTGCTGGGTTGAAGGAGAATAAGTTCCAGTAACCAGAAGCTACTGCCTTCTTCATTTCATCCTGACAGTGATTCATACCGCCCTTAACACCGTGAAGTTCACATGGAGCGTAACCGATGATTAAGGATGGACCGTTGTAAGCTTCAGCTTCTGCTAAAACTTTAACTGTCTGAGCTGGGTTAGCACCAAGAGCGATCTGTGCTACGTAAACGTAACCATAGCTCATAGCGATTTCTGCAAGGCTCTTCTTGCCCATTTCTTTACCAGCTGCAGCGAACTGACAAACTTCACCGATGTTGGAAGCCTTAGATGCCTGTCCACCTGTATTGGAGTACATTTCTGTATCGAATACCATAACGTTAACGTTTTCACCAGATGCAAGTACGTGGTCTAAGCCGCCGAAACCGATGTCGTAAGCCCAGCCGTCACCACCGAAGATCCATACGGATTTCTTAGCTAAGTACTGTTTGCTTGCTAAAACGTCTTTAGAAAGTTCACAACCAGCTGCTGCTGCTTTTTCAAGTTCAGCAACTAAAGCTTCTGCTGCAGGTGTGTTTTCTTTTGTCATATCCTTAGTTTCCATGAATTTAGCAACTGCTGCTTTCATAGATTCAGTAGCTTCTTCGCTTGCTGCGATCTTTTCTACTTTAGAGATTGCGATATCACGAAGTGTCTTCTGACCTAAGTAGATACCAAAGCCGTGTTCCGCATTATCTTCGAATAAGGAGTTAGCCCAAGCTGGACCCTTCTTAGAATCTTTGTTTACTGTGTATGGGCTTGTTGCAGCTGGACCACCCCAGATAGAGGAACATCCTGTTGCATTGGAGATGTACATCTGTTCACCGAATAACTGAGTGATTAAACGAGCGTAAGATGTTTCTGCACAGCCTGCACAGCTTCCGGAGAACTCAAGAAGTGGCTGGTTGAACTGAGAACCTTTAACAGTATGATCGCCGAATGCTGTTTCTTTCTTACCAACGTTTGCTACTAAGTAGTCAAATACTGGCTGTTCTGCTTCCTGAGTTTCCTGTGGAACCATCTTGATTGCCTTGTCAGGAACTGGACAAACAGTGATACATTCACCACAACCCATACAGTCAAGTGGAGAAACGCTCATTGTGTACTTGTATTCAGAAGCCTTTGGCTTAGTATCAGCAAGTTTGATGTTAGCTGGAGCGTTCTTAACTTCTTCTTCATTTAACATGAATGGACGAATAGTTGCATGAGAACATACGAATGCACAGTTGTTACACTGAATACATTTTTCAGCATCCCATTCTGGAACCATTACAGCTGTACCACGTTTTTCGTATGCAGATGCGCCTGTTTCGAACTGGCCGTCAGCGTTATCAACGAATGCGGATACAGGAAGGCTGTCACCATCCATTAAGGAGATTGGCATTAATAAGTCTTTTACCATCTTAACTGTTTCTGGACGGCCTGTTAATTCAGCTTCTACGCTGTTATCAACTGGGTTAGCCCAAGAAGCAGGGATTTCTACTTTGTGAAGAGCATCTACACCGGCATCGATTGCTTTGTAGTTCATTTCAACTACTGCATCACCTTTTTTGCCGTAAGATTTCTTAGCAGCCTGTTTCATGAAGTCGATTGCTTCTTCGATTGGCATTACGTTTGCTAATTTGAAGAATGCAGACTGAAGAATTGTGTTAGTACGTTTACCCATACCAATTTCAATTGCTTTGTCAATTGCATTGATTGTGTATAACTGAATGTTGTTGTCGAAGATATACTTCTTAGCAGCAGCATTTAATTTTTCATCTAATTCTTCGTCAGACCACTGGCAGTTGATCATGAAGATTCCGCCTGGTTTAACATCCTGAACCATCTTGTAACCTTTTACAACATAGGAAGGGTTATGACATGCTACGAAGTCAGCCTGATTTATGTAGTATGGGCTTCTGATTGGTTTATCACCGAATCTTAAGTGAGAAATTGTGATACCGCCTGTTTTCTTAGAGTCATACTGGAAGTATGCCTGGATGAATTTATCTGTGTGATCACCGATGATCTTAGTAGAGTTCTTGTTAGCACCTACTGTACCGTCACCGCCAAGACCCCAGAATTTACATTCAACAGTACCTGGTGCAGATGTAATAGGAGCTGGTTTCACTTCTGGTAAGCTTAAGTTAGTAACGTCATCGTTGATACCAAGTGTGAAACGTGGCTTAGGAGCATCTTTCTTTAATTCTGTATATACAGCGAATACAGATGAAGGAGGAGTATCCTTAGAACCAAGACCGTAACGGCCGTTTGTTAATACGATGTCATTTAAGCCTGCTTCACGAAGTGTTGCAGCAACATCAAGGTATAAAGGATCGCCAAGAGCACCTGGTTCTTTTGTACGGTCAAGGACAGCAATTTTCTTAACTGTCTTAGGAAGTACTTTAAGAAGGCCGTTAGCTACCCATGGACGATATAAACGAACTTTGATAAGACCTACTTTTTCACCAGCAGCTGTTAAGTAGTCAATTACTTCTTCTGCTACGTCACAGATAGAGCCCATTGCAATGATTACACGGTCTGCATCTTCTGCACCATAGTAGTTGAATAAGTCGTAGTTTGTACCAAGTTTTTCATTAACTTTAGCCATGTATTTTTCAACAACAGCTGGTAAGTTATTGTAAACTGTGTTACAAGCTTCACGATGCTGGAAGAAAACGTCACCGTTTTCATGAGAACCACGCATAGCTGGTTTTTCAGGATTTAAGGCATGTTCACGGAATGCTTTAACAGCGTCCATGTTGCACATTTCTTTTAAGTCTGCATAATCCCATTTTTCACTTTTCTGGATTTCGTGAGATGTACGGAAACCATCGAAGAAGTTGATGAATGGAACTTTACCTTCGATTGCTGCTAAATGAGCAACTGGGCTTAAGTCCATAACTTCCTGTGGATTTGTTTCAGCTAACATTGCGAAACCTGTCTGACGACAAGCGTAAACGTCGCTGTGATCACCAAAAATATTAAGAGACTGAGTAGCTACTGTACGTGCGGATACATCGAATACACATGGAAGCTGTTCAGCTGCGATTTTGTACATGTTAGGGATCATTAATAAAAGACCCTGAGAAGCTGTAAATGTAGTTGTGATAGCACCTGCTGCTAAGGAACCGTGGACGGTACCAGCTTCACCTGCTTCAGACTGCATTTCTACTACCTTAACCTGATTGCCGAAAATGTTTTCCTGTCCAAGTGCGGACCACTGGTCAACGGAATCAGCCATTGGGCTTGATGGTGTAATTGGGTAAATGGCAGCAACATCTGTAAACGCATAAGCTACGTGAGCTGCTGCGGTATTGCCGTCCATTGATTGTTTTAATCTAGACATTAGATTTCCTCCTTTATTCACTCAAAGGTCTTAAAGGCCTTACTCACCGGAATATTTTATCATTTATGTCATGATTTGTAAAGGTAAATACTTTCATTTTTGGTTCATATACACATTTTTTGTACATAAATGCTAAATTTTTAACAATATCGACTTTATTTTAGGAAAATGTTCTGATTGCTACATGGTAGAATTTGCGAAAAGTGTCATATGGTTTATATATCCATATGTGTATAAATAAAGAATGGAATTTTATATTAACAGGGTTTTATAGGGCATTTGGTATAATTATTCATGAGCAGATTATATTTTATAAGCCCCCTCCCATTTCCTTTATCACCATTTATCAATTAATTACATAAATCACTATAATATGTAGAAAACGCCGATATAGTTAGAATTGTGACCATTATAGTGCATGGAACTTTTTAATATTTACCTATTAAAATAGAAACCCAAAAAAAGACCAGTACACAAGTCTTAGACTCGGATCTGGTCTTTTACGATCTTCTATTTTCTATTCTTCAGAAATAGCACCCACAGGACATCCGTCCATTGCAGACTGCGCGCTTTCAATCTGAGCGCCTTCTGCTTCGGCATGTGCCTGTGCTACACCGTTATCGTTCATTTCAAATACATCAGGTTCTGTTGCAGCACACATGCCGCATCCGATACATACATCTTCATCTACTCTAAATTTCATAGTATTGATCTCCTTTATTATCATGTTTCTACATTCGCTATTGACATGCTTATTATAACAGCAGTTTTTGGTATATTCAGTAACATTTGTTACAAATAACAAAACTTTTTAAATTTAGGCATCAATTAGTCCGTTCGTCCTATTTATGCTGTAATTCCTTATGAATGCTTGCCAATATGTAAAACATAGGATACACTGTTCATGGATAATTTAACCTTTTATCCGCATCAGTTTAATTTAATAAGGGGGATTTTTATGGAATCTAACATGAATGGCTATGAACCTTATCATGGAAATGGCTACGAGTACAACGCAGAGCAGGTTGTACAGCAGGTAATGTCCCGAACATTTCTTTATATGTTCGGCGTGCTTTTGCTATCTGGTCTATCTGCTTATCTAACCTTCTCAACAGACCTGTTGTATACAATTGCAGCCAACAGAACGCTTTTCTACGGGTTACTGATTGGCGAGCTCGTTATTGTATTTGCTGCAAACAAAGTGCTAAGCAATAACCAGACGGTGCCAGCTGCACTTCTTCTGATTGCCTATTCCGTCGTAAATGGAATGACGCTGTCCTTTGTCTTCGCAGTATATGAGCTTGGATCTGTTGTTAATATCTTTGTGATTGCAGCTCTTGTATTTGGTGCTATGGCTATATTTGGATTTGTATCAAAGAAAGATTTAAGCAGCATTGGTTCCATCGGCATGATGGGTCTGTTTGGTATCATTATTCTTGGTGTTGCCAACATCTTCATGAAAAGCAGCTCTTTAAGCCTTGGAATTGCGATTGTAGGCCTTGCTGTTTTTATCGGTCTTACTGCATATGATACACAGAAGATCAAGGAATCCGCTTCTTACGACAGTGGACTTTCTGTGAACACACTGGCTATGTTCGGTGCCTTAACTCTTTACCTTGACTTCATCAATATGTTCCTTAAGCTACTTCGCTTATTCGCACGCCGCAATGACTAAGAGTTATTAATGAAGCTGGATTTTTAACACTCAGAGAAAGATACCGTATCTGAATGTTAAAAATCCGGCTTTTTCTCTGCCTGAATATAGGTTTTAAATCAACAGAATAGAGTTATCATGAAGAATTCCTTTATATTCCATGAATTTAAAACACAGTATCAATTGAAACTGTGTTTTTATTATGCTATACTGACAACAATTTAGCTGATTTATCGACCTCTCTTGGCATAAGTCACAAAAGAGAAGTATGATTTAATATGCTGAACAAGAATATAGATCCGATATCGGATTTATGTCTTTACATAACAGCATCGAGCGCTAATAGAAGTAATCTGCGGATAAATTTGATTCGCTATAAGGAGTTTTATATGGACATTAATGTTATTTTGGCACAGCTAGATCAGCTCTTTGCCGACAAAAAAACAGATGAAGTGGAAACATTTATAATGGAACATATTACGGACGCAATCTATCGGGATGAGCATGATGTCCAGATTGCACTGATGAATGAACTGATTGGATTCTATCGAAGCACAGGCAGACATTCCGATTCCATTACGATTGTAGATCAGACACTGAAACTGATTCGGGTATTAAAGCTTGATCAGACGGAACATTATGCGACCACTCTTTTAAATGGAGCAACCGCTTTTAGAGAAGCTGGATATCTAAAGAAAGCACTATCCATGTATGAGGAATGTATCGTACTTTATCAACAGCTGCTGCCATCTACGGATTATCGTTTTGCCGGCCTTTACAATAATATGAGCGGTGTCTATACAAAACAGAAAAACTATAGACAGGCGGCTGCATTTCTAATGGATGCTTTATACCTATTAAAAGATATTCCGGATACCGATGCAGAAATCGCGGCCACGCTTACTAATTTAGCGGTTAATTTTTTGAATTTAGGAGATACCATACAGGCATCTTCTTATGCAGAAGATGCTCTCTCTATCCATCATAAAATGGAACTTCTCGGGAAAGAAGATTCCCACAAACCTGCTCTTCTCGCTCTATGTGCACAGATTGCGAGAAAAAAACGAGCCTATAGAGATGCACTCTCTTATTATCAGCTCGCTATGAAAGAAACCAAATACTTTTTTGGAAAGAATGCATTTTATTTGGAGTTATGCGATGAATGTGCAGATACTGCATATCTTCTTAAAGACTACACGCTGGAAGAACGTTATCGGAAAGAAGCACTTATGCTTCGCAAGGAACAATTTCAAAAATCCGAGGAACTATCAGGTCTGCTTCTCTCCCGCCTCTATTATGAGGAATATGGAAGGGCCATGATTCGTGAGAAATTCCCTGCATATGAGTCCCGCATTGCAATCGGTCTTGCAGGCCATGGTTCGGAGTGCTTTGGTTTTGATGACTGCTATTCCATGGATCACGATTATGGTCCGGCTTTCTGTATGTGGCTCACCAAAGAGGATTATGATGAGATTGGCGAACAACTGATGTTCGAATATCAGAATCTTCCTAAGGAGTATCTCGGCTATACAACAAGAACGGAGTCTGCATTTGCCAAAGACCGTGTCGGAGCACTTGAGATCAATGTCTTTTATCAAGAGTTTCTTGGTGAATGGTTTTTCTATGAGAATATGCTAAAAGAAAGCCATCTCTTCGATGATACATGCGGTAGTTTGGAATCGGATTTCTTAATAACATGGGAAATGTGTACCGAGCATGGACTGGCAAGTGCGACAAATGGAGCCATTTTCCGTGATGATCTTGGAATCTTTCATAAAATCCGTTCCCGGATGCTCGCTTATTATCCGGAAGAACTATGGAAGAAGAAACTCGCTCAGGCAGCCGCAGAAATGGCACAATCCGGACAGTACAATTATGCACGTTGTATGCGAAGACTGGATACGGTTGCGGCACAGGCGGCACTGCAGGAATTCATCCGCTCTTCCATTTCCATGGTGTATCTTTTAAATCAGACCTATATGCCATATTATAAATGGATGTTCCGTGGAATGGAAAACCTTCCATTCCTTGCTCCGGTAGCACCTCTTATCAAGAAGTTAGCAGAACTGCCTTGCCAGACGGAAGCATGGCAGCCGGATGAGGAAAAACGCTGGGAAATGTTAAATACAAAGGATAAAAAAGTGCTAATAATCGAGCAAATCTGCAGTTTAGTAGCGGAGGAACTAAACCGCCAGCAGCTTAGCACTTCTAAAGACAACTATCTGGAAGCACATGCGATTTCGATTCTTGCGGCTTTAACTGACAGATAAGCCTGCAAAACAAATACAATATGAGAAACATACAGACTTTTGTTACGAAATTACTTGCAATATCGGATAAGAGAAACAGTGGGAGGAACATAATATGAAAAAGTTGATCGATGAGATTTTGCAGCTAGAATGGGCTTTCTTTCAGGAAACAAGCAACGAAGGCGGTCCTGCATCCTGTCAGGAGAATTTCGAGACATTTGAGATTATCAGAGGATGCCAGTTTGCAGCATGGAATGAGGACCTGCTAAACAGCTATAAAGAAGATTTGCTTGAAGCAAGAGAAATCGGCCGTAACCTGATCGCAGAGAAATACGGACGCATGATGGAAAGCACCTGCCCTGAGCGTTATGAGAAAATCAAGATGTATTTCCCGGTTCATGATGAAGAACGCACAGCAATCATGGAACAGATTATCGCGATTCAGGTGGAATGGCTGGAGGAATTCAAAGCGTTGTATCCAAAGCAGGCTGTGGGCACCCGTCTGATCCATACATCAGAAGATACCGAATTCGATACTTCCGCAGAAACCTATCTGCGTGGGGAGTTAGCAACTTACTCAGGACGTACTCTTCTGCTCTATGGAAGACACATTGTTGCGCTAAAACAACAGGGATTAAACCTAAGCACCATCATTTTCACAAACACTGCAAAAGCGTACGGCTATGAATCTTTAGAAGTGGCAAAAGCGGTTAGGTTCTAGACAGTAGGTTCTAGACAGTAGGTTCTAGACAGTAGGTTCTAGACAGACGGAAGAATAGGTTGGAGTCGGAAGAGAGGGCGGAGCCGGGAGCATGGCTTTCCCAATGTTCGTCATGAGCCGGACATTCGGGAAAACCATGCTCCCGGCTCCGCCCTCTCTTTCGACTCCAACCTACTCTTCCTGTCAGGGGCCAATAGTTAAACTGGTGGTTTGGTATCAGCTTTTATGTATATGGAAATATATCTGTCACTTGTCTATTAAATCTATTATTAGCACTATATCTATAGGAAGTATGTTGCTTACTTTTACTTTTGTTATATAAAGACGCCATCTCAGTTGGATATTGCAAACGTTCTTACCATCAGCCTGTAACATGTAAAAGAGACTATTCGGATTAGATTCGGGTTGCTTATGTTCCTCCAAGTTGTCCAACGAAACTTCTTATGATATACTAACAATAGAGATATAGAGCTGTCACGTAAATAAAGAGTTATGGAACAGCTATTGTATAATGTGAATACCATTGAAAAGAGGAACATATATGGATCATCAGACTTATCACCAACAGCAGAATATTAAGAATACCGTTAAGTTAAGAGAGCTTGTAAGCGAACTTCCAAGCTGGACCGGGGCATTTTTCCGAGGAATCGAGCAGACAACCGAATCCCGGACAAGAATTGCCTATGCGGTTGATTTAAAGGTATTTTTTGAATATATCCAGATGAAGAATCCCCTATACTACAATACAGAGATTAAAAATATTCCATTTGAAATTCTGACTCAGATGCAGTCAACAGACTTTGAGGAGTATTTAGAATTTTTAAAATACTATAAGAACAAAGAAGGCAAGGAAATAACCAATAATGAAAGAGGGATTAAACGAAAGCTTGCTGCGCTCCGCTCCCTTTATCGTTATTATCATAAGAATAAGATGATTTCTGAGAATCCTACGCTTCAGGTTGATATGCCAAAACTACATAGCAAGACCATTGTTAGAATGGACGCAAATGAAGTGGCAGATTTCTTAGATGTGGTGGAATCCGGTAATAAACTCACTGATAATCAGATGATTTATCATAAAAAGGCGAAGAAACGAGACCTGGCTCTTATGACGCTCCTGCTTGGTACCGGAATCCGTGTATCGGAATGCGTGGGGCTTGATCTAACAGACGTGGACTTTAACAATGACCGTATTAAAATCATCCGCAAGGGCGGAGATGAAGCATTTGTGTACTTTGGAGATGAAGTAAGGGAATCTCTTATGGAGTATATAGAAGAACGAAAAGGAATCGTTACGCTAGACGAACATGAGAATGCACTCTTTCTTTCTTCCAGACGAAAAAGAATTAGTGTTAGAAATGTGGAAGTGCTGGTTAAGAAGTATGCAAGAACCGTTACGACTATTAAGAAGATCACGCCGCATAAGTTACGAAGCACCTACGGCACCTCGCTGTATCAGGAAACCGGGGATATCTATCTGGTTGCGGATGTATTGGGGCATAAGGATGTTAATACAACAAAGAAACACTATGCTGCAGTAGATGAGGAAAGAAAGCGATTTGCAAGGGATAAGGTGCAGTTAAGGGAAAAGAGCAATAAGTAAAATTTCACATTTCGATAATAACACAAAAAACGAACTTTTTTATTAATAGCAAAAAGTTCGTTTTTTATTTACAGATACGTTTATTTTAAAAAATAATCTCCCATTATTCCTACCTATCATCATTTTCCAAAGAATCCTCCTTATGTTTTCTACCTCATTCGCACATAGCAACGAGAATCGATACAAGAGATTCTCCTCGTTCAGAAAGGCGGTACTCTACCTTTGATGGTATCTGAGGATATTTTTTACTGTGGGAATAAGGTACTATTGTATCTTCTGTTCCATGCAGAATCAGACAAGGAGCATCGTTGCTATCAGGGTTTCCAAATGATAAAGCACCGCCCGCAAGATCAATAACTGCAAATATTGCATCCTGATCGATATTTATATTTTTATCATTTGAATAGGCTACTTCCAACGCAATCAGTGCACCGGATGAATATCCCCCGATTGCGATATATTCCGGATCGATTCCATACTCATCAGCATTCATCTGAATGTAATTACATGCTGCTGCAATATCTTTACATGCATTTCTTAGTGCTGTATCACTTGCCTTTTCGGCTAATCGGTAATTCACATCGAATGTTACATACCCCATCTTGGCCAGATCCACCACAATACTCTTTGTAAGGTTGTCCGTCACTTTATCGCCTCTTACTAAACCGCCGCCATGCATCAGGATAATGGCAGGACGTCTGCTGCTATCCGCTTCCTTAGCCATATATACATCCATTTTAAGTTCGTTTTCATCATCATATTGAATATCGACATATGTAATTGGTTCTTCTGTTTGCATTACGGTAAAATCAGACTCATGCTCTACCGTATAATAGTCTCTCATATTGTCTACCGGCTGATTCTTAGAATCACAAGCAGATAAAAGACAGCAACAGACGATAGCTGCTGCAAGCAGTTTTTTCTAAAATAATTCATTTTTAAAACCACTTTCGTTAACTAGCATTAAACAAACTAACTATTATTGGATGCACTGGTTATCTTTAAATGCTCTCTCTATAATCTGATATACGGATTATAATTAAAATGCACTACTTGTAATTGGATGCACCTGCAATAACTAGATACATTAACCATACCACATAAAATATATATTTTCTTTCAATATTCCCAGTAATATTGTTGATTTTTAAGATTCTAAGATATATTGTGGTATATAACATATCTACTATGAGGTTAAATATATGAAACCACTATTATCGGATGAGAATATAAGAGCTGTGCCAAGCAGCAGAAAAGGAACCTATTCTATGCCTGGCATGGAATTATACAATGATTATTATGGAGCAGGTTTAAGACGTACCGGGGAATCTATGATTGTCACATTAGGTAAGACGGTAGCTGTCTCTCCGGGAGATTTTATACTGATTGATAAGAATTTATATCATCGATCGGAATACATATCAAAAGATCTGGTCACTGGTTCACGGGTTCAATTCAATGAGCGTGCTGTGAAAAATCTGATTGGGCATATTGGAAGGAATACGTTTGAGGAGCTTTTGGAGCAGGAATATGCTAATTTTGATAAGCATTCTAACTTTGTATTAGAAGGATTATTAAATCATTTATTTATTGAGGTGATTCGAGGACAAAAAAAGGCTGCCACCACATCCATACCGGATACAGTGTGCAGCGATATGATACTTACTGCTCTGCAATATATAGAACATCATTTTTCGGAAGATCCAAGCCTTGAAACTCTTGCAGCGGCAGTTAATGTTTCACCGGGCCATCTCTCAAGGCTGTTTACAGTAAGGCTTGGTACTTCTTATTCAAATTTTCTGCTAAACTATAAGATAAAATATGCACAGAGACTGCTGACCAAAACCACGCTTTCGATTACCGATATCGCAGAACAGTCCGGTTTTGGCAGCTGTAACTATTTTTGCTATGTATTTAAAAAGACGTTTTCCATCTCTCCACTACAATATCGGAAAGCATACCTGCAGTCATAAACTTCTTATTTTTTGCTAAACTGGCTTAATTCATGTCCTTTTAGTGCAGCCTCAAACAGCTGTGGCAATTTCTCAGGGGTACAGGCAAAGCAAGGGATGCCAAGTTTTGCAACCCGGTTTGTCATATCCTTATCGTAATAAGGAGTGCCCTTATCTGCGATTGCAAGCAGACATATTACTGTCACGCCTGCCTGCTTGATTTCCCCTAGTCTTCGAATCAATGCTGCGCTGTTCCCACCTTCGCATAGATCGGTAATTAAGAACAATAAGGTTTTCTTTGGAGTTTCGATAAACTGCTCACAGTAAGCGACTGATTTGTTGATATCAGTTCCACCTCCAAGATTAAAACCGTATAATAAATCCACCGGATCATCTGACTTTTCTGTCAGGTCCACTACTTCCGTATCAAATGCGACAATATGGGTTTTCACGGAATTCATGCTTGCTAAGATGCAGGACATGACGGAAGAATAGATAACCGATTCGCTCATGGAACCTGACTGATCAATGTCAAGGATCACATTCCATTTATTCATCTTGCTTGCCCTGTCATAGAAGAAGACGCGATCCGGCACAATCGTTTTTAATGTTTTATTATAATTCTTTAGATTTCGCTCAATGGTGCATTTATAGTCGATGGCGCTTGCGCTTGGAAGACTGGAATGCTGTCTTTTGTTTAGAGCCGCTGTGACAGCACGCCTTAGATCATGTTCCATAGAGCGATTGATCTCTTCTACAATTTTTTGAATAAAGGCACGTACGCTCTCCTTTGACCGTTTTGGAATCTGATTTTTTAATGTTAAGAGAGTGGAAGCAAGTCCGATATTCGGTTCAACCTTCTCTAACATTTCCGGTTCAAATAGAAGCTGCTTTAAGCCTTTTCTCTCAATTGCATCATTTTGAATGACGGTAACAATCTCTTTATCAAATAAAGTTCGAATATCCCCAAGCCATTTTGATACATTCGGATTGCTTGCTCCATACCCAGCTCCAAGCAAAGTATCAGCCCCTTCTGTATTATCATAAAGGGCGGCTAATGCCTGATCCATTAATGTCTGCTCTCTTGAAAGAGAGATTTCGTCTTTTGACATATTTCCTAATGTATTCTCGCTCTCCTTACCAAGAATCAGACGCCATCTTTTTAGCCTTTGTGGAGCAATTGCATGAACTTTCTCACTTTGTTCCATTTATTTTTCTCCCTCCCCTCTTACAGATCATCAAAATCAAAGTCATCCAGATCATCTAATTTGGATATCTCTTCTTCTGTCATTGCATTCTGCAACACCTCGCTTACTTCATCCGGTTCAAATCCCCAGACCTCACCCAGATTTTCAGCAATGCTATTTCTCTCTTTTGGCGAGAAATCCATAAAGGCACGGCGAAGGAATACTAATGCACGTTTGAACTCTTCCTCGTCTAATGCATCAATATAATCACTTAGCTGCGACCATAAAGATAATCGAGAGATTAGGACATAGCGATTTTTAAGCGCAAGTCCCTCAAACCATGCTGCACCTAAATCAGCAGGGGTTCCCTTTGACAGACGCCTGCTTACCTCTGCATGCAGTAATTCATTCGTGATCTTGCCACGTTCTAATAAAATAGCAGTTGCAAAACCAGAGGCTTTGGAATTGATATCATCTCGATTCGATAATTCAGACAGCACATCAAGCCATATCTTCTCATCGAGGAAATCATGATTTAACGATATCTCATTTAAGGAACGGATTGCATCAACAATACTTCCTACTGCTGCATTGTTGCAGTTACAGCTGGTTGGAAGTAACAGACAAGAACGAAGGTAAAGCTGTGACAGGATTGGCTCAAGTGGCTTTAGTTCAAGACGCCTGATTGTACCAAATCGAAGCATCCCTGACAGCTTATAGGCGGTATCTGCAATCGTATCAACAGCAGATGCATCGATTGCCAGCGCCTGCAAGACGTTCGTAGCATGGGAAATAGATTCCGGCATGCCACACATGCAAGCCTGCTCTAAGATGGAAGCCGCTTCCGTTATGGAGGTTATGGAATCCAACTGCTCCTTTAGTGAAAATGCAACCGCCTGCTCGATTGTATCCCCTTTTAAAGCAATTTCTACAATCTCGATTTCCGCTTCCGGTGTCCAGGCAAGTTCCCAGCTTTCTGCCCAGGTGGCATTCTCCTGCATTACGGCCTGCTTTTTCGCAAAGTGGATACCGAGGGCGCTAAGCCGGTGCAGGAAAAATGAACGATACAGATCCATAAATGCGGCACTCTCTGTTTTTACCGTTGTCTTCTCCCTAAGGTCAAGCCTTAAGTCATTTTTGACTACCGTCTTATAGGAATCCAGTCGGAGATTCGATAACTGCCGGTAAAAGTCTTCCTGAACCGAAGTACGGCTTATGCCCTCCGGAAGAGATCCGATCTTGGTTCCGACCTCATTTGCGGCCACTGCAATGCTGATTTCCGCCATATCTCCATGCCCCAAACATGTCATAGCGGCATCTCTTAAATCACTGAGTACAGGCATGCATCCACCTTTTATAGATGCAAGTACTCTTGCTAAACGAACTGCCTCAATCACCTCCGCTGATGAACAGAAAGCGCCTTTTTCTCTTAGGTAAGCGGCGATTCCGGCAAGATACTCATACATCGGCTTTTCCATATCCTGCCCAATCATGCCTTTCCAAAGCAGCTCATAGTAAGCAGGCGCATTATTTCCTGCACCATAACCGGACATGGAGGATAACCGATAATAGGAATACGGCATCAAGGTGTGCTTGCTCGGAAGTCTAGGAAGCTTTTTTATGTCCGCAAGAGTTAATGGCTTACATACCTTTAGTCCTTCCACATGGAATGCTCCGGTAACAACTACGATTTTTTCCTCCGCATATCCTTCCTTGACTGCATCCACAATCATACGTTTCATAAATGCTTCCCGAAGAAGATTTTTAGCCTGCTCCTCTTTGGTATCATTGCTTAAGTTCCGGATTTCTTTTCCGTACTCCGTTACGCCTTTAAGATAGCTGCCTGGCTCCAGATTATGTTCAAAAGTACGTTCCCAGTATGTTTCATGATCGATTTCGCCAGAGAGCCTAGCAATACGGTCATAAATATTCGCATCATCCGGTGAATCTATATCACTATCTAGCGAATCTCTATCACCACTCAATGAATCAGTATTACCATCTAATAAATCTATTTCATCCTCTGTATGCCCCTCTATATCATCAGACATATGTTGTTCCTTTTTACGTAGCAGTTCCTCCTGTTTCTTTTCCGCTTTTATTTTAGCAAGAGAAAGAAACGTCTGAGAGGGCAGGTCGATAAACCTGCATTCCTTCTTATTTTGTTTTGCCCACAAGATCGCCTGATATTCCGGCGAATACTCCGCAAATGGATAGAGAATGCTTTGAATCGGAATTGACTCGCTATATGCCATAATCGCGATCGGCGGAATCGATTTTGGATTGCATACATCATCCATCAGCTCATTTAGGTCACTGGGCCCTTCCACTAATACGATATCCGGATTTTTTTCATCTAAGAGCCTTCTTAGGTGCATGGCACCTGAAGGTGATAAATGCCGGATTCCAAAGTATGTGATCATGGATTCAACTCCTTACAGGCGTTATATAGTCCATAGTACTTCGATCCCCGTTTCTTCATGATGTTCTCTAAGTACTCTTTCCATGCTATCTTATCTTTCTCTTCATCCTTTACAACGGCTCCCTGTAAAGCAGCTGCAAGATCATATTCCGACATTGTGCCATTTCCAAAGCTTGCGGCAAGCGCCATGCCATTTGTTAACAGAGAAATGGCTTCTGCCGTAGATAAGACGCCGGATGTACTCTTTAACTTTTGTGTGCCGTCTAATGTCATTCCGGTTCTTAGTTCTCGAAAGATCGTTACGACATCTTTTACTACTTCCTTGCTTGGCATCTCTGCCCGTAAAGATATATTATCGGACAGCTGTTTTACACGTGTTCTTACAATATCGATTTCCGTTTCAATATCGGATGGTGTCGGGAGAACAACGATATTAAAACGTCTCTTTAATGCTGCCGACATTTCATTGACGCCCTTATCCCTTGTATTCGCTGTTGCAATAATGGAGAAGCCCTTCTTTGCCGGAAGCTCATATGCTAATTCCGGAACAGATACTCTCTTTTCTGATAAAATGGAGATCAGCGCATCCTGTACTTCAGATGCACAGCGGGAGATTTCCTCAAATCTGGCAATTGTACCGGATTCCATCGCACGATATACCGGGCTTTTAATCATCGCCTCTTTGCTGGGCCCATTTGCAATCAACATTGCATAGTTCCAGGAATAACGAACCTGCTCCTCCGTTGTTCCCGCAGTTCCCTGTACTACTTTTGTGGAGTCGCCGTTAATGGCTGCTGCAAGATGCTCAGACAACCAGGATTTCGCAGTTCCCGGTTCACCAATTAATAATAAGGCACGATCTGTCACAAGCGTTGCGATTGCGATTTCAACCAGACGGTCATTTCCCATATATTTTGGCGTGATTTCGGTATTGCCTACCTTACCGCCTGTTATGTACGTTAAAACGGAACGGGGAGACATCTTCCATCCTTCCGGTATCGGATCTTTTTCTGCTGCAATCAATGCATCAATTTCCTTTTGAAAGAGCTGTTCTGCCGGCAGCCTTTGAAAATCTGTTGTTGTACTCATATCGTTCTCACCTCATTGAATTTATTATCAGATATCTATTACTTTAAACTAGCAAGAAATTGTTCTGCTTCTGCCTCTCCTGCAACCGAAGAAATCAGCTCGACTCTTCTTTGCATATCCCGTTTTCTCTTTAGATTAGCACTTTCTTTTACCAATGGCAGAATGCATGTTCCATATCGTACTGCTATCTTTGCCGCTAAATCCGCTATTTCACCATAAGGATCCGAAAGTGCCCCAATGATGTAAGGAATCATCCGGTAGTCATTTAACACAGGATTTTCTTCCTCATAGGCGTTCTGTAAAACTACATATCGTCCACTGCCGCGATTCGTTAGAAGCTCTTTATAGCAGGCAATCTCCCGATACGTGGAGTTACAATGAAGAATCGATTTCTCTTCCGTTTCTTTTTGCTCGTTCTCCTTAATGGGTAAGATTTCTTCTTCTGATGCATGAAAAAGGTCTGCCTGTGTTAAATCAACTGCATCCACAAGTGTCATAGTTTCAAGAAATCCAGCCGGATCCTCATTTTGAATCTGTTCTGTGATTGTAGCTGCTTTCTGATAAATTTTATTTAAAACAGGACTTTTGCTTTTATTGCGTTCTAATTCATCCACTGCCTTTTGCAATCGAAAATTCTCAGCAGAAGCTGTAAACCCCGCAATTCCTACCTGCTCGATCTGTTCCTTTAGTTGTGTGATGATTGGTATGCCCATGGTATCTCTCCTTTCTAATAAACAAGTCTTATGATCTGCTCATTCGTAATAATAGAGTGCAGAATCGCTACCATCTTATTTGTCATTGCTTCATATGCAATTTCAATTGTCATAACCTGGTCTTTTAGTAAAGAATGATCCGGAAGGAATGGAATGCTCTGTAAGGTACTAGCACCTGTGGCATTTCTTAATTCAATCTGATTGCCTAATGTATCTTCTAATACATAGAGATCCCCTACCTTTCCAATCTGCTTTACTTTTAGTAAGGATACTATGGTCTGGTCCGCTAACACATTTTTAATCTGATTCTTTGCTTCCTTTACAAGGATGGACAGATCATCTTTTGCATAAGAGATGATTTTCATACAATCTGCTGCTGTCACATCTCTCATTGTAAATTCATCATACCGAATACGCTTATTTGCATTGCCAGGATAGAAATAAAGACGTTTTGCATTCACACACTGAAACACGGTATCGTCCTCTTTCATGTGTTTCACCGCTCTAAACGGACGGAAATTCTCTGACTTGCTGATAGTGCCATCATTCAGATCAATCCAATATCCAAGATCATCATATTGCGCTTTGATATCATCTCTTACTACATTAAAACTTAACTGCACGATATCCGCATCGTCTTTATATAGTCCAAGTTCATCTAACTGATCTAACTTCCACACATATCCAAGATCCTCATACAAAACAGAATCCTCAAGCGGTACTTGCTTGTTCTCAATCTTCTCCTGTAAGAATACTCTTCCTTTCTTGACAATGCTGTATAACTGTTTGATTCGATTCATCATGCTTATGTAAGTAACCGATTCATTTTCGTTATCCTCCCGTAGTGCGTTCACATCATATAAGATTCCGTTCATAATGCTCTGTGGCCCCGGCAGATAATAATCTCCCATCTGAGTTGCTAAATCTTTATATGTCTTGATGCTATTGCCGGTTAAGGATGCAAGCCCTGTTTTTAAGACATCACCGATAAATGTTTCAATGAGTGCAAGCCCTTCTAACTGCTTCTGCATTTTCTTCACAGCTGCTGCAGAATTTCTCTTTGGCTTTGTCACCATTTCTTTCTTTTGTTCTTTCGCGGCTTCTCTTTTTTCTTTCTTTTCCCGCTTTAGGGTAATCTCTTCCGGAACCTCACATTCTTCAAATGGCTT
>SVEB01000123.1 GCA_015057635.1 Lachnospiraceae bacterium | reverse complement strand
TTCCGGGGTTGGCACCGCTGTTGGTTCCGGCGTTGGTGTCACTGTTGCCCCCGGCGTTGGTGTCGCTGTCGCCTCCGGCGTTGGCGTCGCTGTTGCCCCCGGCGTTGGCGTCACCGTTGCTTCCGGCGTTGGTGTCACTGTTGCTTCCGGCATTGGTGTCACTGTTGCTTCCGGCATTGGTGTCACTGTTGGTTCCGGTGTTGGCGTCGCTATCGGTTTCGCTGTCACTGTAACACTTGCTGCCGCTCCTGCTTTCTGCGTAGCGGTCTCCTTATATCTTATGTACCAGGTTCCTGCTGCCACTGTGGTACTGCCTTCCGTACATGTATTCCAATCGGTAGCAGCCGCTGCAGCCGCATATTCCATTGCTGTGGTTGTCCCAGCAATCTTATCCACTCCATCACTCAGACCAACTGGTGCAGACTGCATTGCCTTTTCTGTCGCATCCGTAAGTATAATGTCTGCATCTCCGACTGCCATCCCCTCTACCGTGATTTGATCATAGCTATTTCTGATCACAGTGATTCCATTGATTTCCTGTACGCTATAATCTTCAGGAAAATAATACCCCTGCTCTGCTATATATACAACAGATTCCATCGGCCCTTCAAGCCCAGTCTGGCTTTCGCTTCCTGAACTTATTACCCTGTTCATATAGCTGCCTGCGACAATCGTCACATCATACCCGCTCTTTTTTATTGCCATGGTTGCCGTTGTAATCCGGTCTCCATCGGTATACTCTAACCATACCTTTTCATCTTCAAAACACGTAAAATTGGAATCAATATCGCTTACCAAAAAGGTTACATTTCCACTCACGCCCTTTGCCCATACCCCATAATCATTCTGCACCACAAGATACGTCCCGGATGGAGCATCGGATATATGAACTCTTGTCCCTCCCCCATTGATTGTTGCCGTCCCGAGAGAATTACTCTCATATCGCAATGTGAATGCATCATCTTCTGTCAGTCTGCCTTCTGATGTAGCCGCTGGTGCAACCGACCCAAATAGAACAGAAGATATATCCAGATTAAATGCTGGCACGACAGGATTCTTATTGCTCACCTCATCACTATATACAACATATCGATTCGGCTTATCTGCTCCTCCCGGCGCAACGACACGCGCACGGTACAATCGATCATCACTTCGCGTTCTCAGCCAGAAGTTCCCTGCCTTCGGCCAATTTATATTTGCAATCGGTATATTATTATTTTCTCCTACATAAATCACTTCTGCATTATAACTCGTATTGTTCTCACAATTAGGTAAATACAGTTTCCCCGACGTCTCAATCGGTCGATCTATATTATTATCATATTCCCAGGTAAAAACCGTAGCATCTTTCATAAAAACCTTTTCTCCTGCAGAAAAATAAATGCTATTGCGCCCTGCTGTATAGCTATCCAACAAATTCCTTATACTACTGGTTGAATATTTGCTGTCAGCTCCATATGTACTGGGGCTTCCCATCGCTGTTGCAGATAATAATGCAAGCGTGTCTGCTCCATCCGCCCCCGCGATCAGCCACTCCTGATCATCCGCTCCAAAATTTATCCTGGCTGCCATATCTCCAGTATCCAGCCCAAACTCCGATAAAAGTTCCGATTTCGTTGCAAACTGCGTCACCATCGGCTCTGCTGCGGATACCGGCTCTGGTACTACATGCAGTAATCCCTGCATTGGCATCACTGCTATGCTAAAGGCCAGAAGCCATGCACTTGCCCTTTTTATATTCGTTTGTCTCATGGTATTTCTCCTTTGTATCTCCTAAATGTCTGTTATAAACATTTCTTATCCATCCTAAATCTGATATTCGGTTGATTTATCATTAAGTCTTCTGGTAGCTAAAATCTCCTACCAAATTTCTAATTATCCATTTTAAAGAGGATATGTTATGTACATTAACATTAAGCTTCCCATAATCGCATGTTCTACCACATTGATAAAACCATATGTGCAATAATCCCTTATTTCTATCTACATTAATTCGACTTTATTCTACCATATTATGGGTTTTTAGAAAAGTTGATTTTTTGTAAAATCATACATAAAGTTATGGTTAATTTTCATAAATGGATTCGATAATTTTTTTAAGTCCTTTAAAAAGTTTAAAAAGGTTGCTATAAAATAAAAGAAACCCTCGGTTTCATTCTTATCTATATTGCTAAAAATGAAATCCCGACTGTCTTCTTTTGCAGCAGCCTTTTCTATTCTTATTTTTTATCCAAGTTCGTTTCTATGATAGATGTCATTGCTATGTGCACGATAAAAAAGAATATATTCCTCTTCCCCAAAATTCTCTGACATTCTATAAATTTCTTCTAGCAGTAAGCAACCTTTATTTTTCTTCATCTGCCAGTGTAAATTTATACTTTTTGTAATCGCACTTGCCATAATTTCTAATCATCTCACAAATAACTTAGACAAATAGTGAAATAATCGTTATTATATAGTCAAAGACAGGTAGAACATTCTATCTCTTATTTTGAGTCATTATATGGAGGAAAATGAATTGACATTAAAAGAAAAACTAAAATCACTGCCTTCATGCCCGGGTGTCTATCTTATGAAAGGCTCTGATCAAAACATAATCTATGTTGGTAAATCTAAAAATCTAAAAAGCCGTGTAACAACTTATTTTCATTCTCCTGATCCTGATGACAAAAAAGCCATGAAGCTCTATCACAGTATTAAAGATCTGGATATTATCACTACTGATACAGAATTAGAAGCCCTTCTTCTAGAGTGCCGTTTAATCCACAAATACAAACCCTGGTGCAATCGATTGATGAAAAATCCTGATTCCTATGTCTACCTCAAACTTACGATGGCCGAAGACTATCCTGACTTATTCCTTTGCGACGAAACGAAGGAGGACGGCTCGCTTTACTTTGGCCCATATCATAAACGAAGTACCACACAGCATGCACTCGATGCCATTAGAGACCTCTATAAAATGGCCTGTACCAAAAATAACAGGAAATCCACCTCCTGTATCAACTATTCACTAGGAAAGTGCAATGGCATCTGCCTCGGCAAGATCAGCATAGAGCTGTATCGGAAGCAAATTCAGGAAATCATTGATTTTCTTATGGGTACCACCACCACCTTACTTAACGGACTAGAAGAAAAAATGTCTGAAGCATCTGCCGCATTTGAATTTGAACAGGCAGCGAAACTGCGTAATCAGATTGCTGCACTTTCCACTCTTACCAGACAGGCAAAACTCATTTCCTTTGCCTCTTCCCATCCCCTCCTGCTTGTGGCCGAAACGCTCTCTTTAGAGTATAGCAAAGTACTGTTACTAAATGGGACGGCTATTATATTCGAGAAAAAGTTTGTACTGGATCCTAAGTTGAAATCCAGTACACTCAAAAAAATCGCAGCAGATGTATTTGATTCACTGCCGAAAGAAGAAAAGAAAGTTCAGCTCTCCAAGCAAGAAATAGATGAATTTCATATTATCTTCAGTTATCTGGATAATCAGCAGAATGACTGCAGGTATTATAATTTTAAAGATCTGGAAGATGAAGCACTGAATGCAAGGGTATTATATAAGATCTTAAAAGGACTATTCTAATCGAACTGATTTAAAAATCAACTGGTTCTTAGTAAATAAAAAGGAGTTAGCTTTTCACTATCTCCTTTTTTATTTACTAAACTAATACTTCGACATTACTTATATTTTCACATTATACTACACTTTTAGTGGTATCAGAAAATGTTATCTAACGTTTCCATCACGTACTAATAATGCTTCTAATCCCGGGTGCTCTCCCACAAGACCGATGGCGTAGATGGAATAATAATTATTATCTCTGACATCTACTCGTGGCACTGTAAGAACAACAGTATCATCTGCTGCCACTCGCACCTGAAGTGTATAAATCATATCGTTTACTGGAATATATTCCGTTACTTCCCCAAAAGATATATCCTCAAAAAGTACATTTCCATCTGGTAGCGTAATATCAACTGCTGGTGCATTTGGGGATAAATGTACAAAACGCACTAATGCCTGATCCTGTACCCTAGGTACGTCTGCATCTTGGATTGCTAATAACTCAATTGAATCCAGCGTCCCCGCTGCAGCAACTGTGAATATTTCATTCCTGCCCAATGTTAACATTCTGGATATTACAGGATTCGTCTTGGTTCCCGCTACATAGACTGTAAGTTCATAGGTTTGTGCCGGAATCCGTAAATAAGCCGTGTATTTTCCATATGCCAGATTTCTCACTATAAGATTATCATTTGCATATATATCAACATTTGGTGCATCCGGAACTGCATGCATAACTGACACATATCCGTAGAATCTATCGGTTCTCCCCATTTCATTATTCGAATCCATATAGGCCTCTTAACAATATATTTATATTCACTTTTATTATATACTTGTTTGAGATAATCGTTCTTAATTTATCATATAATCTTGTTGCCTATACCTCATGATTACATTCCTGCTCGGAGTCGAAGAACCGATCAAGAATATCATGAACGAATTTTTCTGCAAGGATATATGTTTCATATGAATTTCGACTTGATGAATTGCGTTCATGACGCCATATAAGCGCATCATTAATAACACTACTGTATTCTGGGAATTTCTCCATAACCCAGCGAGCAGCAGCAATTTTTGAAACTTGCTCCCCATTTATCACGGTATAAAGTGCACGACATAAAGTAAGAATGGCATATGCCTGACTATAACAACTATTCTTACTATCTCTAATACGCTCTCGAAAACTGCATGCATAACCGCAAATGGTTTGAATGAACTCATATTTTTCAATATGAGGTATTACATCTGCCTTATCAATGCCAAAAAGCGTGATGGCATATTCTTGTACACAGTACCATTCATCGATCCACTCAGGCCCTGCATCGATGATATGAAGGGGTTCGCCCGGAGAAATGTTTCCCATTTTAAAAGATGATTTACGAAAATTCTTTAAACCGTTGAGTGAAGCATAATGTACTTCAACACGATCTCTCCATGCTGGTTTTTCTGTCGCTATCTTTTCATGCATAATACGAAGTTTGTCAATTTCCTCAAGGGTAATCTCAGAGGTTATGACGCATAATGTATCAATATCGCTGCAAAGAACATCAAAATCGCCCCAAACCAATGAACCATACAAATAAAATCCTGACATTCTAGATTCAAAAATCTGTTTATGCCCATCAATCAATGCATCCACTATATAATTTACATCATCATATTGTGACAAATTCATTTCTACTGCCCCCTCCTGATTTCCAAAGATATATTACAACTTAATTCTGCATATTATTTCACCATTATCTGCAAATTCTTCTGTTTCTTCATATCCTAAGCTTCTATATAACTTACCCGCATTCGTATTACCAGGGTGATAGCTTATCTGAATAAAACGACATTCAACGATATTCCGGATTTCTTGTAAGAGTATTCTCATCGCTCTTTCACCATACCCTTTATTCTGATACCTTCGATCAATCATTAAACGTAAAATATAAGCCATATGCTCAGTCGAAGCATAATCATACATAAGAAACCCCACCATTTTTTCATTAGCATAGATTGCATATGGCTGAGAAACTTTATCCGCATATGCCTCCGATAAAGAATAACTATTAGGAGCACCAAAACCTTTTTGATTTTCATGAACGGATAACAAGAGGCATTCTTCAAAATTAGACATCGTTATCTCCACTAATCTAACTTCAGGAGTTTTTGTATCTTCTCCAATCACATTTTCTATATATGGCATTTTATGTACACCTCACAATCCTACTACACCTGTTTTGCCAGGATTCTATAAATTTCTTCTAGCAGTAATCTGCCTCTATGCAAAATATGTTACACTATCTTTTCGGAAGCAACCCTGACTTTACTTTTCCTGATCCATAGAAAAACACTCGCTTCCAAAGCATATAAAATCATGATAATGACATAAAATGAAATATCTGCATTCAGAAAGCTATATGGAAGATTTAAACTTTTCCTTACAGCCATATTCTACTTCATAAACGGGTATCTCTGCTACAAACTATAGTTTACATCCTGTAAAAAAGCCGCTACTTTACGTGGCATTCCTTGATTTATCTACATTTTTTTCTGATTTCACCTTCTCTAAATTACTTGAAGCTCTTCTGCATTTCGTAGTCCGCCTGCATAGCCTTCTACTAGTAAGAGCTGTAAACCCTTTGATACCATAAGATTTACAGCCCTCTTTTTACCACTCGTATGGCGTATTCTGATAAACATAATAATTCAGCCAGTTCGAATACAATGTATTCGCATGCGCTCTCCACAGAAGATTGGGTCTTCTTCCTGCATCTCCATCCGGATAGTAGTTCTTTGGCATCTCAATTGGAAGTCCTTTTTCCATATCCCGTTTGTATTCCCGGTCAAGCGTAATGCGGTCATATTCTGGATGGCCCATAACAAAGATCTGTCTTCCTTTGTTCTCCATCACGATAAAGACGCCTGCCTCCTCCGAATCCGCTAAGATGGTTAACTCCGGATGTGCTAAAATATCTTCCTTTCTTACTTCCGTATGTCTGGAATGCGGTGCATAAAATATATCATCAAATCCGCGGATCAGTGGCTCTTTTCGATTATGCACGGTATGTTCATATAAGCCAAATCGCTTTTCTTTTAATGGGTACTTCTTGATTCCATAATGATAGTACAGCCCCGCCTGGGCTCCCCAGCAGATATGGAAAGTTGAAGTGACATGATTTTTGGACCATTCAAAAATCTTCTTTAATTCTTCCCAGTACTGGACCTCTTCAAATTCCATCTGCTCCACCGGCGCACCGGTAATGATCATACCGTCAAAGCGTTCGTTCTTAATATCCTCAAACTCTAAGTAAAACTGCTCTAAATGGCTGGTTGCCGTATTCTTTCCTACATAACTTGCGGTTGTTAAGAACGTAATATCAATCTGTAACGGAGTATTGGATAAGCTTCTTAATAGCTGCACCTCTGTATCTTCTTTTAATGGCATCAAGTTTAAGATTGCAATTTTCAATGGACGGATATCCTGGTGTACTGCTCGATTTTCATCCATCATGAATATATTTTCTTCTTCTAATATCTTCTTAGCTGGCAGATTATTCTGTACCTTAATTGGCATACAATCACTTCTTTCTATCCGTATTTTTAAAAAGAGAGGGGATGACAAAAGAACTGTCCATTCTTAGTACTCCCCTCTGTTTTCTTATTCTTATTACTGTCCGATCATTGCAAGGAATTCTTCTTCCGTAATGATTGGTATTTCTAACTCTTTTGCTTTCTTGTTCTTAGATGAATTGGAAAGGTTGTCATTATTGATCAGATAATTTGTCTTCGCAGTAACCGAGCCGGTTACCTTGCCGCCGTTTGATTCAATCACTTCTTTTAACTCATTTCGATTTGCAAAATGCTCCACTGATCCAGTGATAACGAAAGTACGTCCTTCTAATACATTGGATGCCCCCTCTTCGGAAACATCTTCAATATCCAGTTCCTTTAATACATCCTCTGCGATCTTTAAATTTTCCGGTTTGTTAAAATAAGCAGTGAATGTATCTGCAATGACTCCGCCTACACCAGAAATCGACACTAATTCGTCTGCTGTCGCATTTCGGATTTTTTCAAAATCGTGATCAAAATGCTTGCTGATCAGCTTTGCATTAGAAAGACCGATATTCGGAATACCAAGGCTGTATAGGAACTTCGCCATGGTTGTCTTTCTTGCTTTTTCAATAGACTTGATCAGGTTATTATAAGATTTTTCGCCGAAGCCTTCCATCACTACAATTTCATCTTTATAATCGCTGGCATGGAATAAATCCGCTAATTCTTTTACAAAACCTTTCGCGATCAGCTTTTCGATTGTTGCTTCGGATAAGCCTTCGATATTCATTGCATCTCTTGAAACAAAGAGAGAAAATGCTTTGATTTTCTTTGCAAGACATTCTTCGTTTGTGCAGTATAGAGATTTTACGCCATTATCCTGCTTAATTTCTGTCTTTCCGCCACACACTGGACATGTTTCCGGTACTTCCATCATGCCGCTTCTTGTCAGATTTTCAGCTATTTGAGGGATGATCATGTTAGCTTTAAATACGCTGACCGTATCTCCGATTCCTAATTCCAGCCCTTCCATAATGCTGATATTATGAAGGGAAGCACGGCTTACGGTTGTTCCTTCAAGCTCTACCGGTTCAAAGATCGCAACTGGATTGATAAGTCCGGTTCTGGATGCGCTCCATTCCACTTCCTTTAAGGTTGTTTCCTTTACTTCATCCTTCCATTTAAACGCAATCGCGTTTCTTGGGAACTTTGCGGTTCTTCCTAATGATTCTCCGTATGCGATATCATTATATAATAATACAAGTCCATCGGATGGGAAGTCGTTTGTGCTCACCTTCTCTGCGAAATACTTCACTTTGTCTTCAATCGTATCTGCAGTCACAAGCTGCTCTTCTACCACATCAAATCCAAGGTCCGCTAAGAATGTGAATTCTTCTTTTCTTGTTGCAAAATGGGACTCTCCCATCTTTACTAAGGCGAAAGCAAAGAAATTGACATTTCTCTTTGCTGTGATTTCATTGTTTAACTGTCTTACGGAACCGGAACAAAGATTTCTTGGATTCTTGTATTTTGCATCCACATCCTCGATCTGCTCATTGATCTTTTCAAAGTCAGAGTAACGGATTACAGCTTCCCCTCTTAGGATCAGCTCTTCCTTATAAGAAATGGTGAGTGGAATATTTTTAAATACTTTGGCATTATTCGTGATAACTTCGCCTACTTCTCCATTTCCACGTGTTACGGCTTTATAAAGCGTTCCGTCGCGGTATGTTAGTACGATAGTAAGGCCGTCCATCTTCCAGGATAGCAGACCTTCCTTATCTCCGAGCCAGGACTTTAATACTTCCACATCCTTTGTCTTGTCTAAAGATAACATTGGCTTCTCATGCTGCTCTTTTGGCAGATCACTTAATACTTCATATCCTACTTTTCTGGTCGGGCTTCCTGCCATTACAATGCCGGTTTCTTCTTCTAATGCTCTTAACTCATCATACAGCTTATCGTATTCGAAATTGCTCATGATTTCCCGATCTTCCTGTTCATATGCTCTCGCGGCACGGTCTAAAAGCTCGGTTAATTCTTTTATGCGCTTTTTCTTCTCTTCCATAAATGCTCCTTGTTTTTAGTTTCTTGAAGCTTCTGACTAACAGGGGCTTTATAAGGAGCCCCTGTCTTTTTACAACATGCTATCTGCTTTTTATCGATATTTATTATCTGTTTTTCCCTGCATATGGCTTTCTTCCCTGGGAAGGTCTGCTGCCTGCATAACGTCTTTCTGAAGAACCGTTTCTTCCTTCTGACGCTTTTACATAGGAAGAGCGTTCCGAAGATGCTCTGCCTGAAGATGATGTTCTGTTTCCATACTCTTTTTTCTGACCAGCAACAGAAGCACCGCCTGCGAAGTTCTTATTCTTCTGCATCTTCTTTGTCATGATCTTCTTTCCATTTGTATGGATTGCTTTCTTTGCCTGTGATTTCTTCACCATGTTTCTTGGCATATCGTATTCATCATCTACATCAACGCCCATTGGCATATTAGAGGATTCCTCAATCAACTCACGCAGTGTCTGAAGCTCCTGATCCGTAACATTACGGTAACCACCTAACTGAAGGTGTCCTAAATGGATATTCATAATACGTACTCTCTGAAGAGATATAACGCGATATTCAAAATATTCACACATACGGCGGATCTGACGATTTAAGCCCTGTGTGAGGGTAATACGGAATGTTGTCCTATCCAACACTTCAATCTTACATGGTTTTGTAACGGTATCTAAGATTGGAACACCTTCTGACATTCCATTTACAAAACGCATTGTGATTGCCTTGTTTACCTTTACGATATATTCTTTCTCATGGTTATTACCTGCACGAAGGATTTTATTCACGATATTACCATCGTTAGTAAGAAGGATTAAACCTTCAGAATCCTTATCCAGACGCCCGATCGGATAGATTCTCTTGTTATAACCGATATAATCGATGATATTATCCGGTTCTCTGCGGTCTGTTGTACATACGATGCCGCGTGGCTTATTGAATGCGATCAGTGCAAGATTCTGATCCTTTAACAGTTCTTTTCCTTTAAATGTTACCTTCTGTCCAGGCAGCACCTTGCTTCCCATCACAGCAACTTCACCGTCGATCAGTACCTGTCCCTTTTCAATGTAACCATCCGCTTCTCTTCTGGAACATACGCCTGAATCGCTTAAATATTTATTAATACGAACGGCCTTATTCATATCCTCTTCTTTTTCAAATAGTCGTTTCGTCGCTTTCGCCATATATCTATTCCTTTCTTCCATATGAGACTTGTCTGTTTCTTTGTTTCTAATGTTCATTGTGTGCTGATCTCATACGCCTTTGATGTATTATTATAACACTACTCTGGACTTTTTACTATAGACAAAACGCATGTGCTTTTCAAAAAACAAGTCGTATTTCTCTACGTTTTCGGCACCATTTCACCAATTAGTATTTCACCATTCTCTCTATTCTTTGAAATATCTTCGTGACATCCTGTATTATCCTCTTCTTCTACATATTTTCTATTTTTTTCGGATTCCATATTTACATTTTTGCCAATTCCGTATATAATGGATTCGTAAGTTTTCACATATGCATCTGTAACTCAGGGGATAGAGTGCTGGTCTCCGACACCAGTGGCCGTAGGTTCGAATCCTATCAGATGCATTATTTTAATCCATGAAAGTCAGATTTTTCGATCTGTCTTCCATGGATTTTTTATTTTGTCTTCTTTTTAATACCTAAATCATTACATTAAAATTACAATTTTATTACAAAATTGTATGTTTTAACATTCCATTTTATTGAAATAATAAGAAAAAACTGCTATTATGAATATCAAATTGCTGAATATATTTATACAACAAGAGGAATACATTCTTATTAAATGGAAATCATATACGGATTTCCGATAGAAGGAGATTTTATGAGACTGAAATATAAAAAAATGATTCTATGCCTCGTGATGGGCATTGTTGGAATTGGCATGGTAACCTTTTCTTTTCCTGATTCGGCTTCTATCGTTTCAGAATCGCAGAATGTGCAGACAAGAGCAGTCAGTGAAGCGGAACTGCTTGCAAAAAAAGAAAATCAGGCAGCTGCGGATACAACCATAGCACCTCCTTCCCCTTCTGCCAAACCAAAATCAGACAGTATGCTTAAAAAGGATGCATACCCGGATATCAACAGCCTGATTGAACGATACTTTGCCGCTAACCTAAGCTGCAACGAAGATGACTTTAAAGGGCTTACCAAAGACGCGAGCCTACTTGATATGGAGCGTATGCAGCGCAAAGTCCAATACATTAAAAGCTATCAGAACATCAGCTGTTATACCGCGAAAGCTATGAATGAGATTGATTATGTAGTCTATGTGACATACGATTTAGAACTTCCGGTCATCGAGACATACGCCCCATCCATTGGAGAATTTTATATTCAATATGAAGATGGAACCCCTTATATTTACCTTGGTTCCCTTTCCAGTGAGACTTCCGATTATCTTTCGGATTTAAGAAATTCTGCGGAGGTAGTTTCTTTAATCGATGAAGTCAGCAAAAACCTGGCAAAAGCATTAGAAATCGATGAGAACCTAAAAGATTTTTATGAAAAGCTTTCTGCACCATCCAAGTCTTCCACTGCTGAAAAATCCAGTGCAGAAGAAGAATCCATACAGGTTGAAGGCTCTGAATAATCATCACTTTTATACAGATTGAAATACTATTCGTTCCCTATTAGAACCAGATTCTATTTATTACAGGATTAAAAGGAGTGGACATCAGCTGAAAGCATCTGTTTTAGGTAAGACAATATTCTTGCATCAGCTGATTCCGCTCTTTCTTTACCTGCGAATACAGATACACCTGATCCGATAACACTTCTTCAACCGGTACTTTTGTATCGTTGATATCTTTTACCATCTCTTCCAGACTGGATATGGAGAAGTCATCCGCATTCGGCACCAAGATCAGTTCATGAATGCTGGAAGGCAGAATATAGAAGTCCCCTCCTGCCCATTTCTCAAACGCATCTAACTCTTCCTGATATAACAGACAGCCTGCACCGTTGATTCCCAGCTCATTTGTCATAACATACATGCTTGCCTTATTCTCTTTTGGATTGGCCAAAATCAGCTGCAGAATATCATCCTTATCTGCTTCGTCCGATGCCGCAATCTCCTGCCCTAATAAATCTGCCAGAATTTCTTCCATCGTACGGATTGTAGCCGGCATGATGCGCTTTGTATTCTCATAGGCTGCCTGAAACAGCTCCGACACAGTAATATTCCAATCCTTTAGATGTTCATTCGTAATCCGGACGGTTCCAAGCCCTTTGTCATCAATCTTTGCAATGCACTGAAATGTGATGGCACAATCCAGAAACGGAATATAGGGCATCTCTTTTAGCAGTTCAACATTTCTCATGCAGCTTATCACACGAAACACAAGCTGCTTTTTAATCTGCGGATATTTAAATTCAAATGCTTCCCCCAGTTCCTTTCTTTCCTCATAGGTATCCTCATATGCTGCTATGATTTCATCTGTAATCTGTTCCATCTTCTTTCCGGCAAGATACTGATCATAATATTCTGACAGATAAATATTCGGCATAATCTCCTCATCTTTCTGAGAGATCACTATTCCGTCATATACAGTCCCATTATTTTTTCGAATCTGCTTTGATTCTACAAAATACGATTCTCCTAACTTCTTTTCTGTCGATGCAAGCACTGCATCCAAAAACTGTTCATACGTAAGCCTTTCAAAAAAATACATAGCTTTCCCCTCTCCTTTTATATATACTTTTTGATACCGATCCCTTAGTTGATTTTAAAATCTCGGCAATAGAAATGAAATGTTTTGGATAAGATGATGTAGCTAAAAACGATCCTGCTAACAGGAAAAGATAAGATGAAATAAGATAATCAGATAAACTAGAACAACGTTGTTTTTCTGCTTTTATGGTAGCAGAGATTTTAATAGAAAACAAGCCTGCACTCTATAGCGGAATATAGAAATTACAGGCTTGTATTTTACATTTTGCATATTTTTTGATTTTGATTGCAGCCGTATGTCCGACATGCTGTTATCAACTTGAATAAAAGAACGATTCCTCTTTGTTATCTTTGCCGCTTAGGCTAAGAAGTACCTGGCCCGGCAGATAGAACATCCACATCAGGTTTCCGGCATATTGAAGGTATCTTGCCGTATCTTTTGTTAAAAAAGGAAGATAATCTGTGAGATTGTAAACCCCTACACAAATATCACATAAAAAGAAAAGAACCATGCCTGATAAAAATCGAAGAAACCAGCTTTTCTCTCTTACTTTCTTATGTTCCAAAAAAATCTTAAACAGCCAGTACAGGTTTCCCACAAAACTGATCAGATAAAAAGAAGAAGCGCATGTCACCGGCTCCCATATCCCACAGAATAAAAAAATAAGATTGCAGAGCACTCCGAGACAGATTCGAACCAACAGATGCCTTATATAAAAGGAATTTCTCCCTTCTGAAGCCAGGATAGAAATCCGATAAAAATAAATGCTCTGTACGATAATAAAACATACAACACCCTGCCAGTATGCATCTGTAAATAAAAGCAGAATATCCGCGCCTACCGTAAAGAAAAAAGCCGCAAACACAAGAAAACAATCCTGCCCTTCCTTATCCACTTCTTTTCTCTTATCCGACTTTTCCCTCTTATCCAAAACCAAAGAAAGAAAGGTCATAAAAAAGCATAGAAAAATCCCTGCAAATTTGAGCCGATTCGAATATGCATATTCCCTACTATAAAAATCTAAATATAAGAAACTGCTGTAGATGATTACCTCTATGACAAGAAACCAATATTGTCTCTTCTTCAACACATCTTCACCTTCTATCTGCCCTTTGCAGGGATTTTCTATGCTTCAGCATTTACTTTATGTAATACTTCACAAGCCTCACGCTTTGGTACCGGTCTGCTATATAAATAGCCCTGTGCCTTTCCACAATTTACAGTCTTTAAGAACTGCTCCTGTTCGCTCTTTTCTACACCTTCCGCAATCACCTCAATATTTAGGTCTCTCGCAAGATCGATCATAGTACGAACAATTTTCTGATCACTGTTATTATCTAATACAGTATCCAAAAAGCTCTTATCAATCTTTAGGTTATTAACCGGTAACCTCTTCAGATAATTAAGGGAAGAATACCCGGTACCGAAGTCATCAAGCGCAAAGGAAACGCCTAAGTCTTTTAACTTGGTGATCATCTCGATCGTAAATTCCAGATCATCTAATGCTACCGTTTCCGTGATCTCAAATTCAAGATGCTTTGGATTAATCTTTGTCTCACCTAAGATCTCGTATACATTTTTTAAGAAATCTTTATCTTTAAACTGTCTTGCGGAAAGATTGACTGCCATCATTACATCCTGATAGCCCTCATCCTCCCACTGTCTTAACTGTCTGCACGCTTCTTCTAATACAAATCGTCCGATGGATACAATAAGACCTGTCTCTTCCGCAATCGGAATGAACTGAATTGGCGGAATAATTCCTTTTGTCGGGTGCTCCCAGCGAATCAGTGCCTCAAATCCAATGATCCGGTCTGTATCTAAATTCATCTGAGCCTGATAATATACAACAAACTGTTTCTCCTCAATGGCCTTTCGAAGCTCATTCTGCATCTCGATCTGCTGCTTTAATACTTTATTCATCGCTTCATCAAAGAAACAATAATTATTTTTCCCCTGTTCCTTTGCCGCATACATAGCGGTATCCACATTCTGGATCAGTGCATGTGCGTTCTTTCCATCCTTCGGAGAAATGGCGATTCCGATACTTGCCGTGATAAAGAATTCTTTCGTTGCCACTACAAATGGTGTCAGAAAAGCTCTCTGAATCTCCTCTACCCGTGCTTCATACGCATGGACATCGGAGATTTTCCTTGTCAAGATCACAAACTCATCCCCGGCAAAACGCGCAAGATAATCTTCTTCCTTCAATATTCCTTTCAGGCGATCTGCCACCTGTCCTAACATCTGATCACCATAGGCATGGCCAAGCGTATCGTTGATGTTTTTAAAGTTATCTAGGTCAATATGCATGACTCCGATGATCTCATCCAACTTCTGAGTACAGATTGCATTTTCAATCCGTTCCATTAAGGCTACCCGGTTTGGAAGCCCGGTCAGATAATCGCTGTATGCTAACTTATTCACCTTATCGCGATTTTCCTTCAGTTCCTCATATCTTGAGTAAAGCGCATTCTTGGTGGCCATCACTTCTTCATAGGCAATCTCTAATTCCTTATAACTTTCCTTTAGTTTCACTCTTGCCTGAATGGCGGCACGTTCTGCCTTCGCCCTCTTTTTTATATTAATGATTAAGCCAAAAAATAAAACCAGTAGAATAATACTGCTGCCTGCTAAAATAAAAAGCAGCTTTTGTTCCCTCCCTATATTCAGCTGGATATTAAGATATAATATTATTTCCATACGTGTGAATTTCCGGTTCTTATTATCTGCTTGTTTCTCATAAACGGTACAAGTAAGAACTAACCTTTCCTAGAATATATTCTGCATAAAAGATGCATCGTTCCAAGACATTATAAATCGCGCAAATAAACATAAATTATGCTTACTGGAAATATATCCATGATTCTACTCTATCTGGATTTTCCAGGATTATTTCGACATATTATTGCATAATATCCTATTATATATTCTTATTATACCATTTAAGACAAATTAATCAACATTTATATTGGTAAATTTTGAGAATTATTTGCTACTAATTCTATCTTTCTAACAGATACTCCCGAATTCCTTTTGCTGCTGCCTTTCCCGCTCCCATTGCTAAAATCACAGTTGCAGCTCCGGTCACTGCATCGCCGCCTGCATATACGGCCTTCTTTGTAGTGCTTCCATCTTCCTCTTTCGCAATAATGCATCCGTGAGAATTTAATGCAAGACCTTCTGTCGTGGAGGCGATCAATGGATTCGGGCTTGTGCCAAGCGCCATGATCACAGTATCTGCCTCAATCATGAAATCCGACCCCTCAATCACATTCGGTCTTCTTCTTCCGCTTGCATCCGGTTCCCCTAATTCCATTCTTACACATCTAAGCCCTTTCACCCATCCATTTTCATCCGTATGAATCTTTATAGGATTCGTCAACAGATTAAAATGGATTCCTTCCTCCTTCGCATGATGAACTTCCTCTGCCCTAGCCGGAAGCTCCTTTTCACTTCTCCGATACACGATATGTACATCCGCTCCAAGGCGCAGCGCGGTTCTTGCCGCATCCATCGCCACATTGCCCCCGCCAATCACAGCTACTTTCTTTCCGGCAATGATCGGCGTATCATAAGAATCATCATACGCTTTCATCAGATTGCTTCTTGTCAGATATTCGTTGGCTGAAAAAACGCCGTTGGCATTCTCTCCCGGTATGCCCATAAACTTTGGAAGCCCCGCCCCGGAACCGATGAATACCGCATCAAATCCTTCTTCTGTTAACAGTTCATCGATCGTCACGGACTTTCCGACCACTACATCCGTCTCGATCTTTACACCAAGCGACTTTACATTCTCTATTTCCTTACGCACGACGCGTTCCTTTGGAAGACGAAATTCCGGAATCCCGTATACAAGCACGCCTCCCGGTTCATGCAGTGCCTCAAAGATCGTCACCTCAAACCCATCCTTTGCTAAGTCACCCGCACAGGTAAGTCCGGACGGACCAGAACCGATCACCGCTACTTTCCTGCCATTTTTATGCTTTGGGGCCTCTGGATGAATCTTATGTTCCATCGCCCAGTCTGCCACAAACCGTTCTAACTTTCCGATTGATACCGGCTCTCCTTTTATCCCACGGATACATTTTGCTTCGCACTGCGTCTCCTGCGGACATACTCTTCCACAAACTGCAGGCAGGGAAGAATAGCGGCTGATGATCTGATAAGCGTTTTTTAAGTCTCTTTCTGCAACTTCCTTAATAAATGCAGGAATATCAATATTCACCGGACATCCCATCTGACACCGAGGATTTTTGCATTTTAAACACCTTGATGCCTCTGCAATTGCCTCTTCCTCGCTATAACCAAGACATACCTCTTTAAAATTCCCAGCCCGCTCCTTTGGATCCTGTTCCTTTACCGGAACCCGTTTTAACATATCCATTCTGCATTCCTCCTCACTCATTGCACAAATTGCAGCCGCCCTGAAAAGAATCCCCTTCTATCTTGCGGAGCTTTGCTCTTCCCTCTTCGGTCATATACATCTGCTGCCGCTTCATCGCCTGATCAAAATCAACCAAGTGACCGTCAAACTCAGGGCCGTCTACACAGGCGAATTTAATCTTGCCGCCAACGCTTAAGCGGCATGCTCCGCACATCCCGGTCCCGTCCACCATAATCGGATTCATGCTTACAATCGTTGGAATGTGATAGGATTTTGTAAGAATCGAGACAAATTTCATCATAATTAACGGCCCAATCGCGATAACCAGATCATAAGTTTTATGCTCGTTCTCAATCAACTCCTTAATCTTATCATTCACATTTCCTTTAAATCCTCTGCTTCCATCATCTGTTGTGATATATACATTTGCTGCTTCCTGTCTCATCTGTTCCTCAAGAATAATCAGATTCCCACTTCTTGCACCGATAATGCAGTCCGCTTTTACGCCATGTTCATTGAGCCATTTTACCTGTGGATAAACCGGGGCTGTTCCCACTCCTCCAGCTACAAATAAAATCTTTCTGCTCTTTAAGTCTTCTTCCGTCATTGTCGTGAGTTCAGAAGGACATCCTAACGGCCCTGTAAAGTCCCTAAAAGAATCTCCCTCCTTAAGTTCTGCCATCATTTTCGTTGAGGCACCTACTGTCTGGAATACAATTGTAATTCGCCCTTCTTTTCTGTCGTAATCACAAATCGTAAGTGGGATTCTCTCCCCCTTCTCATCAATCCGGACAATGACAAACTGTCCAGGATGGCAGCTCTTCGCTACCCGTTTTGCTTCCACATCCATCAAATAGATATTATCGGCAAGCCTTTCTTTTCTTACAATCCTGTACATACCATCTCTCCCATTACAAGCATGCGCGTGCGGCTCTCGCCTTTTTCGCATTCCTACAAAAGAACTTCAACAGCTTTTTCAACAACTTTGATTATAAACTACCTCGTAGTCAATATCCAGCTTTTTACATTTACATAAAATTCTCTTTTTTCCGCTCATTTTCACACATCCTATCGAAGACGTTCGGAATGAGGGAATGGAATGCCCCGGAGAGGGAGCGCAGCAATCCGGCCATCCCACTGTGTGCACACGGGGATGGGGTAAAATGTTGGGCGGAATGTCCGGCTCATGACGAACAAAAGACTGGTGTCTTCTTTGAATAGCAGACAGTGCTTTCCTGTCTGATAGTCGAAGAAGACACCAGCCTTTTGTCCGCTCATGCGTCCGAACATTCGCCCAACATTTTACCCCGTCCCCGTGTGCATACAGTGGGATGGCCGGATCGCTGCGCTCCCTCTCTGGGGCATTCCATTCCCTCATTCCGCCCTTTCTCCCGAACCATTTTTTAAATCGTGCATATTGTGTTAGTGAAGCTAGTTAAGGTTCGACTTAATGATAGCGCGGAAAAGAAAAAATCAGCAAGGAGCAACACTATGGTACTACCGTTAATCTTGATCTCTTTTACACTAAGCATAGACGCACTTGGAATCGGGATCGCCTACAGCATAAGAGGAGTCAAAATCAAACTATCCGCCAAAATCATAATCGGTTTGGTTTCCATGCTGGTCATGAGAGCGTCTGCACTATTTGGAACGTATCTGTCCACTCGTTTTCCATCTGTCATAACAGAATACCTGGGGATAACGATACTGGTAATCATGGGCGGCTATTTCATTCTAAAAAGCCTGCGCACTCAGAATAAAGTAACCTATGACTTTGACCATTCCAGCAGCATCGATTGCCTCGAGGGAATTGTCCTTGGCATCGCCCTCTCTGCCGATTCCATCAGCGCGGGAATCGCAGCTGCTACACTGGGGGTATCCGGACTTGCACTCAGCATCACCGTAGGCCTGTTGCAAATCGCATTTCTTTATATAGGAAGCATAATGGTTCATAAAAGCAGTCGCATCCATCAAATGAATGACAAGCTGTGCGGTATCATATCTGGTATTATCTTTATCGGCATGGCATTCATCCGCTTCCTTTCCACCATAAAATAATTGCTGTCCGTAAGAGTAAGACAGCAAAAAGGGATATCGTCTCTCCTGATACGATACCCCTTTTCTTTTACATTTCCACACGGAACGTAAGATAATTCTCGTTATCCAGTGTTTCATTCTCCACATAAATCTCGCCATTCCAGTGGTTTACAATGCTCTTTGCATTATAAAGTCCAAGTCCCCTATTGCCAGATTCCGACTTTGTCGAATAGCCTCGCTCAAAGAAATGGGAAAGCTCCGATATCGGAATCCTCTCATGCTGATTCTTAATCACAAAGATCAGCTTTTCTTCCTTGGATGTAATAAAAATCTTAATATGATTGCTTCCCTTTTTCGAGGCTTCCACCGCATTATCAATCAATGTGCCGATTACCTCTACAATATCCTGTTCCGGCACATTGGTAAAAATCTCATTGCTTCCTACCATCAGATCCACATGCACATCCTCATTGATTGAGATCAGCTTGCTGTATATAAATCCGGCAATCACCTTATTGCTGATGCGAAGAAGCGGAAAATACCGGCTCTCCTTTCTCGCCACCAGACTGCGCATATATGCGGACTGAGCCTTTACAAGCTCATCATAGGTATCAATGGTGATATGCATATTCAAAAGGGCATTGATATGATTATCAAACTCATGCTGCCTTGCCCGCAGATCCTTAATAAATTCCTCAAGCGGCTTTACGTACATCTTATACATCTGTATCTCTTTCTGCTGCCTCTGATAAATGGATATCTGCCTCTTCCAGATTACAATCAGGGCAAGAATCAAAATGAGCACAACCGTAAGAAGCACAAATGTCAGAACATTAAAATATCTACCCATGTATCATCTTCCTCATCTCTTGTTTGTAAGTAACTCCGATTTCAATCCGCTCATCACACCCGGTCATCTTCACAACTTGGTTCACCATATCCACATATTCAATATAATCTCGATTTATAACAAACATGCGGTGACACTGTAAAAACATTCCCTCCGGCAATCTCTTCATTAGCTGAGTTAACGTCAGATACTTGATCGTGATCTCGTCATCCCTAAGACGGATGTTCACCCCTCTTGGAACCGCACTGATATATACAATCTCCTTAATATTAATCCGATAATTGATTCCATCCTTTTTTACCGTAATCTGTGGTTCCTCTTCCATTTTATAATGGCTTAACAACTTCTTTGCAAGTGCATAGATTTCATCCGTCTGAAATGGCTTGATTAAATATTTGTAACACTGTGTCTCCCGAAAACTCATCAATTCCATTTCCGCAATGGATGTCAGAAAGATAATCGGTGTAAACTCATATCTTTCCTGTTTTCGAATCTCCTTTGCAAATGTCAGGCCGGATGTATCAGAAGTCCCCTCTTCTAGATTAATGTCCAAAAAGAAAAAATCGAATCTAATATCAGACTCTAATGCCTTCTTTGCTTCCGGATACGTAGAAAAAGAGAAGACATCTACCTGCTCCTGAATTGCCTTTATAATCCTCTCTAATGCTGCGGCTGTATCCGCTGAGTCCTCTAAAATCAAAACATTTGCCATTATGCCTTCTCTCCATATTTCTATTCTTAATATTTTATGTATGGACAGGATTACAGGAGACTTCGATGAAATCTCCTGTAATTCTGCTTTCTATTCTCTTGTTAACCTTCTTTGCCTACCTCTACAATGCTCTTTGCAAGTCCTGCTAGACCCTGAATCTCAGATGGGATAATGATCTTGGTTGCCTTGCCGTCAGCAGCTTTTGCAAATGCTTCTAAGCTCTTTAACTGAATAACAGCTCCGCCTGGATTGGATTCGTTTAACATTCTGATACCATCTGCATTTGCCTTCTGCACTGCGATAATAGCCTGTGCCTGACCTTCTGCTTCGCGGATGGTTGCTTCTCTCTTCGCTTCTGCACGAAGGATTGCCGCTTCTTTTTCTGCCTCTGCTTCGAGGATTGCACTTTCCTTCTTACCTTCTGCAACAAGGACTGTGGACTTCTTCTCACCTTCTGCACGAAGGATTGCTTCACGACGTTCACGTTCTGCTTTCATCTGTTTCTCCATTGCATCCTGAATAGCTGCTGGAGGAATGATGTTCTTTAATTCAACACGGTTTACTTTAATACCCCAAGGGTCTGTTGCTGTATCAAGGGATACTCTCATTTTTGTATTGATGATCTCTCTGGATGTTAAAGTTTCATCTAATTCCAGATCACCAATGATGTTACGAAGTGTTGTTGCAGTTAAGTTCTCGATTGCCATGATTGGATTTTCAACACCGTATGCATAAAGCTTTGGATCTGTAATCTGAAAGAATACAACGGTATCAATTCGCATGGTAACGTTATCCTTTGTGATAACCGGCTGTGGTGCGAAATCCACTACCTGTTCTTTTAATACGATCTTTTTTGCGATCTTATCGATAAATGGCACTTTAAAGTGGATGCCTACTCCCCATGTTGCCTGATATCCGCCAAGACGTTCTAATACATAGGCGTGTGCCTGTGGAACGATCTTAACGCAGGATGATAAGATGATTAATACTAATACAATAAATCCAACTACTACCCAGAATCCTGTACTCATACTATAATTCCTCCCTATACTCTTCGACGATTAATTTTACGCCGGAAATATTTACTATCTTAACCTTTGTTCCAGATTCGATAATCACATCATCTGATACGGAACGAACGGTCCATTCGGTTCCATTCACCATTGCAGCACCGGTCTGATTATAATTATCAACCCGCTGTGTAATCTTTACTACTTTTCCGATCAGTCCTTCATAATTTGTCTTTACTCGTTTTTTATTCAGATACTTGACTGCAACCGGTCTTGTGAAAAATAACATCGCCAAAGACACGATCACAAATAATACGATCTGAACAAATAAGCTTGCGCCTAAACAGCTTGCAAGAAAAGCGATCAGCGCCCCCCCTGCGAACCATATCGTTGTAAGGCCTAATGTAATAATTTCTATCAGCACTAAGACTGCTAATGCAACTAGCCAGAATACAGCTTCCATACTACTTACCCCTTATGCATTCCGCATACCCTTTCTTTTTGATGATTTTAGAATATACCAAAAATCATCCGGTTTCAATAGCTCTTGCGCGAATGCAGTGTTTTTCGGTGCGAATGTTTCTTCTGCCTGTACTCACTGATCTCGGCCATCGCTTCCTTATCAAGCTCATAATACCGCATAGCAAACAGAGAGATAAGCCACGCTGCAATCGGAACGATACAGTAGCAGATAATGGTTACAAGCCGGATTTCTTCCGTAAGATTGTCCTCCACCTGCGGCAGGATATTCCGAAATCCAATGAGCGCCACCGCAGCCCCTACAAATGCGGTTCCGAGTGCAGATATGACCTGGTCGACAAAGGAGAATAGCGCCCCCATAAGCCCCGGCACATACATGCCGCTTCGAAACACTTCGTAATCGGAACAGTCCGCAATCATCGGTACCACAATATTGTTGCTTACCGATTTGCTGCCATTCAAAAGAATGTATACCGCAAAGAACAAGAGTGAAATGCCATTGAACTTAGTAAGTCCGATCTCCGTCAGATTTCCGAATAAAAGCACTCCGGTCATCACGATCTGGAAGCCAACCGCCATCCACGTAAATATCGTAAATGCTTTCTTCTGTCCTACCCTCTGTGCCACAGCCACGCCGATTGTTACCACAAGCAGATTCGGTATTGCGGTAACCAGTCCAATCTGGCCATACAGCTTATAATTCTGCATCATAATACCGAACAGCATGACCCCGACTGTGATGTTGCCATATACCATCTGTGCAAATTTGTTAATGGAAGCTGCTGTCACTAACATCCTGATCGGCTTGTTATGAGCAAGCACATCCATATAATCCTTAATCGTAACCTTTCTTCCCTCTGATTCCTCATAGAATTCCTTCCGGTCTTTGTTCCAGATGCCAATCACGGCAAGAACGGTACAGATCGCAGAAATACTGATCACAAACAGAGCAAACTCATGATATAATGCTTTATTCGTATATCCGCCGTATTTCGGTATCAGATAAGCAGATACATAAAGTGAGGTACCTCCAAAGCAGGATGTAATGAACAAGGAATCAAAATAGGTTGCTAACGGTCTTAATTTCGGATTATTCGTCATTACCGTCTGTCCCGACTTCGCAACGATCATCTGAAATGTATACCCAATGACGAATACCACATATGCCAGAATGAAAATCACAAGTCTGAGCACTTTGGGGGCCGATGATGATGCATAAAAAAGAATAATGGAACTTGACGCCATCATCACATTGCCAAGAACCATAAACGGCCTGAATTTTCCGAATCTTCCATCTGTCCGGTCCACAATAAATCCAATGAACGGATCGATCACACCATCAAAAATACGAAGTCCGGTTAAAATCACTGAAGTGAGCATTACCGCAAATCCAAGCACGCCATTTACAAAGTAGGAGGTATACTCCATCAATGCAAGAAACATCGTGGTAGCCGCCGTATTTAAAGAGAATAAGGCAATCTGCAGAATGCTTGCATTGTTATATCGTCCATCCATTTTTTTTGTACTAAAAAACATATTCCCCCCAGTCTTCCACCCATTACCAATTAGGCTACACGTTTCTTCTTTATTTTACCCGCCTGTAATCCAAATAGTACCATATATAAAAAAATACTGTCAAATTATAATATCATTAGAAACTCCTGAATCCATCCTTTTCAACAAAAAAACCTGGATATCAACAGACTTTTTCTTTCTTGATATCCAGGTGTATTCTATTCTCTCTTTTTATCGAAACGAAATATACATTTCTCATATGTGACCTTATGTACTCTGGTCCTACATGAAATTCTGAATGATCACACAGATCAGTCCCACTGCTGCCATCCATGCCCCTTTGACGCGCTTCTGTCTGCGAATCTTAGCAGATGTGATATTCGGATCTATCTTACGCTTTTCTAATACTTCTGTCTCATTCACAACGCCGCATAAATAACCGATTCCTATTACCATCGTACCTAATCCGCCTAACATCAGGACCCATGTTAAAAGTCCATAAAGAGGGTGTACGATCCTCTCTTCTGCCTGTGCCGCTAAAAAACCGTATCTTATTATCTGATCTGCAACCTTTATGCCTGTCATCTTCATTACCTCCTGGTTCTTTACTCTTTCCGTCTCCTGTCCCTTTTACCCAATCCAGAAGCCAATCTTCTGCCGGCATCTTTTGTCATTTCCAACGTCATTATAGCATACTATGATTTTCTTGCAAAGGACAAACTAGCCCGCCCTCTGCTTGAAAAGCTTTTTTCATAAATTAAAATGATGTCTCATACTTTCAAATACGCGGACATATATTTACAAAAGAGGTTTGATCCATGTTGTCTTCCGACTGTATCAGCCTCTCTTAAAATACTGCTTAAAATAGGAGTGGATTCTATGAACTTTTTTACAATGCCAATAGATAAAACAATAAAGGAATTAGATACCAACATAACAGTCGGCCTGACCGATACGGAGGTAGCAAAGCGCCAGAAAAAATATGGCTATAATATCCTCGCCTCCAAAAGAGGAAAAAGTGTGCTCGCCCGATTCCTATCCCAGTTTTCAGATTTTATGATTATCGTGCTGATCATCGCCGCTATCATATCTTTCGCGGTATCCGTCTTGGAAGGCCATGCGGATTATGTTGACCCCATCATTATTTTTGCGATCATTACACTCAATGCGATTCTCGGCGTCATACAGGAGGAAAAGGCTGAAAAATCATTAGAGGCACTAAAAAAGATGTCCGCTCCCAACGCTACCGTCCTTCGAAATAGCAAACAGATCACAATTCCAAGCAAGGAATTAGTCCCTGGCGATATCATTTACCTAGAGACCGGACATTATATCCCGGCAGACTGTCGTCTGATTGAAGCCATTAATCTAAAAGTCGATGAATCCTCCTTAACCGGTGAATCACATCCTGCTGAAAAGGAAGCAGATTGCGTTCTTTCTGAGCAGACAATGCTCGGAGACCGTAAGAATATGGTTCCTGCCACCGGGATTGTTACATATGGTCGTGGTATCGCCGTTGTCACCGCAACCGGGATGAACACCGAAGTCGGCCATATTGCAAGGCTGATCATGGATGATGAGACGCCGGATACTCCACTTCAGAAACGCCTTGAAAAGACAGGAAAGGCATTAGGAATTGCCGCTCTGTCCATCTGCGTCGTGATTTTTTTAATCGGTACCCTTCAGGGGCGCCCGATCTTTGATATGTTTATGACCAGCGTAAGTTTAGCGGTAGCCGCTATTCCGGAGGGCCTTCCAGCGATCGTTACGATCATGCTCTCACTTGGCGTGCAGCGGATGGCCAGGAAAAAAGCCGTAATCCGCAAACTTCCGGCTGTTGAGACACTTGGAAGCGCCACTTTTATCTGCTCCGATAAAACCGGTACCTTAACACAAAATGTGATGACCGTTACCGATATTGCTTCCATACGGGGGCTTGAAAGTTTCACCTGTCCGTTTGCAAAAGAGCTTCTGACATGTGCCTGCCTGTGCAACGATGCCGTTATGCAGGGGAAGAATGAAGCAATCGGCGAACCAACGGAAAAAGCACTTCTTCTTGCAGCAGAACGAAACGGAATCAATAAGAAAAGACTCGAGACCAGATATCCTCGCCTTTATGAGATTCCATTTGATTCTTCACGAAAACTTATGACCACAGTTCATAAATGGGACCATGGAAACCGAGCGATCACGAAAGGAGCTGTGGATATTTTAATCAACCACTGCACACATATTTTTGCAGATGGAAAGATAGAACCGCTTACTAGTTCCATGAAAATGAGACTGAACCGCAGTAATATCACGCTGACAAGCAAAGCGCTGCGCGTAATCGCAGTTGCCTATAAACCATTAGAAGGGACCTCAATCCCATCTTCCGATACCGTACTGGAAAATAACCTGATTTTAATCGGCCTTCTTGGCATGATCGATCCTCCTAGAGAAGAAGTAAGGGATGCAGTTGCAGTCTGTAAGAAAGCCGGAATCACTCCAGTCATGATCACAGGCGATCACATCTTCACCGCATGTGCGATTGCAAGAAGTCTTGGCATCCTTTCTCCAGAAGAAACCCGCTCCAATCTGATTAATACCCCTTCTCCATTCGGCCTTCGTCCGAAGAAAAAAGAACCGAAAAAAGAGGCAATCACCGGCGAGGAATTAAACCAGATGTCTCAGAAAGAACTGGAAGATAACATTTACCATTACCGTGTATTTGCAAGAGTTTCCCCAGAGCATAAGGTTCGAATCGTAAAGGCACTGCAGAAACGTGGTGAGGTCGTTGCGATGACCGGTGACGGCGTAAACGATGCACCTGCCTTAAAAGCCGCGGATATCGGGTGTGCGATGGGGCAAAGCGGCACCGATGTCGCAAAGAATGCAGCTGATATGATCTTAATGGATGATAATTTTGCGACGATTGTATCTGCCGTAAAAGAAGGCCGAGGTATTTATGATAATATCCGGAAATCCATTCATTTTCTGCTTTCCAGTAATATTGGAGAAATCATCACAATCTTTGTGGCTATTTTATTTAATCTCCCTTCTCCGCTTCTGGCGGTACAGCTTTTATGGGTGAATTTAGTGACCGACTCCCTTCCGGCTATCTCTCTTGGTGTAGAACCTGCTCCGGCGGATATTATGAATAAGAAACCGATTTCACCAAAGAAAGGCATGTTTGCAGACGGACTTGTATCGAAGATTATTATAGAGGGAGCCATGATTGGGCTTCTGGCTCTGATCGCTTATATCATCGGCGACCGCACGATGTGCTTTGCGGTGCTGAGTATCTCACAGCTGTTCCACGCTTTTAATATGAGAAGCGAACATTCCCTTTTTAAAGTTGGCCTGTTTACAAACCCTAAGATGGTAATCTCGTTTGTGGTATGTGTGTTTATGCAGATTATTGTGATATCCGTGCCTGCACTGGCCACAATCTTTAAGGTATCTCCTCTTAGCTTGGGACAGTGGGGAATCGTATTCGCCCTCTCCTTCACTCCGATCGTAGTCGTGGAATTCCAGAAACGAGTGCGTGGAAGCTGAGGAATTAGACATTCAAAAGGAGAACGCAAGAAAAGAGGGACGCAGGAGCTGGCGTATTTGGGTGTCGAATATTCGTCATGAGTCGGACATTCCGACACCCAAACACGCCAGCCTCCGCGCCCCTCTTTTCTTGCGTTCTCCTTTCTCTAATGCTTAAACCAACAGATACAGCAGCTTTGCTGCACAAGAGATAATTGGTTCGCTATGCAAAGGCTTAGATTGCCTGCATGCTGGCGAAAAGAGAGTAGATGTGAGGGTACTCTTTTTTAAGACGGAGCGGCTGGTGGGCACGGGACAGGAAACAGTGGGTGGATTCGCCGGTGGTGCGAAGCTCGTTGGTTTCGGAGTCCCGGATTTCATAAGTGACTTTGAATTTAATGCCGTTGAATTCGGTGACAGTAGACAGGATGACTACGGTCTCTTCGAAGCGTACCATAGATTTATAGTTACAGGCTACGGAGAGTACCGGGATGATGACTCCCTCCTCTTCCATCTTGCGGTACCCGAATCCCATCTGCTCTAACATGTCACATCTTGCTTCTTCAAACCAGCGGATGTAGTTAGAATGATGCACGATTCCCATGGCATCCGTTTCATAATATTGTACTTTATGTTCGTATGGTTTCATCTCTTTCCTCCCATAACTGCTTACAGCAGTTCTGTATTGTAATGAGCACGTTCCCCGCCGATAAATTTCGGTCTTGTGCGGGCACATACTAAATTGGCTTCCCCTATTTTCTTAATGGATAAACGAACCGGTACGGCTACTTTCTTAAGGTGCATGCCGATCAAAGTGTCTCCAATATCCATTCCTGCTTGAGCCCTTACTTCTTCTACGGCAACCGGATGCTCTAACATGGCATAAGTAGCAGTTGCAAAGGAGCCTCCTGCTTTTGGAACCGGAACAACATTGACTGGCTCAAGACCATAATAGTCTGCTGCTTCCTGCTCTATAATAATGGCACGATTTAAATGCTCACAACACTGTGCCGCTAGATAAATACCTCGTTCCTTTAATGCCGGATAAATCCCTTCTACTAATTCTTTTGCTACATCTAATACCGAATATGTGCCGATCTTATGCCCTGTCACTTCACTGGTGGAACAGCCTACTACTAAAATATCTTTTTCCTTCAGATTTGCACTCTCTAATAATTCTAACACGGCAGAACCTGCCTGTTTTCTGATTTCATTCAACATACTGATACTTCCTTTTTCTTAATAAACTCTATTCTCATTATATGCCTTTTTCCGATATGAATCAATCATGCGCATCTTGCATTTTTCTACTATAAAGTGTACAATATTACCAAAACTTACAAAAGACAGGAGGCCATACTATGTCCGAATCCAATCAAAACACGAAAGACTATGCACCGATCTTGCCATTTGACCGTACATTAAGTGAAGATTTCTCCATGTATCAGTCTTTCCCATACATACGTGACATTACCCTGATCACTGACCAATCCATCCGCCTCGAAAGCGGAAATGTCTATAAATTCTACCGCATCGCCGTCCAAGACGCCTGCCTAATAGGCGGTGATTGCTAACCCCACTACAAACTTTTGGATGTGACGCCCAAGGAATGTCGCATCCTCTTTTTTTCTTTTCATCTTCCCAACATATCTTTTTCTTCATCTTCCTAACATATCTTTTTCTTCAGCCTTCTAACATTTCTTTCTCTTCAGCCTTCCAACGTTTTTTCGCTTTTCCCTGGAAATATCGTTATTCACCCACACTGACATTCCATTGCAAGAAAAAGGAAGGGGCAGGGAGAGGCCGCGGGGGCGGAAGCGTTCTGTGTTCCGGAATGTCCGGCTCATGACGAACAAAAAGGACTTGATTTCTTTGAATAGCAGACAGTGCTCTCCTGTCTGATAGTCGAAGAAATCAAGTCCTTTTTGTTCGCTCATGCGTCCGAACATTCGGAACACAGAATGCTTTTGCCCCCGCGGGCTTTCCCTGTCCCTTCCTTTTTCTGTCCGTCTCCCCATCCGTCTGTGAGCCTACTTATTTCCCGTGTAAAACCGGAAATGCCTCTTTTCCTGGATAGATGGCGCAGCAGCCTAGTTCTTCCTCGATGCGAAGAAGCTGGTTATATTTAGCCACACGGTCCGTTCTGGATGGTGCGCCCGTCTTAATCTGTCCTGCATTTGTAGCCACTGCAATGTCTGCAATCGTAACATCTTCTGTCTCTCCGGAACGATGAGAAATAATTGCAGTCCATCCCTGATTCTTAGCCATCTCGATCGCATTCAAAGTCTCTGTTAACGTACCGATCTGATTAAATTTAATCAAAACAGAATTGGAGATACCGCCCTCAATTCCCTTCTTAATACGTTCTGTATTCGTTACAAACAAATCATCGCCTACTAACTGTATTCTCTTTCCTAGGCGGTCCGTAAGCTTCTTCCATCCTTCCCAGTCTTCCTCGCTAAGGCCGTCTTCCAAAGAAAGAATTGGATACTTGTTGCAAAGATCTTCCCAGTAATCCACCATCTGATCCACTGTCTTAAATTCACCAGATTTCCAGAACAGATAATCGCCTTCTCTGCCGGCTTTCTTCGCTTCATCATACATTTCTGTAGCAGCTGCATCCATTGCAATATAAAAATCCTTGCCTGGTTCATAACCAGCCTTCTTAATCGCTTCCACGATATACTCAAGTGCCTGTTCATCTGAATCAAACTTCGGCGCAAAGCCACCTTCATCTCCGACCGCTGTTACATAACCGTCTGCCTTTAGCAGTTTCTTTAAGGTATGGAAAACAGTTGCACTATGCTCCAATGCTTCTGAAAATGTTTTCGCCCCAACCGGCATGATCATAAACTCCTGAATATTCAAACTGGAATCCGCATGCTTTCCGCCGTTGATAATATTCATCATTGGAACCGGAAGTGTTCTTGCATTCGTTCCGCCTAAATACTGATAAAGTGGCAGTCCCACTGCCATTGCAGCTGCTTTTGCATTCGCTAAAGATACCGCTAAAATGGCATTGGCTCCGAAATTTCCTTTATTATTCGTTCCATCTGCTGCGACCATCGCCTGATCAATCTCAATCTGATTCAATGGATTCTTTCCAAGGACTACTTCCGTAAGCTCATTTTTGACATGTTCCACTGCCTTTGTAACACCGGTTCCTAAGTAACGGGAAGAATCACCATCTCTTAATTCCACTGCCTCAAAAGCACCTGTCGATGCTCCGGATGGACTTGCTGCAACTCCATAACTTCCGTCACATAAGATTACCTCAGCTTCAACGGTCGGATTGCCTCTGGAATCCATAATCTCTCGTCCCTTTACATTTTCAATACACAATGTTCTCTTCATACTAATTTATCCTTTCTTTTACCTTTTCCCTAAGTCACTCAGACTTCGCACTGGATTTTAAGACCAGTTCTTTTCTATTGTCTGCATAAAATTCTTGGTTTATTACAATTCTCAAGCAATTCCTTTACTACTTTCTCTGAACTCTATCCTAGCGTTTTACATGTATTCTTACTAAAAATACCCATTTAATCACTTTCTTTTCTTACTCTCGAATCTTTTTGCATCGTTTCCTCTTATTTTCTTACCATCTCTCCATCCCGCTCCTTGCCTTATCGCCCCAAGCAGGGAGCAGGCACTAAAGCAGCGGCGCATCCTGACGCATCACATTTTAGAAATGTCCGGCTCATAACGAACAAAAAAATAGGATCCTTCCGATATCAGACAGTGCCTTCCTGTCTGATATTGGAAGAATCCTATTTTTTTGTTCGTCCGCTCATGCGTCCGAATATTTGCAAATGTGCGCGTCAGGCTCGCCGCCGCTTTATCGCCCGCTTTATTGCGTCTGCACTCAAACTATTTCTCTAGAATTTTACAAATTTCTTCTAACTGTAATCAACCTCTATTATCTGCTATAAAAGCAATGACATCCGAGTATGTAGTATTTCTTGTAAGAAGAGGTCTTAGCGATATTCTTCATACAAAAGTACATGTAGTTGCCGATATTATTGACGCCTGCCGCTGCCTGTACTGCTGCCTTCTTGCAGCTCTCTGTCACACGGCTTCTGAACTTCTCCACTCTTCCGGAATTTGCTCCTGAGAACTGTCCTGGCGCATACACCACATCGCTGATCGTATCTCCCCAGTACCCGTCTAACATTCTGTTAATAACAACATTAGCCACTGCCAGCTGTCCTTCATAACTTTCTCCAACTGCCTCCATTGCTACAACAGTCGCTAACAGCATCAGTTCATCATCTGTCAGATTAACAGCAGCTCTTGTAGTCGTTCCAATCGTGCTCTGCTTTGCCTTAGCCAGTGCCCCCTTTGCTTCTACAGCCTTCTTTGCTGCTTCCTCTGCTTTTTTTGCTGCGATTGCTGCCGCTTCCGCTTCTATCTCTGCTTTTGTCATTGCAGTCTCAGCTTCAAACTTCTCATCCACAGATGTTCTTACGATATATCCAATCGTATCATCTGTATACTGAACTGCAACAAACGCTCCATTCGAATACTCTTTCAGATATGTAAACTCTGCACCTTTTTTCGTGCTCTTTAAAATCTCAGACTCTTTTGAAGGCTTTGTATAAACCTTAGCCTTTACATTCGTTACTACCTTCAATGCGTCCAAATCCACTGCGATATCATAGGCTTCCTCATCAAAGTAAAGAAGTTCATTAAATGCATATCCGACAACGTCCCCCGACTGAATCTTGGTCCATTCCTCACCGCGCTCTAATATTGTCGCATATCCTTCCGGATACAGCTTTCCAACAAGTTCAGAATCCGAAGTTGCCTCCGCCCGGATATTTAATGCTACATTCACATGTGGAAATACTTTATCAAAAACAAATGCTGATTTGTCTGGTAAAGAAAAAAGTAAAGCATAAGCAGATGAATCAGCTATACTAGCCGTATCCGCCGGATCCAACAGATTGTTGATCTTTCCGTCCGCTTCCTCGTTCACAGTTGCTGCTGCTTGTGTTTTACTTATTTCTTTCTCGGATGATTCTCTCTGTAAATCTGATGTATTCTCATTCTCTGTGCCTGTCTTTGCACTCATAAGGCTTGTGACATTCTGACTGTCTGCCCGCATTCCAATGCCTGAGAACTGGAACTGTTTTGTAAATGTTAATGCACATAATTCCACTGCGCGATTTTCTTCTTTTTCCTCTGATGTAACATTCTCTGCCTTAACATTCTGTTCCTCTGCTGCCTCAACCGGCTGACCAAAGCCATACTTTTCAGGCACTATATAGTGTGCAGCAATTGCAGTTAATGTGCATATGGAAACAGAAAGAGCCATTATCTTCGTAACTTTTGCGTTTAACTTCATACGACTACCTATTCCTTTCGATGATCTGGTTATTCACGTTTGTTAACCCTATTAAAAATTCATTAACAAACTGTTACTGATTTTCACCTTTCATTCATTAGGCTGCTTCGCAAATCCAAGTAAGTCACGGATTTGTATGATATTAATTGTTACAAAAATGTTACAATGTTGATTGTATCAGAATCCCCAATATTTGTCAACACTTTATAGCTCTTTCCATTCCATTTGTCTTAATTCTTAGTTATTTTTTTTAGTCCAAACACAAATTGAAGTATCCTTTATGAAAATGTCCCAAATTTTTTGTCATTGCAAAGTCAATTTTTTCACCAAAAATTGTGCTATCTGTCAAGCCTCTTACTTTACATTTGTAACATTTTCTTGCTTCCATCATATCTTTTAATATGCTATACAAAATTTCATCCTGAATCGTGGTCTCCTTTAGGACCAATATCCCATCCATCTCGTATCCCATTACAAGTTCTTTTCTTCCGGCAATTTCGATAAGATGTGTGAAACCTCCAACGAATTCATTTTCTGAAATGGCATAGGCAATCGCATCTTCTGGCCAGATAATATAACCTGCCTGTCCCAAAAATGCGTTATCACGTATTTCTTTATAAAGAGGGGCATCCTCTTTATGAAGAGCTCTCATTGTCCACACTTTTCCTAATCCATTCTCTTCTGCCTTCTTCTCATCCAGACTGGCTGCTTGTAACCCAACATCTGTTTTCTCTTCCATGCCTTTTACTTCGTCAAGCGTCCATTCTGCAGTACGCATTCCTACGGTAGCTTCATACCCCTGTCTTGCATAGTAATCAAACAGTGTGCGGCTTGCCGGTACTAAGATCAGACCTGTTCCCTGTTTCTCCATATATTCTGCCGCATACTTAAGAAGTGCCCCTGCAATCCCTCTTCCACGCATTGCCTCTCTTGTTGCCACAGCATAAACATAGCGGACAGGTTTTACCCCGTCCGCCATCAAAACTGCTGCAGGCAACAGAGTGAGCATCGCTTGTGGAACGCCTTCTTCTGACCATACGAGTGTATTGTCAGGTTCAAAACGATTCTCGAAATAAAAGGAAATATAAGAATCTTCGTCATGGAAGCACTCTTTCCATATTGCTTTTAAATCCTTTACCATCTCTGCTGTAGCAAATGTTATCATATTCTTTTCCTGCCTTACTGCTGTTCTTCTTTTAATGTAGCCGTATATTTATCATAAATGATTTCCGGATAATAAGAAAGCTTTGCTTTTCTAAGACCTTCATCGCCTAAATCTTCTTCTCTGTTCACATACTCAAAATCCATGCAGAAATGCTGAACGAACTGCTGATTGATCATTGGGTATGCGCCCTGGATTCCAGGGAATGCCTTTTCAATATGAATAACGAATGTATCCGAATTTAATGGTTCACCGATGGAATATGCCACGATTTTTCCCTCTCTTCTGATAAATCCGCCCTTTAATGCTAATTCCTCAAAATTATCAAATGCTTCTTTTACCGCAGATAACTCATCGTTTAAGCTTTCGTCCTCTAACTCTTCATATAATTTGCACCACTCTAAGTTCATCTCAAATACTTCTGCGATATTGTCTCTTGTGATTTCTTCAAAGCTCCAGTCCGGATTATCTTTAAACCTTGCAATATGATTGCGCTTTCCGTGCAGCTTCTTTCCTGCCAAGCTTGCCATCTTTTCTGTGCTGTAAATATAGTCGCTGTCTTCCCGGTATGTCTGAATATCAAACATGCCTGGGAATAGCGTTTCTAACTCCTCTGCCTTATCCGCAGGTATGCTGCGAAGAATAAATCGTTCGTTACGCTCTTTTGCATCCTGAACGAGTGCTTCGATCACCGGCTTAATATCACCTTTTCCTGCCGGATAACTGTACGCTTTTTCTTTACCTTTGCCATTGCGGGTACAGTAGAATCCTTCTACTAACGCTACCTGAGGTCCATATATTTTTCGCCATATAAAGTTATTTGCAAATGAATATTCGCATCCCTTCAAATCTGCTTCTTTTAGACATGCATCAATCCATTCTCTATCTTTTAACTCAATTTCTTGAAATTTTATCATAAAAATCCTTTCTTTCCTGCTTTTGTACGCCTCTTCCTCTTTATCAGTCAAATTACTTTGCTGTTACTAGAATTTGCTTATTTGTACATTTCTAATCTCTATTTTTTCATGAAAATATTGCTTTTCCTTCCATAAAAGCAATTGCTTTCTCTTAAATATCCCTTTCTTTTATGATACCTTATTTCCAAATAGTTTGCAATAAGATTGCACAAAATACATTTTTCTCCTATCGGTTTTGTAGGCATTTGGATACCCTTACATCGAAGCCCTTTTTCTCAAGCGCTTTCACAATTGCATCAAAATTCTGACTCTGCACCCGAATGAAGATTTCCTGCAAACACATGGTATCCGTATTGATAATCACAATATTTTTAATATTCCCGTTATTCTTTGCAATCGTTTCTGCAATCTTTGCCAACATGCCGCGATAATCATAGCTATAAATGGTCAGGGTGTCATAATGCTCCCCGAACAGCTGCTGATACTCCTTAAAAATTGCTCTCTGGGTCACGATCCCGGCTAACTCCTCCCGCTCATTGATAACGGGTATAAAACGGTATTTGGACTGAATAAATAAGGCTGCTGCATCCTCAATACATGTATCCATGCTTAATGCCTCCAGCCTTGTCTTCATCATCTCCTGGACTTTTAAAGAAAGGAATTCCTCTTTTGTCCCTGCATATTCCTTAAAAAATGTCTCATAGACATACTGCTTCGACAAAACTCCGATAAACTTCCGTTCATCTACCACTGGCATACTTAACAGAGAGTTCTGATCAATGGTATCTAATGCTTCCTTTATCGTCTGGTGCACTGAAATGCATTTTAGCTCTTCGAATGGAATCATAATCGCTTTTACTTTCATCTTTCTTCCTCCATCTAAAAGCCTATATTTCCCCGGCAGCAACCACCCGGCAGATAACCGCTTTGGTCTGTTCCTATAGTCAAATTATAGTAACTCTTCCATATGAACGCAAGCCCAACTTGCTGCAAGTTGCACTTGCATTTATCCTCCGGTCAGGTTATTATAGTTATACATATAATCTGTATATTTATACGAACAAGGAGGATTCTTTATGAAATTATGGGGCGGACGCTTTACAAAGGAAACCAACCAACTTGTACATAACTTTAACGCTTCCCTTTCTTTTGATCAAAAATTCTACAAACAGGACATTGCCGGCAGCATCGCGCATGTGACAATGTTAGCAAAACAGCAGATCTTAACAGCAAAAGAACGAGATCTGATCATAGATGGCCTAAAGGGCATTGAAGCAGATATTGAAACTGGAACTCTTTTATTTGACTCTGCATCTGAGGATATCCACAGCTTTATCGAAGCAAATCTGATTGACCGCATCGGTGATACCGGAAAGAAACTACATACCGGAAGAAGCCGTAACGACCAGGTAGCTCTTGATATGAAACTTTATACAAGAGATGAAATTAAGGAGATCGATGCTCTTTTATATG
>SVEB01000122.1 GCA_015057635.1 Lachnospiraceae bacterium | reverse complement strand
GTCCATTCATCTCATTTTGAGCCATCAGCTCTTTCTTTCGCGCTTCCGCATCCATATACATGGAGCGGAACTTATAGATCCTAAATTTCCTGCCGTTCTTTCCCACTCGCTCCTGGGAGAAGAAAATCGGGCCCGGATCTTGTTTATAGATGATCGGCGCAACAATAAGGAACGCCACTCCTGTCACAAGCAAGCCGACGATGCTGCCGCAGATGTCCATCATTCTTTTTAGGAACAGCTCTGTGGTTGATGTCAGCTTGATGCTGCTTGTCATAACGGTATAACCGGCAAACTCTTCGACGATGCGGTTTTCATTTGCCTGGGACAGTCTGCGGATATTTAAGTGGGTCGTGATGCCCATTTCCATGCAGCTGTCTAATATGTACTCCGGTAATTTGATCTGTGGAGGAAGATTTAAGAAGACTTCATCCACTACATTGCCTTTCAGATAATTCACCAGTTCCATGTCTGATGTGGCAATGACCGGTATATCTTTGATATAGGATTTATGCTTATTAGAATCTAAGATGCAGATGCCTGTGATCTTAAAGTCAGGATGCGGCTCCTGCCCCATCTTTGTCAGGACTTCCTCTGCTGATTCAAATGACGTGATCACGATAATGGAACGCTGGTTGTCTATTTTTCCAAGCCTTGCAAGGATGCATCGCTTTAGCAACAGGCGCTCTGCGAGGCTCATAAGAATCGATAGTCCCCAAGTATATAGGAATACAATCCGTGAGAATGAATGATAGGATCCCGCAAAGAACATATACGCCACTGCCACTAACATCACCAGTGTCACATGTTTTACAACGGATTTCAGTTCGCTAAGACTCCCGCGTCTTAGAATTCCCTCATATCCTTCTGTAAAACCTATGACGCAGATCGTGATCAGAATCAGAATGCCTGCCATAATACGATATTTTCCTACCGAATACGGCAGACCTGCTCCATGTTGAAGCATGTAAGAAATAATGTATGCTGCCTGCATACATAGAATGTCGAATACAATAAAATCGAAATGCTTATGCCAGCTTCGTTTCGCTTTTTTATACATATATCTTATTCACCTCTATTATATACACGATAAGATTCGGACGATACCGGCAGCCCTCCTGGTTCCATTCCTTCCTAGATGTCCCGGCTCTTCGCTAGTAAAGCCGGATTCACCATTTACGCTGTCCTCCCCGGTATTGCATGCAGATAAGGGTGGATCCCCTGCTGCATGATCTTATCTTCCTCTTTGGTAGTTACCTTTTACGGCTACTTTCCATAATTGCCATAGTATTTCCCGTAATATTTTCCGTACTTTCCATGCTTCTTCATTTCTACTTTATTGAGCACAGCCCCGATGATCTTGCAGCCTGACTTTTCAATCTGGCCTTTTACATCCTGCACAAAACGATAGCTGATTGCGTTATTCTCAATGATCAAGACTGCTCCATCCGCTACTGTCGCTATTACGGCGCTATCGATGACAGAGCCAAGCGGTGGGGAGTCAATTAAGATGTAATCATAGATTTCACGAAGCTTTGCAATCATTTCTTTGAAGGTATCCGAGCCAAGAAGTTCGGCTGGATTCGGTGGTACTTTTCCTGCGAATATGATATCCATGTTTGGGATATTGGTTTCACAGATGACTTCATCTAGATCATGCTGTCCGGATAGATGATTGGATAGTCCTGCTTCCACACTGCCTGCCTTGTAACGGCCGATCAGTACGGATTTGCGAAGATCGCCATCGATTAAGATGACTTTCTTTCCATTCTCTGCAAATGATCTCGCAAGATTGAAGGTGACAGAACTTTTTCCTTCGTTCGGAGTACAGCTGGTAAATAAAATCGTTTTGGTATCTTTTCCACTAAACTGGATATTGGTACGAATGGTTTTAAAGGATTCGTTGATCCGATAATCAAACTGATCAAGTTTCTCAAAAACAACTTTCTGCATTTGTATCTCCTATCTTTTTTTGTTTTTTGTGAGCTTTCTATGTCCGGAAGCATTTTTTTCTTCCACCGGCACTAAGCCGATTGTGGTTAATCCAAGATATCTGGTGATGTCATCCGTATCTTTGATTGTATCATCCATCAGATACATGACGGTGAGAATCGCGATCACCGCAAACATTCCAAGCATTCCTCCGATTACGGTATTCTTTAACGTATTCGGGCTGGATGGGTTCTTTGCGATGGATCCTTCTTCTACAATGTTCGGTTCTTTCATATCCATGATTTCTGCCATGCGCGCTGCAGATACCTGTGCGATCTCATCGACGATCTGCTTTGCAACAAAGGCATCCGGATATTCTACCGTAATCTCTAAGATTCTTGTATCGGTCGGATTGCTGATGCTCATAATATCGGTTAATTCTTCGTGTGTCATGTCAAGACCAAGGTTTGCAATGACCGCTTCCGTTACCGGACGGCTCTTCACAAGCACCATATAGTCTTTTGTTAATTGGGATCCTAGCTGAAGATCGCTTAAAGAAAGGCTCGATAGGGACTGGGATTTATTCACGATATATAACTTCGTAGTCGACTCATATACTGGTGTCAGCATATACTTCGATATTGATCCCGTAATTCCTGCTGCCACAATAGCGGCCAGCAGAATCATCCACAAACGGCTTCTCAACACATTAAACAACTCTTTCAGATCGATTTCCACTTCATCTCTTTCTGTAGTGTTCATTTCCTGTCTCCTATGTAATTTTGTTTTCTGCACTTCCTATATGTATCGGTTCTCTAAGATCTTCTTTGGATTTTCATAAAGAAGCTCCTTTATCTTTTCTTCCTCCACGCATTTTGAAAGCTTCTTTACACATGCTTTCATAAGTGGCTTTCGAAAGTCTTGATGGTGACAGTCTGTTGCAATGAAATGCACCAGACCTGCTGTCACGAGTCCTCTCAGACATGCAGATTGTTTATTGAATAATCCGCCCGTAAGACTTGATGCGTTTACCTGCATATAACACCCTAATTCGATAAGTTCCTCAATCCTATCGACGTGCTTTATGAGGCACATATATCGTTCAATATGAGCAATGATCGGAATGAATCCATCTAAGATGAATTCTTTCATTCCATCATATATTGTCGGATAGCTTTCAGACGGACTAAACTCTACTAATACATAACGGCTTTTCGCCATAGCAAATGCCTTTCCTTCTTTTAAGAAGGTCTGGCATCCTTTTTCATAATATATTTCATTTCCCAGATAGATCTGGAAATTATGATCGATTTTTGCTGCTTCTTCCTGCGCGAGGTGATATTGCTTTATCAAAAATTCCGTCTCCCGCTCTGTCTCCAGATCAAAATGCGGTGTCGCTATAATTGTACGGATTCCTTCCTCATATGCTGTTTGAAGCATTGCCTTTGTTTCTTCTATGCTTCCTGATCCATCGTCAACTTCAGGAATGATATGGGAATGTATATCGATATAACCATAATCATTCTGCATGTTCTTATTCTCCTGTCACGTGTTTTCGCATTGCGCATAGAATGGTCACAACAATGATACAAAGCACAGTACCTGTGATCATCTGATGCTTTATCGTCGTGATCCCGGTTGTAAAGTAAGCATTGATAAAGTCTTTATAATACGCAGGCCCCTCTATTGCCTTCGCATAATCCATCTTACCCTGTAACAGATAGACAGAGACTCCATTTAACAAAACTGCCCCAATGGTTCCGGCAGCCACATAGCGCAACGCTCTATGCTTGTAGTGATACATTCTGCACATGGCGAATATGATAATTCCGGATAAAAGAATACATAATGGCATTGCAAGTAACATATTCTTTCTGATCCCTTTCCAGTAGTCGCTAATACTGCTAAGGAATGTAAGACGCATCCATTCGGTATATTCCTTTGAAAGGATATCCGATGCCTGTGTGATCTTAGTATCTAACTCAGAAGTAATGACCATTCCTGCGTCCTTATAGTAAGCAGTGATCCCGCCCTTTACCTCTTCTCGTATCCTGTCCTCTGTAACAGAAGACTCTTGTTTACCAAGCGTATCTTCCATACACTGTTTTTCATCAATGTAAAACTTTCTTAATGGCAGAACCTCTTCCAATATTGTTTTGGAAAGGCCTGTCTGCTCTAGTACTGTTTCTGCCTCAGGCATAAACGCTGCATAGCTTTTCTCGTGATACATCGAATCGTCAATCGCCTGCATTAAGGCATTGTCCCGTAAGATTCCGGTTACGCATCCTGTCATGATAAGGAACGCTCCCAGCAAAAGAGACAATAGGAATGCCAATGCCATGCTGATTCCGGTTCTTAAGCCTCTTCGATTTTTCATACTCTGCTCTCCCAACCTTTCATGTCGTTTCCGGTGTGTCCTTACTCTGCTTTTCTTTTGCAGTATACATAGTATCTGTCTTCTCTCTCATATGTGGTCACGCCGAAAGGATAGCAAGTATAAAGTATTACCTGTTCCATGTCCGATTGTAAGTCATAAGCAGACTCATCTGTGGCTTTTGCTACTTTGATCTGCGTTATCTCATATGTGAACTCACCATAATTGGTAGTGAGTATAATCTCTTGTCCCACCTTTGCCTGCTCCAAACCTGCAAAAAATGTGGTGTCGTGCCCTCCGATAATGGATGTCCCTTTTGTTCCGGGAAGACTGCTCTTTTCATACTGTCCAGCTCCAAGACGCAGGATCTCATCGGTATCCCCATAATAAAGCGGTGCCTTAACCCCCGCTTCCTTACAGAAAATCGTTCCATACTGCGTTCCATAGCCCGGTTTTGTTACCGGAACATCGTTTGTCTCACTTTTTCCACTTTCCGCCTGTTCTCCGTCAGATGCATTTCCCTCATTTTCATCGTTTGCGGTATCAGACACGTTATAGGACTCAAGTTCATAATCCATCGTGATATCCGGTGCTCCGTTTACAACCTGCATGCAAAGCTTGGCATCCATCGCCTCAAAGGCCGGCTTTACGCCAAACTTGATCACTATAGTGCCGGCTGCGGCAAAGCAGACTGGATATACAATATATGATAGTAATCCTCTAACTATTCTGTTCATTTTTCTTCTCTCTACAGCCTAACGTCCCTGCCATGGCTAAGGAAGCCACAAGCATGCCTGTTAGTGCTGCTCCTGTGATGGCCGTTCCTTTTACGGAAAAGCCTGTATTTTTTATTACGATTTCCTTGTTACTCTCTTTTTCCGCCTCGGATAGCTTATCGGAAATGGTCTCGGCATATTCGTTACTGCCTTCTGCTATCCCATCCTCTTTGCCGTCTGGCGTTTCTGTAACTTTTTCTGCTTCGTTTTTTTCTTTGGTTATGTGCTCGGTACTCTCCTGGCTTTCCTGCTCCTTCGAACCCATATCTTTGCCTTCCGGATCCGCTGCCGTCCCGCCATTCTGACTTTCTGCTTTTGTATGATCTTCAGTCTGTTCTCCCGTTTTATCTTCGGTGACTTCGTATAAGTAGCCTTCTGCGATCTCTCTTGCCACATTCGCGCGTACTTTTGCGATTACCTCATCGCACTGCTCTTTTGTCAGGTCATACTCATCCATGGCTAAATACTGCTTCACTAGTGCAATATAGTCATCATATGCCCGATACTGTTTGCCTTCATATACAAATACGCCTGATACCTCATTTACAATAGCCTGCTCATTCGCATTAATGTCGCCGGCATATGCTGTCGTCAGATGTGAAGTCATTAGATAGGCAGATATGACTGCTGCCCCAGCGAGGAAATGAAATCTTCTTTTCCTGTCTTTCATATGTTCTCCTAACTGTCGTAGTTCATCCATCTATTATGGGAGTATTCCCATAATAAATGAATGATCGAACAACTATCTAAATTGAAACTTCATTCGAGTCCTATATTCTATTTTAATATGTAACTACGAAGTCTACTAAATCCTCTACGTTAGTGTTCGTATCGCTTGTAATGATAAGTTTTGTATTTCCTTCTTTGGATAATGTATAAGATGCGCTGCTTCCATCTCGCTTAATGGTTACGCTCTTGCTATCCTTGTTAACAGTCGCTGTGAATGTCATGCCATCGAAAGATACTGTCTTTGTAGGGCCTGCTTCACCGTTAACCTTAACCTCTAATCCATCGGATGTTACTGTGATTCCGGTTAAACCATTCCACATATCCACATACTGGGCTTCTGCATCTAAAAGGCTTAATACCTTATTAAGAACCGTCTTAGAAATAGCATAGTCCTTTGTCTTAGCGCCGGTTGTCACTTTTACAGTTGCGCTCTTTAAGTTCTTAAGAGTGGTTGGAAGAATGAATTCCACTTTCTTTCCATCTTCGGATACTTCTTCTGCTACTGTAACGGTTGTAGTAATTGTTCCATTGCCAGAACCGCCTGTGCTTCCGCCTGTTGTTCCTGTGGAGCTGTTTCCGGTAGATGTGCTTGGTGCTACTGTTTCTGTTGTTTGGCTGCCTTCTACTGCAATGCTTACTGTTTCATCGGTATTGTTTTCTACTGTTAATGCTACCTTAGAGGATGCCTTCTCGACTACAGAGCTTTCTGCACCTTTTTCAAGAGTTAAGCTTGCTTTTGCTGCAAAGCTTGCTTCCACTGGTACATCAGACTTAACCGTCGCGCCTTCTGCATTTGCGGTAACTTCTACTGCTACTTTTTCTGCAGAACCTGTGATCACAACGTTTGCCTTATTGTCGATTACGACTTTTTTTACATCACCTGTTGCATTCACAGTTACGGTTGTGTCTTCACCTGTAACGGTTACGTTTTCAACAGTACCTCTTACATCAACTTTTACATTCTGTTTTTCCGCTGTAAGGTTTACTTCCTTTACAACTGCACAAGTCGCTGCTACAAAATGTACGTCTTCATCACTGATGGTGAAACTGTTTCCTTTTCCGTACTCGTTCCATGTATTGCTTGCTACATCTACAAGAGTGATCTTCTTAAATGTTGCATAGTTTCTTACATCACATTCTGCTGCATTTACATATAGTACTTTGTCAGAATAATCTCCTGCTTTGATCACATACTTCTTAGCAGATGTGGTGTTCTTAAGAACGATCTTTGTGATGTTGTCAGCTGCAAGCATTTTGTCTAATGTTGTCTGATAAGCAGTTGTACCTGCTTTGTTTACAACATAATACTTTTTGCTTACTTTTTTTCCACTCTTGGTAGTGGCTGTGATGGTAACCGTACCTCTTTTTAATACGGTTACTTTACCGTTTGCATCCACTTTCGCTACTGCGGTGTTACTAGATTTAAAGGACACTGCGTCTTTTACTTTAAGTTCATATGTCTTTCCAACCACGAAAACCTGTGTGTTTTCACCAGTGCTAAGAGTAATGGCGTTTGCTGATGCAGCATTCGCACTGATACTGGTAGCAGAGGCGGAAATCATCATAGCTAAAGCAAGACAAACAGCGATCTTTTTGTTCCAGTTTGCAATACTTTTCATTGTTAATCCTCCCGTAAATTTCTTGCGGCTACAACAATGTGAGAATTTTGTCGTAAACACGCACAAAAGTATCATATTATAGCTTGGCAAGGTTTGTCAATGAATTTGTAAATATTATGATACTGTGGTATTATATACCTTTTTAATTCAAATTTTCCCTACTTTTTTAAAAAAGTATATATTTTTTCTTTTTCTTTCCATTTCGTTCGAATTATTCTTTGATGGGAAGGAAATTTGGATCTATTTCTGCTTATATTGTAAGAATTCCCTATGCAAATGTGGACTTTTCTCTTTCTGTCTTCCGGTTTATGAAAATAAAAAGTGCCTGTTACTTATTGTAAATAACCGGATGGTGTTTTTTTTATCCTCCACGTTACGGTTCTGTTGTCTTAATTGTTTCTTTTCTCCTTAAACTGGGGATTCCTATCAATATTATATGATTTTTACCATTTTATCTGTTGTAACTAGGACTTTAGTCTGATATGATAGGTATGATTCTAGGAAAAGGAGTATACAAATGAAAGAGAAGTTAAACTACTTACTATCTGTATTGCTGATGCTTACGATCACCTTCACCGGCATTGTGCTATGGAATACAGAGTCGGTTGCTGCTGCCACTACTTATAATTTCAGCGGCGGAACCGGAACACAGGATGATCCCTACCTCATTTCCACGGAAAATGATCTGGTATCCCTGGCAAAATTACATACTTCCGCCAATAAAAAACTGGCGGCAAACTACGCGGGGCTTTACTATAAGCTCACGAAAGACCTTACCTTAACGGATAGCACCTGGAAGGATGCCATTGGCTGCTCTGCCAATCAATTCAAAGGGCATTTTATCGGAAATGGTCATACCATTGTGAACAACAGTACAGTAGGGCTGTTTGAATATGTACATACATCCGGTCTGGTTTCTACTCTTAACGTTACCGTCACCGGAAATGCGGCTTGTGGGATCGCAGTTAAGAACTACGGAACGATTGAACACTGTAATGTCACAGGATCCGTTACCGGCATCCTAATAACCAAATGGGGCGGCATCGCTAACCTTAACTACGGGACGATTGATTCCTGCAGCAATAACATAGCGATCACAGGAACAGAAATCATCGGCGGCATTGCTGGCGTTAATTACGGCACGATCTTCGGATGCACTAATAAAGGAAATCTTGTCGGAACTGCTTCTGGTGTCATCATCGGTGGCATCGCTGGACAGAACACAAGCAAAGGACGAATCAGCAGCTGTTATAATATCGGAATGATCTCAGTATCTGACGGTGCGACTGGACAGTTCGGCGGCATTGTAGGCAAGAGCGACCAGAACGGTTCTATCTCAAGCTGCCTTAATGTAAATGGACTTCCAAAGGCTGATGGCTCAGTGCAGATCACAAAGATCGGCGGTGCTATCGTCGGCACAAACTCCGGTTCTTTAAAGAACTGCTTTTATTTAAAGAATGATTACATATCCGGTATCGCATCTGACAGCTACTCCGATAACTGCCACGACCTTCCAGGTCAGACCGATGCCATTCTTGCTGCAGATATGAAAAAGGAAAGCTTTGTGGCAACATTAAACACGGACGGCTCCATTTTCACGCTGCCTTCCACATCAGAACATCCAATCTTTGAATATGAATTGGATGCCTGTACCGTTATTTTTCAAGATGGTATGGGAAATGCGCTTTCAAATACAACCGTAAAGCCAGGTAGCCTGTTAGAGCTAGACAATGTGTTAAACAATGTGATTGATAAGGACGGCTATGTATTTGTAGGTTGGTATACAAATGAAGCACTGACTTCAAAGTGGAACTTTGACCACGACCTGGTATGGGGCAATACTACCCTTTATCCAAAGTTCTTAGAAGACGGCTTTGTTCTCTGGACAGGCCAGTCTATCTCCCTTTATCCTTATGTAGCAAAATATCTGCCATCCTCTCAGGATCTGACCTGGACAACAAGCAATAAGGCAATCGCTACCGTAGCATCAAACGGCAAGGTGACAGCAAACACAGATGGACGCGTTACTATTTCTGTGTTCAATGAGATTACAAAGGACAGCACAAGCGTTAATATCTACTGCCGCAACTCGTTAAAGAAGATTACGATCAATCCGAAGAAGATCACCGGCGCTGCAGGAACAACACAGGAGATTACAGCGTCCATCGCGGCAAACGGCCTTACTTATGACAGCATCGCTTACTGGAAGTCAAACAATACAGCGGTGGTAAAAATCGTGGAGACTAAAGATAAGAATAAGACATGTACGGTGAAATTCATGGGACAGGGAAGGGCTACACTGACAGCGGTAACCAACAGCGGGAAGAAATTCAACTTCTCGGTGAAAGTTACGGCAAAATAGAACTCCTACTATTGATAAAATTACGGACTTCAAAGACTTTTGGAGATTAATAAAAAAGTTTCAGACAGATGCATAAATAGGCATGCTGTCTAAAACTTTTTTTATTTGGTGTGTTATTGGACTGTTACCATTCCAGAACCCAGATTGCCTGACTAAAATCAGACAATGGTTTTCCGGATTTATTCTTTAATGCCTCAAAGTAGTTATCGCTATTCTCAAATTCAAGCGTACATTCTTCCCACTTAAGCTCGCCCATATGTTTAAAGCTTCTTATATCAAAATAAAGTCCGCTTCTATCAGCTATAACTTTTCCCCTTACCTGATAGGTCGTTGTGCCATTGCTGATTTTAAAATGGCAGCCATTTATACGGCGCATGTTAAAATAAAGCTCAACGCCACTCGAATAAAGCTCTACACGTAATTGCTGCATATTGGTATCATATAAGGCGACTCCTATTTCTTCGTTCTCCTGATGTACGGATAAGGCGAATATAACGGATTGCCCGATCTCACAGCCTGACATGTCATAGAATAGACTTTCATCCTTCTTTCTTATTTCAAAGATACTGTTCTTAGTAACTATAACTGGCTCTCCGCCTATTTTCTGAAAGAGTGCATGATTGCCAAGATAGGAAACCGAATACCAGTCAAGATTTAACTTCTTTCCATCCAGATAATATTCCAGATCAGATGATTCAAACCCTAACTGATTCGATTCCACCATAAAGGTTCCTGTCTGAATGGAGAAGTAGGTTCCATCTCCTGATATCCACATCTCTGCATTCTGCATCGCTCTGTCATACAGTGGAACCCCACTATAGTATTTTCCGTTTACAATCTCACTTTGTCCGGATGTACTGACTACAAATGGCAGCACAAGCCTGTCATCTTCTGCCTTTAACGGCATCTCGCTTGTTTCCGGACTATAGGAAATTCTCATCCTGGACATATCCGTTTTCTCTATGCAACCAATGGTCAGTTCTACATAACTTGTTATGTTCGGATAACCATTTAAGCCTGACTCGGTTTCTCCTACTGTGACCGCTAACACTTCACAGCCTTCTGCATTTGTCAACTGAAATGCTTCCTTTTCGGGTACACTGTGTTTGTCTAGATCATTATAGGTATAAATCCTGATGGTACGGATTCCAGAACCACTGACACTTCCCTGCTGCTCTGCTGACATAAATGCAGAGTACATGTATGCGCCTACTGTCCTTTTTTCCGTATCCGTCTCTTCTCCGGCCAAAACTGCCTTTACCGGCTCATCAGACAGAATATCATTCTGCTGCAGGGCAAAGTAGGTAATAAAATCATTTGCAGGTGGTAACCCTGTTTTCTCCCTGGAATACGCAAGAACATATTCCTGATCATCCGTTATGCGAACATAATCACAAAGTTCTGCTGGATCATTAAAGCAGCTGCCATCCTTATTGATATCCCCCAAATGACCATGAAGGACTGCTTCTGATGTGGCGTCCCTATCTGTCCAATAGCTGCTGACGGTATAGATTTCAACCGGCGACTGCTCGGATGCTGCACCTTCTTTGAGTTTTATACGGATACGGACATGTACATAGTCTTCTCCTTCTGACCCCGCAGACCGGGCGATACGCTCGATGACCGGGTAGCCTGGGGCAAAACGAGGGTCAAGATTGGTGAGGGTGAGAGATGGAGTCGGAGCTGGGGTTGGGGTTACTGTCGGAGTCAACATTGGAGGTGTTGTTGGCGATGGTGTCGGAGTCAATGTTGGAGTTGTTGTCGGGGACAACGTTGGAGTCGTCGTTGGCACTACTGTCGGAGCTGGCACTCCACCACCTCCCATACTGCCTCCACCTGTTCCGGAACCACCGCCAGAAACTCCGCCACCTGTTCCACCTGCTGCTGAGGTCGGGATTGGTGTTATAGTTGGTGTCGGGGTCAGGGGATTTATAATCTTTAAGTTAGTCTTATGGGAATCTATGTTCTTGTAACTTCCCAATGAGGTCAGCGTTACATCCTGTGCTTCCACGTCAACAAAATCACAGGTTCCATTCTCTTCAATCCTGATAACAGCTCCGGAGGCTTTTTCTAATGCATGGATTGTTCCTGCTTTCCCTGCCTCTGCTACTGTAATAACAGAATTCTTAGCCTGGGTTTCGATCTCCACTGCCTCACCGGCAAGCATTAGTTCGGATGACTCGGCTGCAACAGTCATGCTTACTTTATTTGCTTTTGATTCTTTGGCAATCTGTGCTTTTGTTCCTGCTGCGGCAAGGATAAGGGATGATACATTTGCTTTGGTGACGCTTACATTCGCACCTTCCCCTTTTAAAATAAGGGTTCCTGCTTTACCGGATACGGTAACATTGACATCGCCATGCACAACCACCTTGCCGGTGACGGTCACGTTTGATAAATTAACTTCTCCGTCTTTAGCGCCTTCTCCAATCAGTACGTTTCCTTTAATGGTCTGATTAGAAATGGTGATCGCAGGACGATTGATGATCACATTGCCAGTTAAGGCTGTGTCCCCGTCTTCACTGATAATATTCGGGATATTTAAATATAGAAGATTCGCAAATTCTGCACGTGTGATCTTTTGCTTTGCTGCTTTGCTTCCTCCTGTATATCCTGCTATCTTCTTAGTGCTCATACACATGATTTTAGCAAGGATTCGTGATATGTATTCATTTGTTGCAATCTTATGTGGGTTATAGACGGTATTGCCTGAATTAAGAGAGATAAATCCAGTATTTAAAGCAATTGCAACTGCTTCGTAATATGGATCTGTTGTTTTGAGATTCGTGATCTTTAGATTCTTTTTTTTTTCGGCGGCTCCAACTAAGATTTCTAAACCTTGAAGTGCTTCGCCTTTTGTTATGTACTCATCCGGGCTTACTTTTCCATCGGTGACGGATAGAAGGCCGTTGGAAATGGCGTAGTGAAGTGCGGTCTCATACTTATGGCCTGCAATGTCCTGTGCTATCATCTCCTGCACGGCAGTGCTATGTGCTATGATATCATACACGGCAATGGGCTGCGTGATACTGCCTGGAATGATGTCCCTAATGGTGTCTTGGATCATGCCATTCTGACTTATGAGACATCCGTTGGATGGCCATGTCTGCTCTGCTGTATCCTGCCGTTCATGAAAACCTGCTGCCTGTACCATTGTCTGTGGCATCTGAGTCACGGAAAGAGCAAGAATCAGAAAGAGCGATAGTGACTTTTTACTCCGCTTGTTCATAAAATTCTCCTTTAATAGTAAATTTAGAGTTCCCTATATAATTCCCATATTATACTCTTCTTTATTTTATACAGCGGGATAAAATTGTCAATATTTGTTATTTTTATATAGAGTTTGGTTTAAGATGGAGAAATATGCAGATAGCTAATTTATTTTCCTGCAAAAGCCGACATGTATAGCAGACGGATTATCAGCAATCGAACAAAACAAATTAAAATATAGAAAGATCTATTCTTATAGATACAGGTATTATTCATGAACATCCTATATGTAAACTGGAACTGCCTTGGTGCGGAAGATGCCTATGAAGCACTCCAGGAACTTGGCCACACACTATTCATCTCACAGCTCTCCGATAAAAGTCATGTAGATACAGACTTTCATTATGTGGAAGTGCTCCGTTCTCTTATTAAGAAGCATAATATTGAGCTGGTGTTTTCCTTTAACTATTTTCCTACCATCTCCGTTGCATGTAAGGACAGCGGCTGTCAGTACATGGCATGGATCTACGACAATCCGGCAATCAAGGTTTACTCTCCTACCGTGCTGAATGAATGCAACTACATCTTCAGCTTTGACAGCGCGATGGTAGAGGAGCTGAAAACAAAAGGTGTTCCACATGTGTTCTATTCTCCGATGGCGGTGAATACCAAACGACTGTCGGCTCTTACGCTGACACCTAAACAGAAACAAATGTATGAATGTGATATCGCATTTGTGGGATCCCTTTATAATGAGAAACATAACTTTTATGATCGACTTGCGGAGAAATCCGGCAGTCCTTACCTAATTGGATACCTGGACGGATTAATGGAGGCACAGCTTAAAGTGTATGGGTATAACTTCTTAAGTGAGGCAATGGCAGATGATATCGTGGACGCAATATATCAGGCAATGCCATTTAAACTGGAAGAAGGTTCCCTGGCTTCACTGGCGGATGTATATGCGGATTACTTTTTGTGCAGGAGGATGGCGTATCTGGAAAGAAGTCAGAGCCTGGCACTGCTGGCACAGAACCACAAAGTGCACTGCTATACGAATAATCCGGACGCGAGAATTGGAAATGCAATAAATATAGGAAGCGTGAATTATTTTATGGAAATGCCGCTGGCATTTAAGGGAGCGAAGGTAAATCTGAATATGACGCTAAGAAGCATTAAGAATGGAATTCCATTAAGGGCAATGGATATTATGGGATCTGGCGGATTTTTATTAAGTAATTATCAGGCAGACTTTTTAAAGCATTTTGAAATAGGGAAAGAAATGGTTTGTTACGGAAGTGTAGAAGAGATGATGGAGATGGCTGAATTTTATGTAAGAAACGATGAAGCCAGGGCGCAGATCGCACAAAATGGTTATAAAAAAGTATCGGAACAGTATACTTATTCCGCTGTACTTAAAAATATGCTGGCTCATATTACTTGCTATTAGTAAAAAGACTTTCTATGATAAAATCATAGAAAGTCTTTTTATATGTTACCTTCTCTTATCAAATATGATCTAACCAAACCACTCCATACGTGTTCCATTCACTAAAACAAAACGTCTGCCAAGTGTTCCAAGCAATTCTTTTGCCGGTTGATGAGCGGATGCTGGAATAATAAAATAAATGATTTCCTCATCCAAGGCTTCAATATCAGAAGGTTTTAATACCTCAACTCCTTCAAACAGCCCATCCGATGTCTTATCAATAGCAACTTCGAATTTCCAGTCATGATAACAGTCCTCAATTACATTTTTTAGGGTCTGTGCAAGTGTAGTAAGCCCCCATACTCCATATCTTACCTTCTTATCTCCACTGATCGGAAGATTGTGCACCGCTTGTATCAGTCCTTTATTATACATATGTCTCTTGCGTTTCTCATAATACGTACTGATATCATAGATACCGGCATATTGCTCATATGCCCTTTCAATCTGCTTGATAAAGCAATGGATCATCTGTTCTTTTTGCACTTCGTATTCAACCGGCACTGGATTCCAATCAATGGATTCAAAATCTTCTTTTGCATATAGCGGAATATATTTATCCAGCCCTGAGAAACGTCCGTCAAAGCTATCACTTACTGCGATAACTGGAATTCCCATCGCCATACATGGTGTCGCCGCATGAAGTCTTGATGTTACCACAAGAGCCGCTTCATCACGATACTGTTCTAACTGCTTAACGCCCATTTGGTAAAACCGTTCATATTCCGTATCCGTTAAATACTCTTCTTCCTTGTCTCTCTCAAATACAACATGGTGTCCGGTAAAAACAGCATTTTCCTTTAACTCTTCTGGTATATATGGCATTAGGCTATCCGGTATATCTACAAAGAATACCTTTCCTTTCCTTGGTGCTTCTTTTCTCTTTGGAAGCAGCGCTGTGACACATCCAGAATGATAGGATAGAATTCCATGGTTTCTCATATTAATCATGGTTTCTTCATCACGGCACCCTACTGGCTGAAACGCCTTTAGATTTTGTAAGATGCTTTCTTCTATATGTCTTGAATGAAGATGAAAACTTAAAAATACCGGAAGAATCTTAGCTGATAACGGCAATGATCCATATGCATGTCCCAGTTGGTTATAAATTCGATTAAAGCAGTTATAAGGAAGCAGTACATAGTCCCCATTATAATCTTTTGCCGTATATCTGCTGATTTCAACCAACTCTTCTTTCTTTATTCCCATGCGGCTGTATATATATTGCATTGCATACGTCTGAATCGGATCTCCTATATTTAACCGATTCGTTCCGCCGATTCTCATAGGCCTTTTTCCATACGTTAGTATCCCATATTTCATAAGTTCTTCCTCTTCTATTTATATTTCTCCACTTTTTGTTTGATTGGCAAATTCCCGAATGATTTCCCTTAAGGATTCATAAGTTGTTGCTTTGTATGCCTCTCTTTCCTCTTCCTTATACCCTTCTTCCAATGCTCGCTCATATTGCTCTACCATAGCGACTGCATCAAAATCATAATGTCTAAAATAACGCTGTGGGTACCCAATTGTTTCTCCCCATAACGCGCACTTCTCATTCCATACAAGACCAATCGCCGGAATTTTCAATGCATAGGAGATAATATTAGCATGCAGTCTTCCTGCAATCACGCCTTTAAACTCTGAAAGGATTCCAATTAATTCTTCCGGAGTTTCTGGCTCCTTTATTACTCTCTTCTTGATCTCATCCTGACGTCCCAAGTAATTCATTAAGTTGATTGCAAATTTCATATCAGATGGCCATCCGGTGGTGAATATTCTCCAATCCTCTCCCTTTTCCTCTAACTCTCTGATAATCCCTTCCCATAACTGCAGCTGTTCTTCTAGGCCAATATCAATTCCATTTGATCGAAAGATACCTTCTCTCACGACACCAAGACCTGTTATATTCGATTCTCTGTTCTTCTTTATCTTATATCGATCGCCTGTCCATACGGCAGAATCGGCAACTTTCTCTGTTCGAATGTCGGTATTTAAAATGTAATTCTGATCTAACAGCTGGATATCATCTCTCGTGGTGATCTGTCTGACACACGCTCGATTGATTGCCCGTCTAAGAATCTTACATCTTTCATCCTCTTGGTCGAATCCTTCTACTCCTACCGCATTGAATATGACCGGAACTCCTGCTTCGTCTGCAATGGATGTGATCTTATCGATATATCGATAAAATTCCTGATACTTGAACTTAATAATCCCACCACCAGCCATAATGACTAAATTGTAGTCGGAAATATCGGAGTAATCTTCTTCCGTCATATCTATGCTTTTACATTCCAGGTCGGAAATCTGCAATTCTTTTGCGATTTTTTTTACAAGGAATTCGGTACATTCACTAATTACAACATCCCCTAAATTTTTACCATTCTTTAAACCAATGATTAGTACTTTAAACATTCATCCATCCTTCTATTCTCTGCACGATTGTATTCGCCGCTCTACCCTGATCCTTCATGCCGACCAAACGTAGATAGTCTTCTACCTTCTCCTTATATTCTAAATCCTGGAAGGTTTCAATATTATGCTTCAGCTGCTGATTATTCTCTGCTATTGGAAATGGGAGCGTATAATAGTCGATATAAAAGTCACGTTCCACCGCATATTCTTTGACATCTGTCGCATATAAAAATACTGGCTTCTTTGTGAGCGCAAACTCGCTAATGACACTGGAATAATCCGATATTAAGATATCACATCCTGCAAGAAGTTCCTGCGTATCATCATAAACAGATGCATTTCTCACCTCACTGCTGTATGTTACATAATCCGCTTTCTTTGCCATAGTTGGATGAAGACGCATAAGTACCACCCATTCGCCTCCGAATCTCTTATGCAGTTCTTCTCTTAGCATAACAAGATCCAACTGATACTGATCTAGCTTACGGCCATTCCGATAAGTGGGCGCATACAGCACGGTCTTTGTTTCCATCGGAAGTCCAAAAAAAGCATATACTTTTTCTTTATAACCATACCATTCTCCTGCCAATATATCGTTTCTCGGATAACCGCACTCTAGTATCTCTCCAGTATATAAAAATGCACTTCTGTATATCTTAGAACAGCATGTACTGTTGGAGATCATCAGGTCGACAATCCGGTCCATATGCTTGGACGTTCTCTCATAAGGTTTATTTCCAAAGTTTCTTGGATTATCCGCTCCGATTTTCTTCATAGGTCCGCCGCCGCCATGCCATGTCTCAATAAAATACTGTTTTCTTCTTTTTCGATTGTAATATAACTTACGCTGATTATCGATCCATACCCCTGCTGTGGCAAGTTCGAAAATAGATCTGACTGACTCATATCGGACTTTTTTAATTTCTTTTGGAAAAGAGGCATTCATATTTTCGGTAAGCCATACTAGCTCCCAGTCTTTTTTCTGCTTTATTATTTCTTCTGCTATATACTTGGGATTACATCCGTATCCCTTTCCTAAATAGTTGCAAAATACTATTTTATTCTGTTTTATGGGAACGATACGAAATAGATAAAATAATCCGGCGATTCCCCATTCCTTTATTTTGCTCTTTTTAATCATTGAGATCCCTCTTATTTATGAAACTGCGTTTTTCTTGTTTCCATGCTTTGAATCATCCTGTCATACATAGTGACCAGATCTACTTTTGGCTTCCACCCAAGTTCTAAGACTTTTCTGGTATTCAGCCGAATTTTGACTACTGGATTATACCCATGCTTTTCCTCATCCTCAATCTGATAGACCACCTGAATGGATTTGTGCTTATAGTGCTGACATAATGTCTCTGCCATATCTCGAATTGAGATTGCTGTCTGCTCATTTGCCACATTATAGGCTTCCCCGGATTTTCCTTTTACGAGAATATAAAAGATAGCTCGTATAGCATCTGCAGTATAGCAGTAATTTCTGACCGTCATCCCTTGTGTATGAAGAACGATATCCTTTTCCTCTATAATGCTTCTTGCAAACTGAGCGAATACCCGATTATCCTCATATTCCACTCCTGCTCCAAATGTCTGGCAAAGCCTTGCAATTTTTACCGGTACATTGTATTCCGATGCATAAGAGACGCAGATGCATTCTGCCATCCGCTTTCCTTCTGAATAGCTGCTGCGTACATGAAGTGGATTTAAATATCCCAAGTTTTCTTCCGCAATGCTCTCCTTTTTGGGGTCGGTCACTCCATATACCTCGAGGGAAGATAAGTACACCATGCCTTTTATACCGGATGTTCTAGCTGAATCTAGTATATTCATGGTACCAAATAAAGCCGTCTTAATGGTTTCTACCGGTTTACTCACAAACTCTGCCGAACCTGTCATACTGGCTCCATGTATGATATAATCAATCTTTCTATCTTTTAGCCTAAACTCCTGTATATCGGAACATATGACTTCTAGCATAGAATCCTGTAGCTGACTGCCAAATATCCGTTCTGCCTTCTCTTTGCTTCTTACGACAATTATGATACGAATATTGGCCTGTTCTTTCTTATTATAAAGCAATAATGACTTGACGATCTGAGATCCGATCATACCAGTAGCTCCTGTCACGAGAAACACTGAATCCTTTAGTTTCATCATGATTTCTTCATCCTGAATGATCATCTCTAAGTCTTTCTGTAATATATCATCGTATTGTTCTTTTTTATCTTGTAATTGTTGCATTTCATTACTTCCTAGCATTTAAATTCCGAATATCTGTGAGTTCTCTTTTGCCTCTATAATGGCACGAAATATATAAAAGTCTGACGGAGTTGTTATCTTAATATTCTCATACCCTCCCACGACTGTCTTAAGCTGATATCCATAGTGACTCATAATAGAGGCCGAATCTATGAAATCATTCTTATTTTCCTGAAGTGCTCTTTTATGTGCGCTTATAATATCCTTTACATAAAAACTTTGGGGAGCCTTTGCCATCATGCATGCGCTTCTATCCGAAATTCGATCCAGATCGCCATCCTGCTTAATGGTAATAACCGTCTCTACGGATGGAGCTACTGTTATTGCTGCTCCGCTCTTTTTCACGCATTCTATATTTTCCGAGATGATTCTGTCATTAATTAATGGTCTTACCCCATCATGAATTAAGACAATGCTTTCCTCCGGATACTCTTGTTCTATCTTTTCTAACGCATTATAGATAGATTGCTGACCGGTACTTCCGCCCTCTACGATCCATTCTACCTTCTTGATCCCATAACGTTTCAGAATACTTTTCAAGTAAGGAATCCATTGTGCAATACAGGAAACGACAATCGCATCAATATCCGGATGATTTTCAAAATGCTCAATGGTATATATAATGATCTCTTTCTCATGGAGTTTTAAAAATTGTTTTGGAGTTGTCTTTGTATTCATTCTCTGACCAGTTCCGCCTGCAAATATCAATGCTATGTTCATTCTCTGTTCCCCTTTTCAAACATCCTTCTGATTACAGAAGTTCTGTTAATTGTTTCGTTATGGTCCCTTCTATTCTAGCTCCACCTTCGGTTGCATCTACGAATCTTACATGAGGGTTTTTCCTTATATATCCCTCAATCCATTTTTTATACATAGACAGAATTTTGCTTGTCTTCACCTGAGCTCCATGTATATCCTCAATGTCGCGTAACCCCCTGGTATCCGCTATGTCTCTTCTGGAAGTATCCGCAGCATGAGCATGCCCATTTGGATACGCCAGATCAAGCCCTAGGAATATAACTTCTGAACATCCTAAACGAACGCATATATCCATAGCGGCAGTCGTAACAGATCCTCCTGTTTCAAATAGCATATACCCTTTTTCTTTTGCGTAACTTTCTGCTCCATCATGACCGTACTGGCAGGCAATGTATCTGTCCCCTTTATACTCCTTAGCAAATCGGTAATGGGCGGTAGACAGATAAATCATAGGAATGCTGGACTCCTCTACCCCACGAATCTGACTATATACTCTTGGATTTGCATCCGTAACTACAACAAAATCAGGATAAATCTGAGCTTTCAGTAATTTTTTTAATACAGTTCCAGTCGCAATGATAATTCCATCCTTTACCTTCTTCAGATGCATGAAATTCCGATCTAGTGATGGACCTGCTGCTACGATGTATGCTTTTTTACCTCTTATCTGATTTCCCACATATTCTGCGGAACGATGATTATGGAGTATATTCCTCTTGAAATTCCCATCCAGAAGAACCCGCTGATTTTGAATGGAATGATACTGAATAAAATAATTCTCCACTCTTTCTCTTATTGCCATATCGCCTATATTCTGCATGGATGGATAATGTATAACAAAACTAAAATCTTTGCTTCCCTTTTTCATCTCATCTGACACATTCTGCCATGCAGGGTCATATATGATATGCAATCGATCTTCCTCTAAATAGGCATTAAAGTCATTGCTTAATAAGGCCGCATATATGATCAAGAGATCACTTTCCCATACGGTCACTTGGATGAATGGATTCTTTTCCAGCAAAGCATGTATCGCATATCCTAATCCCAGTCCATATACGGAATAGTGTTCTATCTCCTCACGATACCAGGATTGCGATAATAAAAAGCCATCCCATTTTGGTGATACATTGCTATGGAAGTAAAAACCACTTTGTGCTGTAGCCTTATATAGGGTCGGCTCTCCTGTGCTGGTAAACTCCAATTTGTATCCTGCTTCCTCCAGATCATTTTTCTTGCATTTCTTAAGCGCTGCTTTAAGACTGGCATCTTTGAGCAGATCAAGATTGGTCTGAAGCCCATTCTCCCCTAAACTGCATTCTTCCTGTGAAGTAATCATTGCCTGTACTTTCTTAAGCCAGTCCGCAAGCTGCAGCTCATATAAATCAGCTAATAGAATATAGTCTCCGCTTTCTTGTGCATACATGATATTCTCGAACATCATCTGCATATTCTGCTGATTCTCTAGAATATATGTGCTTAAATACGTCTGACCAGACATTACGCCTTCAAGCAGACCACTCATGCGATCTATCATTGTCTTAGAAAAACGCAATGCCTTATCAAAGTTATTATTTCGAAAAAAATAAACTGTTTTATTGACATCATAAAGCAATTCACTTAATGCGATATAGGATTGTTTTATTGTGCTATCCATCTTTTTTCCTTCCATACTTCTTTTATGAAGATAGCATATGGATAATCCTCTTATACAGAAGCTCTGATGCTATTTCTTCACTATAATCAAACATCTTTTTCTTTATTTCTTTTCGCTTCTCCTGATACCTGTCCTCTTCAAGAAAAGCTTCCTGTAGCTGCAGCATATTCATCGCTTTTATGCCCGGAGTAAAGTCATCATATGGGAAATACAGTTCTCTGGAATGCTGCAGATATTCTTCATAGTCATATGGAAAGAATACAATTGGCCGTTCTAGCAAAAGATAATCAAAATAGATGGAAGAATAATCCGTCAGCAGCTGATCTGCTAATCCTAATATTTCATACGGGTCTGTATCCGCCCCGATTAATTTTATTCTATCCAAATGTATATCCTTGCATATTTCCTCTAATCTTATCTTTATATTGGATTTCGGATGAAGTTTGATACATAGGTACATCTGATTTTTTTCCAGGAAACGATGTAGCTCGTTAAAATCCAGGACATCAAACAGCTGCATCTCACTCTCACGAAATGTCGGCATGTATAGGATAATCCTGTTTCCTTCTTCTTTCCTCTTATAAATCCAGTTTACTATCTCCGATGCTTCTTTGAACTCGTCCTTTATCCTTCCTTCATATAGACTGTCATTCCTTGGATACCCTGCAATGATAACGTTTTTTGTAGCAAATGCAGAAGCAAATATCTCGGAAAGAAAACAAGATGTGGTCAATACGTAATGACTTGGCTTCTCATCGGATAATCTTCTGAGCCAGTATCTCATAGAATCTTTCCAGCCTTTCGGATGCCGCACCGAATCATAGATATTATCCATATTGATCTTCTTTAACGGAATCCCATGCCATAGGTTTACCTTCCTAGCGCCTCCAGAAAGCCAAAATGAAATATCTTTTGAGTAATTATCATAAAAATAAACGGATCCTACGGCCGCAAACCATAACCCCCTTATGGAATATAGATAATATGCCTCATATCCTTTTTCCGTTATCTGATCTGCTATGTTCCTATTCTTCGTTATCCAGATGTTTCGAATATGCTCCTTATGATTTTGATTCATATATAAATAAAAATACTTTGGATTATCCGCAAAACGTTTTCCGAAGGTACTCCCATATAACCATATCTTTTTGTTCCTTGGTATTAAAAAAGATAACAGATATACTGGCAGCATGAATATCTGCAGCCAGTATCTAAGTCCCATCTTCACTTTACTCATTGTTCCCTCCGATAAAGATCGTTGATGTTACCATCTCTTTAAGATTGTCTTTCGTTCCATCGGATCTAGTCTGCTTATATTCGGATCTTCATAGTAAGAATCATTTCTTACATGAGTAGTGGACACTTCTTCAAAGATTGCCCCCTTAGCAGAAGTAAAGGAATGCTTCTCGCCTCTAAGAACGGTCTGAATATCTCCAGGTTTCATATGTTTTTCCTCTCCTTCGATATTAACCGTTAAATCACCATATAAAAGCTGGAATGTTTCTTCTTTTACTTTATGCGCATGAACCGGATGTTTCTGTCCTGGAAGGATTACCAGAAGCTTCTTACAGTATTCTCGATTGATAATACTGATAATGATTGCACCAATCTGTCTGAAATGCTGCATTCCATAGTGGTGAGACAACTCTACTTCAAATTCATTTCCCAGCGCAATGCCTGCTTCATATAGCATACCTTTTGCATCATGTACTACACTTCTCGCTAGGTTAACGCCTGTCAGTACTCTTTTTTCATGTAGCTCTTCATTCTTGGCATAATTTCTGCTTGCAACTATCCCATTTATGAACTCTCCACTTGTCATCTGCTTTTCATGACATGGCATCGCAAAGAAAACATCGTCTCTTGTTAATACGGTTCCTTCCTCCACATCATGCTTTAAATACACACCTCTCATCAAAGAATTCAAGGAGTCAATTTCTTCCTGACTTATGTATTTCTCTCCTTCTTTCTTTAAATGACACATCTTCTGCGCTCTTAATGCAGATTCTACCCACTTGTCAGCCTGAGCAGGATTCATGGAATATGCATTTAATGTAATAGATTCAGTAGGGAGTCCTACATGACGTTCTAAGATTTTTGCCCCTTTTGCGATCGCAAGCATTGGCACCATGTTGTCATTTGGATCTTCATGCCCCGAATATCCAATTGTGATTTCAGGATATCTGCGGTTCATGCGGTCAATGAAATCTAACTGCAAATGTTCTTCTGGTGCCGGATACTCTGCCACACAATGCAAGAAGGCAAACTCACTTCTTCTATGAGAAAAGAAGTTATATAGCTTATCAATATCCGATAATGTCTTTCCTCCAGTTGAAAGGATGATCGGTTTGCTTGTTAACACTACTTTTTCAAGTAACGGCCAGTCAAGTGCAGAACAGCTCGCGATTTTAATAATATCTACCCCCTGGTCCATGCACCAATCAACACCGGTCTCATCAAATGGGGTAACCATGGAAATCATGCCTTCCTCCTTGATTGCTGCCACTAACTGGGTGAACTGTTCATATTCCAGTCTGGTGCTCATAAATCTTGGAATGTGCTTTACATCTGTTCTTTCTTTATACTCAGGATGAATAAACGTATCTAATTCACGATACTGCAGTTTTACTGCCGCCTTTATATTATGCTTGCGTGCAATCTTACCCATCTCATGAATAATATCAATCCCATGTTCCACGCTTCCCTGATGACTGTTGGCCATTTCAAAAATAAATAGATTATCAAATAAATTACTTGCTGTACTCATCTTGTCTCCCTTGTATCGAAATTCAAACTCTCTTGCTATATATATCGTCCGTTTTTTTCTATAATTAACTCCGCCGCTTTGGATTACCTGCTAATGTTATGCTTTTCCAACGCTTGGGTTACTCCTTTATCATTTTCATAAGCTCATCCATACCGATGAATTTATCATCAATATAGTAATCCGCATTTGGTTTCCCAAAGTGCAGCTCATGGTAACGCAACCCCCATCTTGCGAACTGTTCTTCCGTCACATCCCGCCAGTCAATTCCCGTAACATAACCTCTTGCTGTATTTAATACGATATAATTTCCATAGCTATAAAGCTGATTGATCAGTCTGATCATCTCTTCATTTGGTTCTGCCAGCTCATATCGATTTTCCGGCTGTAATTTCGCAATCACTCCATCAATATCAAAAACAAAACGTTTCTTTCCCTGTCTGATTTCTTCCTGCTTCTGTTTTCGAATCACTTCAAGCTCTGCCGCTTTCCATTCCTCTTCTGTATCAATATCATAATTTTGATCCATTTTATATCCATATATCGTAGTACCTGACATTGAGTTCTGTTCTAGAATAACATATGGTCTTACCACATCAATACATGCATTCTGATAATAGACTGTCGGAAGTTCTTGTCTTGGCATGTTATAACATTCCGGAATTTCCTTCATCAACGGCTCTAATTTCCCATCCTCGTCCATCTTCCACATCTTATATGGAATCTCTTTTGCAGGGGCGACGCTTCTAACAGAGTCGATAGACGCATCGGATAATAGTATTTCAAGCATAGCATCTATATCCCCAACATTGCGTATCGGATATGTAGGCCTTAACTGGACCACTGCATCCGGACTATAGTTTTCCCGTTCTTTCAGCTCCTTTAATACATGTTGAAATACTTCCAAGTCAAGAGACGTATCCTGTGCGTATTCGGCGGGACGTAAAAATGGGACTTCTGCTCCATATCTTCTTCCGATTTCTGCGTATTTTTCACTATCTGTACTTACGATCACTCGATTAATATACTTGGAAGCAAGTGCATGTTCAATGGAATAGGCTAACATCGGTTTTCCATTCAACAGCCTTATATTTTTATCCGGGACACTTTTGGATCCGCTCCTTGCCGGTATAATTGCTACTATATTCATGCTCTCTCCCTCGCTGCCGTATCATATTCTGCAATAGCTGTTTCAAATTTAGGCTTTATCTCATTAATAGCATCTAACACTGCTTTATAAAATTCCTTTATATGCTCAAATGTCTTTAATGTATTGGTATATTCATCGGACTCCACCTGATAAATATCACCCATCTGACTCATTGCAAAACTTCGCATATACGTATCAATCAGAAGATATACTCTCTGTGCCTCAATCCATTCCCCTGACTGTGAGATTTTGTCCATGTAGGACTGCTCTCTGTTTGTAAGCGAGCCAGCTTTTTTATATTGCATGATTATCTTATTGATATTCCCTAATATCTCTGCAGATTTTAATTTAATCTTCATCATGACGTCATAATCGTCATGCAGGTGTTTTGATAACTCAAGTACCTTTTCACTGCTTAAAGAATAGTCCAGATTCTTCACAAGAGAAGCGACATCTATTGTTTCCTTGCAGTATGCATCAATTGCATCCTGCAGCTTCATGGCATGGGTTCCCTTTATCATAGCGCCGCCTTCCGTGGCATTTATGCACTCTGTTTCAGGATGCTCTAAAATTGAATTTGCAAACCAGCATAGATAGATATACCAGTCATATCTTGTTCTTACCATGCCTCCATTCGTCCCTTCAACCTCTCGGAGTCCCATACCCACAGCCCTATTTTCTTTTCGATCTCCTATATGAGTATACTCGCCATCATATGCAAGATCCTGTCCTACTAAAATAATACGTTTAAACTTCATTGCAAGACATATGGAAAATGCGGCTGTTGCAACGGAACCACCTGAAGTATACCCGTCTAGTTTTAATCCGGTTTCTTTCAATAACTCTTCTCCATACATGTGAGGGCTATAAAATATCTTTCTGCTTTCATTCTCTTCCAATGCAAACGGAAGACTCTCAAGCTTTGATATAATTGGAGTATTTTTTGCATAATCACATCGGAAATGAAACCGCCCCTTATTTGGATCGATTGTAACAATGAAATCCGGTTCTATTCCGTATTTCTCTAAATACCTCACCGCAGTATCTACTGCAAATATAACTGCCTTTCCTTTAGCCTGAGCTAAGACCTCAATATTTTTTTGCAAAGATGGTCCTGCTGCAACTATAATGGCTGGTATATCCTTGGAAATCTTCTCTGATATATGCTGGATAGCATTAAAATGTGCTAAATGCTTTATGTTTGAGCAGATGTTATCTACTATGACTTTACCCTGAAATGCGTCGGTATTATTATTAACTTCCACGACTTCATTGTTTTCTTTTAACTCTTTTAAGAAGTGCAGAAGCTCCTGATCAAATAATTTATCATACTGCGGATGTATTACTATGTACTGGTACTGTATATTATACCAATTTACTATCTCCACCAGATGAAACTTCATTGCCTCTTCATTGCATCCCTTGACAAATAACAGAACCTGTCGATTTTCCAGAAGCGATGTCAAATCAAAGTTCTGGACGCTATATAAGAATACTGCCAAGCTTGGTTCATACAGTATCATAATGTCATCTTCCTGCATCCTGTTAAGCATCTCCTGCGTACAAATTCCATTTCCCAGACCAAACATCTCGATTACAGAACATAAATTTGTAAACTCGTATTTTTCAGACCACTTTTTAGCCTCTTCTAATGGACGATACGCACTATTTAACCTTGTTATCTTCCCTTTTCTTTCTATGCATAAAGCACTCTCCCCATCCTTAGCCTGAATATGAGAAACCTTATCTTCAAAGCTCTCTTCTTTCTTCTCTAATTCACTTATAACGTTTCTATGAATTGCCGGATATCGATCTTTTAATACTTCTAAATTCTTTTCTGCAATATTCATTTCCTTATGCCCTTCGCGCTTATTTTTATTAGCTTTACATACCTATTTCAATATCAAAGAGATAAAAAAATAGAGCTGACCTAATGGCCAACTCCATTTTTTAATTTTCACAACAACTAGCCTAAGATAGATAATACGCCCTGTGTTGACTGATTTGCCTGAGCAAGCATAGACTGAGCAGCCTGCTGTAAAATATTGTTCTTTGAATATTTTACCATTTCGCTTGCCATATCTACGTCACGGATACGAGATTCAGCTGCCTGTAAGTTTTCAGATGTATTATCTGCGTTAGTGATAGTATGCTCTAATCTGTTCTGTAATGCACCAAGTGCAGATCTCTGAGTAGATACTTTGTTAAGAGCTGTATTTACAGTAGAGATTAACTTACTGATACCAGAAGCTGTTTTGGTCTTAATACCATCTGCAACGCTTGTTACACCTAATGCCTGAGAGTCCATTGCTTTGATGCTGAAGTTGATTGTCTGACCAGCGTTAGCACCAACCTGAAGAGACTTGTTCTTTAAACCACCGCTTAATAATTTCATTGTATTGAACTCTGTCTGAGTTGCGATACGTGTGATTTCATCTGTTAATGCAGATACTTCTTCAGCGATTGCTTTACGGTCTGTAGATACGTTAGTATCATTTGCAGCCTGAACTGTTAATTCTCTCATTCTCTGAAGAATAGACTGAGTTTCAGCTAAAGCACCTTCTGCTGTCTGGATCATAGAGATACCATCCTGAGCATTTGTAGAAGCCTGATCAAGACCTCTGATCTGTCCTCTCATTTTTTCAGAGATAGAAAGACCTGCAGCATCATCGCCTGCACGGTTGATTCTGTAACCAGAAGATAATTTTTCTGTAGATTTTGCTAAGTTGCCTGTTGTGATTCCTAACTGTCTGTTTGTATTAGCAGCAGTCATATTATGCTGGATAACCATTATAAATTCCTCCTTGAATTTGATGTAGCATCCGTGCTACATTATTTTGCCATAAGCATTATGTAAAGCATAATTACTTTACTTATTATATATATCGACTATTTTCAACATTACTTTATATCTATCTTACACTTTTTTGGATTTTTCTCTTGTTTTTTATAACTGAGCCGCTATCTGCTCAAACTGCTCCAATAGTTCATAGCGCAATATATCCGCTAAAAGTACCGTATCTTTCTCTTCCATCGCATTCATTGCATTGGTCAAAATAGAAACAAGCTCATTCTGATCGAAGTCTGGATGAACTTCTGTATTTAAAGTTGCAAATAACTGTTCCATTACAGACGATGTGATTACTAATGTTGCATTTAACTTTGAAAACGCTTCCTGATCCTTCTGCTGATAAAAAAGATCCGTTGTATCACTAATTTCTTTCATCGCTCTTTCAAGCAGATTCTTTAATTCCTTCATCGTTTTGCTCCCTGCTCTTTTATTATCTCTTGCTATCCATAAAGTAGGATTCGGATGCATTCATCTTTGCCATACTCTTATAGTAATTAGAGGCTGCCTGATTATTCATTTTAAAATTACGAATTTTATTTCGTTCTTTTATCAGGTATTGATCTAAAAGAATTTTATTCTTCTGCTCCAGATTTCTTAACTGCATTCCCTTTTCCGTTATGCACTTAATCAATTCCTGCATTTTCTTTATGAGATCCTGATGCTTCTCCTTATTATCTTTCAATTCTTCACTGACTTTGGAATATACTAATTCAAATCCTTTGTCCAGCTCTGCGAGCCTATTAATGACCAGCTGCTTTTTCTGCATCTCTTCTAAAAATAAATCATACTTTATTTCCTGAACTTCTAATAAGGCTGTCTGACGTTTGGAAAATGTAATGAGCTCATCTAACATCCTGTCTTTTTGCAACAAGCTGTCTCCTAGCATATTAATATATATTACTTCTTTATCTGCATTCTGCATGTTGATAATCCTTTCGTTAGATGATACTTACTTTTCTTAATTACCCATGCAGGCTATTCTTTTTCATAACCTCTTTCCATGTATCTCTCATTTCTCTGATATACACCAATGCATCTTCGATAATCGCAACCTCTTTTTTAATATTTGCTTCTACAAGCCTGCTGTAGATATAATCATAGACACGCTCAAAATCTTTTGCTACGGGGTATTTAAAATCTAAAGTGGCTCTTAACTCTGTTATTACTCTCTGAGCCTTTTTTAGATTTTCGTTTGCCTTTACAATATCGTTTTTCTCGATTGCTAGAATCGCAATATTCCCGAATTTAATTGCCCCTTCATATAACATCAGTGTAAGTTCCGCAGGTGATGCCGTATTGATTTTCATCCCCTGATATGCACTAGCTGCATTAATTGCCATCCCAACAATTCCTCCCTGTCTTTATTCACTCTTTCATACTATCCGAGCATTGATGAAAGCGCACTTGTCTGTGAATTTAAAGTAGCCATCGCCGTTTCCATTGCAGTAAACTGCGCATAGTATCTGTCTTCAATATCCTTCAGCTTATCCTCTAACCCAGAAAGTTCTTTTTTGTATTTTGTTAAAGTAGTGGCCATTTCCTTATCATTATAAAAAGTAAGTGCACTGCTTAATGTAGATGTCTTCATCTTTTCCTGCATTGTAGTATAAAGATTGCTACATGCATTGCTTAATACTTTGATTACCGTATCTGGATCTTTTTCTAATGCTGCTCTTAATTTATCTGTCTGATCTGATACTAAGCTGTCCTCTGGGTCTCCATCAATATGAAGCTTGCCCTGTTCTGTATACAAAGCAGAGCTAATACCATAACTTGCAAGAGAATATGTCGTCCCATCTATCTTGACCCCCGCAGACATGGTTGTCTTCATAGCCGAAAGAAGACTGCCTAACTTATCGTCTCTACGCAAAAGCGAATCTTTAATCTTGGTCTCCCATTTTTCAATCTCACTTTCAGTCATGGCTTCTTTCTCATCATCAGTAAGAGGATCATACCCTCTAGCAGACCCTGCATAATAAGCATCATTAAGTGCGCTTAATACATCATTGTAATCACTGACAAAGGATTTTACCATATCATAAACAGCATCTACGTCATTGGACACACTAAGTGTAACCGGGCTAGAAGTTGTTCCTGTAAATGTTAAAGAAATACCATTTACAGTGGCCTTATTGCTAGTGCTTGTCATTTCCGCACCATCCAAAGTAAACTTTGCATCCGCTGCTGGCTGTACATCAGCAGTAGAACCAAGCCCTAATTTATCAAGTGCACCTGTATCAGGTGATGTTATCTTAAACGAATTATTTGCACCACTATCTTTTGAACTTATAAAAAATCTCTTTTGTGTAGCGTCAAAACTTGCATTCAATTCTGCACTTTTACATGCTGTAAGAAAATCATTTATTGTGCTTTCTGTTTTATTCCCTTCCGCATCAGTAGGATTGACTGTAAGGCTAACTTCTTTCCCATTCTTACCTATAACTTTTAATGTTGTTCCTTCCGCGATTCCAAGATCAGTTAATTTTGTGCTTGTAGATAATTTATCACTGCTATTAATGGCTGATCCTGTGGTATATTGCGCACTTGCAAGCTGAGTAACTGAAATCTGATGTGATCCATTTGTAGCGGATGATGTAGCGGTTGCCGTTACTGCACTTTCATTCGTACTGCTAACTTTCTTCGTGGTATAGCTCCCCTGCATTCTCATCTTTGATAGGGAACCGGTATATAAAGAATAGATCTTAGTATTTAAATCTTTCCACTTTTCCTGCTTCCACTCAAGCTTTGTGATCTTATTCTCAAGCTTTGTCTTTTTTAAGCTATGAGCCGACATCAACTGCTGAACGATAGTATCCGTATCCATATTGGACGCAAGACCTGCTAATTTTATTGACATGCTTTCTCTCCTTATGCTCGTCTATCTTTCGTTATCTTTTCTCGTCCACGATCAATCCCGCAATTTCCCATGCCTTCTCAATCATCTCTAGAGTTTTTTCTGGTGGAACTTCACGAATAACTTCATCTGTATTCTTATCCATGATCTTAATGGATACACGGTTAATTCTTTCATTAACTTCATATTCGCAACGTGTTTGTGTATTTTTAAGTTTTGAATTGATTTCGCCTACTGCATCCTTCACTTTCTTAAGATCCTGTTCATTCATGGTTCTAGGATCCTGTGTCTGGTCTGCTGTTACTTTCCCATCATTCTGTACTTTTTCGATTTCTTTTGTAGGGTTCACCGATGCTGACGTCCCTGTTGCATTCTGGTTTAGCACTCCACTTGTGCCAATTGATTCAATTGTCATGTGACACCTCCATGTGTTCCTGTTACTCAATTAACCTTCTAGTCGTTTTATCGGTTAATTTCCCCCATTTATTTAGACTTTTATAAGATTAATACTATTTTGTTTTAATTTTGGTATTATTTATGTAAAAACAAAAGCCCCAAAGAAAATACAAAGGCCGATCGCCGTTTTTTCCGTGGTACCAAGTACAACAAAGGGAGCGTAGCACCATGTGCCACACTCCCTATCCTTATCTATCTATATCCGGATCTGTTTTATTCTTTTTGATTTTATCTTTTGCGTGAGCCAGAGCTACTTTAACAGTTTATTAAGAGCATCAACGGAAGCGTTTCCTTCCACTGCTTCTTTGTTCGACTCTAATATCTGCACATAAATCTCTTTGCGGTAAACCGGAACCGATTTTGGAGCGTTGATACCAAGCTTCACCTGGTCGCCTTTGATGTCTAAAATCGTGATTTCTACATCGTTTCCAATCATGATCGATTCATTTATTTTTCTTGTCAGGGCAAGCATTACTTATTCCCCCTTCGGTTCTTTTTGTGCCTGAAACTTGTCATATACGTTGTATTTTACCATATAGTCTGAGTTTTCTGCAACCACCTGGCAGCCTTTTTTTGTTTCGGAGTTGATAATAATTGGCGCTTTGAGATTGGCTGTCATCTTAGTCAGATCACTTGGAACAGTTAAGGTTAACAGAACGACTGCATTGTCATCGTTTAATGTGCCAAGGCTTTCTATGATTTCAGACGGAACGCTTGGATCGTATCCAGGGAATACGAACTCCGGACTGATGACCGGAAGTGCCAATGTTTCTTCCTCAAGATTCTGAAGCCAAGAGATGATACGCTTTCCTTTCTCTTCTACATCGTAAAGCAGTGTATATCTCTTATAATCTTCAAATCCAAAGATTCCATTCTCAAATGTTATTACTTTATCTTCTGTAAGCTCAATTTCACCAAAATATTTTGTTTTTACTAGCATTTCTTTTTCTCCTATAACTATTCATAAACCGCCGCGAAATCCTATTAGATAAAATCAAGCAGGGAGTTTTTCACTACTTTGGATGCTGCATTCAGGGATGCATTGTAAATGGTCTCCTGAGACTGCATGTTAATGATGGTGTTGACTAAGTCGGCATCTTCATTCTGAGATAACAGCTCTTCAAACTGTGTCTGCTCGGTGGAAAGACGGCTTTCGGTCAGTTCCACACGGTTGTAACGGCTTCCTAAGTCCGCTGCTGCCACGCTTACTACATCCTGCTGAGCTGCGATGCGAGTGATGCCATTTTCAAACTTTGTCTGCATCTCTTCTGTCTTAAGTTTCTGTTCTATCTTAAGAACCTCTAAGATCTGATTTAACGCTGTCTTCTGATCATTGGTCAGATTTCCGTCTTCTAACATCTTCTCGGTATCGCTTATCTTAGTTTCTACGTCAACTACTGCGCTGATGGCATTCATCATATCATCGATCGCACGTCCGATTTCATGTTTAATAGCATCAGAGCCCTGGGTATTTACCGTGATGGACTGATTGAAGTTGATCTCATACTGAATCTGCTGATCTTCTTTTGTATAAACTACCGGTTCCGCATCTTCTGTTGTCATATCCGTTACGGTACAGTCAAAGTAATGTTCCGGTCTTAAATCATTTTTAGAGAAACTACTCTTGTCATAGGACACGCTGATATCGGAAAGATCTCTCCATTCGGCATACACATCTTCGCCGATGATCAATTCGCCGGTATCTGCTAAAAATTTGACACTCCCCGGATCCGGCTGATAGGCTTCGGCATCTACGGATGTGGTCATCGTGATGTCTCCGGTGTAATCATCGTAAACGATGTTGCCGTCATCGTCGCGTTCGATCTCGCCGCTATCATTTCTTACCGGAAAACGGATACTTATCGTTCCATCTTCGTCTTCCGACTTTAGGTCTGCATAGGATAACTGCATGCGGTAAGCGGTTACGGTAATCGGCTGATCATCAAAGTCTGTGGCAGTCGGGTTAGCAGGATCATAGTTTTCCATATCAAAGGAGTTGATTGTTTTTGACATAATGCTGATATTGCTACCGCTTAAGTTTTCGGTGATATTATAATCTAAGTTTGTGGTCGCTTCATCAAATACAAGACTTGTATCGGTCTTATAACCAGTAAATACATAACGGCCTGCGTAGTTGGAGCTGCCTTCCTGATAGATCTGTTCTTTATACTGCTTTAAGTTCGCAAGGATGGCATTACGGTCATCGGTTGTAAGGGTATCGCTTGCACCCTGCACACAGAGAGTGTGCACCTGTGTCAGGATCTCATTGATCGTACCGAGTGCGCTTTCGCTTACATCCATCCAGGAGAGCGCATCCGGAATATTCTTTTCATAGTACTGGTTCAGTTCGTTTAAGTTCGTGCGAAGCTTTAGGGCACGCACCGCAATGATCGGATCCTCCGATGGCTTGCTGATCTTAAGACCGGTGGAGTACTGCTGTTCTAACTTCGATAACGCATTCTTGTTTCCATTGATATTGGTCAGCACGTTATTGGTCATCATTTTATTTGTAATACGCATGTATCATTACCTCATTTCAAAAATGGCTTATACGCCCATATAATTGATCAGCTTATCGTAGATCTCATTTAAGACAGATACCGATTTTGCAGATAAATTATAGGCATTCTGATGCTGAACTAAGTTCATGGCTTCTTCTTCCGTATCAACACCGCTGACAGACAGACGCTGATTCTTCACGGTATTTAAGATGTTTTCCTGATTTTTAGATAAAACCGATGCTTTGGAGGAATCGATTCCGATTTCAGCTATCATAGTCTGTAAGAAAGAGGATGGCTTTCCTTGGCGGAACATAGTCACATCATTTTTCAGATCAATTAACCCCTGCACGCTGTCGGAGTTTTCAATACCGTCTGTGATAGTTGAAGCAGCGGCGAATCTTCTTGGATTAGAATAAACATCTTTGGTCACCTGGAAGTTGGAGACGGTTAAAAAGTAATAAGATCCGTAATTTGCGTCTTCATCTTCCACCGCATAATCACCGGTTTTGGAACTAAAGAGGACGTCTTCATCTTCCATATCCTCGCTTCTTTTAAACACATAATTCTTTCCGGTCACAGCATCCTGTCCATTGAAGAAATCAAGGCCTGTATTGCCGTCTAAATCTTCTCCCGTTGTATGAATATCATTAAATGCCTTCGCATAGGTGCGGACAAACTGATTCAGCTGGGACATATAATAAGGAATGCCTTTATAATCGATGTTTTCTCCGATTATGATGCTTACCTCATCACTTCCTGTGGTGATCTCTTCTTCTAAGGAGAAATCATAGACATAAGTACCGGTATCTTCATCTTCTCTTACCTGGAATCCGGTATATTTGTATTCCCGGTTATTAACCGTGATGATACCTTCTGAAGGAATGTTCAGCTTCTCAACCGCATTGATATTTGTTTCGGATACGGTGATCACAGTATCCCCTGCATTTACGGCCTCGCTGGTTCCTTTAAATGCTTCGTTGCTGTTGCCGTCCCTCACCTGGAATAATGCATGCAGCGTGCCGCCAAGAGTCGCACTGTTGGTATCAAACTTCTGACCATTGGACCACTGAACATCGTATAAGCCAGCTACGTCATTCTGGTTTACCAGTTCTTTTCTCGGAACAACTTCTAATGCATTGTATTCATAGGTGTCGACTAATGTCTGATTGTTGATTTTTACTACAAAGCTTGTAATGCCGACTCCGTCTCCTACTACATTTTCAGAAGTGGATACACTTGCATAAGTGGATAATTCATCCACTAAAAGATCTCTCTTATCACGAAGATCATTTGCGGTACCGCCGCCTACTTCCAGCACATTGATCTGCTTGGTCACGGATGCGATCTGCTGCGCTAAGGAATTGATGCGTTCTACCTGTGTCTTGATCTCAAAGTTGCATTCTGTCTGCACCTTCTGCATGTTATCGGAAAGATTCGTGAAATAATCGCATAAAGACTGCGCATAGTTCATGACCTGTGTACGGATAGTTTCGCTGGAAGGATCTTTCTGCAGTTCCTGAAGGCTGTCATACATCCTATCAAATGTAGTGGTAAATCCTTCGGATTCGATCTCATTGAAATAGTTTTCGATTTCGGTCATATAGTAGCTTTTGCTGGAATATTCGCCGTAAACGGTATTGTTTTTTAAGTACTTGGAATCGTAATAGGCATTCCTCATTCGTTCCACGCCTGTTACATCAACACCGGTACCTGCCATACCATACGTACGGTTGACGCTGATCGCCTTTGATGCACTCTGGTTCACAACCTGTCTGGAGTAGCCTGTTGTCTCGGTATTGGATATGTTGTGGGCTGTTGTGTTTAATGCCGCTTGTGAAGCATACAGCCCGGATTTTGCTATGCTTAAGCCAAAAAATGTAGATGACATCTGCTATCCTCCTATAGTTGTGTTACAATCTGCTCGATCATCTGATCGACTACATTGACATATCTTGCAGCTGCACTGTAGGCATGCTGGTATTTGATCAGATCCGTCAGCTCTTCATCGGAAGAAACGCTCATTAAGGATGCTCTCTGGTTGTCAATGCTTGCTGCCACATTTTCCTGGTTGGATGCGATCGTGCTGAAACGCTCTCCCACCGTTGCTACATTTCCAGTAAACGAATTGTAATACTCTTTAAATGTACTCATGGTCAACGCATTCGGAGAAAGTGTGGCAAAGTCCTGATTCCATGCATCGATTAACTTCTTGGTCGTCTCAATGTCATAGTCGCCGGTCCCGCTATTGCTTGTAAGCGCGATCAGGGACGGATTCTCTAAGATCGCATCGTTTATTTCGATCTCTCCTAATGTGTACAGCGAATAATTATCATTGCTGTTTTCTTCATTGTAAATGCGTGCTGTGATGACCGTACCGTCTGTCAGCATGATTTCCTGAGCTTCGGTATAGCGGGGCATCCCTTTTCTTGAAAATAGCTCCGTTCCGCCGGTCGCATCTTCATCCATGCCTACCGGTGCGTTTTCTTCATCAAAAATACGAATGGTAGTGTCTTCTTCATATGTATAGGAAGAACCATCTGCCAGCTCAATTGTAGTACCTGCCGGCACGACTACTTCTTTATTCGGAGACAGGATATTGTTTAGTGTAGTCACAATGCCATGCACAAGCTGGTCAAACTGAGCCTGGGATGCCACACAAACGGAGGCGTCGATGGTCTTGTTATATACCTTTACCTCTTCCTCATATTTTGCATAGGCTTCCGCATATGCTTCTTCATCTAAGGTGCCGGTCTCATCCATATATTCTTCTTGTTTTGGAGCAATCGGGATATCGATATATTTGCCTACCTTCTCTCCTCTTGCTAAGATAAGGCCTTTTAAGGCACCGATATCGGTATCTTTCTCACTTGTCGGAAGCACATCGAAGTTAAATACTTCGGTATTGCCATAGCTTGTCCAGACCGGCATCAGCATTCCGGTATTTCCGCCGGCTAAAACCGATTCTTCATCAAAATCCTCACCCTGTACCATCTTTTCAAAATCAAGAACGGTCATAGTACCCATGGAAAATGTCATATTTTCATTTACAAGAGACATGCCTTCTAAGCTTACCATCATCTTTCCGTCCGGATTTTCTCTGTATGTAATGGATGCGATCTGACCTAACTCATCTAAAAGCAGGTTTCTGGAATCTCGAAGATCGTTTGCATTCTCCACTCCGCCTGCTTCATAATAACAGATCTGGTCATTCAGATCCTTGATTTCAGTCGCAATCTCATTGATACGGCTTACTTTCTGTTCAATCTCGGTATTGAGGTTTAACTGATATTCGCTTAACTGGCTCGCAATGTTCTGGGAACGTTCTAAGAATGCTACCGATGTCTGAATAACGGTCGCTCTCGTTACTAAGCTATCCGGCTCTTTGCTCAATTCTTCCAAGGATTCCCATAGATTCTCAAGCGTATCCTGATATGCCACGCCGTCAATCTCACCGAATAAACTTTCAATCTCGCTTACGGTCTCAAACTGGGAATCATAAAATCCCTGCCTTCCAAGTTCCGCGCGATAAGACTTGTCTAGAAACTGGTCTCTTACCTGTCTTACAATCTGTGTATCTACACCGAGCCCGACCTGTTTTGTATTGGTGCCGCTAAGACCAACATTCTGGTACTGGATATCTTTTAAGACTGTCTGCTGTCTTACGTATCCCTTGGTTCCTACGTTAGAAAGGTTATGGGCTGATGTATTGATGGCATTTTGACTGGATGCCAGGCCAGAAGATCCCACATATAAAGATCCCATTAAGCTCATTACTGATTACCTCGTTACTTTCTCTTATTGCTTTGCATCGAAAGTTCCCATCTGCCCTAACGGCATATCAAACTGTGATGCCTTGCTTGTATAGTTATTGCTGCCCGGAGTTAAAAATGTACTCTGCAGCACGTTTCGGTTAAATTCAATCATCTCAAGGGACTGCTCGATTAACATCCGATTTCTTTCATTATTCTCAACGATCCGTTTTAATAAGCTTTGCAGTGTATCATGAATCCTCGAAAGTTCCTTCTGCACTTCCGGCTGATTATGAAAGAGTGCGATCATATTTTTCAATGTCAGCGTTTTCACATCTTTGCTTAATACTACCGCAATATTACGGACGATTTCTTCTCTTTTGTGTTCTAATACCTGCAGTCGTTCTACCGCAAGCTGTTCCTGTTCGGTTATGGAAACTAACCCTTCCAAATCATTTTTTACGATGATGCGTGTTTTCTTTTCCGAGATCGGAACCATTTTCTCATAAACCTCGATTTCAGACGAAAGCGTCGAAACCAGTTCTTCGATTAAACTTGCCAAAGTATTACCTCTCCATGATAAATCAGTCTATCGTTAGATAGACTGATCAAAATAATTCTCTACTAATTTGTCTGCCAGTTCTTCAGCGCTTACATTGTAAGTTCCGCTTGCCATTCTCTGTTTGATTTCGTTGACCTTATCCATACGCACGTCCTCAGTTTGTGCGACTGCTGCTTTCGCAACCTGGATATCCTTCCCGATCTGTGAAATCTCTAGTTTATCAGACGCACTTACCTTCCCAGTTTTGCTGACTTTCGCAGCATTGTTTGTCTGATAGATCTGATTAATTTTGTTATATGCTTCGATACGCATATTTTCCACCACCTCATTTTTTAGATTCCAGTATCCCCTGGTTTCTCTTTGTTTCTACTCTCTATATCGGCTTTCTCCGCTAAAAAATTAACATGCTCATTGTGAAAAAATTGTGAATATGCTGGTAAGAGCCCTCCGGACGCGTGGCGTGGTAGGAGGGCTCTTACCAGCATGACAATGCGTTTCTTCGAAACGCATTGTCATGAGACGGACGACTGGTGAGGCACTGAGATTGCATCCAGTGCAAAGATTCACTTGGATGATAAGGACGTGGGGATGATGAGATGAAGGCCTCACCATACCCGATCAATATTCAGGCATGATTGATAAGCACCACAAAACATAAATACGGAAGGGTAAGCATAAACCACAACAAAGATAACATAATGGTGTTTCTTTCTATCCCCGCGCCACTTAAGGGAATTATCATTATCTGAGACCGCGCACTCCATTCAAGCCTTCCTTTCTTCCCTCCTCAGCCGTCCATCCGCGCATCCGCTCCCCGTCTCTCCTGCCAAGTGTGTGCAGCCACGGTGCGTTTCAAAGAAACGCATCGTGGTTCCCGCCTTGTATCCCCCGCACGAGTCGATATGGTTCCGGATGTCCGGCTCAAGGTGAACGCTGGGATGAAAAAATCTCCCCAGAGCAGACTGTGGTTTCCTGTCTGATCTGGGGAGATTTTTTCATCCCAGTGTACACCTTGCGTCCGAACATCGGAACCATATCGGCTCGTGCGGGGGATACGAGGCGGGAATTTCCCTTAGAATTTCTTCAACACATCGCAGAAGTCAAAAGTTGCGAAGTAGTCGGATGGGGTTTCGGCCCGGCGGATCATCTGGATGGTGCCGTCGGTCTTCTTTAGGAGTTCGGCGGATTTTAGTTTGCCGTTGTAGTTGTAGCCCATTGCGAAACCATGTGCGCCGGTGTCGTGTATTACAAGGTAGTCTCCTTTTTCGATTTCTGGCAGCTTGCGGTCGATTGCAAACTTATCGTTGTTTTCGCAAAGAGAGCCTACTACATCGTAAACATGATCGCATGGAGCATCTTCTTTTCCAAGAACCGTAATGTGGTGGTATGCGCCGTACATAGCCGGTCTCATTAAGTTCACGGCACATGCATCCACACCGATGTATTCCTTATAAATATGTTTCTCATGGATTGCCTTTGTCACAAGATGACCGTATGGTGCTAACATAAAGCGTCCTAACTCGGTAAAGATCGCAACATCACCAAGTCCTGCCGGTACCATGATCTCTTCAAATGCCTTGCGGACACCTTCACCGATCGCCATGATATCGTTGCCTTCCTGATCCGGATAATAAGGGATGCCGACACCGCCGGAGAGATTGATGAATGTAATGTTTGCACCGGTTTTCTCTTTTAACTCTACCGCAAGTTCAAACAGCGTTCTTGCAAGCATTGGGTAGTAATCGTTTGTAACCGTGTTGCTTACTAAGAAGGAATGGATACCGAAGTTCTTCGCGCCAAGGCTCATTAACTTCTTATATCCTTCTATGATCTGCTCTTTGGTGAATCCGTATTTGGAGTCTCCCGGATTATCCATGATTCCATTGCTTACTTCATATACACCGCCTGGATTATAACGACAGCAGATGGTTTCCGGAATGCCGCATTCTTCTTTTAAGAAATCAATATGGGTGAAGTCATCTAAATTGATGATGCCGCCTAATTCCCTTGCCTTTGTGAATTCGCCTGCCGGTGTCTCATTGGAGGAGAACATAATGTCATGTCCCTGTAAGCCAATTGCTTCGGACATCATTAACTCCGTTAAGGAAGAACAGTCCGTCCCGCATCCTTCTTCCTTTAGGATCTCTAAGATAAATGGATTTGGAGTTGCTTTTACTGCAAAGTATTCTTTAAATCCTTTGTTCCATGCAAATGCCGCCTTTAGCTTGCGGGCGTTCTCACGAATGCCTTTTTCGTCATAGATATGGAATGGTGTTGGATATGTCTTTACGATGTCTCTTACTTCTTCTAGTGTCACAAATGGTTTCTTCATGCTAGTTCTCTCCTTACAGTCATTCTACATTTCTCCGTGAAACATTTTGGAATTACTATAGCTTACTTTCCTATCTTTGTCAACGCAAAACACGATGTTGATAGGATTTGGTAATCTGGCAGCCTTATGCACATCCGAGTCATCATCTTAAACCGGCTTCTTCTTTGTCACAAAGCTCTCAATCAGCTTGACCACTTTTTCCGACGCCTTCCCGTCGTCAAATGGATTATACTTTTTCTTAAATTCCTTGTACTTTTCTTTATCGCTTTCCGGAATTCCTGCCGCGCTATCTGCCTCTTTGATCGCAGCGATCACTTCGTCATTGGTAATGCAGATTGGTCCCGGAGCTTCCTTCATGAAATCAAAATAAAAACCTCTTAGATTATCCTTATACTCCTCTAAATCAAATGCATAAAAGATCATCGGCCTGTCAAGCAAGCTGTAATCAAACATAACGGAGGAATAATCGGTCATCAGGATATCGCTTGCCAGATAAAGCTTTGCGATATCGTGCCGATTATCAAATGGGATACAGAATCCGTCGTATACGCTCCAGTCGATCCGTTCCCGTACCATATAATGATATTTAATCAGGATCACATACTCAGATCCAAAACATTCTTTCAGCCTGTTAAAATCAAGCGGTGTTACAAACTTATAGCTGCCATTCTCATAATATGCATCATCCCTCCAGGTCGGCGCATATAAAATGACCTTTTTATCAAGCGGGATCTGATATTCCTTCTTGATTTTTACGATATCCGCCTCATTGTTCTCACGAAACAGCACATCATTTCGCGGATATCCGATCTCTAGCATTGTTTTATGGAAATCAAAGCATCGTTTAAATGTTTCTGTCGAAAATGGATTCTGTGAGATCAGATAATCCCAAGTCGCCGTATTCTCCCTGAAATTCTTCTTATATTCACTGATGGTCTCATCCGCCATTTTCACGTCGTCCATATCAAGGGCCAACTTCTTAAGTGGTGTCCCATGCCAGGTCTGGATATAGCGACAGCCCTTTCTCTTAATCATATAATTCGGGAATCTCGTATCGCATACCCATACACGAGCCACGGCCATACTATAATAATAGAAAAAACGGCTATTTCGAACCGTCTTAATGTTTCCCGGCAACGAAATATCCGTCTGATCTAAAATATAATAACACCGATACTTCTGATCCATTCCCTGTCTTACCATTTCCTCGTAAATGCTTCTTGGGCTTCCGGTATAGTTTCTCCCTAAATTGCTCTCGAATACGATCACGTCTTTTTTGATCGGAAGAAACGTCATAAGCCGGTAGCAAAAAAGCATGCCCGTTTTCAGGCATTTTTTAAGAATGTGCTTCATCGGTATTCCTTTCTTACTTGTGTAAATCGTTTTTGATCTTTGTTGTGGAAATGCCTTCTGTTCTTGGAAGGTAAACCACTTCACAATATGGCTTTAAGAAATCAAACTGGCCTTTCCAGTCATCGCCCATAACAAATACATCAATATTGTTGTCCACTACGTCCTTGATCTTCTGATCCCAGGATGTTTCCGGAATTACTTTATCCACATAACGGATTGCCTCTAATATAAGCTTTCTGTCTTCATAGCTGTGGTAAGCAGTCTTATGCTTGAGGGCATTGAATTCATCTGTTGATAATACAACAAGAAGATAATCCCCATATTCCTTCGCTCTTCTTAATAAATTAACATGGCCTGCATGCAGCAAGTCATAAGTTCCATACGTAATTACTTTCTTCATCGTTCTTCCTTCCTTCGCAATAACAAAAATCGATTTCTCTTATTTCCTATTATTATAGTCAAAAAATCCTATTATACAAGACATTTCCCAATTTATTTCACTTTCAAAGCTATCTCACTCTTTATTCACCGGATATCTTTTCTGACTTCTTTGCATCCGAAAACTCTGCTACCACAAGATCCGCCTTTCGCATCTCCTGATCCTGTTCCTTGTCCGATACATGCACCAGATAGATCGGACGATGCTTCACTTCAATATAAGTCTTTCCCAGATACTGTCCCAAAATTCCCATGCAGAACAGCTGAATTCCGCTTACCATTAAGATCATGCAGGCAAGAGATGGCCAGCCGCTTGTCGGATCACCCCAGATCAGCGTCTTGATCACAATATATACGATTGCAAGGAATGACAGCAGACAAAAAATCAATCCGATAATCGAAGAAATCGCAAGCGGTGCCGTCGAAAATCCGATAATGCCTTCCATCGAATATCGTAAAAGTTTCCAGAAAGACCATTTCGTCTGTCCTGCTGCCCGCTCCACATTATGATACGGAAGCCATTTCGTCTTAAATCCGACCCAGGATAGAATCCCTTTTGTAAAACGGTTTCTCTCACTCATCTGCAGCACTGCATCCACCATCTGCCTTGTCATCAGGCGAAAATCCACTTCGCCTTCCACAACCTCAATCTGGCTTAGCTTTGCAAGCACATGATAAAATCGTCTCGAAAAGAACGACCGTACTTTTGGTTCGCCTTCCCTCGACACACGTCTTGCCGCCACGCAGTCATATCCTTCCTTCACGATGCCCTCATACATATCGATTAACATCTTTGGAGGATGCTGCAGATCCGCATCTAAAATCGCCACATAATCTCCGGTCGCATGCTCCAGACCACAGTACATCGCCGCTTCCTTTCCAAAATTTCTGGAAAATGAAAAATAGCGTACTCTCCTATCCTTCTCATGCAGTTCCTTCATCACCCGAAGCGTTCCATCTGCAGACCCATCATTTATAAACAGAACCTCAAATTCCACTTCCTTCTCCATGCATTTTGCAACCCGCATAATCTCCTTATAAAAAAGCGGCAGCACCTCTTCTTCATTAAAGCATGGAACAATCGCCGTCAATCTCTTCATACCTTCTCCTTTATGCTATCTTTTATCACATCATAACCGGTTTTCTTAAGAATCATCCGAATAAACTCCTCCACCGAACAAATCCGCTCCTCTGTCAAAATCCCGCCATGCAAAGAGCCCGCATTATGCGCATCCCCTCCGCCGGTAATCGGAAGATTCTGCTCCTTTGCATACGAAAGAGCGCTCTCATTCATCCAGACTCCCCTCCAGATATTTCCCAGATTATAAACCTCAACCGCGTCCACTGCATCCGGATACAGCTTCGCTGCCTTCCCCTTATCATGCCCTCGAAATGGATGCGCATGCACAACAAGCCCTCCCGCTCTATGTATCATCTCATACTGCTTCTTAATGCTCCATTCCATCATATCGGGGTGAGAAATCAACCATTCCTTATCCACTCCATACACCAAAAACTCCGTTCCACAAAATCCAGTCTCTATCCCAAAGAAAACCTGAAGACCAACTCTGTCGCCTTCCTCTTTCGCATGCTCATATCCAAGACAGTACCTCTCAATCCGTTCCTTCCACGGAAGATTCCTCGACACTGCCGTATTCCCTCCAAAGAAATGATCCGTCACAAAAATCCCATCATATCCGAGCTCCTTATACATCCGCACCTGCTCCTTTGCACTAAGATGCGCACAGGCACTACCCTCGCTCGTATGCATATGTGTCTCATATAAAAACAAAGCTATCCCCTCCTTGCCTTCTCAAAACACCATCTCATCCAATTCGGACTTTGCCCTATCATCATTTCTATGGATGCTTTCTCCCCATGTTCTTCCTACCGTTCTCTTTCGTTCATCTTATCAAAACCTTTTTCCCTATTATACCCCATAAAGAAATAATTTCCTATTCTTTTTTACACGCTTCCTTTAATAACTCTTATTGCTCCCTTTCCTTCCTGCAATCGTTCCTCCACCCAATTTGTTTTCTACACTCTCTTCTACAATCCTTTCTTACACCTTCCCTCTCAAAACGTCCCGGGCTTAGAAATCCCCTCTCTCACCATTCATCCATCCCCTCGTAACTCATCTTTCGCCATTCGTCCCTCTCTTTACAACTCCCCTTTCATCATTTGCCCCTCTCCTCATAACTCCTCTTGCACCATCCATCCGTCTCTTCACAATGAGTTTCGCCTTTCGAAACTCATTGTGACGTCACAGCTCCCCGTTTACACAGCGGGAGCACGGCGTGGGGCATCCTGTGATGGGCCGCCTGCTATGTGGGACCGGGCCCGACAGAATGCCTGCCAACGGATGCCGTGACTATATTTTTCCGACTGTACGGCATCAAGGCGAACAAAAGCCAGAAAATCTCTGAATAGCAGACAGTGGTTTCCTGTCTGATAGTCAGAGATTTTCTGGCTTTTGTCCGAGCTTGTGATGAACAGTGGAAAATATATAGTCACGGCATCCGTTGGCAGGCATTCTGTCGGGACCAGCCCCACATAGCAGGCGGCCCATCACAGGATGCCTCGCGCCGTGCTCCCGCTGTGTAAACGGGGAGCTGTGACGTTCCCCTAATCTTCGATTCGTAACGCCTCTTTTAGGTACTGATAAGACCCTTTCTGGAGGTGTTTGATGCGGGCGCGGAGAGCTTCCTTGTCTTTGATCTGGAACTGATTCATGTCGTGGAAGTCCGCTACATCGTAGAGAAGATGGCTTTCAAGACCAACGCTCTTTAATAAATCGCTTGTTCTGCTGCCGGTGCTTGTATGAAGCATAGAGATAAACGGTTTCTCATAGATTAAGGAGAAAACAGTCGCGTGGAAAGAATTTGTCACCACGTATTCTGCATTCTCGATCTCGCTTAAGAACTCGCCCGGAGTATCGGTGTAATAAGAACCTAACTCATTTCGAAAGATTCCGGCTGGCTTTCTCTGGATGATCGGAAGACCGGTTGCCACAGAAAGCATATTTGCGAACTTAATTAACTGCTTATTGTTTTCCATCATGTACACGCAGATGTAACGGCCGTCAAATTTCCCAGGACGTTTTAACTCTTCGTAATCCTCACGATTTAAAAGCAGTGTCGGGTCAAGAACAACATTCACCGGAGTATCGGTAAGTTCCTGAATGCCGCCCTGTGCACTCGCTTCACGAACCGCGATGGAAGTATAGCTTTTTAAGCTGTTTCTAAAGTTCTCACGGTACTGAGGAAGGATATGCTCTCTTCCGACGCTGGCCGCGTAAGAGAATTTAAGCTTGCCTTCCTCTGCAAAGTCTAGCATATAGGCAGGATCAAATCCCTTTGTATGATCGGAGTTCCATACCTGGTCACTACCGGTCACATACGCATCCAGTCCAAGATTCGCGTTCTGTAACTCATCGTAAGTAGAAAAATCTCCGATCAGATTAAAGTTATCATGGATAAACTTCGTATATTTGTGGTATTTGTATACCTGATCCTTCACACGGTTGCGGTATTTTTTCTGAAGGGCATACTTCATCTTCTTCTTCATGGTATTCTGCTTCGGTGGCAGATATAATCGGTCGATGGAGTCCGGATGGTAATGAATTACCCCCGGTTCCATGCCAAGATTCTTTAGTACCTTCTGAAGCGCCCAGGTCTGTAAGCTTGCACCATAGTTATGTGCATTATGAAATGTTACAACTCCTACTTTCATTAACGGTCAACCTCCTTAAGCACTTCCTCAAACTGTAATTTTGGCTCAGCATCTGTCATCACCTTCACAGTGCCATTTTTAAATGCGTCACACTCTAACTGCATCATGTCTTCATTTCCAACGATTAAATCGAAGAAATCAAAACGTTTCGCGATATAATCCACGCGTTTCTTGTATTGTGCATTGCTTTCGTATTTCTCTAAGTTAAAGGACTTAAAGTTATATACTTTCTTACCTTCAAACGACTTGAACATATGATTGATGATCTTGTCAGAGGTTGATAGGTTGATCACAATATCGAAATGAATGCTGTTGAAGTATTTGTCTTTTTCACGTGCTGCAAGATGGTTGATTAACGCTTCTGTCTTTGCGCTTTCTCTTCCATATTTAAATACATACGCACAGGCAAGACGGTCCTTGATTGTATAGTTTACGTCAAACATCATTGGAATGTAGTTGATCTCTCTCTTAAGGCCCGCTAATACAGAAGTCGCCTTCTTAACCGTTGCTGCCTTGAAGCACAGATAGTAATTGTACTTGCTTGTATCAAGCGCATTTAATCGTTCCACTAATTCCTCTGCTGCCGCATTCTTCTTTAAGCCGTTGATGAAGATCAACACATTCTTCTTGCCATCATGCTTGATTGTTTCCATCTTGAATTTTGGCTCTTCGTTAAAGAATAATACGTCACATACATCCTTCGCACAAGTCTTGTGATCGTATTTGCAGTATTCCTCGAAGAACTTTGGATAAGAAGATTCACGATTGATCTCACGGATTAATTCATCCACGGTATCTGCTTTCGGGAATTCCATTTCATTTAAGTCAAGGTACATGCCTCGGTCAGCAAGATACTGCTCTCTGTCGTATGTGAAGAGAACGATCTTCTTCTTGGAAACCGCATAGTCGAACATGATACTGGAGTAATCGGAAACTAACATATCCGTCGCATTTAAGAAATCGTATGTCTCATACTCTTCCGGGAATGGCTTGATATGGTCGAAATCGTTGTAATCCACACCAGACTTTACATATGGATGAAGTTTTACATACATCACCTGATCATCATTTAACTGCATATCAATATCGTAGAAATAGTTATACAGTTCCTGTACCTGCTTCTTGTTTTCCTTCTTATCTAAAAGACCTCTCCATGTTGGCATGTATGCGATTACCTGCATGCCGTCAAGTCCAAGTTCATTACGGATAATGTCGTAACGGTCTGTATTAAAGAACGCAGAGTTACGTGGGTAACCGGATAACATGATCTTGCCATTGTAAATGCCTTCTAACATGTAATCGCCTACGAAACAGTCTCTGGAGAATTCATTCTGATATAACAGATAATCTGCCATAAAATAGTTTCTCTGTACGTTACCAAGGGCATACTCACGGTTTGGCACGATTCTTCCCATCGCTTTAAGCGGTGTTCCATGCCATGTATTTAAGTAAACCTGTTCCGGCTTCTTAATGAAGTATGGAGGGAAGGAAGTATCGGTGATCAGATATTTGGTTGTCGCTAATGTCTTTAAGTATTCGTTACTGTCGGTTGGGATGATATCCACATAATCGATTCCGTAACGCTTTAACATCGCTTCATAGTAAGCTCTCTTAGAAGACTTTAATGTTAACATGATGTGGAACTTGCGATATTTTTCTTCCTTCATCGCAAGGATCATCTGAAAGACATTGCCGGCTACGTCTTCACCGTGTTTGGATTCAAATAACACGTCGTTTTCATTTACCGGGAACTTCTCATAAAATCTTGTATAACGAACATCACGAGGAAGCTTGAATAATTTTAAGAATGGAAGCTTCTGCTTGATGTATTTCTTCTTATTCTTTATCTTATTAAATGCTTTCACTTTGTCACGGCATTTTTTAATGATGCTCATGCCTTTACGGCCAATCTTTACACAGATGACCGGAAGGTATTCACGTGTCACTGCCACACGTAACATCTTCTCACGGCTTGTGTATTTCTTCATCTTCGCTTTGGAAGCACGGGATGCGGTATATTTTAAGTAACGGTTCTCTCTCCAGTTCGGGAATTCTGCCTCTAAGAAGTCAAGAGATTTGTTGATCATCTCTTTCTTAACGGCAAGCTTTCCTTTTGTCTTTACGTCAAATAATGCGTTGTAACGGATTAAGAAATGACGGATGCAGATATATTCGATCTCTTCATAGAACATTTCGAACTGTCCCTGCTTCTTTACGGATTCTACTACCATCTGAAGCGCTTTTACGATATCTAGTGTGCCTTCAGAGAAGGAGCTTAAGAAGGATCCGGCACTTCCTCTGCGGTAATTGTACAGACGATCTTCAATAACACCGATGCTGTTTGTAGTGCAGACAATTGGGAACACAACCGCTAAATCTTCAAATCGCATGTTTTCCGGGAATTTATAGTTATCAAATAAGGTTCTTCGATATAACTTGTCCCATGGGAATGGTGAGATATGAGTCAGCTCGAACTTCGTATCATGAATATCAAAATTTCTGCCGATCGCAATGTTATATGCCTTGCTTCGTTTCTTTGTGATCTTTCCGGTCTGTTCATTTACGTACGCATCGAAATATTTGCAGATAACGATATCGTTATTGTCTCTGCTTGCTTTTTCGTAAAGCTTCTCGCACATGTCCGGCTCTAAAAAGTCATCGCTGTCCACGAAAAGCAGGTATTCGCCCTTTGCTCTCTCAATACCATAGTTTCTGGCATGGCTTACCCCTCTGTTTTCCGTTGTGTACACCTTTATGAGATCGCTATAGTTTTGCTCATACTCTTTTAAAATGGAAAGACTGCCATCTGTACTTCCATCATTTACAATGATGATCTCAAAGTCTTTGAATGTCTGGTTCAAAATACTGTCTAAGCACATACGCAGGTATCTTTCTACGTTATACACCGGCATGACAATACTAATTTTACACTTTGTCACTTTATTATCCTCCTAAACAAGACTTCGTTTTATCGAAACCTCTAGCATTTCCTGATTTATTTTCCTGTATCTTATTACTTTCTCAATGCTATGCACTCTGCATATTCCATCTACACGCATGTTATCTCCGGCACCTGCCAGCGCATGCAGATTTCCTATCCTAATATGCAGGCATATGTATTTGTAATACGTAATTTCGACAGATATGTAATCTATCTATCATAATTTTACACATCGTTTCTTATTATATCTCGTAAGCACTTGTGAATCAATAGGAAATGTATGACGGGCTTTCACAAACCTCTGATTATTCCTAGTTTTCTCAGCATTTTCAGTATCTATGTATGCCCCTTTTGAATTCAGAGACAAGGCGTTCCTTTTAGTTTCCGGTTGCTGACAAAATCCAAAATATGCTATAATAGTAGAAAAGCAGAAAAAAGATACGAACAAATGTTTGTGTTTTGAAAAAACATCTGCTATAATGACTAGGAAAGAACGGACTTATGCATGTCCGTTCATGTATTTTATAAGGCTTGCAAGGCCTTATAATCCTGCTTTCGTATTTTGCGCAAAAAGCTAGGTATAATATAAAATATCGGTCCATTCGATATTAGAATATATGCGATGCAATTTAAAAATACAGAAAGACATTGTTGTGAAAAAGATTCACAAGGAGAGCAATGCAACTTAAAAACTATCCGGACAGCTGCTTTTAGAACTTCCGTTAACAGGTGTCCGGATTATGCATGCACTCATTTTCATAAGTTGGAGGAGAGAGATATGGAGCAATACAACGGCAGCCAGATTGTTGTGCTTGAGGGGTTAGAAGCAGTTCGTAAACGTCCCGGCATGTACATCGGAAGTACCGGAACAAGGGGTCTTCACCACCTGATCTGGGAGATTCTTGACAACGGCATTGACGAACATCTGGCAGGTTTCTGTAACCAGATTGATATTACACTATTAAGAGATGGCGGCATCACCATCGCTGATAACGGACGAGGCGTTCCGGTTGATATTCATCCAACCAAAGGAATTCCGACCGCACGTGTCGTTTATACGATCTTACATGCCGGCGGCAAGTTCGGCAATTCCGCTTACAAAGTTTCCGGCGGTCTTCACGGTGTAGGTGCTTCTGTCGTGAATGCCCTTTCCACGAAGATGGTGGTAGAAATCAAGCGTGAAGGCAAGGTTTACCGCGATGAGTATGCAAATGGCGGACATCCGATTACGGAGCTTGAAAACGGTTATCTTCCGGTAGTCGGCAAATGTGCAAAGTCCGATACCGGAACAAAGGTTACCTTCTATCCGGACCCAACCATTTTTGAAACCGTGGAATTTAAAGCAGATACGATCTGCAAAAAATTAAAAGAAGTCGCTTATTTAAATAAAGGCCTAATTGTAAACTTCACCGATCAGGCCACCGGATTCAAGCAGAAATATCACGAAGAATATGGTATTAAAAGCTTTGTGAAGTATCTAAACCGTGAGGCAACCGTTCTTCATGAAGAACCGATCTACATTGACGGAAAGAGCGGCGATATTGAAGTCGAAATCGCCTTCCAGTACACAAACAACTTCTCTGAGACGATCAATGCTTACTGTAACCGTATCAATGTCGTAGACGGCGGTACGTTAGTAACCGGCTTTAAGACAGCACTTACCCGTGTTATGAACCAGTACGCAAGAGAGCTTGGTGTCTTAAAAGAAAAGGATGAGAACTTTGACGGCAAGGATATCCGTAACGGCCTTGTTGCGATCATCTCCATCAAGCATCCGGATCCACAGTTCGAAGGCCAGACTAAGACAAAGCTTGGCAATACCGATGCGAAGAGCGCGGTGGATGAAGTGTTCGCAGCCGAAGCGACCCGTTTCTTCGATAAGAACGTAGAGATCTTAAAGACAATCTTAGATAATTCCATGCGTTCCTATACTGCAAGACGCGCGGGCGATAAAGCAAGAAGTGCGGTGTTAAAGCAGTTAAATGATGTGGATACCAAGTCAAAGCTTGCTTCCTGCTCTTCTAAAAAACCGGAAGAATGCGAAGTATACATTGTCGAAGGTGATTCCGCGGGCGGTACCGTTAAGACTGCAAGAAACCGAAGAACTCAGGCTGTCCTTCCGCTTCGAGGAAAGATCCTAAATGTAGAGAAAGCCACACTTGAAAAAATCTTAGTGAATAACGAAATCAAGTCCATGATCGCTTCCTTCGGATGCGGCATCGGCGATGACTTCGATATCACAAAACTGCGTTATGACAAGATCATCATCCTTACCGATGCCGACGTCGATGGCGCACATATCAGTACCTTACTGCTTACCTTCTTCTACCGCTTTATGCCGGAACTGATTATGGAAGGCAAGGTATACCGTGGTCTTCCACCACTTTACCGTGTGGAATATGAAGTGATGGAACGCGGCAAAAAGAGAAAGAAATCCGAATATCTGTTTAATGATTTCGAACTGGACAAGTTCAGAAGAACTTCCCCTCACAAGATCACCGGTCTTCAGCGTTACAAAGGTCTTGGTGAAATGGATGCGGAACAGCTTTGGGAGACAACCTTAAATCCGGAGACCAGAATCTTAGCCCAGGTATCCATTCAGGATACAGTGGAAGCCGATGAGATCACTTCCATGTTAATGAGTTCGAACGTTCCGCCTCGCCGTGCCTTTATTATGGACGAAGCGAAATACGCAAAAATTGATATTTAAGAAAGGTACGTGCTATGAGTAGGAAAAGTGACAATATTATTCAGTTAGACTTTTCGGAAGAAATGAAGAACTCTTACCGTGATTACGCGATGAGCGTTATCATTGCCAGAGCCCTTCCGGATGTACGAGACGGATTAAAACCGGTTCAGCGAAGAATCCTGTATTCGATGAGCGAACTCGGCCTTGACCCAAAGAAACCACACAGAAAGAGCGCCCGCATCGTCGGCGATACGATGGGTAAATACCACCCACACGGTGACTCTTCCATTTACGATGCCTTAGTGCATATGACAGAAGATTATTCCCTTCAGATCCCGCTTGTTGACGGACACGGTAACTTCGGTTCCATCGATGGTGATGGCGCAGCTGCGATGCGTTATACCGAAGCCAGATTATCAGAAGGCGCAATGACGCTTCTTGACAACTTAGAAAAAGACCTAGTTGATTTCGGACCGAACTTCGATGAAAGTGAGAAAGAACCGCTTGTCCTTCCGGCTATGATCCCGAACCTTTTAATCAATGGTACAACCGGTATCGCAGTCGGCATGGCGACGAATATCCCGCCTCATAATCCAGGCGAGGTCATTGACGGCGTTATCGCTTATATCGATAATCCGGCCATTTCCGTGGAAGGCCTGATGCATTACATTCCAGGTCCTGACTTCCCGACCGGAGGCACGATCACAAACAGCGAAGTGATCCCTTCTATTTATGAGACCGGTGAAGGCCGTATCAAGATCCGTGCAAAGCATGAGATCGAGCCTAGCGATAACGGAAGAAAGAATATCGTCATTACCGAGATTCCATATACCGTTGCCGGCAATAAGACGAAGCTTGTAGAAAGCTTAGTCGGCTTAATGAAAGACAAGGTATTCGATGAGATCTTCGATGTCAGAGACGAATCTTCCAAGGAAGGTATCCGTATCGTCATCGAAGTGAAGAAAGACCGCGATATCAATAACTTATTAAATGGTCTTTATAAGAAGACTGCCCTTGAAGATACGTACGGTGTGAATCTCCTTGCCGTAAAGGAACAGCAGCCGATCGTATTCAACTTAAAATCCCTGATCCGTGAATTCGTAAATTTCCAGGGCGAGCTTTACACAAAAGAATTTGAACATTTATTAGAAAAAGCACAGAAACGCTTAGAAATCGTAAACGGCTTAATCCGTGCCACTGACCTAATCGACTTAATCATTGAAATCCTTCGCGGTTCCTCTTCGATCAAACAGGCTAAGAGCTGTTTAATTGAAGGAAATGTAACCGATATCAACTTTAAGTCAGAAGCAAGCCGAAAGAAAGCTAGTAAACTTGATTTTACCGAACGTCAGGCAGATGCAATCCTTGCAATGCCTCTTAGCAAGTTAATCGGACTTGAAATCTTAAAGTTACATGATGAAAGCAATGACTTACAAGCTTCGATTGCAGAATATAAGAATATCCTTTCTAATGAAAAGGAACTGTTCAAGGTAATCAAGGGACGCTTAAAGGACTTCCGCAAGAAGTTTGCAAAAGACCGCAGTACCCTTCTTGCCAATATGCAGACAACCGATTACGTGGAAGAAGTGAAGATCGAGGATATCTATGTATTGATCGATAAATTCGGCTATACAAAATCCGTGGATGTAGCAACCGTTGCCCGTGTATCGGAAGAAGCGTTAAAAGATTACGTTCATATCGTACGCATGAAGAACAATGACCGCCTCTGCCTGTTTACTGCGCAGGGCAATATGTATCAGGTGAAGGCTGAGAAGATTCCAAAGTGCAAGATGAAGGATAAGGGTACATTAATCCATAACCTTTGCAAGGTAGATAAGGAAGATATCTTAGTGTACGTATCATTCGAAGAGTTATTCGAATCCCAGCTTCTCTTTACAACAAAGAGCGGCTTTATTAAGAGAGTATCCGGCATTGAGTTTGAGACAAACCGTGCCTGCATTACAACAACGAAATTAGAGGAGGGCGATATGATCGCCGGAATCTCGAAGTTATCGGGTCATGAAGTGACCGCTGGCAACTTAAAGGTGATCTTATTAACCGATAACGGCGCTTCTCTTGGATTCTCCATTTTAGAGGTTTCTGAGTTTAAGAAATCAAGCCGTGGTGTTAAGGCGATTGAGTTAGATAAGAATGACTCCGTTGCTTACGCAACTGTGGTAAGGGAATCCGACGAGACATTTTGCTACAATGGCAAAGACCTTTCCGCCAAGAAAGTCCGCATGCGCAAACGCGGCTCCAAAGGACAGAAGGCGAACCTCGGGTAATTTGGAGGATGTTCCGAGAGGTCCGGGCGGGGACGCGAGGCAATAGGGAGCGAATGTTCGGACGCAAGCTCGGACAAAAAGCGGTGGAAGTCGCTGACTATCAGACAGGAATACGCTGTCTGCTATTCAGCAACTTCCACCGCTTTTTGTTCGCCTTGAGCCGGACATTCCGCTCCCTATTGCCTCACGTCCCCGCCCGGACCTCTCGGAACATCACGATGCGTTTCAAAGTACGAAACGCATCGTGCGAGGGCGCGGCTCTGTGAGCGCGAACGGGGGCGTGGATGAGGGTGAGTGGTGAAGGGTGGAATGAGGGTAAAAAGTGAGAATAGAGAGTGACTGAGGAGAATGCAGACGCTGGATGTAGTTTTGTAGGAATAGAACTGAGGAGGACAGGGGCTAGTTTTTTGAGAGTGATAATGAAATGTCTGGCATGGGATAAAACGGTTCTAATTTACGAAATAGTCCATTGAATATAGTCAGTATAGTTACTGCATCCTACGGTTTTGGTATTAGCTTGATAAAAGCTTCTGATATACGAATTCCGTTTATGACTCGATTCTTTTTTGTTTATATACCCTTTAAGAAATGTTTCTTACTTCTCTATTGAGTCTTCGTATTGAGAGGATGCACGTGATAAGAGTTCAAGGAATTCTTGCTTGTAGGTATCGTTGCAATCTTCTGGATGGAGCTGGGCACGGATGTCGGAATAGGTTAGGTTCTGGGTATAACGGGAGTTACGAAGTTTCATGCCGAACTCGGCTACAGCGGCTGCAAAACGGAGGCTTGCAGAGGATGTGGCCGTCTCACGGGATTTCTTGATTTCATAAGTGAGAAGGGATGATTTTAATTCTCCCGGCTTCTTGTAACGTATGCTTAGCGTTGCATATTCATCAGAGTACGGAGTCATCGTTATGACTGTCTTGTCGGACGAGGAAATGTTCCTAGCAGATGAGTCGACATCGGCTGCTGATAACGTGTCTGACTGATCTGTATCCGATATTGATCTTGAATTGTCGACAGTCCCTCCTGATTTTTTGCTCTGGTATTTGAGGTCTGGGGTGTAGAGATCGATCTCGGAATCGCATGGGACGATTTCGTAGAGGACGGTTACGGTATGGCCGGCTCCGATCTCGCCGGCGTCTTTGGTGTCATCGTCAAAGTCCTGGGACTCTAAGATGCGGTTCTCGTAGCCGATCAAACGGTAGCCTTTGATATTGTTGGGATTGAACTCAATCTGGAATTTGACATCTTCGGCTACGGTGATCAGGGTGGAACCCATTTCTTCTACTAATACTTTTCTGGCTTCGTTTAAGGAGTCGATGTAGGCATAGTTGCCGTTTCCTTTGTCGGCTAAGGCTTCCATCTTGTCATCTTTTAGGTTGCCTGTGCCAAAGCCAAGGACTGACAGATAGATTCCGGTCTCTTTCTTTTGTGTGATTAAGTTTGTGAGTTCACTGGTGCTTGTAATGCCGACATTTAAATCGCCGTCGGTCGCAAGAATGATGCGGTTGTTGCCATTTGCTATGAAATTTTTCTGGGCGATCTGATAGGCAGTTTCAATTCCGGCACTTCCAGCTGTGCTTCCGGAGGCTTCCAGGGAGTTGACCGCGTCCATGATCTGCTCTTTCTTATCGCCGGTGACACCTTCTAATACAACTCTGTCTGCACCGGCATAGGTTACGATGGAGATCCGGTCATTTTCCGTCAGGTTTTCGGTCAGAAGGGCAAATGCTTTCTGCACAAGCGGCAGCTTATCTTCGTCATACATGGAACCGGATACATCTAAAAGGAAGACAAGATTGGAATGCGGTGCCATGGAACGGTCGATGTCTTCTGTCTTTAGGCCTAGCATTAAAAGCTTGGTGTCTGTATTCCATGGACATTCTCCGATTTCCATCGTGACACCGAATGGCTCCCCTGCTTCTGGCTCTTTATAGTCATAGGAAAAATAGTTGACCATTTCTTCAATGCGGACTGCTCCCGGGTCTACAATGCCTCCATCCATTAAGAGTCGGCGCACGTTGCTATAAGACGCCGTATCCACATCGGCAGAGAAGGTAGACAGCGGATTCTCTGCTACCGACTGAAATGTATTCTCATCAATCGCATTGTACTCTTCGGTATTCCAGTTTGGCTCTTCTTTGGCCGGCCATTCGATAATCGTCTGGTCGGACATCATTCCTTCCATTTCTTCTTTCTGGGCTGCCTCCATGCTGGTATTATAAGACATGCTCGTATCTTCTTTTGCCGATTTGTTGCCTGAAGTGCCGGAACCGACATCCTGTTTACTGCCATCTGCACTGCTCTGTTCGCCATACTGCCTGCTATTTTGTGTGCTGCTCTGCCCACTATTCTGCATACCGCTCTGGATGCTATTCTGTGCACTGTCTGATGTCATCGTATTGCCATTCTTCGCACATGCTGTCATCTGCATAAGCAAAGCCATGCCAAGCAAAATGGTGGTTGCTTTGCGTAATTGATATCGTAATGCTTTCTTCTCTTTCCCTTTCTTTTCTGTCCTGTTCATATTGTGCCCTCCTTTTCTATAAACTCCCCTTTGTTTCATAATGCTTAGACGAATGGGGCGAAATATGGTTCCCAATTTTTAGAAACCCTCATTTCATTTTATAGAAAAAGCCTCTTTAACTGCAGGTCTTACTGCCTGATAAGTTAAAGAGGCTTTGATCTCGATGTTTTGCTTACTCTGCTTTTTCTGCTTTCCAGCTTATTAAGCAGCCAGGTCTTTCTTTTCATAAACAAGAAATGCGGCTATAGTAGTGAATGCAAATATTACAATACCAATGATCAGATTCGTGCTGTTAATTTTACCGTTGCAGAAGATATCCGCTGCATTGGCATAATAAAATGGGGTGATATATTTTAAATCCTTAATTGCCGGAACAATCCGTGCCATCATATCCACCGCATACAGAAGGATTACGATGCCAAGTCCTGCTCCGATCTTATTTTTCTTCGTGCAGGCAGAAATAAGGAAACAGATGCTGCCGATTTCCAAGTTCATAATAGTCTGGGCCAGATGAAATAATACAAAGCATTTTATATCCATGCTTTCCCCCATAATTAAGAATCCGATCAGATAGCTGAGTGCGCAGATGACATTAAAGATCAGAATATTGGTCATAAGAGCCGTCCACTTTGCAAAAACCGCTTTTCTTCTGCTGATCGGAAGGGTATATAAAAATTCGCTCGTATGTCCGTCTTCCTCTTTTGATAACAGAACCGTGCCGATGATAGCAGCAAACATCGCACTTCCAAGCCCGTGGATCACTCCAATTTCAGTGGCATAATATCCCTCTAATGTGGCAATGCTTAAGCGGTCCAGTCCAAATGCCTGTGAAAATGCTCCCATGGAAGAATAGGCTTCTTCCATCCCTTTCATAGAATCTTCCAGACTGGTAAATAGCAGGATGCAGGAAAATCCGATGCCTGCCACACATAACATCCAGATCAAAAGACTCTTGCGATTCATTCTCATTTCATGAGCAAATAATGTCCTCATTATTTTTCTCCCCCTTTCATTCCTTCTAAAATCTCCGGCTGATCTTCCTTATTTTTCTCATAGTAATGCATAAAGATTTCGTCTAAGGATGGCTCCTCAATAAGGATATCCGAGATATCATGCCCGGAAAGATTTTGAAACAGCTTATTTAAGTCCCCTTTCCATACAAATTCTTCTGCTACTCCATCCTTCACAACCCGCACATGTTTTGCATTCGTGTTGGTCAGATTCTCCACACTGTCGATGCACTGAAGCCGCCCTTCTTTCATAATCGCTACGTTCTTACAGTACTTTTTCACTTCCGAAAGCACATGGGTGGAAAGAAGACAGGTCGCTCCTTTCTTTCCATATTCCTCAATCAGCGCAAAAAACTCTGCCTGCATCAAAGGATCCAATCCGCTTGTCGGCTCATCGAATACAAACAGCTTTGGCTGATGTTGCATCGCGCACACAATGCTGACCTTCTTCCGGTTCCCAAGGGAAAGTTCCTCGATCCTCTTGTTGGTATCGACCTGAAGGCGCTCACAAAGCTTCTTCGCCTCTTCACCGCAGTCCTTTCTACGCATATCCGCTGCAAGCCGTATCACATCCGATACTTTCATGGATGGATAAAACATCGCTTCCGATGGCATATACCCAATTTCTCTTAAGATTTTCTCCCGCTCTGTCTTCGCATCCATTCCAAAAATACGGATCGCTCCTGCTTCATAATGAATCAGCCCTAACATGCTTCGGATGGTGGTGGATTTGCCGGCTCCATTTGGACCAAGAAATCCAAAGATGTCTCCTTCTTCCACTGCAAAGCTTAAATCAATAACACCCCTGTGTTTCCCATAACTCTTTGTCAGATGCTCAATCTCAATCACATGACTCATGTTTCTTTCCCCTTTCCTTAAATGCCTTCAGCTCTTCATTTAACTTCCTTGTATCAATATCCCGTTTTATTTTATAAACCCAAAAGGCACAAATATAAGCAAATACCATATAGCAAAAATAGTACCCTGTCACTAACGCATCCCGCTCAAACCATTTGCAAAGAATGCTTACCGCTGTATATAAAATGGAGCAAACGATGGAATAGCCGATCTCTTTCTTTCCTAAATGCTCCGCTTCATCAAAGTTTGAAAATAAGTACACCTGCAGATATCCCATTGAATAGGTGGTAAGAATCATTTCTGCCATATGGATAATGCTCGCATCCCATGTTCCTCTGATGATCCGGTAAACCGAGTAGAAGAACAGAATCACATAAAAATAAAGACATGCCTTGAACTCAATCCCAATCTCTTTTGTCAGATATCTATGCCACCTCGAAAGCGGCCTGTCACCTTTATTCATCCGTCCTTCCTCCTTTCAGTATCCTGCGAAACTCTGCTGCATAAGTCCGTGAAATGATCACATGCTCTCCATTTTCCATGGTGGCATCGATCCGGTTGCAGGACATGCTCTTTAAGCTTGCTACTTTCCATATATTGATCACCATCGACTTGCTGCACCGGAAGAATCCTTCCATTCCAAACCTTGCTTCCGCTTCTGCCAACGTATAATCGATGCGATATACTCCGTTCTTTGTATATGCAAATGTCACCTCATCCACGCTCTCCAGATACAGCACTTTTTTAGCATTTAATACAACCTGCTCTTTTCCCTGCCGTCCAATCAGCCTTTTTTCATCCGCTCTTAATACTTTTAAGATTCGTTCCACTTCCTGTGTCATTTCCCGATATCTTAAAATGACTTCATCTTCCCCTTCTAAAATCCGGTCTACTGTAATTTTCATATGCACCCCGCTCCCTCTTTTTCATATCCTCATTTTACCAGTCCCATCTCTTCCGCACAATATCTCAGCCGGCTAGCTGCACTTTTTTACCGTTAAGATGCGTATAATAAGTGGATTTGACGGACACTCGCGAAGCACCGGCGATGCCTGCCGTGATATATTTTCCGAATGTTCGGACGCATGAGCGGACAAAAATATCCCTGTGTTTTGCCTATCAGACAGAAAAATACTCTGTCTGATAGGCAAAACACAGGGACATTTTTGTTCGTCATGAGCCGGACATTCCGGAAAATATCGCGGCAGACACCGTCTGCGCTTCACGCAGCTCTTGGTGAGTTATATAGCAATAATCCTTCTTAGTGAATGCCTTACCTCTTTAATGGCTAAAGTGAGCAACGGCTCTTTATAGAATCTATTGTTTATGCTTATGTATTATCCTTGGGTGGCAGCCTTCCACCATGCTCGGTTTTTAAAATGCTTTTCTCCTAACTTCATCAATCCGTATCCAATAACTGCGCCTAGTGTATTCATAATAAGATCATCCACATCTGCTGCTCTTCCGATAAAATACTGAAATGCCTCAATACATAGGATAAATGCGATCACACACAAAATCATCTTCCACCATTTTCTCATACTTACAAATACAATGGGCAGTATAAATCCAAGCGGTACAAACATCACAATATTTAACACTAACTGTTGAAACATCTTAGCTGCCCCCATGATATAGGTCTGTCTGATCCAGATAAATGGTACCAGATTCAAAAGATGATAGCCGGGATGAAAGGTAAAATCAAACCCTCCGATAAAAATGGTAAGGTATAAAATACTTGTAACAACTCCAATCAGTACATAAATCGCCAGATGGCGAATCATCGGCCTTTTCCCATATCTCCTTTTATTCCAGATAAATATGGGCATATAGATCAATAATGATAAAATTGCCATCATCGGCAATATCATAATCAAGTAGCTAGCTACCATAACTTTTCTCCTCCCACGCGCTTTAACTGTATTCGCAATAACTTATTTTGATCTAGGCTCCTGGTCCTTGGTTCTTATCGTGCTTTTTGATTTCTAGTCCCAGGCTCTTAGTTCTAACCTCTGACTGTCTGCTTTCTCACCCAGTAATCCCGATATGTAGTTCCGTCATGCCCAACCAGACACTGATCGGTCTTTTCAAATCCTGCCTTCTTAAGTGCCTCTACTCTTTCCACTGCATAGATAGCCGCCTTCGTCGCAATCATCGTACAGGAAAATAGCGTATAGGCAGGCTCTGTAATCAGGGACAGAATCGGGGAAAGAACATCTTCTCTCTCATAATCGCTTCTTACATCCAGCCTCAAAATTCCATACCCATTAAAAGAATCCTCCGATACACGATTAAACAGTTCAACCGTCCCGATCGCTTCTCCACTTCTTTTCTCTATAATTGCAAACCGAACAAACCCTTTTCTTGCATACTCCCACAGCCAGCCCTTAATCACATCATGCATCTGCTCTTCTGTCCGATAATAGAAATTATCGCCGTGACAGTTATCGCTATTGAAAAATGGAAGCGCATTCTTATCCCGATATACCTTTACCAAATCCTTTGCATCCTCTTCCGTTACCAAACGAAGTTCCCAGCACTCATTCTCAATCACCGAACATTTTTCATACACATCCGCCATATCATTTTCCTCCTGATTCTTCTTTTTCTTTCTCTTTCTTTGTCTTTCTGTATCTTAAACTACCTTATCTGTCTTCGTAGCATTCACCATCTTATCTTTTGTCCCGATTTTACTCCAAAGTACCTAAAATCCCGCTAAAATCAAAAAAGAACCATGAGCTTATTATCTCATAGTTCTTTTTCATATGAAACATATTTTTACATTTCATTCATTCCATCTCACAATTCTGAATGCTGTTTTACTGGTATCCTATTAATTTATTCCAGCCGTAGTCAGCCGCTTTGCAATCTCTGTACCGATTCTCTGTCCAATACATCCTAACAGCTCTTCCCGCTTGTCTTTGATTATTCCATCATGATCTTTTGCTAAAATGTAAATATAGAAAGGAGGGAAGTAATCCGAATCCAGCTGTAAAATGTCAGCGATGCCGCTGATATCATTTAATGTGCATATATTTCCCTTATTGTTATAGAAATAAATTGGAGAATTCAGTCCTAATGAAATCCGCTTAAATAACGTAACGGTATCAAATGTCTTAAGCTCCGTAAAGATATGGCTTGTCTCCTCTTCCACAATATCTCTTACCATCTGCTCTAAAGATTCCATCTTCATTTCCTTGCTGTATCTTAAGATAAAGGAAAGTACAAATCCGGATGAACTCTTTGTTATATTCTCTAGCATCTCATGAATCAGCTCTGCCGATATCTTATGTGCCGAAGCCTCCCCTTGCTTATGAAGCAGTGCTTCGATATCATCTCTTTGCTTTAACAGCTCTAATTTTACTGCATCATCAATAATCTTAAAGTTCTCACTTCGCTTGATTAAGGAATGATAGCGCTTGCTATTACGTAACAGTTCCGCCAGACGCTGCTCTAAGATAAAGTCATGAGTGCCTTCCTTAATCTTCTCGTTATGATAATACTCTGTATAATAAATCTGTTTTAATACCGTCATCAGCCAGGAGTCATTCCACTGAGAAAGCGCATTCGCCTTAATCGCAGACTTCTTATCCCCAAGTGGGAACCATAATCCGGAGATATCAAACGGGATCAGAACCTCACTGTCGCGTTCCACTCCTGATACATGCTCCTCAAGATACTTCTCAACCAAATCCTTTACGATTCCTTCTAATAGATAATCCGTCTTGATTACACGGTGATGATAGATAATATCCTTATAACTGCTGTATCTTCGTTTCACAAAATCCTCAACCGCATTCACCGCTTTTAACGGAACACAGAAGAAGATCTGGTTTTCCTTCACGATCACCTGCATGTCGCTGATAATTCTGCTATAATCAATCTTTCCGGAATCCATACCGGAACTGATCACATCTCTTGTCACATAATCCAAACGGTCTCCGTCCAGACTCGAGTCAATGATTCTGTGAAGATCACCAAATGCTCCTTCTTCCGCAAAGATTCTTTTTACGGTCTCTAATACAAGCAGTTCAAACAAGTTCTCCGAATACCGTTCATCATCTTTTGGAATCGGTACAATGATCTTGCTTAGAATTCCTTCGCTGATTTCATCGCCCATCTGCTCATGCAGCTTTCTGTCATCCTCAAAGTATTTTGACATAATATCCACAAACTCTTTTGCGTTCTTCTTCTCGCTTACCGGCTTATCCTTATAGTTTAGATACACCTCTTTCAGCGCAAACTCCACAATATGGCTAAATGGCGGATGTCCGATATCATGCAGCAATGCTGCCGCGCGAACGGACTGAATGAGAATCAAATGAATCACTTTATACCGATCCGGAATATTATTCGGAATCAGACAATGTCGTAACTTATCCATTTCAATCTGTGGCAGCTCATGCGGAAACCTTCCTCCTAATTTTTCATCACAGACAACTCTCTGCTGTCTTAATCTATCTAAAATCTCGACATACTCTCTTTCAAAGATCGCAAAGAACTCCTGTAACATCGAATCCGATGTGTTCAATAACGACTGAAAGAACATATCCGAGCAAAGCTTCATAGTACCAATCGAGTGTTCAAATCGCTTCGTACGATTCGATGGGAACGTAAGATAAACTGTGGAATTCTGATATACGTCATGCAGACGATTAAATCCAATCGTCGAAACAATTCTTCTTTCGTATTCTGTTAAAGAAATCATTCCATGAATGGAATCGTTCAAATAAATGCCTTTTTTCAAGTCAGCCCTCCTAGTAGTTTTACACTATTATAAAGTATCTTTGTATAAAACTCCACTGCTTAAAAATAAATACCATAAAATCTATTCTTAGCTTTTGCATGAAATCTAAAATTATGCCGCCGTTTACAAAAGCCTCTTCAATATTTCTGCTGCCAAAATGTTGCCAGGATAGCTCTATAGGTTTTCAATTGATATCACTAAAATTTTTCTTATTTCACCGTCACCTTACAAGTATATGTCTTTCCATAAAGTTTTCCCGTTATAGTTACGGTTCCCTTTTTCTTAGCTGTTAAACCGCCATATTTATTAATCGTTGCTATTGAAGAATCACTGGATGTCCAACTTAGCCTGTTAACACCGCCTATACTAAGTCTTATGCATCCCCCAACTGACAATGTAAGTTTGGTTTTATTTATGGCTATACTTTTAAATGTAATGCTATTTTGCTCTGCATATGACTGGATATAAGAATTACTGATTCCATGGATGATTAACTTTGCTGAGCAGTTTTCAAATGCAGCCCTATTCACTGTTTTTACATTGCTAGATACCGCCACATTCGTTAATGCTGTACAATTCTGAAATGCCACCTCACCAATTTCTTTTAAATTCTTTGGAAGTGTAATCTGAGTCAGTGACTTACATCTCCAAAATGCTCCCTCTGGTATTCTTACTGCTCCACTACATTCAGAAGCACTGATTAAATTTCCGTTTATAATAACAAAACCATTTTCTTTTCTTCTAACCAAGGACAAGATGAGAATAAACCGTCAATCACCTTTACCGAAGATGGTATCTCCATATTCGTTAATGCATTACACCCGTTAAAAGCACCAAGACCAATTGAAATTACAGACTCTGGGATTGTAACATCTGTTAAGCTTCTACAACCATAAAATGTACTATCTTCAATTTTACTGATCCTCTTAGGTAATATTATTTTAGTAAGAGATCTGCAGTTAAAAAATGCCTGACTGCCAATATAGGTAATGGAATCCGGAATATTTACTTCCTTCAAATTGGTACATCCTCTAAAAGCTGCTTCTCCTATTACAGTTACCGTATCTGGAATTACAACCTGCTTTATACTTTTGCAGGACATAAAAGCTGATGCCCCAATTTCCGTAACCGTATCTGGAATTGTTACATATTCCTCCTCACCATTATACTTCGTCAGTACTCCATTCTTGATTATAAATATCTCGTCCTGTGCATTTACTATCTGGATCTGAAATATACATCCGAGCTGAACTATAAGCAGGAATAAAGTTCTCACAGACATAAAACAAAAAGGCTTACTGACCACTAAAATCAGTAAACCATTTTAAACTTTCTCTAAAGCGTCGCTATTGGGCAAATTAATTTAAAAAGTTCTCTTGTATATTCGTCTGTAATGCTTCAAACATCTCAACATACCGATCTTTTGTAGCTCTGACAATATCTAATGCAATTGCCTGATTATAAGAATGTGCCACATTATTTCGAGATACCAGTGCATCTAACCAAACCTTTTCTTGCGTAATCATTCCTACGGAATATGCCAATTTTATAATGCTTCTCGGGGAACCTGTTTCCGCTTCTATCACTCCGTTATAGGTCATAATTTCTTTCATTGCTTTCCAGGATTGTTCAAAACAGATACTATATAATGCTACTAATCCGATTAATGTAACATTATCATATGGTTCCTCATACTTATAGATATCCTTTAGATTTTTCAGTGCATTGCAAAAGTTATCATACTTTTTCATATAGAACAATCCCCTCTTTCTTAATCGATTCCAGCAACTCGGCTTGTACCGTTCCGCCTAAATTAACTACATCATACATTAGTAACGTATCCGTCCCTTCATCCACTGCCAGCGTAAACTCTGTCACATTTCCCGACAACACGGCTAAATCAATGTCACTGGTCCTTTTATAATCTCCTCTTGCACGAGAACCGAACAGGATTATTTTTTGTATTTCATATCTAACAGCTAATTCCTCTATTTGTAATAAAACCACGCCACTAATGCCAGTCATTTCAGACAAATGTTCCTTATCCAAGAATGCATACCCTCCGATCATGAAAATACTTATTTATATTATGAGTATAAATAAGCACTTTTAAAATAGCAACCCTTTTATATCTGATAGTTTTAAAATATTCCGGTTTCATTTTCAGCACTCGATTTATTAAAATGCGGTCTTGTTCTCCGACTAGTATTATTATACTTTCCTATGTAAATTTCAAACTTCTTTTGCTGGCAACAAAAACCTTCTGGTTCCGAGAATAATAGAAATAGTATAAAAATGGCAGATAACCATATAGATCACCTGCCATTTAAAATAAATGATATCAAATTGTAAACCACCTGATACTATTCGAACTCAATTGTTGCTGGAGGCTTTCCTGTACAATCATACAGTACACGGTTTACTCCTTTAACTTCGTTTACGATTCTACTTGATACTTTTCCAAGCACTTCCCAAGGAAGTTCTGCAAATTCTGCTGTCATAAAGTCGGATGTTGTTACGGCACGAAGGGCGATTGCGTAATCGTATGTTCTTTCGTCACCCATGCATCCTACAGACTGCATATTGGTTAATGCTGCGAAATACTGGCCAATGGAACGGTCAAGGCCTGCATTTGCGATTTCTTCACGGTAGATATAGTCCGCATCCTGAACGATCTTTACCTTCTCTTCGGTTACTTCGCCGATGATACGGATACCAAGTCCTGGGCCTGGGAAAGGCTGACGGAATACTAACTTTTCAGGAATTCCAAGCTCTAAGCCTGCCTTACGTACTTCATCCTTAAATAATAAACGAAGTGGTTCCACGATTTCCTTAAAGTCTACGTGTTCCGGAAGACCGCCTACATTGTGGTGGGATTTGATCACAGCTGATTTGCCAAGTCCGGATTCGATTACGTCCGGATAAATGGTTCCCTGTGCTAAGAAGTCAACAGTACCGATCTTCTTTGCTTCTTCTTCAAATACACGGATGAATTCTTCACCGATGATCTTTCTCTTTGCTTCCGGTTCCGTAACGCCCTTTAACTTGTCATAGAATCTCTGCTGTGCGTTAACGCGTATGAAGTTTACATCGAACTGAGTGGTGAAGATTTCTTCTACTTCATCCCCTTCATTTTTACGAAGTAAACCATGATCTACGAAGATGCAGGTTAACTGCTTTCCAACTGCCTTAGAGATCATAACCGCTGCTACAGAAGAGTCAACACCGCCGGACAGAGCACAAAGCACTTTCTTATCGCCGATCTTCTCACGAAGCGCTTTGACAGATTCTTCAGTAAAGGAAGCCATCTTCCAGTCGCCACTGCATTCACATACTTCATATAAGAAGTTGCGAAGCATCTTAGCGCCTTCTACGGTATGCATAACTTCTGGATGGAACTGTACCGCATATAACTTCTGATCTGCCTTTTCAATTGCCGCTACCGGGCAGGATTCGGAATGAGAAGTGATTACAAAACCGTCTGCTGGCTTTGTGATACGGTCCGTATGGCTCATCCAGCAAATGGTATGTTCGGATACATCTTTAAATAATTTGGATGATGTATTTACCTGGATTTCTGTCTTTCCGTATTCCCTTATATCCGCTGTTGTAACTTCACCGCCTAAAACGTGTGTCATTAACTGTGCACCGTAGCAGATGCCAAGTACAGGAATGCCAAGTTCAAAGATTTCCTTATCCACATGTGGAGCACCTTCTGCATAAACGCTTGCAGGGCCGCCGGTGAAGATAATACCCTTTGGATTTAACTCTTTGATTTTCTCGATGCTTGTATTGTACGCCATTACTTCACAATACACGTTGCATTCTCTTACACGTCTGGCAATCAGCTGGTTATACTGTCCGCCAAAATCAAGTACAATGATCATTTCCTTGTTCACGATTTGTATCCTCCTAAATATCATCTATCAATCAACAGAAACAACAAAATGCTGTTTTCTGCTATGAACCATCAGTCTTACTATTTATCCTTTCTAGCATTTCCTAAATCCCATTCAGACAAACATCCTTTTCGCCCTGCATAATCGAAAAATCATGTCAGAAACGTCCAATCAGGAATGAAAAACCTAAATTATATAAATACTAGACCTTGAAATCTATATTTAGTTAAGTATAACGAATTTTGATAAAATAGCAAGATAGTGCGGTCATATTAATTTTTAATGACCCTTATAAGGAAAACTAATAATACATTTTCAAACGATAATAAGGTATTGTCTTTTAAAAATTCTATGATATAATCAATTCATACCTTTTTACTATGAATTGCAAAAGATAGAGAAAAATACTCACCTTAGTTATTGATTAGGAGGAATACATTTATGAATACTGTTGAATTAAAACCCGGAATCTACGCCGTTGGCGCAGTAGACTGGAACGTACGAAGCTTCCATGGGTATACGACTAACCGCGGAGCAACCTATAATGCCTATCTGATTATTGACGAAAAGATTACCTTAATCGATACCGTAAAGGCCCCATTTGCAGAGGAGATGATCCGCCGCATTTCGGCCATCATCGATCCATCCAAGATTGACTATGTTGTTTCTAACCATGTGGAAATGGATCATTCCGGCGGAATCCCTGCCATCATGAAGCTTGCAACGAACGCGACAATCGTTACAACTGCAGCCAGCGGATTAGATGGTTTAAAGGCTCATTACGGTTCTGACTATAACTATCTTCCGGTAAAGGGTGGCGACAGCCTGTCTCTTGGAAAGCGTACCCTTCAGTTCGTAGCAACTCCAATGCTTCACTGGCCGGATAATATGGTTACTTACTGTCCGGAAGAGAAAATCCTCTTCTCAAACGATGCATTCGGCCAGCACTACGCTACAAGCAAGCGCTTTGATGACGAAGTGGATTTAGACATCGCAATGGCAGAAGCACTAAAATACTATGCCAATATCTTAATGCCATACAGCATGCAGTGCAGCAAGACCATTCCGGTTGTGAAGTCCCTTGATATCGATATGATTGCACCAAGCCATGGCGTGATCTGGAGAAGCCACATTGCGGACATCGTGGCCAAGTATGAATATTTCTCAGATGGCAAGCCAGAACCTAAGGCTTGTGTCGTATACGATTCCATGTGGCATTCTACCGAAAAGATGGCACACGCTATTATGGAAGGCTTTGCACGTAACGGCATTACAGCTAAATTATTTGACTTAAAGGAAAACCATATCTCCGATATTATGTCTGATATCTTAAAGACTGAGTATATCGCCGTTGGTTCTCCTACTCTTAATAACAATATGCTTCCAACGGTTGCTTCTTTCTTATGTTACCTAAAGGGCCTTGCTCCAAAGAATAAGAAAGCGTTCGCTTTCGGTTCTTACGGCTGGGGCGGACAGGGCATTCGTGGCGTGAATCAGGAGCTAATGGCCTGCAAGTTCGACGTCATCGCCGAACCTTTCGCTCAGCTCTACATCCCAACCCCATCCGACCTCGACGCCCTCGAAAATACGGTGGCTGAACTTTCTAAATAGTGATTTAGGGGATCAGGCAGGGTTTGGAGGCGGAAGAAGGAAGAGAGGGCGAGGGCGGCCGGGCTTTTCCTTCTGGTCTTGGTTTTGGGGTACGATATTCCGACGTGTCCGGCTCAAGACGAATAAAAAGAGAGCAGTGTTTTTGAATAGCAGACAACTTATTGTCTGATAGTCAAAGACACTGCTCTCTTTTTGTCCGCTCTTGCGTCCGAACACATGGAATATCGTCTCCCAAAACCAAGACCGGAAGGAAAAGCCCGGACGTCCTCGCCCTCTCTTCCTTCCTCCGCCTCCAAACCCTGCCGTCTGTCTTTCCTTACTGCAGTTCGTCCAGAGTTTTAAAGTAGGATGGAAGGAATTCAGTCATGAAGATAGTAACTTCGGGGAGGTTCATTTCGGCGATGGATGATTCGATGGTTGCTTTAGCACTTTCGAACTCGTAGTTACCGGCCTTCTTCTCCTCAATGCATTTGATCAAGGCAGAGATACGGTCTGCTGCTTTTACAAGTTTCCATAAGTATTCGTCACCACCGGCTGGGAAGAACAAGTCTGTGTATTCATCCCGCAAATCTTCCGGAAGCATATGGAGAAGCTTATTCGCCGCATTCTCCTCTATCTGCTTGAACGCCCCTTCAATATCACGGTTGTAATATTTGATCGGCGTCGGCATATCCCCGGTAATGATTTCAGTAGCATCATGATACAATGCGATCAGCGCCGCTTTGCTGGCATCCAGCTGATTGCCACATCTTTTATTGCTGATAATGGTGAGGGCATGCGCGATCATCGATACTTCTAAGGAATGCTCACTGATATTCTCTGAATATGCATTCCGCATCAGCGCCCATCTCTCAATATATCGCATTCTTGACATCATCGCAAAAAAATGGCTTCCCATTATTTCTTCCTCCTCTATTCCTCTTTCTCTCTGGCTTTTTTGTTCTTCTCTTAGAATCAGCACAGGAACCTAAAGTGAAACGTTTAAGTCCTGTGCTGACTGATTCTTTATTACTTTGAATATCTTATCTGATCAAATGCAGAACTCAATTCCATCAAACAAATAAATGATGCAATTGACGCTCTCCCGCTTTCTTATTTTTCTAAGTAGCGCTTGATATACTGTCCCGTATAAGATTTCTCTACTTTTGCTACCTGCTCCGGTGTGCCCTTCGCTACTACCGTACCGCCTTTATCGCCACCTTCCGGACCGATATCGATGATATAGTCGGCAGTCTTAATGACATCTAAGTTGTGCTCAATCACAACTACGGTATTGCCTCCTTCGGTCAGACGCTGCATAATCTCGATCAGCTTATGAACATCTGCAAAATGAAGACCGGTTGTCGGCTCATCTAAGATATAAATGGTCTTTCCAGTACTTCTCTTGCTAAGTTCGGTTGCAAGCTTGATACGCTGTGCTTCGCCACCGGATAAGGATGTGGATGGGTGACCAAGCTTTAAGTAGGATAATCCTACATCATTTAATGTCTCAATCTTTCTGCGGATGGATGGCACATTCTCAAAGAATTTCACGGCTTCTTCCACCGTCATATCGAGTACATCGTAAATGCTCTTGCCTTTGTATTTGACTTCTAGCGTATCACGGTTGTAACGCTTTCCTTCACATACCTCACAAGGAACATAGATGTCCGGAAGGAAGTTCATCTCAATCTTGATGATACCGTCACCGCTGCAGGCTTCACATCGTCCGCCCTTTACATTGAAGCTGAAACGTCCTTTGGAGTAACCGTGCATCTTGGCATCGGCAGTGGATGCGAACAGGTCACGGATCTGATCGAAGACTCCGGTATAAGTCGCCGGATTGGATCTCGGTGTTCTTCCGATTGGAGACTGATCGATATTGATCACCTTATCTAAGTTCTCAAGTCCAATCATCTCATCATGCTTTCCTGGAATGCAGCGTGCACGGTTTAAGTCTCTCGCCAAACGTTTGTATAAAATCTCGGTTACTAAGGAACTTTTGCCGGAACCGGATACACCGGTCACACAGGTAAATACACCAAGCGGAATATCTACTTTGATATTCTTTAGGTTGTTTTCCTTCGCTCCTTTGATTGTTAAGAAACCGGTTGGTTTTCTTCTTGTTTTTGGTACTGGAATCTTGATACGGCCGCTTAAATAAGCACCGGTGATGGAGTTCGGATTTGCCATGATCTCCTGCGCGTTTCCTGCTGCCACTACCTCACCGCCATGGCTTCCGGCACCCGGTCCGATATCTACAATATAGTCCGCTGCGAACATCGTATCCTCATCATGTTCCACGACGATTAACGTATTGCCAAGATCCTTTAAGTGCTTTAATGTCTTAAGAAGCTTATCGTTATCTCTCTGATGAAGACCGATACTTGGCTCATCTAAGATATAGGCAACGCCTACTAATCCGGAGCCGATCTGCGTCGCCAGACGGATACGCTGCGCTTCCCCGCCCGATAACGTTCCGGTCGCACGGTCAAGGGACAGATACTCTAAGCCTACATCCATTAAAAATCCAACTCTTGCACGAATTTCCTTTAAGACAAGTTCCCCAATCTTCATCTGCATGGCTGTTAACTCCAGACCATTCATAAATGCATACAGATCGCGGATGGAAAGTGCGGTCACATCCGCAATATTTTTGTCTCCTACCGTAACCGCTAACGCTTCCTTGCGAAGACGCTTTCCACCACAGCATTTACATGGCGTAGTATTCATAAATGTCTCGTATTCGGTCCTTGTGGATTCACTTCCCGTTTCACGGTATCTTCTCTCCACATTCTTAATCAGACCTTCCCATACAACATCGTAAACGCCTTCTCCACGCTGTCCTTTATAATATACTTTCACGCTCTTTCCGCCGGTTCCATGCATGATCATATGACGGATCTTCTCGGGCAGATCGCGGTATGGAGTATTTAAATCAAAATCATATTCTTTCGCGAGCGCTTCCATCGTACATCTTGTATAGCTTGACTTATCGGTAACCGACTGCCATCCAAGTACAGCAATACAGCCACCGGCAATGCTTAAGGAAGTATCCGGGATCAATAATTCCTCTGCGAATTCCATTCGAAAACCGATACCATGACAGTCCGGACATGCACCAAATGGGTTATTAAAGGAGAATGTTCTCGGTTCTAATTCATCTAAACTGATGCCACAATCCGGGCATGAAAAGCTTTGGGAGAATGTCAGCTTCTCACCGCCGATTACATCAACAAACAGCAGACCATCGCTTAGCTTTAATACGCTTTCAATGGAATCGGAAAGACGTTTCTCAATGCCTTCCTTTACCACAAGACGGTCAATAATGATCTCGATATTATGCTTTACATTCTTTTCTAACTTAATCTCCTCGGACAGCTCATAAAGATTCCCATCTACCATGACACGGACATAACCGCTTTTCTTGGCCTGTTCAAAGACCTTCACATGCTCGCCTTTTCGCCCTCTTACAACTGGAGATAACAGCTGAATCTTCGTTCCGGACGGCAGTTTCATAATCTCGTCAACCATCTGATCCACAGTCTGCTTCTTAATCTCCTTTCCGCACTTTGGACAATGCGGAATACCGATTCTTGCATAAAGAAGTCGGAAATAATCATAAATCTCGGTTACCGTACCAACGGTAGAACGCGGATTGCGGTTTGTGGACTTCTGATCAATGGAGATCGCAGGGGATAGCCCTTCAATACTCTCCACATTCGGTTTCTCCATCTGTCCAAGGAACTGTCTGGCATAGGAAGATAAAGATTCCATATATCTTCTCTGGCCTTCCGCATAAATGGTATCAAACGCAAGGGATGACTTGCCGGAACCGCTAAGGCCGGTCAGCACGACAAACTCATCTCTTGGAATATCAATGTCAATATTCTTTAAATTGTGTTCCTTCGCACCACGTATCTTAATATAATGTTTTTTATCAGCCATCTTATTTATCCTCTATTCTATCTAGCCAAAGATGCCTGCCTCTATTTGATAAAGCCCCGCATCCTTGCTACATTCTTTTTTGCTAAACCCAAAATCTCTACTTGAAAATCCAGCGCTGCAGCACATCCATATCTGGCATCCGGACTTTATAGACTAGCTTACCTCTGCCAGGTGCTTCTTCAATTCAACCAGCTTATCACGAAGCTCTGCTGCAAGCTCGAAATTCAGTTCCGCCGCTGCCGTATGCATCTCTTTTGTCAGCTTCTTTAATACAGCCTCTAACTCCTTCTTGCTCATGGACTCTAAATCCTTATTGCCCATGCTGTACATCTCTTTGTCGGCCTTCTTCGATATGCTGATCAGCTCACGTACTTTCTTCTTAACGGTCTGAGGCGTGATCCCATGTTCTTCATTATACGCATTCTGAATCGCTCTTCTTCGGTTCGTCTCTGAAATGGCCTTGTGCATGGAATCGGTCATCTTGTCCGCATACATGATAACATGTCCTTCTGAATTACGGGCAGCTCGTCCGATTGTCTGAATCAGTGATGTTTCAGAACGAAGGAAACCTTCCTTATCTGCATCTAGGATTGCCACCAGACTGATTTCTGGAATATCAAGACCTTCTCGCAGTAAATTGATGCCAACTAATACATCGAATACATCCATACGCATATCACGTATGATTTCAGAACGCTCTAATGTATCAATATCGGAGTGCAGGTATTTCACACGGATTCCTAACTCTCTCATATAGTCGGTCAGATCTTCTGCCATCTTCTTTGTCAGAGTTGTCACCAGCACCTTGTTCTTTGCCATAACCTCCTTATTCACTTCTCCGACTAAGTCATCAATCTGGCCTGCTACCGGACGTACATCGATTAATGGATCTAATAAACCGGTCGGACGGATGATCTGTTCGACACGAAGCAGTTCATGCTCTTTCTCGTATACATTCGGTGTAGCCGAAACAAACATCATCTGATTGATTTTACTCTCAAACTCTTCAAAGTTAAGCGGACGGTTATCCTTTGCCGAAGGCAGACGGAAGCCATAATCCACAAGTGTTGACTTTCTTGCCTGGTCGCCTGCATACATGCCGCGCACCTGCGGAATCGTGATATGAGACTCATCCACAATGATTAGGAAGTCATCCGGGAAATAATCCATTAACGTATGCGGTGTGCTCCCCGGTGTCAGTCCCGCTAAATGCATTGAATAGTTCTCAACACCCGAACAGAAGCCGGTCTCACGAAGCATCTCAATATCAAAATGGGTTCGTTCAGCGATTCGCTGTGCTTCCAATAACTTATCCTCACTCTTAAAGTATCGGATTCTTTCCTCCAATTCAATCTCGATATTCTTAATTGCTTCCTCTAACTTTTCTTTATCCACTACATAATGGGATGCCGGGAATACAATCATATGCTCGAGACCACACAGCACTTCTCCGGTCAGCACATTGATCTCCGAAATACGATCGACCTCATCTCCGAAGAATTCCACACGATATGCGGTATCGGACGCCGAAATCGGGAAGATTTCCACCACATCGCCTCTGACACGGAAGGTACCGCGCTTAAAGTCCATATCATTTCTTGTATACTGAATGTCCACTAACTTCTTCAGCACTTCATCCCTATCCTTCTCCATGCCCGGACGAAGCGATAATGTCATGTTCTGATAATCAATCGGACTTCCCAAACCATATATACAGGATACACTGGCTACGATAATCACATCTCGCCGTTCGGTGAGTGCTGCTGTCGCCGAGTGACGCAGCTTATCAATCTCTTCATTGATTGCAGAATCCTTCTCTATATAAGTATCGCTTGAAGGTACATACGCTTCCGGCTGATAATAATCATAGTAGGATACAAAATACTCCACTGCATTCTCTGGGAAGAATTCTTTGAATTCCCCATATAACTGGGCCGCTAATGTCTTATTGTGGGCAATTACCAAAGTTGGTCTGTTCAGTCTCTGTATCACGTTGGCCATTGTGAAAGTCTTACCCGAACCAGTCACACCTAACAGCGTCTCAAACTGATTGCCTTCTTCAAATCCTTTCACCAGCGCTTCGATTGCTTCGGGCTGATCTCCCATCGGTTCATATTCTGAAACCAGCTTAAAATGATCCAAATCATTCCCTCCATTCCGTTCCGCTTGCTTTGAAACCTGTTTTCTTCCCTTGCCTTTTTCTCTCTAAAAAACGCCTTTTTCCAAGGTTTCTCAATTCACTACATTGCTGTCATTATAGCATACCCATTTTTCATATGCAACATTTTTTCGAATGTCTGTTCTGTTTTCACAACCATATTTCGACACTTCTTATGCCCTTTTTTAAATGGATGCTCCGTTCATTTTTAATACATGTAAAAGCGGCAGGAACTTTCCTATCCATAAAAAATGCCCGCACAAAGAGCCGGCGATATCCAATCAGCATTTCGCTGTTTTTAGATACCGCCGGCTCCTTTGCTGGCTGTTCTTAACGATTAATGAGTGCCTGTGCTGCGGACTGCTCTTCACTATTCAAGATTCCGTCATGATCTAAAAGAATGATCATCTGGCCGCCTTTATTGGCAACACATTTCGCATATGTAGTTTTTTCATTCTTTACAATCCGTGGCATCTCACTTAATTCCTGTGCCTCGATTCCCACGATTTCCTTTACCGCGTCTACCTTAAATCCTACCATAACACCATTCGATCTTGTTACGATCAGCTGAGAAGTCTCTAAGTCCACTTCCGGCATACCGAACTTCTTTCTAAGACTGAACACCGGGATAACATCCCCTCTTAAATTCACAATACCTAAGATATGTTCTGATGAATTTGGAACCGGAATGATTCCGGTAAATGTTTCAATTGCATTTACGAGCATAATGTCAAACCCGTATTCCTCTTCTCCAAGCTTAAAAATAACCTGCTGTGTAGCTTCCATGCTTCCTCCTTGTAGGACTACAATCCTTTGTATCTTATCCTTGTTCTCCTATTGGAAAAACGTATTCTATTGCTAAATTCTTTAGCGTATATTCTATCTTTTGGGCCTTAAAGGAGAAATGAAACTCTCCTCTTAAGGCCTAAAAGTTTTCTTTATTCTGCTTCTGATGGAGTGGTGTTAATCCATTTTAAATAAGCGTTGATAAATGGATCTAAATTACCGTCTAATACGCCTAGCGCATTGGCCACTTCCGCATTGGTTCTGTGGTCCTTTACCATCGAATATGGCTGTAAGACATAGGAGCGGATCTGATTGCCGAAGTTAATATCCTTTACTTCGCCACGGATTCCGGATTCCTTCGCCTGATTCTCTTCCTGCTTTAACAGATACAGCTTTGCCTTTAACATCTGCATTGCCTTATCTTTATTCTGGAACTGAGAACGCTCATTCTGGCACTGTACCACGATTCCGGTTGGAAGGTGCGTGATACGGATCGCAGAAGATGTCTTGTTGACATGCTGTCCGCCGGCACCGGATGAACGATACGTATCAATTCGAAGATCCTCTTCGTTGATCTCTACATCTAAATCCTCTTCGATATCCGGCATGACATCACAGGATACGAAAGAAGTCTGTCTCTTTCCTGCTGCATTGAACGGGGACATACGCACAAGACGGTGAACACCTCGCTCACTCTTTAAGTGTCCATATGCATTCATGCCGCTGATTTCCAATGTGATGGACTTGTATCCGGCTTCCTCACCATCTAAGAAATCTAAGATCTGTGTGGAATATCCCTTTTTATCCGCCCATCTCTGATACATTCTTGCTAACATGCTTGCCCAGTCACAGCTTTCCGTTCCGCCGGCACCTGCATGGAGTGTTAAGATTGCATTATCCTTATCATACTCGCCGGATAAAAGGGTATTTAATCTTAACTCCTCAAATTCTGCAATAAATGCATTCATTTCCTCTTCAATCTCCGGAATTAACGCTGGATCATTCTCTTCGTAGCCCATCTCAAGAAGTGTCTGGATATCATCAAAACGTCCCTTGATCTCATTATACTGACCAACGGTGTCCTTTAAATTCTTTAACTCCTTCATGTATGCCTGCGATTTCTCAGTGGAATCCCAAAAACCCGGTTCTTCCATAATCCCTTCGATTTCTTCAATCCTTAACTGCTTGCCAGCTAAGTCAAAGTGAATCCCTCACTTCAAGCAAAGGCAGTTCATAGCCATTTAATGTATACTTAAACTGATCTAATTCAACCACCTAAACTCACCCCATTTCATTTTATAATAAGATAGTACACTAGGAAGGCTCTCACCTTCCTAGCTTGTTATTTATTGAAATTTTTATGCTGCAGGACTCTTATTCTTCGTATATGCCAAGGAACCGTAAGCCTGCCTCATCCTCTATTCTTCGTTTCCCACCAAATGGTGCGTGCAATTATGCATGCATGCCACAGCAGTATTTATATTTCTTGCCGGAACCGCATGGGCATAGATCGTTTGGCTGAACTTTCTTTTCAGAACGTTTTACCGGAGTCTTCGCAGTGGATTCATCGCGGTTTGTACCTGTTACTTTCGCTACTTCTTCTCTTTCCACATGCTGCTCTACTCTTACATTCATTAATGCACGAACGGTATCTTCCGCAATTGCGTTGGTCATCGCATCAAACATATCGAATGCCATGAACTTGAACTCTGTTAATGGATCTCTCTGGCCATAAGCCTGTAAGCCAATACCCTGACGAAGCTGATCCATATCATCGATATGATCCATCCACTTCTTGTCAATAACACGGAGAAGGATAACACGTTCTACTTCTCTTAACTGTTCTTTTTCTGGGAATTCCGCTTCTTTTGCTTCGTAAAGCTTTACTGCTTCTTCCTTTAACATCTGCATTAATTCGTTCTTTCTCATATGCTTTATCTGATCGTCAGTTAAAACAACTGGTTCCATTGGGATAATGGATAATAATAAGTTATTTAATTCTGCTAGATCCCATTCTTCCGGAACCTGATCATCGCTGATGCATGTATTCACAGCACCTTCTACCGTATCTGTGATCATCTTGAAGATAGCTTCTCTCATGCTTTCGCCGTTAAGAACTTTTCTTCTTTCATCGTAGATAATTTCTCTCTGTTCGTTGTTAACCTGATCGTACTCAAGAAGGTTCTTACGAATACCGAAGTTATTGTTCTCGATCTTCTTCTGTGCGCGTTCGATTGCAGAGCTTAACATCTTATGCTGAATTTCTTCGCCTTCTGCCATACCAAGAGACTGGAACATCGCCATTAATTTTTCAGAACCGAATAAACGCATTAAATCGTCTTCTAAGGAGATGTAGAAACGGGACTCACCTGGGTCACCCTGACGTCCGGCACGACCACGTAACTGGTTATCGATACGTCTGGATTCATGACGTTCTGTACCGATGATCTTTAAACCGCCAAGTTCTACAACGCCTTCCCCAAGCTTGATATCGGTACCACGGCCTGCCATATTGGTTGCAATGGTAACTGCACCCTTCTGACCTGCATCGGCTACGATTTCCGCTTCTAATTCATGGAACTTCGCATTTAATACTTTATGAGGAATGTGTCTCTTCTTTAATAGTTCAGAGATTTCTTCGGATGCTTCGATCGTGATGGTACCAACTAATACTGGCTGTCCTTTCTCATGCGCTTTCTGAATCTCATTCGCAACCGCATTGAGTTTTTCTCTCTTTGTACGATATACCGCATCTTCACGGTCAACACGAGCGATTGGGCGATTAGTCGGAACTTCTACAACGTCCATGCCATAGATTTCACGGAATTCGTTTTCTTCCGTAAGGGCAGTACCGGTCATACCACTTTTCTTCGCATACTTATTAAAGAAGTTCTGGAATGTGATAGTTGCAAGAGTCTTGCTTTCACGATTAACCTTTACATGTTCTTTTGCTTCGATCGCCTGATGAAGACCATCGGAATATCTTCTGCCTGGCATAATACGTCCGGTGAAATCATCTACAATTAATACTTCATTATCTTTTACAACATAATCCTTATCTTTTGCCATTAAGTTATGAGCACGAAGCGCAAGGATAACGTTATGCTGAAGCTCTAAGTTTTCCGGATCTGCAAGATTTTCGATCTTGAAGTAATCTTCTACCTTCTTTACACCGGCTTCTGTTAACGTAACATTCTTATCTTTTTCATTTACAATGAAATCGCCGGTTTCTTCTACGTCTTCCTGCATGATCGCAGCCATCTTGGTAAGCTCTTTCGCAGTACCTCTTTCAAGCTTTCTTGCAAGCATATCACATGCATTGTAAAGCATAGTGGATTTGCCGCTCTGACCGGAAATGATTAATGGTGTTCTTGCTTCATCGATTAAGATGGAATCCACTTCATCGATGATAGCGAAATGAAGATCTCTCATAACAAGCTGTTCTTTGTAGATTACCATGTTATCTCTTAAATAATCAAAACCTAATTCATTATTTGTCGCATAGGTGATGTCACAGTTGTAAGCCGCTCTTCTTTCATCATTATCCATTTCATTTAAGATGCATCCTACTGTTAAACCTAAGAAGCGATGTACCTGCCCCATAAGTTCCGCATCACGCTTTGCTAAGTAATCATTTACCGTAACAATATGAACACCTTTTCCTTCTAATGCATTTAAATAAGCTGGGAATGTAGATACTAACGTCTTACCTTCACCAGTCTTCATCTCAGAGATTCGTCCCTGATGAAGGATGATACCGCCGATGATCTGTGTGCGATATGCTTTTAAGTGTAGTGTTCTTCTTGCCGCTTCTCTAACAACTGCATATGCTTCTACTAAGAGATCATCTAATGTTTCCCCTTTAGACAGACGTTCTTTAAATTCGATTGTCTTCCCTCTTAGTTCATCATCGCTAAGAGCCTGCATTGCATCGTCTAACCCCTCGATCTTATCAACTAAAGGATATATTAATTTAAGCTCTCTTTCACTATGAGTTCCGAACAATTTTGTCAATATTCCCATTTTATTAATCACTCCAATCATTTAGGTATGTATTCTATTTATCTTTTACTAAAACAAATGTAAGTCAGTCCCAATATAACACTAACCTATTGTATCATTTACACAATTACTAATCAACTAATTTTTATTGACAACGCCTTATTATCAGCTTTTTCGATAATTTTCACCTCTCTTACAGACACTTTGTGCCTGATATTTATAATTCTACCCAAAAAAAGGATATCTCATAATCACACTATGAGATATCCCCCGGATCTTATATGAATACCAGACCAGTTTTTCTGCCTCATGCAGATATGTGTTAGAATTCCGGCTCAATCAAACCGTACGTATTGCCTTTTCTCTTATAAACCACGTTTACTTCGTCTGTCTCAGCATTACGGAACGCATAGAAACTATGACCTAACAGTTCCATCTGAACACATGCTTCTTCTGCATCCATCGGCTTCATTGCAAACTTCTTCACTCTCTTAATGCGGATGGAATCTTCTTCTTCCTCATCCTCCTCATCATTCATAAATGCCTGGTTGAAATTAATTGCTGCCTGTTTCTGTTCTATTAATTTATTCTTATATTTTCTTAACTGTCTTTCTATTACCTCTTCTACCATATCGATAGAAACGTACATATCGCTGCTAACCTGTTCGGCACGAACAATTGAACCCTTTACCGGAATGGTAATCTCAATTTTCTGCCTCTCTTTTTCAACACTTAACGTAATGTGGAGTTCCGTCTCTGGAGTAAAATACCTCTCAAGCTTACCCATCTTCTCGTAAATCGCATTCTTGAGACCCTCTGTTACTTCAATATTTTTACCGCTAATAATATAACGCATATTGCTCAACTCCTTCTCGTCTGAAATTTTGTGTTAGCAAGATTTCTGCTATCATTATTATACCACATGTCCAATCCAGAAACAACCATTATAACTGAAATCTTCCTATTTTTCACTATATTTTCATAACCGCATTATACTTTTTTTATATTTCAGGAATGTACCAACAGAAGGAACAATTTTGACGACTTTTTGCCCCTTTCGGGCGCATTCGAAATTAGGCGACATTTTTTTCATTATGCGTCCGTTTATTGCGACAATACTATTGTCAAGTAAATCTATTCAAAAAAAATGTCATTTTGTCTTTTTTATCACAAATGCCAAAACAAACATTCGAACTTGACAGTTCTTTCCTTCCACAGGCTGTGTGTAAATGCCTGTGGATAATGTGGATAACTCCGTGTATAACTTTTATTCTTTAGAAAAACAAGCCTTTTTCCTGTGGATAATTATCCTCTCACAATACGGAAGAATTTTTGATTATGTTATTTTTTACCATGTATAACCGTTTTTTTGTGCACTTTTCACAATACTTATGATTCGTCCAAACTTCATAAATAATTTTAAAACTTCTCGTTTTCTTATAATTACTACAATTATCTGATTTTTCTCCTGTATTACTGCTTTATTCTCGTATGCAAATGTCACAAAAACTCACTTTCATTTGCAGTTACCGTCTATTTTTTTCCCCTGGGTATCCCCCCTAATAGATATATTATCCTGTCCTTTATTATATATACGCATATTTCTTTGGTAACATTCCTCTTTTTTTTCCTCTGCTCTAAATTCTTCCCCTGAATCTGGTTATTCGCCTTCTTTCTTAGCCCTCTACTGGTTTTCTCTTTTTCTGCCGATATATGCTGTAAGGCATATACCTTATCACAATATAAAGGAGATCTACTATGGATATTGCGGCACTATCAATGGCAAGCAGCCAGATGAGCCTTTCAACACAGGTTTCCACGGCAGTCCTCGCTATGAGTTTAGATACCGTGGAACAGTCCGGTGACAACATGATCAAAATGATGGAACAGTCCGTCAACCCTTCCCTCGGACAAAACATCGACCTTCATCTTTAATACCTCACCGAGAGTAGGACGAGTTTGGAAGGAGACTGGGACGGGGAGCCGGACGCGCTCGGTGTTCCGAATGTTCGGACGCATGAGCGGACAAAATAAGAAGAGAGTCTTCGACTATCAGACAGGAAAACGCTGTCTGTTATTCAAAGACTCTCTTCTTATTTTATCCGTCATGAGCCGGACATTCTAGAACACCGAATACATCCGGTTCCCTATCCCGCTCTCCTTGCAAACCTTTGAGTACTTTTCCAAAGGCAGTTTTTTGAACTTATGACTTCTACATGATAAACTCTGCTAACACCATATTGACGATCAGGTACAGGATGGCAATCGCTAAAGGGATGGTGATCAGAGATGGGCGTTTTTTATTTCCTTCTGCTGTTAGGACAGGTGGCTCTCCGTCAGGGCGGTTGTGAAGGAAGATATTCTTGATATAATCCCAGCGATCGGTATTCTTAGCGATGGTACGGTATACAAAGAAGGCTAAGATACCGGATACAAGAGCTGTCAGGCCATAGGTAGCGAGAACACTGCCTAATGTGTCGGTTACGGCTGATGTTGCCTGATCCATTAATTCATTCATATCAAATGTAGTTGTTCCTAACATGCTCTCAACCTGAGCAGCTAAGTTTAAGTCACCGGATGATACGGCATTATCATAGACGGTCTGGAAATAGGATAACAACTTTGGATATGCATATAAAATTACGACCGATGTTCCATTTGTAAGGAAATGAAGAATCATGGTGGATAAAATGGAGTCCGTCGCTTCGATCATCAGTGCAAATACGATTCCCATAAAGAAGGCATAGGTGAACTGATTTAAGTTTCCATGCAGGATGCCAAATAAAAAGGCACTTAGGAAAATAGCGCCGATCGGATTGACTTTGCGGTACTCATTATAAAATACGCCTCGATACATGGATTCTTCTATGAATGCCGGCACAACCGCGATTGCAAATAAGGATACAAGAAGCGGAACGGAACTTGTAATGCTTGTCATCGTGGATGTGGTCACATTGGTGGAATACAGCATGGATAGGGCATTGACAAATGTCATGACCGGGCTGATTAAAATCGCAAATAAAATCACAAGAACAATATTAGACAGACTCATCTTCTTTAGACGCACCGCCTCGGTATAGCGCTGTCTGCTCAAAATCAGATACAGAATCCCCGGTATGGCAATCATGCTTTGTGATACTAATACATTCTGAAGACTATTTTTAATAATATAATGAAATGGCAGAAAGCTTGGAAGCAGCATCATGCCAAGTGTCAGTAAAAAAATCCAGTTTACTCGTTTTATTCTTTCTCTTTCCATCACGAACCTCCTCATAATGCCTAATTATATCATGCTACTCCATAAAATGCCATCCCTCATTCCTCCCTGACACAGCAAATATCAATATTTTCCTATGTTAATAGTGAAAATCATGCTATAATAGGAAAGTGTTTCTGTGTCAGACACAAACAGAACGATTAGAGGAGGAGATGTATGTACAGTTTTGAAAGCCGAGTAAGATATAGTGAAGTAGACCATAATAAATATATGGATTTATCTTCAATTATTAACTATTTTCAAGATTGCAGCATGTTCCAGTCAGAAGATCTTTCGGTGGGCCTTGACTATCTGGAATCCAAAAAGCGAGTCTGGATGCTAAGCTCATGGCAGATCATCGTAAACCGCCGTCCTGTTTTAGGCGAGAACATCACCATCGGTACATGGGCCTATGGATTTAAAGGAATGTACGGCTATCGTAACTTCGTTATAAAAGATCAGCATGGACAGGTTGTGGCGGCTGCTAACTCCATCTGGATCTATATGGATACCGTCACCTTACGACCAACCAGAGTCTTTCCCGAAGATGTCAAAGCTTACGGCACCGAGCCACGCTATGAGATGGAATATGCCGATCGTAAGATCCTTGTTCCAGACAACTTAGAAGAAAAGGATCCATTTACCGTAGTAAAATCCAATATTGATACCAATCAGCACGTAAACAATGGGCAGTATGTGAAGATGGCGGAGGAATACCTTCCGGAATCGTTTCAAATCCGCCAAATGCGCGCAGATTATAAAAAATCGGCACTTTTAGGCGATACTATTATTCCACATGTTAGCCTGTCCGATACCAAATGCACTGTCATTTTATCGGATGCAGCCAATACGCCTTATGCCATTATAGAATTCACGGCGTAATCGCCTTTAATATGAACAAAGAAGGGAATTGAATATGATTAAGTTAGGAAAAACACAGCGTTTAAGCGTTGTGAAAACAACGGATTTCGGTGTTTATCTTTCCGATGAAGGAAAACAGCCAAAATCATACGAAGTAACAAAAGGAGATATCACAGCGGATAAGATCCTGCTGCCAAAAAATCAGGTACCAGCTCATACAAAAGTCGGAGATAAATTCGATGTCTTTGTATACAAAGATTCAGAAGACCGTCCAATTGCTACTACAACCGTTCCAAAGCTTGAATTAGGAGAAGTTGCTTTATTAACCGTTAAGGAGACTTCCTCAATCGGTGCTTTCCTTGACTGGGGTCTTGTAAAAGACTTAATGCTTCCATTCAAGGAACAGACTTATAAAGTTCAGACCGGAGACCAGGTATTAGTCGCTCTTTATATCGATAAATCCCGTCGTCTGTGTGCAACCATGAAAGTATATAACTATCTTGCAACCGACGGAGAATATGAAAAAGAACAGAAAGTAACCGGTCTTGTATACGAAGTGATCGATGCGTTCGGTGCTTTCGTAGCCGTTGACAATAAATACTCTGCCTTAATTCCAAACAAGGAATTATTCCGTGTCGTAAAACCGGGTGAAGTGATTGAAGGACGCATTACTATGATTCATGAAGATGGCAAGATGGATCTTTCCATCCGTGAAAAAGGACATATCCAGATGGATGCGGATGCAGAACTGATCTTTAACCGTTTAGAAGAAGCCGGTGGCTTCCTTCCTTACCACGATAAATCCGATCCAGAGATGATTAAGTTAAACTTCAATCTAAGCAAGAATGCATTCAAGCGTGCAATCGGAAGACTGATGAAAGAAGGGCGCATCACCATTTCCGATACGGGAATCACAAAAAAATAAACCATTATAAGAAAAGCCGTTTTCTTCTTAAGACTCTTCCGGATATCCGGTCAAAGTGCTTAAGAAGAAAACGGCTTTTTATTCTTATTTTTCAAAGAAGCGCATCTTCGCACCATCTTTCATGGAATTCATGGAAGAAGTGACTGGAGCTTCCGCCTTATAAGCGGAACCAAGGCTTGTTGCAAGCTTATCCTTACAAAGACCGCAATAACGGCCGGTACGGATGATTTTGCCGCAACCTTCACATTCTAAGCCAACTGCGGAATCTGCTGAAAACTCAAGACGTTCTTCTCTGACCCATCTTTTCAGCTGCTGAATGCTCACCTCATTCTCCTCTGCTACCTGATTGATGCTTGCTCCAGGATTATCGTAAATATACTGTTTTACCTCATGAAACTTATCTTCCAGTTCTCTCATACATGCCGGGCATAATGGGGTTCCTGCAGAATAATTGAATAATCTCCCACACCCTTTGCAATTTCTAACTTCCATGCCTTCATCCTCCTTAATAACCACGCCCAATGCTGACTGTCACAAAATATATATCGGTAATCCCCTGCTTATTCAACACATTGGTGCATGCTTCTATTGTACTTCCCGTGGTGTAAATATCATCCACCAGCATTATCTTTATGTTTCTTAATCCCTCATCCGAACACTTTAGTCCTGTTCCAAATGAAAATGCGCGTCTTAAATTCTTAAGACGTTCTTTATCGTCTAATGTCTTCTGGGGTATCGTATTGCGATTCCGCTTTAGCAGATTCGGAATAACCGGTATTCCAAGCGTTTCTCCAATCTTTCGTGCAAGTATCTCTGCCTGATTATATCCACGTTTCCTTCGTTTTGCCGGATGAAGCGGAATCGGAACTAAATAGTCCGGTCCGATCTGCTTAATCTGCTTTCCATAACGGCTCACAATCTCCTGTGCAAAAAAATCGCCATACTCCTTTTTCCCCCGGAATTTAAAGTCTCCCAGTGACTGCCGCATCACATCATCATAAACATAGACAGCAAACCCTCTCTTATAATGATGTTCATGCCTAACACAGTCATAACAGTATTCCTGCCCCGCAATCGCTAACGGCTTGCCGCATTTCATACAGCTTGGCTGTGTCACAAGCGTGACCTTTTGTCTGCATCTAGTGCATATATAGCTTCCTTTGGGAAGAACGATCTCCCTGCATATCGGACAGCGCCTCGGATATATCAGTTCTATGAAGAACTGCCCTGGCTGCATCGCCTTTATGCTCCTTCCTTATCGAATCCATCGTTTTTCTAAACCCATCCAACTATCAATTCTATTATACATCCTGATGCATATTAGCGCACGCGTTTTTTATCTCCTGAATTCTTTCATCGAGGCCCGAATAACGCTTCATTTCGCTTTCGTTATTGATCATCTGCTGCACCATATCTCCGCTTCCTACAATGGTCACACAGCTCTTGGCTCTTGTTACCGCTGTATAGAGGAGATTCCGGTTAAACAGCATCCTTGGACCTGATAAGATCGGAAGCACGACAGCTGGATACTCACTTCCCTGCGATTTATGAATGGTAATAGCGTACGCTAATTCCAGTTCATCTACCTGCGCAAATGGATACTCCACAATTCTGCCTTCATCAAACTCTACAGTTATTATTTCGGAGAATAAGTTGATTTCCTTAATAACCCCGGCATCTCCATTGAATACTCCCGTTCCAGAATCAATCGTGATGCCATAGCGGCTCTTCGTCTCCCACTGAAGCTGATAGTTATTTTTGATCTGCATGATCTTGTCGCCTTCACGAAAGATTCCCTGTGTGAATTCCTTCTCCTTCTTATTCTCGGAAGGCGGATTCAGATACTGCTGCAGCACCTGATTCAATCGCTCCACGCCAAGTTCTCCCTTTCGCATCGGTGTCAAAACCTGAATATCATATACAGACGCATTCACGTATTTCGGCATCTTATCCCGCACAAGAGCAATGACAACACCTGTGATGACATTTACATCATCTCTTTTTAATAAGAAGAAATCCTTGCTCTTGTTATCCAGGTGTATGGATTCACCCGCATTGATCTTATGTGCATTGACGATAATATCACTTTCGCTTGCCTGACGGAAAATCTTCTTTAACATAACGACGGAAAAAGCCTTGCTGTCGATCATGTCATGAAGCACATTTCCGGCGCCAACGCTTGGGAGCTGGTTTACGTCACCTACAAAGATAACACGAGTGCCAACTGAGATTGCCTTTAACAGTGCATGTAAAAGGCTGATATCTACCATAGACATCTCATCGATGATTAACACATCCGTCTCTAACGGATTGCTTTCATTTCGTTCGAATACCATTCTGCCTTCTTTATCGTCAATCCCTTTGCTAAGCTCTAACATACGATGAATTGTTCTTGCCTCGTATCCAGTTGTTTCCGACATTCTCTTTGCCGCACGCCCTGTAGGTGCTGCAAGCAGGATATCCATCCCTTCCGCCTCAAAGAATTTAATGATCGTATTGATGGTCGTCGTCTTACCGGTACCAGGACCACCCGTCAGAATAAAGAGTCCGTTCCTTGCCGCCTCGATTACCGCAAGGCGCTGCATCTCATCCAATGCGATCTTGGATTCCTTCTCAATCTGTGCCAGTCTTGTTTCAATCTGAGACTGCATGATGTCGTAGTGTACGGAAAGATCGCATAGCATGCGGGCCGCATTCAGTTCCAGATAATAAAAGGTCGTGGAATAAATCCGTTTCTCCTGTTCAGTTTCCCTGATCATCAGTTTTTTCTCAAGCGCCAGGCCCAAGATATGACGCTCCACGGATTCCGGCGCAATATTTAAGATCTCGCAAGTCTTGCCGATCAAAACTCGTTCCGGCAGATAAACATGTCCATTATTGGCTGCCTGTACAAGCGCATACAAAATGCCTGCCTTGATTCGATAGTCCGAATCCGTTCCAATACCTACTTTGGCAGCGATCTCATCTGCGATCTTAAAACCGACACCCGTGATATCTTCCGCCATACGGTATGGATTCTCTTTGATTACGGCATACATGCCTTCTCCGTATTTCTGATAGATCTTAACAGCCAGATTAACGGTAATGCCATATTTCTGAAGAAAGAGCATGGCATTTCTCATGTCTCTCTTATCCGCAAACTGACGGTAGATTTCCTGGGCCATCTTCGTGCTGATTCCCTTTACTTCTGCAAGCCGTTCCGGTTCATCTTCAATAATCTGAAATGTTTTCTCTTTGAATTTCCTTACGATTCTTGCGGCTAAGGCGGTTCCGATCCCTTTAATCGCTCCGGAACCTAAATATCGCTCAATGGACATCAGATCTTCCGGCTCTTTCACTTCATATCGCTGTACTAAAAACTGTTCTCCGTAAATCTGATGTGCGGTAAAGGTACCGGAAGCTTCAATGAATTCACCCTCATTGATAAAGGAAAACGTCCCAACACATGTGATTTCATCCGTATCATTCACTAGATTTAAGACGGTATATCCATTATCCGGATTTCGAAATACGATGCGTTCCACATATCCTTTAATGACTTCTGCTGCCATACTCACTCCCCTTTTCATCCTGCTATTTTCTGCTGTTAAGAGGCCTTTCTAATTCATAGGGAGAAGATCTTTATGAATTAAAAAAGGCTGTCGCCAAAGCAACAGCCCAAAAGAATCATTTAGCCTCTCTTCATTGATTCATATAATTGTTGCGCTATTCCTAACTGACCACTTTCAGAAATGTCCTCAGCATATTTCTGATATAGCATATCGCCGAATGCAGAGGTATATTCATTTTCTTCCTCTTCGCTATCTGTTAGAGCGTCTTTTACCTTTGTGAATACCTGTTCCACCAGGTACGCTTCAAAACTCTTGCAGGCATCCATCAGTTCCTCATCTGTTGCATCGGTAAGACCGGATGCTAATGTAGCGGATAACTTGGATGCAGTAATGCTGCCTTTCTGGCTGCTTATCGCAGAATTATAATATGCCTGTGTAATGTCCATGCTCATATTCTGTCACCTTATGCTTTCAGGTTGTTCGCCTGCTGAAGCATCTCATCTGCTGCCTGAATTGTCTTAGAACTCATCTCATAAGCTCTCTGTGTGACAATCATGTTCACAAGCTCTTCTGCAGTTTCTACGTTTGAAGCTTCTAAGTATCCTGCATGAATGGTGCTTGCCTTCAGTGCAGTATCTTCTCCCTCAATTCGAGGTGTGCCGGAATTCTTAGTCTCAGTCAGAAGTCCGCCGGACTGTTTTAAAAGGCCGGCTGCATTATTGAACTGTGCAAGTCCAATCTTCTTTCCTGTCATTACCGCATTCCCGCTCGCGTCCTCATAAACAAGCTCACCTGTATCGGAAATGGATAAGTTAGCTGCGTTCCAGGAGGAATCCACTACAATTTCTTCTCCGTTAGCATCTAACACCGGATATCCTGCGGCATTCGCCAGGGTAAGTCCGTTTGTTCCCACAGAAAGTCCAAAGGAACCATTTCTCGTATATGCGGTTGTGCCGTCTTCCATACGCACCATAAAGAAACCATTTCCGGAAATAGCAAGATCAAATGGATTGCCTGTCTCCTGAAGTGTTCCCTGTGTGTACTGGGACACGATTCCCGATGTTCTGACACCAAGACCAACCTGTGCGATCACAGGCTTTGCATTGCCTTCGGAATCCGTTGTCTCAGTCTGAAGCTTCTGATACAGAAGGGAAGAGAACTGAACAGTTTCTTTCTTATAACCGGTCGTTGCAATATTCGCCAGATTATTGGATATCGTATCGAGGCTTGTCTGCTGTGTTGTCATACCGGATGCACCGGTCCATAATGCTTTTATCATCTGTATTTCCCTCCTATTAGATCTTACCTACTGAAGAAACAGCCAATTCAAGAGTTGAATCCACTGATTGGATTACCTTCTGATTTGCTTCATATGCCCTTGAGATTGAAATCATGCTAACCATCTCTGATACAACGCTTACATTCGACTGTTCGGTGAATCCCTGACGTACAAGACCGGATACTTCTTTTTCGTTTGCTCCGGCAATCGCTTCGTACATCGTTCCGGCACCTTTCTTCAGATAATTATAATCGGTAAAATCCTTTACGGTCACCTTGTCTACAAGTTCACCATCGGCATAAACCGAGCCATCTACATTGATTAATACTTCTCCTGCAGTTGTATCGACTTTAAGTCTTCCGCTTTCCCCCATCAGATAGTTGCCCTGACTGTCTACAATGTATCCTTCTTGGTTCATCATAAACTGTCCGGCTCTTGTATAACGGGTTGATGTGTTTCCTTTTGAGTCTGTTGTTTCTACTGCAAAAAAACCATTTCCTTCGATGGCTAAATCATAAGTGTTTCCTGTCTCACGTAAGGAACCCTGGCTGTAGTCTGTATAAACTTCACCGATTTTCACACCAAGACTCATTGTTCCGATCTTGCTGTCTGTTAGCATGGCTGATTCATCACGTACTTTGAGTGCAAGCACATCATCAAATGACTGGCTTGTCACACCTTCTTTTTTGTATCCCACTGTAGTGGCATTCGCCAGATTATTGGAGATTACGTCTAATCGTTTCTGCTCCGTTTCCATGCCGGTAGAACCGGTATATAAAGCTCTTAACATCTTTTCACCATTCCTTATCGCCTTTTATCTTTAGTCCTTCTTACCGCTTAAGAATTCCACGAACTTACCAGTACCGATTGCTACTGCTGTCATTGGATCTTCTGCTGTCATTGTTGTAATACCTGTCTTTTCTTCGATCAGTTCTTCTAAGCCGTATAGCAGACATCCGCCACCTGTTAACACGATACCTCTGTCTGCGATATCCGCTGCAAGTTCTGGAGGAGTCTTTTCTAATACGCTGTGAACGGCTTCTACGATCTGAGAAGTTGTTTCCTTTAATGCTTCTTCTGTTTCTTCGGAAGTAACAGAGATTGTCTTAGGAAGACCGGTTACTAAGTTACGGCCTCTTACGTCCATAGAAACCACTTCTGGTCTGCGGTAAGCGGAACCAATCTTTATCTTAATATCTTCCGCTGTTCTTTCACCAATTAATAAATTGTGTTTCTTTCTCATATAACGAACGATTGCTTCATCGAAATCATCGCCCGCGATTTTAATGGATGTACTTACTACAGTACCGCCAAGGGAGATAACTGCAATATCAGATGTACCGCCACCGATATCTACGATCATGTTACCACATGGTCTAGAGATATCAATACCAGCACCGATAGCTGCCGCGATTGGCTCTTCAATAATCGCTACATCTCTTGCGCCCGCCTGATAAGTCGCATCTTCTACTGCCTTCTTTTCAACTTCTGTAACACCACTTGGTACACATACGCTGATGATCGGCTTTCTAAAACGCTGTTTTCCGCCAACTGCTTTCTGAATGAAATACTTTAACATCTTTTCTGTTACGGTATAATCAGAAATAACGCCCTGTCTTAACGGACGTACTGCAACAATATTACCTGGTGTTCTACCAAGCATTAATCTTGCTTCTTCACCAATTGCTTTGATTTTATTTGTGTCGCGATCAAACGCTACTACGGATGGCTCTTTTAATACAACGCCTTTTCCTTTTATATATACTAAGACACTGGCTGTGCCTAAATCGATTCCAATATCGCTTCCTAACATCAGTAAATCTCCTTTCGATTCCGTTCCTGAATTTATCTTCGGCTTCGTCCTCGCCTGTTCTATCTTCATTTTTTGCCATTAATCTCAAGTCTAAACATACTCTTCTATATTATAGACGACATACATGATTTTTTCAAAGGAAATTTTCAAAACTTTTCCTAAGAGCGCTTGTTTCAACGGCCTTCGCATCTTCTCGTTAAAATTGATTTTTTGCGCGAAGCGAACAGTCATATCATTTACTTATATTATTTCCTGATATTTGATGTAGTAACATAAGTTATATCGGCAAAATCATATATTTTCTTATGCAGATTTTGAAATATTATAAAATTCGCTCTAATATTTTATTATTAGACATGATGTGATATGATGGATTCAGATTACCACAAGGAGTACAACCATGAACCAGATTCATACCGAACGAAACGAACTTAATTTTATTGAGGATGATATCCTAAACTTACAGGAAGCCACTCTGGCTCCAGATTTTCAAGAAGCACAGCGCCACTTACTTGATAAAGAACTTTCTTTCCTAAGCCGCTGTTTTTCCCAAAATCTGATTCGCTGCTTTCAAAGCATCGCGCTTATTTTGTATATTACATACGCCATGATCCATGGCCTTAAGAGCCTTGCACCCTTCTATATCCTGGCGGTCATAAACCTCCTCCCCTATATCCTGTATTCTATGGCCGGAAATCATTCTTCCCGCCGTATCCGTTTCTTCCCCCAATTAAATAAGAAGCTTCGCCTTCAGCCGGAGCGCTATCATACCAACCGTTATGCCTCTGCCTTCGTCACCTTCTTACTCCTCTTATGGCAGCTAATCCAGACAAGAACTGCATTCGCTTACGCCTGGCTTACCTGGTACCCAATTGCCATCGCTGTTATCACCATTAGCGTTTCCCTATTCGGCCCGTACCTAATCCACGCAATCCTAAAAAACAGACTTAAAAAAGGGCGGATATAATTCAATTATATCCGCTCATTCTTTGCCTAACGATTCCCCACTCCATGCGCCCTTTGCGTTAATTTTAATCCCACCGGCTCTTTGCTCCGATTCTTATGTTTGTCGTATTATCATCTTTTCTCCTGATCTTGCATCTATTTTTCTATGTACGTTCATCTGATTCCCCAACCGCATCTTTACTTTCTTCTCCCAGGCATCACAAAAACCCCCAGATCAGATGATCTGAGGGTTTACACAAACTATTGAAACACTATTTAAACTATATTAATAATCGAAATTATTTGATGATTGTAGCAACCTTACCAGAACCTACAGTACGTCCACCTTCACGGATAGCGAAGCCAAGACCCTGAGCCATAGCGATTGGGTGAATTAATTCGATAGTCATTTCGATGTTATCACCAGGCATACACATTTCTACGCCTTCAGGTAAGTTACAAACACCTGTTACGTCAGTTGTTCTGAAGTAGAACTGTGGACGGTAGTTGTTGAAGAATGGAGTATGACGGCCACCTTCGTCTTTTGTTAATACGTAAACCTGAGCTGTGAATTTTGTATGGCATGTGATGCTGCCTGGCTTACAAAGAACCTGTCCTCTTTCGATTTCTGTTCTCTGAACACCACGAAGAAGAGCACCGATGTTGTCACCAGCCTGAGCTTCGTCAAGGAGTTTACGGAACATTTCTACACCTGTTACTACTACTGTACGAGATTCTTCTTTGATACCAACGATTTCTACCTGGTCAGATACATGAAGAACACCACGTTCTACTCTACCTGTAGCTACTGTACCACGTCCTGTGATAGAGAATACGTCTTCTACTGGCATAAGGAATGGTTTGTCTGTAGCACGTTCTGGGTCTGGAATGTAGCTATCTACAGCGTCCATAAGTTCCATGATC
>SVEB01000121.1 GCA_015057635.1 Lachnospiraceae bacterium | reverse complement strand
TAATTTTTTTCTTCCCAGATGGCATTTTGAATTAATTCATTCTGTGTCAGATGTATTCCATTCACTTTACATAAAGCCTGTAAATATGTAATTATTACTGCAGCAGATGAAGATAAGCCTCCCACAGGCAATGTTCCTTCTATAACTCCCTCTATTCCTTTTTTTAAGCTATATTTTCTTTGTAGCGTTTTTACAGCTCCTAATACAAAGTCTCCCCATAAAAAACTTCTCTCAGGAATATCAGACATGTAAAAGGATACTTTTCCTTTATAATTTTTACTTTTTAATTCTACCTTTCCATCATTTGTTTCTTTATAGCGAAGATTTACGCCTCTATCGATTGCAAAACCAGTTACCAGTCCATGCTGATGATCTACATGCGCACCTAATGGGCACACTCTATAAGGTGTAGATTGTGATAAAATATACGACACTTCAGCTTTTTCCGAATCATCTCGCATCTTGTACCTCCCAAATTTTTACAATCTTTTTTTTCATTCATTATATTACATTTATAGCGTTAATACAATACACTCTTTCACACTATTTTTACCTTTTTTTTACACAAAATATAATTTCACTATAATATAACTATAAAAACAGAGACAATATATAAATTATAATTTGAATTTATATTACTATGGCCTAGTATTTATGCATTAACTCTTCTCCCTCTTTAACAGCTATTTTAGGCAAAAAAATCCAGCTAAGGATTCTTCCTTTAGCTGGATTTTTGCTTGTCCCTTTTATGAGCAAGAAGGACCATGCGTTGGAACACAACCTAGAATTGTTCCATCTTTCTCTTCATTAGGCCATCCATGCTCTGTAGAAGAGATCTTTAACTCTACCATTTCTGGCATCTCCCATTTCTTCATTGATTCTCCCTCCTTTTTTTTAGATATCTTCAATATAGTGCTTATGTAAATATTTGTCAATTATTTCTTATTTTACTATTTCGACCTATTTCACCTTATCTAGCAATAATTCTTTTATTTCATTAAGTGTTTCTTTTCCCTTTGGACGTAAAATACGATACATACGGACTGTACTTGCAATCTTTACCACCTTTTTCATGATTACAGGATTTACTCCTACTGCATCAAAATAAACTTTTCTTTGTATATTATTTAATATGGTATACACTTTGTCTATTCCTATAATCTCTGAAATAGAAGCTTCTTCTTGGTCTGAAAGACATATTTCTATAATTACACCTGCTTCTTTCTCTACCGTGCAAAAATCCTGTTTTAAATCTACTGCAAATTTATCCTTACCCTCACTAATATAATCCAAATTATGTAGGTCAAGTCCAAAGCGTATCGCAGTGTCTCTGCAAAGTTTCTGCCTTGGTGCTGCTGGCATTACCATTGCTGTTTCATTCACAATATGGACCGTTGATATATCGTCTGCAATAACCGGAAAACCATCCAGTCGGAGTGCTGTCGTTAATGTCGATTTACCAGCACCGCACTCTCCCATGATAATAAGTGCTTTATTATCCACCACATTCGCTCCTCCGTGAATCGGTACTTCCTGTCTTTGAAGTAGCAAATGTGCGAGACATGCTCCTAAAATAAAGCACTCTACTAAATTTTGATCACTTTGTTGTTTTTTTTCTACTAGTATCCGTTCTCCATTTTCAATATAATAACTTCCTGAGTCTGGTATATAGAACCATACTTCATCTTTCCGAATCACATACTCCTGTCCGGATGCGATACTTTCTTTTACTTTCTGTGGCATTATCCCAATTTCAATAGAAACATCCGAGTATTGATGATTCTCTATCTCTTTCATACTAGCAAACTTAATATCTGACTCCAATACTAGTCCGTATATATAATAATAGTATTTCGTATACATCCTAATCTCCCTTTGCGCTTAATCATTCCATACAAACTGCTAAGTTATAAATATACACAAACTGTTTCATCACTGTTTCAGGATTATCTTCACTCTTCGGATCAAACTCTGATAAAGATTGATTTAATTTTTCCATATCGATATATTTCTTTAATGTTTCATTCTTATATGCTTGCTTTAACAAAAGAGAAACCTGTTCCCACCTATTTTGTATCCGGTAATACCAGTCTATTGTCTGTCTTCCTCTACGATTTATATCATCTAAAATAGCATCCGGTACTATCCCTTTCATATAGCAACGTACCAACCTCCGTTCTCCTTCTTTATTAGCAAAGCATTTCTCTGGCAACGACATACAAAACTCAATCATTCTTTTATCTCTTGTAGGGTCCCTTGCTACTAGCCCATGCATAAGACCATACTTCGTTTCAAACTCTCCCATCTGTAAAAAAGCCTGTTCATCTAGCATTGCATTCTTTTTATTATCTTCTACTGTTGAAATTTTGGTATTCAAAATACAATAACCACTTTTTAATATTCTCTTTTCTGGATGTTGTTTCATCAATAAATCTTTATTGATAAATGTATACGTACGAATTTCATCTGCTACTTCTTTTGGAGTCGGACCAAATTTCATCTCTGCCCTTAAATAATACTTTAACAGTCTTTTTCTGCTGAAATGATACTTCTTACAAAAGGAACATAACTCTTTGATTCCTCCTACTACCCTAGCATGCTTCATTTGACTCTTTACATAACTATAGATATTTCCATAGGAAATAGTGCTATTTCCAGCATTTCCACTAAGTAATATCTTGCATCCATTATTAGCTGCCTGCATATACAATCCATCCATCATTACATCATTTCCATAGGATTTATTAGGAAATTCTAAAATCTTTGCTATCCGTTTTGCTTCCTCCACACAGTTTTGGCCGTCAAAGTCACAAAACGTAGGAACTATATTAGGATACCTCTTGCATACTTCCATTACCCCTTCACTTTCATTAGCAATATAATACTTGCTTTCATATTTAAACTCCTTTACAGGAACACCAGTATAACTGTAAAGTTTTTTACCTTTCTTACTTAGTAGTATGGCTGCATTACAGGCAACAGTGGTAGAATCCAGTCCACTGCTTAGACAAATTCCTACTTGTCCATTTGTATCAATGGAATCGGATATAATATCCTGCATTAAAGCTTTGAATTTTTCTTTATATTCATCTTCACTCTTTAATATCAAATTTTTTCTATTTTTATAAGGTTCCCAATATTTCTTTTCTTGAATACCATCCTGATTAATAAGTAAATAGCTTCCAGGCCTTACTTTCTTAATCCCTGTATAAAGGGTCTCTCCTGATTTCATTGTTACAATTGGCATATCTATACTTAACCAATCTGCAATCCATCTTTCATTAAAAGAAGGATTTACAACATTACAGATTGGTTTCATTAAAGTAGAAAAATATACATTTTCTTTATCTGTATAATAATGCAGACAGCGACTTGAAGTATAATCTGTTCCTAATATTAATGTTCTCCTGCTACCATCATATATTGCATATGAAAATATTCCGAGAAAATGTGTGACAAACGTTTCACCCCATTTTAAATATGCTTGATAAAAAATCTCTCCGTCCGTGGTCTTACGATTTTTTATCTGCAGCTGATCTAAAAGCTGATCCCTGTTATCGATCACACAGTCAGCCGTAAGATAAATTCCTGTTTTCTCTGAGTAAATGGGTAATACTTCTTTTTCAGAAATATCTGATATATACTGAATTCCACACCCCATATAGATATTTTGGGATACTCTTTCATCCATCCGATCAATTGTATATTCTAAAAATGGCTGCTTCATAGCAAGGATTGATTGCTTAGAAATATCTTTTTTTGAAATTATTCCAAATATCGCTGACATCTATCTTTTCCTCCTTTTCTTAGGGCGAAGCCGCAACTGAATATTTTTTTTAGAACCTAATAAAAGTTGCTAAGCTCGAAACTTAGCAACTTGTGCGTATCCTTCTCCTTGCCCCCCAGAAACATAATATTCCCCACACCGAAGCCAGGCATGGGCAATCATCTTCGTGCCATTTTCTTTTCCGACCCCTAAATATAACGTGCTAGAAATATGATAGTGCTTTAGCAGCTTCTGCGCAGTTAACGCTCTCACAAGGCACTTACTTTCCCATGGAGTATGGGTAGCGACCCGATTCACAATTCGTGCAACTCTGGATGCAATTTTGTACTCTTGCACGGATGCTTCCTTTGAAGACTCTTCTCCACTAATTCCGAATCTTTCTTTCAGTCTTTGCATAGGCACTATAATAATACAAAAGCGAAACCATGCGGTCAGGATGAAAGTCATAACTACCATCCTTTTATTTTTTGAGTATCTGAGAAAATGTATGATTTCTTTAATCATAGATCACATCAATAAACTGTTCTTTTTTCAGTTTTTCTAGGAAATCATCTACCGCATGATTACATGTATCTCCATCAATATCATATACTTCCAACAACTTTTCTTTTATGTAGCCTATGGATACTCCATCATCGAGCATATCCCATATATCATTTGCCGCGCCTTTTAATAAAAAATACTTTCCCGACTGAAAATCAATCATTACTTTTTCACCAGCTAAATCTGTGACATCTAGCTTCTTTAATAATTTAATCTTAGCTTCTTTTTTCATCAATCATTTAGTAAAGCTATCAAAAAACATTAGCTTTTACTATTCACCTCCTTTTTTTGATTGAAGTATATCATATCTGGTATTTTTTGTAAATAAATCCATCAGAAATATTCCATTTATTGACATTCCATATTGTCTTGTATATACTATTTCCATATGGTACTTAAATTTTGATTACCTGTCAGGAGGATAAATTCATTGATAAAAAAATTATTTTCCAGTATAAAAAAAATCTTACATCAGTCTAGCTATTTCAAATGGATTATTACATATACAACGCCTTACCTTCCATCCCTTATTTTGCTTATCACCTTGAATTCTGCTCTTTCCTTAACTTCTATTGGCAGCTCACTAATCAGTAAACATATTCTTGATAATGCAGAGATGGGCTCTTCTATTATAAACAATATAATACTTTATTTTATTGTCGTATTAATCATTCAAATTCTCACCCTGTTTAGTTCAATCATGACAGCTGTTATAAATGAAAAGTTTTCTTACAGTATAAGAAAACAGATTTATGATAAAATACTTACTTCTTACTGGAGTGATGTCACCCGTTTTCATACGGGTGATCTGATGACTCGAATGACAAGTGATGCCAATACCGTGGCAACTGGCATCGCAAGTGTTTTTCCCTCTATCATTACCTTCATTCTGGAACTGGTATCCACATTTTTCGTATTAAATTATTTTGATTCTTCTCTTGCTATTTTTGCACTTATACTTGGTCCATTCACATCTTTTGTAAGCGTTTGGCTTGGAAAAAAATTAAAATCACTCTCTCTGAAGGTACAGGAATCGGAATCAAAATATCGTTCTTATCTGCAGGAAAGCCTTAGCAATCTTATGATTATCAAAACATTTCTAAACGAGCAACATGCCACAGAGCATCTCGACACATTACAGAATGAACGAATGCACTGGATTTTAAAGAAGAATAAGATAACCGCACTTTCTTATTCCCTTATGGGATTAGGTTTTGAAGCCGGATATGTAGTAGCTTTTGCTTGGGGGTCCTTAAAGATATCCCAAAATGCAATTGGATTTGGCACAATGACCGTTTTCCTAAACTTGGTGAATCGAATTCAATCCCCTCTTCTCGGACTATCAAATACAATTCCTAAGATTGTGTCCATTCTTGCCAGCACAGGACGTATTATTGAACTCCAGAACATTCCATTAGAAGCTTATAACGAAAGCACTCTTACAAAAAAGGGAATTGGTGTTAATATTTCTGATCTTACTTTCGGTTATACAAAAGAGCCAATTCTCACGTCCTCAAACCTAGAGATCCGTCCAAATGAATTCGTTGCCATTGTAGGAGAGTCGGGAATCGGCAAAACGACTTTAATACGTCTGATTATGTCCTTTTTACATAGCGACAGCGGGAATATCACTTTCTATGATGAAACCGGTTCTAGGGAACAAACCGGCCGTGGCTCCCGGGAATTCATCTCTTATGTTCCACAGGGAAATACTTTATTCAGCGGAACAATCCGTGATAACGTACTGATGGGAAATATGAATGCTACAGAAACCGAAATACTAGATGCGCTGACTGCTGCATCTGCTATGGAATTCATCCATTCGCTTCCGGATGATTTGGATACAGTAATCGGAGAAAAAGGATACGGGCTTTCTGAAGGACAGGCTCAGCGAATTGCCATTGCCAGGGCCCTGATCCGAAAAGCACCATTTTTGATACTTGATGAGGCGACATCCTCATTAGATGAAGGGACGGAGCTATCCGTATTAGAGGGGATCCGTGCGATCACCCCAAGACCGACCTGTCTTATCATTACCCATCGAAAGTCCGTCTTAGCTTACTGTGATCGTGAAATTGTAATTGAAAATAAACAGATTGGTGAGGTAAGCCTGCAATCTGCTGTATAAATCTATTCTGCTATATAAGTTTATTTTCTGTAGAAGCCTATAGGGATGGATAAGTTTATTCACGATAACTTCTTCTTCCCTATAGGCTTCTTTTGTGTTGCAAGTCTCTGCCTGCATGTACACGTCTTTATCTTTTCATCTTTATCTTTCTGTTTTTCTCTTATTGAAACGTTTTGCTGCAACTCTCTACAAACTGCTTTGCAAATGCTGTATTGCTGTAAAAATGTAAATGTGGAAATCCAGCCAGCACATTTCCTTCTGCATGCATCGCTTCCCAGGACTTTCTTCCTTTCTTTTCAGAAAGAAAAGCATCTCCATTCTGGGTGGTATCCCAGTGATGAAACTCATGGCAGTGGATTGTATCTCTTTTTTTGCATAGGATCGTATCCTTGTTAGCCGTCAGTGTGGAATATCCGAATCGACATAGTCTTCCAGTATCAAAAGAAACAGTATCAAAATGACCGACCATTTGATATTTTCCAATCGCCTTTGTCAGATACATATAGCCTCCGCATTCTGCATAACAGGAAAGTCCATTATCAAGAGCAGCTCTGATGCTTTCTCGCATTGATTCGTTTTCTTCTAACTGCTTTGCGTATAGTTCCGGATAACCTCCCCCAAGGTACAGACCATTAATTCCTGCTGGCAGGCACGGATCGGTTAACGGACTAAACATAATCAGTTCCGCTCCCATTTCACGTAAAAGATCTAAATTATCTTCATAATAAAAGCAGAATGCTTTATCTTTTGCCACCGCAATTCGAACAGGATTTATAACTTTTTCAATGCTTCGCTTCTGATAAGAAATTGCTTCTGCACCTTCTGCAAGCTCTATTAGCCCATCCAAATCGATCGTCTCTTCTACTCTTTCCGCCAGCTTATTCAGGTTTTCTTTTAGATCCGTAATCTCTGCTGCCGTCACAAGACCAAGGTGACGACTCTTTAATACAAAATCATCCTGCCTTTCTAAGTATCCAAGAGGCTGTATCCTACCCTCGAATTCTCTTTCCACTGCTGCCTTTAATGGCGCATACAGGGAACCATGCAGGCGATTAAAGATAACTCCTTTTATCATCGAGTCCGGCCTGAACTCCAGAAATCCCTTTAAAATAGCAATGGCCGATATAGCCATCGCCTTGCAGTCAATTACAAGAATTGTCGGTGTATTCGTTGTAACCGATAAATCATAGGAACTTGCCTCCACAGAATCCATGGCACTGCCATCATAGTACCCCATCGCGCCTTCCATTACTCCGATTTCACAGTCACTATGCTTTCCAAGCAGATACTTTACCGTCTCTTTATCCTGTAAAAATAAATCCAGATTGCTGCTCTTTGTTCCGATAATGCTCCTATGAAACATCGGATCGATATAATCCGGTCCGCTTTTAAAAGACATTACCTTCTTTCCACGGTTTACAAGAGCCATTAAAATTCCGCAGGTAATTGTGGTCTTTCCTGCACCGCTTGATACTCCGGCAATCATAACCCTTGGCATCTTTGCTGTTATTCTTTCCATTCCTTTATTCCTTTTCCATATGTGATCTATCATTCTTTTGATAAATAGTGTTTCGCTAACATTCTATAAATTACTTCTAGCCATATTCCATCTCTTTTTTAAGGTGATGCCATTTTGCCCTTCTGAAACGTATGCTTCGTGCACATCCACCGGAGAGATCTTGATTCATAGAGAATTTCAACGAACGTTCCTATCAATTTAAAAAAGGGTATCACACCAAACGTGTGTCACCCTTTCCTTTTATGCATGCTCTAATGTGTGAACATATACGTTCCAACACCAACTGCGATCGTCAGATTTAAAGAATCCACATCCGGAGACTGTGGAATAATAATGCTTGTTCCAACATTCAGATAAGAGTTATCAAGTCCAGTTGCTTCATTTCCAAATACAAGGGAGAATAATTCCGGTTTTGGACAATTATCAACTGTCAGCTGATTCTCGCCATTCAACATAAATGTAAACACTTCCTGTTTATCATACATCTTACGATATTCTTCAAATGAATCAAAGTAATGGTGGCGAAGTCTGAACACCGCTCCCATAGAGGAACGTACTACCTTAGGATTAAACACATCCGCTCCAGGACTGATGAATGCCACATCATAAATTCCGAATCCAACCGCTGTTCTTAAGATTGTTCCTAAGTTACCCATGTTGCTTGGGTTCACAAGCACGATATGAGACTTGTCCTTTCTTAATTCACAGTCAAACTTCTCGAATACGCCGACAACAAACACGTTCTCCTTATCGCTTACTCTGGCAATCGTCTTATCGCTATCTAATACAGGGATATTATTCTCCCTGCAAAGCTGTTCTAAATGCTCACGGTCTGTGAAAGTAGAATGAATATACACTCCCCTCACACACTCTGGGCGGCTCTTAATCATCTCAATTGTCGGAAATGCTCCTAATGTATAGGAATAATCAAAACTCTTCTTATATGGTTTAATTGGTTCCATGTAAATACCTTTCTTGCCTGTAATCTCATTCCATAAGCGCTTTAATAGCCTCTCATGTTTCTCATTATCTTAGTATACCACACAATCCTGTCATACGCAAACTTACGCTGTCTTTCCCTATATGTATCACTTTTACTCTTACTTTTGTCTTTTGCTTTTTGTTTTTGCCTTTTGCTTTTGCTCTTGCCTTTGCTTTTGCCTTTGCCTTTGCCTTTTGCCTTTTGCACCCCCCTAGTGTGTGCGCCTCACAATGCGTTTCGCAGAAACGCATTGTGAGGTCGCACGAATCGCCCCTGCCCCGCAACGCAAACGAAGTTCC
>SVEB01000120.1 GCA_015057635.1 Lachnospiraceae bacterium | reverse complement strand
TGCTTATGATTCTTCCCCACTCATCGATGTAGATACGGATACTCTGATTCAGCCGGGCGAGAACGGCATTCTCTATACAATGAAACTGAATACGAAGTATGATGGGACAAGCGTTTCGATTGATCCGGATGAAATGGTGAAATGGCGGTATACGACCACTCATTCCAGAGATGATTCTTATTATCTTGGAATGGAATCCTCCGCTTCTATTTTCCGCAATTATTTATACATAGCAGATAACTGCGCGGATCTGATGTGCATTGATCTGAATACGATGAAGGTGGCGTGGATGCAGGATACGGTAGATGATACAAATGCCTCTCCTGTGTTTGAGGAGGATCCGTCGGATGGAACTGGCTATTTATACATTGCCTCTTCTCTTCATTTTACAAAGGATGAGAAAAATGCCGGAACAATATGTCTGGAGAAAATTAATGCAGCAGATGGGGAACTGATCTGGTCACTGCCCTATGAATGCCAGACGGTCGCTGGTATCTCCGGTGGTGTACAGGCCACTGCTTTATGTGGGGAACAAAACCTTTCCGACTTTGTTTATTTTGCTGTTGCGAGAACAAACGGACTGGATCACGGACAGTTGGTGGCAGTAAATAAAAAGACAGGCCAGGAATACTGGCACCTTGATATGGAGTATTATACCTGGTCAAGCCCGATTGCCGTATACGATAAGGATAGAAATGGATATATTATTCTCTGTGATTCTAAGGGAAATATGTTTTTGATCGACGGTCTGACCGGCGAGCTTTACGATACAATTAATTTAGGGGGAGCGAATATTGAAGCCTCTCCTGCTGCTTTTGAAAACACGATCGTTGTCGGCACCAGAGGCGTCGGCACTATCTCCTCTCTCCTCGGAGCCGAAGGAAAACGCATTTATGGCATTCTGCTAAAATAGTCCGGACTGAAGTATAATAAAACAGAGGGAGGCCGAGTCGAAACCAATGGACAGCATACCATCCATTGGCTTCGGCTCGGCCTCCCTCTGTTTCTTAGCAGATGCGGATGGATAAGGCCTGATCGGAATATTGGAATAAGGAGTGGAATGGATTATGGGAAAAAGATAAGAAATATGGGGACGGATGTTGTTTGAATTTTACATTTATGATATATTGAGTCTATATTTGAATGTTTTTATGCATAAAGGAGGAAAAGCATGAAAAGGATAAGGTTGATTACGGCTGTGGTCGTAGCTGTAATGGTTATAATGACGGGATGTGGACGAAAGGGGGAGGATAGAAACATGATAGCTAGTGAGAATACCGTGACAGAAGTCGGAACTGAGAATGGAAGGGACGAAGAAGATAAGAAAACAGATGGAACTAACAACAAGGAGATGAATGATGCGGAAGGGGTGGCTACGGAGAACGATACGACAGGCTCAGGATCTGATGTAGTAAATCAGGATGAGAGGACGGAATCTGAATTTAATCTGCTGAATCAGGAAGAGATGACAGCGGCTATGGGGGCCGGATGGAATCTGGGAAATCAGCTGGAGGCGAGTATGAATGGGAAACCTTCTGAGACTGTCTGGGGAAATCCGATGATCACAAAGGAATTGATTGCAGCCGTTAAGAATGCTGGATTTTCTTCGATCCGAATTCCCGTTTCCTATTTTTCTTATATCGGGGAAGCCCCGGATTATACAGTTGACGCAAAATGGCTTGACCGCATTGAGACGGTGGTGAATTACTGTCTGGATGAAGGCCTGTATGTGATCATCAATATGCATGGGGACGGCTATCATACAATGGATGGCGGATGGCTGTTCTGTGATTCAGAAGATCAGGAAAAAATTCAGGAGAAATACGCGGCTGTATGGGAACAGATTGCAGTGCGTTTTCGGGATTATGATGAACATCTGATTTTTGAATCTATGAATGAAGAGTTTGATGGCAATTATAATAATCCGGATCTTTCTTTTTATAAGAATATTAATGCCTATAATCAGATTTTTGTGGATACTGTGCGACAAACCGGTGGAAATAACGCGATGCGCTATCTTCTGATTCCCGGCTGGAATACGGATATTACTTATACCAGTGCATCCTATGGGTTTGTCATTCCAGATGATACATACCGCTCCGATAAGATTCCAAAAGCCCAAAAACAGATCATGATTTCTGTTCACTACTACACTCCATGGGACTTCTGTGGAGATGAGAATGGAAACGTGACTCAGTGGGGGAAGGATGCCACGGACGCAGGCAAGGCGGCAAAATCCTGTACAGAGGATTATATGGTCGAACAGTTTGAAAAACTGAAGACAGAATATACAAGCCAGGGTTATATCGTTGTAATTGGGGAATACGGTTCGATTGATAAGACTGTCTATGACAGCACAAGCAATTACTACCGCTCTTATTTTGCAAAGACATTATGTGAAAATGCAAAAGAAACCGGCTGTGTTCCTATGTACTGGGATAATGGATCTAATGCCACCTACGGATTTGCGTTGTTTAGCCGCCGTTCCTATAAAGTAACACAGCCAGATATCCTCTCTTCTATTATGAGTGTATATTCACCACAAACTCCATAAGCATTTCTATTACGGATGAAAATCTTTTGTTTCGGCCGAAACATTTGGTTCTCATCCGTTTCAGCTTTAGCTCTTTTTTGCTTTTGAATCCTCACAGCGTGCTTTGTTTAAACACTCTTCTAATTTTTCTACTGCATCTAAATATAAGATACCATTTCCAACTAGTTTCTTCTCATAGTCAAGTGTTAACGTTCTCTTTATCAGCTGTGCATATAATTCAGACTCCGTCAGCTCTCGCCCAAAATCCTTCTTTGACCAGTTGATGATCAGCGCCAATGCGCCGGATACATGCGGTGCTGCCATTGATGTTCCACTTAAACTAATCAGCGCATTATCCGGATAGGTAGAAACAATATTAAGTCCGGGTGCCACAAGATCGATCTTGCTGTTGAAATTCGTAAAACTAGTTGCTTTAGAATTATAATCAACAGCCCCTACGGATATCACTTCATTATAATAAGCCGGATAGCTGATACCGCTTGAATTGCCTTTCCCATTTCCAGCCCCTTCATTTCCTGCTGCACATACTACCAGAATTCCAGCTGCCACTGCCTCTTTTATAGCATCATGTAATTCCGGCATATCGTAATACCCCGCCAGAGACATGGATATGATATGGACTTTCTGCTGAACTGCATAATGGATCGCCGCTATAATCCATTCATATTTTCCTTCGCCCTCTGCTCCTCCTAATGCCTTTAAGATCAAAAGGTCAGCTTCCGGTGCAACCCCAACGACGCCCTGGCCATTCCCCGTTGCCGCAATGGTTCCAGCTACATGGGTTCCGTGTCCACAATAATCCGTCACATTATCTGCCTTGCCACCATCATCCATAGTAAAATTTCTTACACCGACAATCCGTTCTTTTAAATCCATATGATTGATGTCACATCCAGTATCAATCACCGCAATTACAACCCCTTGTCCCCTGTCTCCTTTTTCCCAAAACTCCGGTGCCCGAATCTGTGCAACACCTAATGGGATTTCGGAGACCATTGCCGTCTTTACAATTCTATTAACCGTAACAGGAAATATTTTCATACCTTTGCTCACCTTATTCCTCCATTCTACCAGGTAGATGGCATCAACAGCTGCGCAATACAATCAATCTTGTCTACTATTTCCATCCTGTTTTTTCGTCCTGGCCACGCCTAGACCGAAGTATGCTTTGCACATAATTCCTGTGCTATTACTATAATATGCGGGCATTCGTCTTTTTGTTACACCATTTGCATATTCTCCTTGCATTTTTCTCCTCCTTCTTTTGCTAAATATAACTTTCTCCTTTCTATTCCTCTTTTTCCTTTCTATTCCTCTTTTTCCTTTCTGTTCCTCTTTTCCTTGTTGCATGGATTACTCCAACTTCGCACTTGATTTTAGACTTACCTGGTAATGTTTCACCTCAAAATCAGGCATGAAGTCTAAGCTAATGAAAAGTGAAACGAAAGATATTTGTAAGAATTATTCATAAAAAGGAAAAGACTTCATGAAAAAATAGGACTACAATTTCTTCTAGTATTTCGTAAGAAAGGGGAGATAACTATGAATTCTAAAATAATGAATAAAAGAGCTCTGGCTCTTATGCTCTGCACATTAACTCTGTCTGCTGCATCAACAGCCGCTATGCCATACACTCCGGCACTTGCTTTTGAATCCACACAGACAGAAACCGATCATGCCGTAACAAGTGCTACGGTTACCATTCGTACGTTAGAGGACAGCTACAAAACCGAGGATGGAAAAGTTGTAAAAACTGTAATGTATGAACGGCCAATCTTTGAAGGTAACTCTGCTTCCATCCGCAAGATCAACAAATTTTATGCAAGAACACAGGCAAAATGGGTAAAAGCTGCAAAGGAAGATATGAAAACAGTTGAAGAAGATGAGGAATACTTTAACAGTGAATATTTCACCCCATATTCCGATGAAGTTAAAACACAGGTTACGTATAACAGGAATGGCATCGTATGCATCTTACAGGAAGGCTATTATTATACCGGGGGAGCTCATGGAATGCCATACCGTGTTGCCCATACCTTTGACTTAAATACCGGAGAGGAACTTTCTCTTACCGATATTTTATCCGGAGATGACGTAGAGATTAAAAATACGATTGTATCCTTATTTGAAAAACGTATGAAGAAATTGGATTATGTATTTGATGATGCCCTGGATACTGTCAAATCCACGGCTGGCACGGACAGTCAATTTTATCTTGGCAAGCACTCCATCATCTTTTATTATCCTCCCTATGATCTGGCTCCTTATGCGGCCGGCTATGTTCAGTGCTGGATGAAGTATACAACGGAAGGAAAATTCAAACTGGACTTAGAGTAAGAGATTTTCTCCATTTCCAAGGCTTAAAGATAGATAAGAACGAAAAGCAGATACATAAAAAAGCAGAAAAGGCAGGCTTCCTTTTTTCTTGTAAAGCCTGTCTTTTTCTGCTTTTTCTATGCTATTTATCTGCCATATGTTTTACATCTTTTTCCGTCTAAAGTATGGATACTTAAGCCAAGCAGCCGTTATAAACTTATTTCTCTGTCTTTTTCCAGAAGAATGGCTCATAGATCCCTTCCATCGTCTTTACGACTTTATTGGCATCATGGTCGGTTATGGTAATATCGTAGCGATTCTCAATGCTTCCGAATGTAACGGTATTGGTGATGCCGATGCTTTCTTTCAGATATTCCAGCATATTCTCTTTGGATGCATTTTTGTTATAGATTTTCATATAACTATACCCTTGCTGCTCTTTGGAATCATAAAAGAGTATCTTAAGCTTATCAACATACCCTTTCTCCATCATCTTCTGATAGAGGCTCTCCATCTTCTCCTTTTTCTCCACCAGCATAAAGTACACCACTTCCTCACCGCGATAATACTTTTTGCTGATATAATTGCGATAGGGAGATACTCTTAGCTGTTTATAGATCGTTTCTTCAACCGGATTATGAAACTCTCCATAATAAATCATCAGGATATCATCTAAAATGGTATTGATAAAGTAATGAAAGCCCTCTTCATCAAGCAGATCCATTATCTCTCTGCTGATTTCCTTTGACATCACATACGAACGGATAAACTGCTTTTCCTTGATATTATAGAGTGCAGCGCCATCCATAACCACAATCGGCAGATTCAGATGTACATCGCGAAGCGGCTGCATTAAGGATGCCGGCGTACGCATCGTCGAAATGGTGAATTTAGCTCCCGACTCAATCATACGGTTTAACTGCACTTTACTATACGGTGTCAGGGTATCGCCATTTGTAAGAAGGGTATCATCAAGCCCTGATACAAATAAAATATCATCCTTTTTCTTTCTTGGAATTCGAATCTTATTAACAAGCATCCCTAATACAATACCAATCATCGTATCAAGAATACGGTTTAGTACAAATAAATAAGGATTGCTGTCCGTAATATGAGTGATGGTAATACTTAAGAATACAACACAGGAAAAATAAGAAGCATTCTTTTTGTTTAGGGCTGCGGTTGTATAAAGAACCACAATAATCATAGCAGATACCAATACATATCCCGAAAGCGTATTATGAATCGGTATAACATATAATTCAAACAAGATAACAAGAAGGCCATAGAATGCGCCGATCAGCGTTCCTACTATCCTCTGTCTTGCCATTGTCTTGGTACTTTCCGTATAGGGCTGCATACACCATAACACCGCAACTGCAGAATAGAATGGAATGCCCTGTCTGCCCCGCAGCAAGTATATAACGAAGCAAAGCAGTACGCCAAGTGCAGATTTTATAATTCTCATTCCGATAACAGGAATTTTCACTTTCATTTCCGGTTAATCTCCTTTTTCATTTTCATCCCTTGCATTTTCTTTTGTTGGATTGTTTTGAATAAAACATCGGACTTTTTTCTTTTGCTTATAGTATGTACATTTTAAATGGTTCTGCTAGAATTCGCAATAAAAAATTACTTTTTGTATGTTCATTTTCATCAAATAGAGGTTTATGCATAAAATTATAATAAACAGCCATAGGAGGCTTGCTTATGCATGAGTCTTTTCTCCTTTCTGCCATCCTTAAACAGATTAGTCGGAATCCGGAATGTTATGAAAACTATATAGAACTCGGAAATTACTGTGACGAGATCGGAAATCACAATCAGGCTTATCTTTGCTACCAGAATGCAGTTTTTTTCTGTCAGGATAAGCAGAAAGCTTCTTCTTTAAAGGAACATGCAAAACAATACCATGAACATCACAAACTATCCATTTCCCCGCTTGGAATCGTGATCGGTACCTATAATAATCTGGAATATAACAAACAGTGCATTGAATCCATCCGTACCTATAACCTGCCGGACTCCTACCATATCGTGATCGTCGATAATGCTTCCAATGACGGGACTGTCGAATGGCTTAAGGAACAGCCCGATCTGGAAGTGCTCTATGGAGACCGCCAATACGGTTTTCCGGTCGCTTATAATCTTGGCATGAAGCGTCTGAAAGACTATTCGGATATCCTCCTTCTTAACAATGATACGATTGTAACCCAAAATGCCCTGTTCTGCCTTCGCATGACTTTATATGCTTCCGATCAAACCGGTGCAGCCGGCGCCATGACAAATTGCGTAGAAGCGATTTCGTATAAGGATGGTGATTTAAATGATCCTGTCCAATATCTTGCTTATGCAAAAAGCCGCAATATCCCATCTTTAGATGATGGGGAGCGGCATGTAATACTGTCTGGCTTTGCATTTGTCGTAAGATCAAAGGTTATTGATGAAATCGGCTACCTGGATGAATATTTTTCCCCTGGATATTTTGAAGATAATGACTATTGCTGCCGTATCCTGCAAGCCGGCTATCACCTTATGCGTTCTCCGAATGCAAGAATCTTTCATTATATCAGTAAGACATTTGGCACAAATCGCGCTGATATGAAAGAACTTTATTATAAAAACAGACGAAAATTCATTTTAAAATGGAAATTCGTCACAGTCGATGCCGATCGCGATTGGCCTTCCCTTCGCCGCTTCCTTCCAAGTACAGAAAATGTTCCCTATTCCGTTTTGCATATTGGCAGTGGACTTGGGGAATTTCTTCTAAATATAAAGCGACTTCATCCTGCCATATCCATTACCGGTGCTGAAAGCAATCCGGATGTTGCCGAAATAGCTTCCAAGCATCTTCCTATGATTCCGTTTATCAATGAAAGGCTGATCGCTACTAAAGATGATCGCTTCGACTTTATCTTCATTACCGATGTAATGGAACATCTGAGAAATCCAGAAGTGTTTATCGTTGCATTAAAAGGACTGCTAAAAGAAAATGGGCAGATCATACTGTCTGTCAATAACAGCATGTTCTACCCATCTTTGGTAACACTGCTTTCAGGCGGAATGCCTCAAAAAGGACTGCCACTTTCACAGCTTCTCCCTCTTTTCACATCAAACGGATTCCAGGCAGATTCCGTATCCGGAACTTCGATATCCTTTGATGAAAATAGGCCGAGTTGCCTCAAGCAGATCCAGTCACTGTTTGAGACTATTCCCTCTTATGAATACTCCTACCAAAATTATTTTATTCAGCTTTCACTTGCATCAGAAACCGAGTCCTGAGAAAGCATGCTCTTTTCTTGTGCGCTATTCGGACTATAATTTACAACATAAATTCCGATACACACGAGAATCAGGGCAATTACTCCCTTCACACCAAACTCCTGGCTTTTTTCCTTTAAAAACAGAGCCGATAATAAAACACCGCTTACCGGATTCATAAAACCGAACACCGCCACTCTGGAAACTGGATTATACTTTAACAAGATTCCCCATACCGAGTAAGCAGCGGCCGATACAAATGCCAGATAAACTAAGATTCCGATCCCTTTTCCACTGATTTCATGAAGCCTTCCTCCGAATGCAAATCCACATGCCATCATAATAAGACCGCCGGCTAAGAACTGATAACCGCTTAACATAACCGGGTTCTCCTTTTTGGAATAGTTCTTCATGATAACAGAGGAAACGGAATATGCCACTGTAGATAACAGAATAAAACCTTCACCTAATAATGAGAAAGAAAGGCTGATTCCGCTTCCATTCAGATTAATGAGAACTACTCCTGCAAATCCAAGCAAGCATCCTATCATCTTCTGCACGGTAATTTTCTCCTGACGGAATACAAAACATGCAAAAATAATCGCTACAAACACATTCGAGCCGTTAATGATTGATCCCTTCACACCGCTTGTATTTGCTAATCCCACATAAAAGAATAGATACTGCAATACTGTCTGAAACAAACATAATACAACAATTTTTGATAAAGACTCTTTCCTTGGTCTTAACACTTCCCGATTCAGCACACTGCCAATCAAAATCGTCAGAACTCCGGCTAATGTAAAGCGGATACCCGCAAATAAAATCTGGGATGCCACCTCATCCGAAGGAATTGCAAAAAACTGATAGCCTAACTTAATTCCCGGGAACGCACTTCCCCACAAAATACAGCATGCCATTGCCAGTACGCTCACCACCGGCAGATAGCATAATAATTCTTCTTTTGTTTTCTTCATATCGCACCTCGTAGTAAAATTAATGACCTTCCTTAAAAGGAAGGTCACCTTAAATGACACTTCATGCTTCATTCTAACAGTCTTTCAAATAACTTACAATTACAACTTTGGTTATTTATCCTTTTTTTTCTTTCCAAATCAAAATAAGCCACAGGTCTGTCTTCTCTTTCTCTGACCTATGGCTTATTCTTATAGTTTAATGCTCTTTTGCCGCATTAGTTGGGCATGGTTTCTTTACCTTATAATCAAAATCCTTAAAGTAACGTACATTCTGTGGCGTATTATTTGCTGGTGGGAACTCAAAGCCCGGATACTTCACGATTGGGCAACTTTCTTTCTTTACATGATCAAGGAACTCATCTGACAGGTTCAGAACAGACTTCACAACCTCTCTTGGAGTCATCGCGATCCACTGTGCCAGAGAGATATCTGCAAAATGCTTGCTGTTGAATATTTCAAGGAAAATGAGTTTTTCCTTTCCAGTATTCTGTACATAGTGGAAATTTCCAACCGGAACATATCCCACATCACCTGCACGATAATTGAATGTTCTTGCCTTAGGACCTGGCTGGAACACCGTCATTCTTGCCTCACCCTGTATATAATACTGAAGCTCATCATTATTAGAATGCCAATGGATCTCACGCATAGCCCCTGGTTCAATCTCAACAAGCGCAGCTGCGATCGTCGTACATGCCGGAAAATTCTCATGATCCAAAATTCGTATGCTTCCCCCTTCGCATTCAATCGGCTTCACATTGATCAATTCATGTTTATAACTGTTTGGCACTTCCCCATAAGGAGATTTTACAGTCTGAGATTCCTTTGTTCCCGGATCTCCGCCATCCACAATATACACTTCTTTCTTTGGAATCATTTCAAATTCCTTTTCATCGCATCCAAAGTTTGCTGACAGCACATCCATTGGCATATGGGAAAACAGCTCTGTAATAGAGAACGTATTATCTTCCGAATAACTTCCCTTGTCAAAAAGCATCAGGAATTCACATCCCTCTTTCAATCCCTGAATGGAATGTCCCACGTTAGCAGGGAAAATCCAGCCTTCGCCTGGCTGACAGTCCGCAATAAAAGTACGTCCTCTTTCATCCACCGCGGTCACTCTGGCGCCTCCTTGCAATACAAATCCCCATTCTGACTGCTGATGAGTGTGCATCTCACGTACACCAGGGGACAGGTTCATATCTACAATCGCAAGCGTATCATCAATCGGAAGCTCGCGTTTTGTGATCTCTCTTGACCATCCACCTGTTTTAAGGATCATATGTGCATCCGACATAGAAAATCTAAGATTTGGAATCAATCCAAAATCGGTAGCGGGTGGAACAATCATATCAGGATTCTGCTCATCCCTCATCAGATTTCTCGGTCCCAAGTCCAATGCTCCTGCACCATCCGAGCGAATTGGCTCAGGACGCCCCGCTGCCTTTAACTGGTCAAGCTTCTCCTGCAAACGCTCCTCAAAATGTCTATCCATATATTTTCTCCTTTTACTAAATAATACGTTTCCGTTAGTATGAGAGAAAATCCCCTTCTTTATCCTTCCTGTGGTATCAAAATCTTTCTAATCTCATATCGTCCCTGATCTGCTTCCATCACACAGTACGTAATCTCTTGATGAAACCGTCTCTTCCCACAGCTTCCCGGGTTCAGCCAGAGAATGCCTTCCTTCTCTTCCGCCTCATATTTATGAGAATGTCCATAAATAACCACATCCACCCCATTCAAATCCTTTGGAATCTCCTTCTTATTATGAACCATATAAAATCGGATGCCTTCCTCCTCCACAAACACATCCTTAGGCATCCCCTCTGCCCACTCCTTATCATTATTCCCTCTCACAACCACAAGCCGTGCATACCCCTTCAGCTCGTCCACAATTTTCTGTGTATTAATATCTCCCGCATGAAAAATCAAATCTGCCTTCCTTAACTCCTCCTTCACTTCCTCTCTCAGCAACCCATGTGTATCCGCTAAAATCACAATTTTCTTCATTATTCCAAAACCTTTCCTTCTTTTCTCACTATCTCGCATTATATAATCTCCCTGCTCTTCCCGCAAGGCTTCTTTCCCCATTCTCCTTATTTCCCTTCATCCCCTTTTCCAAAAACAATCTTCATTTATCTATTTTTCCCAGCCCCCCTTATGTATCACTTGCCATCTGGTTTGCCTTTTATCTTAAAATTATGACTTTTACCTTTTACACTTTGCATTTTGCTTTTTGCTTTTCACTTTTCACTTTTGCTTTTGCATTCGTTTCTTATCTTTGATTTTGCCTTTTGCCTTTGCGTTTTACCTTTGCTTTTTACCTTCACTCCCCACCGCCAAGCCGCTATCTCAAGCACCAGAAAGAAGATAAGAGTCAGAGTAAGCGAGGCCGGGGGCTGGAGTGCTATGGTTTCGGGATGTCCGGCTCATGACGAACCAAACTTGCATTTTTCTTTGCCTGACTTCCCTTCCCTCTTTTATTTGTTCTTTTCTTGTTTTTTCCATTTCACTGACTTATACTAATACTAACAAAACCCATACTTATTTCTTTATTGATTGGAGGATTTACTCTTATATGAAACGTATCCGGACTGTTCTATCCCTGTTTCTGCTATTTTTATTTTTTATAGCAGGACAAGCAGGATCTTTACACCGGATAAAAGCCGCAAATCTCTCATCTTCCGGCGAACCAACAAAGGAAAGTAGTACAAAGAACGAAAACGAACGGATCCATTCCTATCACATTCCATCAAAATCTGCCTATCCTATCCATCCATCTGCATTTATAGATAAGGATGGACTGCTTTTAGGAAAAACCGTAAAAAAACAGAACCATCCTTCTACCACTCCCAAAAATACGGATACCGAAGCAGTGCTTATGTTCACTGGGGATTTAATGTGCCTGAATGCCCAGCAGACTGCTGCCAGACAGAAAAAAGCCTATGACTTTACCGATTCCTTTTCATACGTAAAACAGATTTTTGAGCGATCCGATCTGTTAGTCGGGAATCTTGAGACACAGATTTCTACATCGAATCCTTTGACAAGCGAGAAGATCTATATCAATAACCAGCCAAACTGCAATGGTCCCTCTTCCTATCTGGATGCTGTCACCGATGCCGGATTCGACTGTGTGGTGACCGCCAATAATCACTGTATGGACGGCGGACTGACCGGCGCATTAGAAACCCTTCATTCTCTTGACTCCTTCTTACTTCCCCATACCGGTACCTTTTCTTCAAATGAAACCGACCGCTATCTGCTATGTGATGCGAACGGCATAACAGTCGCCATTCTTTCCTATACCGAACTGATTAATAACCGGAATGCTTTGTCTGCTGCTAAAATGGATAAGTATGTAAACTGTTACTCTGCCGCCCGTGTGAAATCGGATATCGCCAAAGCCAAAGAAGCCGGTGCCGAATTCATAATCGTATATAATCACTGGGGAACGGAAAATACGCACGTCGTGACTTCCACCCAGACCGCAGATGCCAAAGCGATTGCAGATGCAGGCGCTGACTTAATTATCGGCTCCCATCCTCATTGTTTACAACAAGCTTCTTATATCCGGACTGCAGACGACCGGGAAGTTCTGTGTATGTATTCCATGGGTAATTTTTTAAGCAGCATGACAAGAGAGATCAACCAGGATACGATTATACTCTCCCTTACCTTGAAACGCACCAATGATGTTATTTCCTATGATACACCGGGTTACTATCCATGTCACATTTATCGAAACTACAAAAAACAGTCATTTATCATTCTTCCAATATCCAAGGATTTAAATGGGGGTGTCAAGACAAAGGACCTTGCCGCTGCAGAGAAACGGATTAAAAAAGTAATCGGAGATTCCATTCTATGTCTTAATGGGGCTGTCAGCGAATAGTATCAGCCCCTTATATTACATTTTTTTCTATTTTCCTTTGTAGGCCTATTGATTTTTCCAAAAATTGTAGTATAATTTAAATATGATTTGGGATCATAGCTCAGCCGGGATGAGCGTTCGCCTCACACGCGAGAGGTCATGGGTTCGAGCCCCATTGGTCCCATCATTATGAACCATCCTTTCATAAAAAAAGCTATGGAATACAGATTTCTCTGTTTCCATAGCTTTTTTGTGTTTTATGTTGTCCCTTATGGATATGCCCTGGATGATATTCACAAGGAACCAATTATAGAGAGTATTATGACTTTATTTATGAATCTTTTTCTTGTTGCCACAGAATGCTTCTGTGGAGTTTCCTGGTATTTTTAACTATTATTCTGCATTTACATTAGCAGCTGCGCTCTGTCCAGCGATACGGCCTGTACCATATGCATAGCCTAATGTGCCACCTTCGAAGAATACATAGCTGTTTCCATATGCACCGTTTGTTTCCGCACCAGCTGCATATAAGCCGGAAATTGCCTTACCGTTTTCATCTAATACTTCACATCTGTCATTGATTTCAATACCGCCTAATGTTCCTAAGAATACAGATGGAGTGATCTTAACTGCATATAAAGTGCCTTCTAATTTATCAAGGTATTTAGCAGATTTGAAGTGGTCAGTATCTTCACCAGCTTCACATAATTCATTGTAACGTTCAATTGTTTCTGTTAAATGAGTCATGCCTAATTTTTCTGCTAATTCTTCTGCGCTGTCCGCTTTAATGATCTTGCCTTCTTCAATTAACTGATTGATTGTTTCTGTTAAATCAGTCGGTGTATGAAGTGTTTCAGAACTTGCTGCTGTATCAATTGTATGACCTACTTCGATGAACTTAGTAGGATTTGTTGTTAATTCACCTGGATAGAAGTCTGTAATACCAGCTGCACCTTCGGTAGCTACGATTTCAATTAAAGAGCTGTCAAAAATTTCGTATGCAGTTCTTGTTGGAAGAGACTTGATTACGTCAGAAGATTTGATCGGTTCGTGAATGAACGCTTCTTCGTTCATGAAACGGTTTCCGTCTACGTCAACATGTAACCATGGGTTCAATAATGCAGAGTTGATTACAGAACCCCATGCTGTGCCGCCTCTGGATACACCGTAATGCATTGTGATGGCATCATCATAGCTTGCATCCGCACCTGCACTGATCGCCATTTCAATACCAGTACCAATGTTTGTAGAGATTCTGCTCTGACCAAAGCCATCACCGAATACTTCTGCTACTTTTTCTTCATTGCCGCCGAAACCACCAGTTGCTAAGATAACTGCGTCTGCTTTAATTGTTAAAGTACCGCCATCTTCTTTTTCTGCGATGATTCCTTCGATCTTGCCATCGTTAATGATTAATTCTTTTGCTTTTGTAGAGTATAATACAGTACCGCCATTTTCTACGATAGATGCATGTAAGTTTGTGATTGCCTGGGTACCACCTTCTGTATAGCCGTGTAAAGTAGATGCTGGATGTGTATATGTGTGTTCATAGTAAGAACCGGAACCTGGATGAGCTAATGTAAGCGCACAGCCATTTTCAATTAACCAGTCAACTGTATCACCGGAGTTATTGATAACTTTGGATAATAAACCACCGTTTGCTGTATAGTTACTTGTTTCAATAAACTGATCGTAGAACCATTTTGCTTCTACTTCTTCGCCTTTTTCCTGCTGTTCAGTAGAATTCGTACCGAACATACCGCCTGCCTGTGTACCCTGGCCAGCTGGAGAAGCTGTCATTTCTACTAAGATAACGTTAGCACCGTCTTCAGAAGCCTGAAGAGCTGCAGCTGTACCGGAAGCACCACCGCCTACTACAACTACCTGAGTTTCTAATGTTTCGTCTTCACCTGTTTTTGCGATTTCTGACTTGAAGTTTTCAATATTTCCGCCAGCCTGCTTGATACATTCTTCAACTGCTGTCAATACAGCCTTGGAGCTGTTAGTCGCGCCAGTCACAGCATCTACTGCGATTGTCTGGTTTGCGATTACTTTTTCGATGATGGATTCCATTGCAACATCACCTAATCCAGGTGTTTCACCCGATTCTGTAACCTTGATTTCTGTGATCTTAGATTCATCTACTGTTACTTCAACCGTTACTTCGCCATTATTACCAGTTCCGGTTGCTGTATAGGTACCTGGTGTAAGAGAAACGCTTCCTGTATTGCTTGTACTTCCGCTTTCTACACTTGTGTTGTCCTTGTCAGCCTGCTTTGAGCATGCAACCATGGATGTAGCTAAAATTGCAGACATCATAATTGCTGCCGCTCTTGTCATACCTTTTTTCATTAAAATTTCTCCTCGATTGTGTTTTTTTTAACAATAAAAGTTTAAAACCGAGCGTAGCATTCAGGTCAAGAATGTTTTTAAACCTCTCCATTTTCACAAAAACAAATAGTATTTATCATAACCTATTTTTAGTTTTTTGTATATTTTGTACAAATTTCCTTAATCTTACATAGTCCACTTTACCTTTTATTCCTTATAAAAAGAGGATTTACACTCCAAAACCAAAGGGTAACACACAAGTTTAGTTAATTGGAATATAAATAGCAAAATAGCTCACTTCCCTTTCTTCTTCCTGCACATCCTTATAGCGCATGGCAATCACATCAGAAGGTATCTTATCCCGGAATTCCTCGTACTTTTCCTGTATTGCCGAAAACAGACGTCCATTATCCATATAGGGAGCTTCTACCTTTAAGTATGTAACGAATGCTTTTCTTTCTTCGATATAAATAAAGGGTTCCTGTTTTGGGAAATTATCTGTAGCTCCATTCCATTTCTTCGCCATCCCCCAGGAATATTCCGCCTCATTTCCCCAAAATGTATCTTTCTTGATATAAAGTGCAGACACAACATTCGGAAGTTCTTCCATAAACTGTTCCTGTCCTTCTTCTCCGTCCGCCTTTTCGTTGATTTTTTTCCCGATGCTATGTTTCAAAAAAATCAGAGCCGGACACTTTTCCACATACCATTCTCCAAGTTTCCCATCAATCTCTTCGCACTGTTCCATATAAAGCTTTGCAGAATCTCTCTGTTTTGTCAGATTCGCAATTTCGCTCTCTAAACATGAAATCTGTTCTCTTACTTTCGCCTTCATCTCTTCATTCGTATCTTCATTCATCAGCTCTCTGATTTCCTTCAAGCCAAATCCCATATTACGATATTTCTTGGATTCAATAATCCGGGCGCACTGTGAGATATCATAATACCGATAATTTGTATCATCGCATTTATCCGGTATAACCAGATCAAATTTCTCATAATGCTTTAACAGATGAGAGGAAACTCCCATCATTTTAGACAGTTGACCAATTTTATATTTTCTCATAACTTCCTCTGACTTTCTTACTTATCTTCCTGCCACTTCTTTCATTCATGCCAAAAGACAAGACGTTTTCACTTATACGATCCATTCGAAAACATTAGAAGCATTATACCCTGTTTTATCCTCTCGGGCAACCGTCTTTCTCTGTATGCATAAGGATAATTTCCCACCATCTTATGCCGGATTATCATAAATAGCGTGAATTTTTCCGTCCAAAATCTGAATAACACGGTCTGCTTTTGACGCGATTTCCATATCATGCGTTACCAGCACAATCGTCTGCCCGAACTTCTTAGCCGATTCTTTTAGCAAATGAAGCACCTCCGTACCGGACGCAGCATCTAAGTTTCCGGTCGGTTCATCCGCAAGCAGGATTGCAGGCTTTGTGATTAGTGCTCTTGCGATGGCCACTCTCTGCCTTTGTCCGCCGGACAGTTCATCCGGATAATAAGACAGCTTCTCTTCAATTCCAAGCGCCTTTATAATCTGTCCAAACTGCTCTTCATCCGGCTTTTTATTGTCTAAATAAAGCGACATCAGAATATTTTCCATCACCGTATGTTCCGGAAGCAGGTTAAAGGACTGGAATACAAATCCGATCCTCCTCCTTCTTAAAATAGCGATTTCCTTATCGTTCATGGAAAATACGCTTTTCCCCTCTAATAAAAGTTCTCCGGACGTCGGCTTGTCAAGCGCTCCTAACAGATGTAACAGTGTTGACTTTCCAGATCCGCTCTTGCCGATAATCGCATAGAAATATCCTTCCTCAATCTCAAAATCAAGGCCTTTTAACGCCTCTACAGCAAGTTCTCCCCTGCCATACTCCTTTTTCAGATTTTGAGCTTTTAATAAAATCTTTCCCATTTTTCTACCCCCTAATTTAGCGTGACAGGCTTCTGATATTGTCAACCGGCTGTCTGTTGATGATCGTCTGCACACTTCGATAATAGGTGCTGACACAAATAATAAAAAATACAATGCATACCCCCATATGAAGTCCCACTGGATAACGATACAGCTGGTTAACTGCAATATCACGGATTCTTCCGTTTAACGTAAGGTTGCTTATGGTTGTGACAGATGTGATATATAATGCTGCAAAAAAGACGATATGTGCCACAGCTAAGGAAAACAGCCCACAGGCGATTCCATTTTTCAGATAAAGCAATTTAAACTGGCTTCCGGTCACACCAAGCGACTGTAAGATTCCGATCCGCTCGCTTTCCGCTTCCATCTTCGAGAGTGATAAATTATAAAGAATAATGAGAGCGATGGCTGCGGCTGCGATGCCGGATATGCCAATGATCAGAGCCGAATTGACTGCTTTTTGCTGCATTGCTAAATTTCCTTCTTTATAATTGGTCACATACATTTCATTCTGATAAGCAAATCCTTTTAATGCCACCTCTAAAAGCGGATTGTCCACACTCTGGTCTTCATAGACATAAAAATACGTCTTGCCATACCGGTGCGGAGTCAGGCTTTTCTGCAATTCCTCTAGCTCCTCCCCCGACATTTGATCCACACCATATACAGAATATAGGTATAAGCTTCCAAGCAGTTTATAGGAAGCTATGACGACCGGTCCTTCTGCCGTATCCGAAAACGGCCAGATTCCTTTCTCAGGAAAATAAGAAATGATTGCTGCCACTTTAACCGTTTTTGTCTTGGATGTATAATCCGGTTCGTCGTCTGTAAATCCTTCTGTCGGAACCGTGATGATCATATTCTCTCCCGGCTTTATGTTATAATCTGCTGCATATTCACCTGCTAGGGATTCCTGATAGGAAAGAAGGTATTCCCCGGATCCTTCCAGTGCCATCTTAAGGCATTTTCCATATGTAATATCCTTTAGGAAAGCCTCCAAGGCTTCCTTGCTGTTTCCTTCTGTATTCTTGTGATACATCGGCATCAAAAGAATGACTTCTTCCCCAGCATCAAATGCTTCTGTATCCACATATCCATTGCCTGCTACCGTTTGATAGCGTGAAAACGCCTCGTCTCCTGAATCCAGTGCATATACAGTGCCTTTTACCGCTTCCGTCACCCGATATGTATCCTCTTCCTCCACATCTGAGTACCAATCATTGATGCCAAAATGATCCGGCAGCAGTTCATTTGGCAGTACTTCTTTAAAAGTTTGAAACAACGGTTCCTCTATAATGCCTTCATACCAGATTCCGGCCTGTTCCCCGATCTTATAAACATCTGCCCGCTCCACTCCCTGGATGGATGTGATTTCTTCTAACTTCTCCGGAATTATCCTGGTACGCATCCCATACTTAAGTTCCAATACATAATCCGGCTTATCTCCTCTGTCTACTTCCTGATAGTAAGAATAAAAAGAATGAAACGCTAAAAATATGCTTACTAACAGCACCGTGATGCTGATGGTATATAAGGACAAGGTAAGCGCAGTCTTTGCTTTCTGATACTGAACGTGTTTCCGATTGATTTTTTGAAAGGAAAGTACCGGAATCGCCTCAGATTCCTGTTTTCTTTTCCTCTTCTTATGCTTTGGTGGCTGATTCATCGTGCCGATTAATGGTACATGCATCGCTTTGATCATCGGAAGTATCATTCCAAGGATAACTGCCATAAGACCTAATAAAATTCCTTTTGCAAGTAGTGCTGCATCAATCTGAAACAAAAGCTTTGTTTCTTTTGCCTGATTTAAAATCCATATCAGAACATAGGACATTCCAATCCCACCAACGAGTCCGGTTGGGACTGCACGCACTAGCAGATACATGCACTCGGAAGCTAGCATCTTTGCAATCTGCCCATTCGTTGCACCAATCGCTTTCATTAATGTGATTCGCTTCACCCTTCGTTTCATCTGCATCAGAAAGATCTGAAAAACAGAGAATACGGTTGCTAAAAAGATGACTGCCAGCACACCATAGGTGATGGTCTCCTCAGAATCTTTATCTGCCGTTGGAAATGCATATGAGTTATGATATCCTGCATTTACAAAGTCTGGGTTGGCAGAATTTAAATCTGTATTATTTGAATGTTCAACCATGGAATGTTTGTTCTCAGAATATGCAAATGCAGAATCAGTCTTTACGAATACATCATAATCCTGGCCAGCTTCTGATACATCGGCTAAAGAGGTTAAAAAAAGCGCTCCCTCCATAAATCCTTCTCCCGCACTCTCGGTCACATATGAATTTGCAATCGTATTATGGTCAATATCCCATTTATCTGAATAGGTATTGATAATCCCGCAGATTGTCATTTCTTTTTGTAAATATGCTGTCCTTGATACAAGGGTACCATCTTCCATGATTTCTACGACGTCTGGTTTTTCTTCAAACGGCACAGCGCCCAGATAATAATTTGTGATCATCCGTAATTTGATCGTATCATACATTTCAAATGCTCGTTCTATGTACTCAAAATCAATAACCCCTATATTATTATAAAATAACTCTCGGTCTTCCTCTGTCAGGCTCTCATCCTCTGGATTTTTGCAAAATTTCATGTAATTCTCCATATAATCCGGATACTCCTTGTAAAGACGGCCTAACTGTTCCTTCCTTGAATTTTCCTCCGTATTGCTGATCAGTTCTGTTGCAAACTCCACCGATATCATGTCACCGACTTTAACATCTCCCAGATAACTAAGCTGTCCAAGCTCCACTGCAATCTCGTTTTCATTTTCCGGCATTCTGCCTTCATACATGGAAAAATGCGCGAGTGAAAGGAGCGATTCATCAAATGTACCTACGGTTCCGAACTTCTCCGATGTTCCAAGAATCCGGCTCACCCCAAGCGACTTTACATCCTCATTCTCTTTTAAATCCGAAACTATTTCCTTCCCTGTCATGAAAAATGCTGTATCCCATTCTCCGAATATCTTAATCCGCTCTGTCTGTTTTGTATGCTCCGAGCTGGCGTGAAAGACAACAGAAATAACGATAAATAAAAAGGATAAGGTAATTACAAAATTCAGTAAAAACGCATCTTTTCTTCTCCCTTTCATGCCTGCACGGGCAATCTGCCTTAGATTCATATGTCCCCCACTGTGCTTTTTATTTTTTTTACATAATAGCTCTTCTTCCGTTATTTGCAAACACCATATTCCATATTTTAACTTAATTCCTATTTTTTAGACTTTACATTGGTATTACGTTTGCTTTTTTAACGAATCTCCCCTTACGATTCTTTTTGTAATATGTACCCATTTCTGCAAATCCTAATTGCTTCTTTTCTAAAACCAATACACTCTGCATATATTCCAATAAAATCTCCGTAAAATAAAAAAGTCCCGATCGTTTCCGACCAGGATTGTATCAATTGGTGTATGCAGCAGTCTGCTGAGTGCAAATAAATTATCAACCGATGGCAAGCATTCGCCCCTCTGCCATTTGTAAATCGCCTGTGGCTGTTCAAAGCCGAAATACATCTGAACTTCCTTTACCGAAAGTCCCTGCTGCTTTCTTAAACGTACAATATTCGCTCCAGTTGCTTTTAAATCTACAGTAGGAAAAGCTGTTTCCATTAAGCTACCTCCAAAAGTACTTTGGTTATTTGAATATTTTTTAGTATAACGTATTTTCCATAATAATACAAGTTAAAATACTGTGACTTCACAGCCACAGATTTCGGATAGCTTTAAGAGTCTGAAACCGATACTTCCACTCTCATTAAGTTTTTAGCGGCCACTGCCTGTTTTTGATTTTATTCTCTCTGTAAAAGTATTTCTTTTGAAATCCTTTTGCAAAGAAGAACTACAATTATTCTCAGTAAATTAACCTTAAACCATAACAAATAATAAATAACGAAATAATCCAGTCCCTAAACTTACCAATAACAATAACACTGCTTGTACAGTAATAAATGAAGCAGACAGTGACTGCAAGGAAGGATTCCTTGTAATCTGTTTTCTATCAATTCCTTATTCTATTCTTCCATTTCGATTTCAAATGTCTGTGTCTGATTGCAGATATCAAGAGCCAGCTGAATATCCACGATTTCCTGACTGAGTCTCTTGTAATCTTCATTCACTTCCCCGATTTCATAATTGGTATACTGATATTCGACAATTGCCTTAGTTCTATTCATAAAGGAATTGACTCTGTCTTTTGGAAGACGCTTTCTCATCATATCAAGTGTTTGTTTTCTCGCATTCAGCTGTGCCATCTTCACAAGTGCCTCATCGATTGTAATGCCTAAAGAAGGCAGAAGTGTTGTTGTATTAAACACATTCACCGCATGGCGGATTTTTCGGATTGTCTCATTGATCTTTTCCACGGCATCTCTGGTTGCTTTATAATCATATTCCGGTTTTTCTTCTTCCTCGCCTTCTGCCAGGGTATAAACACTGGAAATGGCTTCACAAGATAAGTAATAGGACTTTTCATCCTCTAATGTTTTAATCCATTTATTTGCTGCTGCAGATGTCAATACTTTTGTCATTCCTCTGCCTCCCTTTTCTCTTTATTTTTCCGTTCTGATTTCTTCTTCCCATTTTCAAAAGCCTGTAATTAGTATAATGGAAATCCATGCCGCTGTCATTGAACCTGTAGTTTAATTTCATTCACGTGACAGATTGTTATAGTAGTCCTTTGCCAGCATCTGCTTTTCCCTCATCATGCAAACTCCTTTTGCAATAACAGAATCAATTGTAAGTGCCTGATCTAATAACACCAAATCCGCATCGCTTCCTCTTGCGATGCATCCTTTCTTCGGATACTGCATCAACCCTTTTGCAACATTTTTCGTAATCAGGGTAAGTGCTGTTTCTATCGGGACTTTTTCAATCTGGATCAGATCTCTTATTGTCTGATAAAGTGTCGTCATCTTTCCGATCCCCATCCCAATTACTTCTGCCTTATCGTTCCAGATCGGAAAACTTCCGTTGGAATCGGAACTTAATGTGACCCGGTCCGACTGCACTTGCTTTAACACCTCTGCTAACAATTGTGCCGTCCTTTTTGTATCATTGCCACTTGTAAAATCCAGCATTCCTCCGGCTTCTGCAAATGCGAATGCGCTCTCTAACTGGGTTCCTGCATGGGTTGGACGAAACTGGCTAACTGGGATGTCCGTTTCTTTTACAATCTCCAATACATCCCGGTATCCGATCTTTCCTCTTCCGGTATGCATATGCACCACTCCCGGTTTTCCTGCCAAAAGACCCGCGGTCCGTGCCTGGGTCGCAAGACGGGCTAACTCTTCTTTGCTTACATTGGAAGACCGGTGATCACTGATGGCAATCTTAACACCTATTATTTCTTCCACAAATGCGATATCCTTTGATACGGATCCAGTAAGCGTCGTGCTTGGATAGGCATAGGAACCCGTCAGGCAGAATGCTGATATTCCCTGTTCCTTTAGTGCCTTTGTCTTTGCCACAAGCGCCGGAATGCTTTTGGCATTGGAATCGGTCCCTAATAATCCAACCACGGTCGTAACACCTGCCTTAATACAGTCCGTCATCTGAATCTCTGGAATCAGGCTTGCAAATCCGTCTTCTCCGCCGCCTCCAATAATATGTACATGCTGATCGATAAATCCGGGCACCAGATATTTTAGGGTTCCATCGATTGTTGTAATCTGCTCGTCCCAACTAAAATCTAAAGTAACAGAATCTTCCACCGCGATAATCTTATCATTGCAGATTAAAACATCCTTAATTCCAAGGTCCTTTGGCGCATAAACATGGGCCTGTCTGATTAATGTAAACATCATGCTATCCATTCTCCTTTATCTGTAAAACTTCTAACCACATTATAGCACTTTTGCACAGTATAATTGGTAATAAAATCTGCCCTAATGCCTGAAAGAAAACCAGGAATATAAGCGAAGGAACCATCGGAAGAAAACTGATTCCGATAAAGCGAAATCTCCATGTCCCAATTGCGATCACATCCGCTTCTTTCTCTTTTTTTAATCCGTTCAGCCTTGCAATATAAGTATTCATCCCGACAGCGGTTCCAACTGCCAGTGCAATCATACTCCTCCTTCATCCTTTCGTTTTATTTCCTTGTCTGTCAATCCTATGGCACAAAAAAATAACGATATTCCATGCATAAATATCGTTATCTTTTTAGCATGACAATCGTTTAAAGCAAGCCATACTACAACTGTATATTGAATGAAACAACTCTTAGATTTCAGGTTTGTCCGTCTCTTATCTGCTTATTCTCAAGTTTTTATTATCCATCTATTTTTTGCTCGTAAATTTACACACTTATAAATTCTGTCTTAAGCATGTCTTAATATCATCCTGAGGTGTGCTGATTCGATGCAGATCAAAGGTATCCACCAGATACTGCAATACATTTGGACTAAAGAAAGCTGGCAGTTCAGGTCCAAGATAAATATTCTTAACACCAAGAGATAATAGTGCCAAAAGATCGGCAACCGCTTTCTGCTCATACCAGGATACAATCATCGTAAGCGGAAGACCGTTCACATCGGTCTCGAATGCATCTGCTAATGCAGTGGCGATTCTAACTGCGGAATAAACGTCATTACACTGTCCCACATCGAGAAGTCTTGGAAGCCCTGCTACTTCTCCAAACTCTAATTTGTTAAAACGATATTTTCCACATGCCAATGTCAGGATGACACAGTCTTGAGGTACTAATTTTGCAAACTCTGTATAATAGTTTCTTCCCGGTCTTGCACCATCGCAGCCGCCAATTAAGAAGAAATGACGAATCTCTCCACTTCTTACTGCATTTACAATTTGCTCTGCATGACTTAATGTTGCATGATGACCAAATCCGACTAAAATCTCATGTGGTTCCTCATCTTCCTTAAAGCCGCCTAATTCAAGAGCTTGATTAATGATCTCACTAAAATCCTTCTCTCCCTTTTCATTCTTTCCGATATGCTTTACGCCGTCCCAGCCAACTACATTTGTGCTGTAAATTCGGTCCTTATAGGAATCTCTCGGACGCATCAGACAGTTTGTCGTCATCAGAATACATCCTGGAATATTATCAAATTCCTTCTGCTGATCCTGCCATGCACCACCGTAATTGCCGACAAGATGTGGATATTTCTTTAATCCAGGATAACCGTGACATGGAATCATCTCGCCATGGGTATAGATATTAATTCCTTTTCCTTTTGTCTGCTCTAAAAGCATCTCCAGATCCTTTAAGTCATGACCGGAAACAATAATAAATGGGCCTTTTTTAATATGCACATTGACTTTATGAGGGGAAGGATTCTTATACGTTTCTGTATTGGCCTCATCTAACTTCTTCATAACCTCGATTGCATTCTCACCGGTACGCATCGTCCACCGGATCAGATCTTCTACCGAAAGATTATCATCCGTAACCGCCTCTAGCGCAAGAATGTAGAAATTATCCACCTGATCGCTGTAATAGCCCAGTTCTCTTGCCTGATGGCCATAAGCGCTGATACCTTTTAAACCGTATATGATTGTCTGTCTTAAAGAACGAATATCCGGGTCCAGCTCCTGATCGTACATAATGCCTGCCAATGGAGCATCCTGTAACATCTCTGCCTTTGTTTCTGGCAGATTGTAAGTAGCATGGGCTGTATGATTCTTAATTTCCCCTACTGTATTTCTTAACTCCTCCTTGATCTTCTGGGACTGTCTTAACAATGCCACATGAACATCTGCATCAAAGTTAACATTGGTAAGAGTGGTAAATAATACATTCTCCACAAAACTGACAATGGACTTGTCTACATTCTGTCCTCTTTCTACAATCTCTTTCGCATAGCAACTAATTCCTTTAATCTGATAGATTAAAAGATCCTGAAGATTCGCGATCTCCGGTGTCTTACCGCATACCCCAATCTTGGTACATCCTTTTCCATTTGCTGTCTGTTCACACTGGTAACAGAACATCGGATATTCTAAATCCATATTATTACCCATCGTAATCACCTCATATTATCATTTTCGCTTAGTATGTATCATTACATTGAAAATATGCGAAAAAACTGCCCTACTAAAAGCCTATGGATCCTGCAACATTGTGTTATTCCAATGTTACGGGATCCATAGGCTTTTAGTGGGGCAACTTATTTAATCAGACATCATTATGCGGAATGGATTTTCTCTTCGCATTGGGATTCTTCTGATGATTTTCTTCGGTGATTGGAGTCTGGCCATTTGCCTTTTCTTTTCTTGCCTGTTTGTTATCCGGTTGACTGTCTTTTGGCATAGTAATCCACCTGCTTTCTTTTTTATCGTCTCATTACAGTAAAATAAGTAATTGCGGCTTATTTCACTGCACCATCTTTACTTGATTAATCAATATCTACTTTCCATAATCCATGCAGATTGCAGTATGCATATGCTGCAAGTGGCTTCTCACCATTTGCAAGCTTAAAATGAACCACGGGATCTCCATCGTGTGGAAGATAATGATACTGTCCTCCATTCTGTGTTTCTAAAATCACAGTCGTGATGGAGTGTTCCTCTGACATTGGATGAGATACGCTTCCAACATTAACGGTAACGGTATCACCGCTTATTGAAACGACCGGCATATGCTTTTCAGGTGCTGCCGGAGTGGTATTCGGGGTAATCTCATGAACGCCTTCAAACGAAAACTCATCAGTAAAGCATTTGGTAACCGGAATCACAATTCCTTCATTATTACATCTAAAAACTTTCATCATAGCCAAACCTTCCTTTCATCACTACATTTAATAGTTTGGCATATGCTCCGGATTCTATGATATAAAAATACTCCCTGTATTTTTGTTTCAAATATTGAATTATATAGAAAAAAGGCCCCGTACTTTCTAAGTATGATGCCTTTTTACTTCTAATAAAAATCTGAATTCGTTCTAATCCTTCCTATCGTTTCAATCCAAAATGTTCTGCTAATTTTTCCATCGTCTCCCGCTTTGTATCTTTCTTCACATCTTCTCGGACCAATGTGAAGAAACCACTATTTTCATACTCCGCATAATGTTCCTTACTATTGATCTTTGCAATGCCCGCCAAATAGTTTTTCATTGTCTTTTCTGGATCCTCACATTTTGCAATCTGTTCTTTTAAGAACAGTTTTTCCGGATCTTTGCGGTCAAAAAAATGCTCTACCGACATGGACTGTGGAGAAAGCATAACTGCAACCTGATGATAATCCGCTATTTTATGTAAAATAGGAAGAGGGATATTCGTATCCACGATCACTTTCCTACCTCCGGAAAGATGAATCAGTTCCGCTATCTCAAACTCTGCCGCTTCCTCTGCTGCATCATAAATCCATCGTTCATATTCTTCCGGTGCACGGTTTAAGAATTCTTTCCAACCGGACATGGTCTGAAAATAACAGAGATTCGGAAACTCTTCCGGTTTTGCCATCTGTTCTGTCACCCTAAGATGATAGTTCTCACCGCAGAGAATCAGATCGTATTCTTCTGCTAACATTGCAGCCATCGTTGATTTGCTGGCATATGCAGTTCCGGTAATAAAATATACATCCTTCAAATAGTGCTTGATAATAGAATCATGAAGCTTTATCTTTATCACTTCCTTTCCTTTCAAACCTTGCAATCTACAATTCTTATTTAACAAATGTACAGATATCCAGTATAATATCGCCGTTTATATCCGGTGTTGTAAATCGAGGACAGCTATAACGTTCAAAAAACCAAAGCGGATTTCCTGCCTTTCCGTCAGACGTAAGCTCCATTCCCTGTTCTGTCATCTTATTCATGCATTCCTCTTCTTTACAGTAAACTTCACTCTCCGGTCCTTTTATCCAGCTCACGCCTAGATTTCCTTCTTCAAAATCCAGATACTCAAATCCATCCGGTGCCTGGATATCCGGACTTACAAACATGCCAATCCAGTATTCAAAGGGTTGTCCTTCTGCAGATTTCATCAGCCCGATATATGCATCGCCATCCTGATATAGTTCTTTATGCTTGCCCGCAGCTTCTTCTATTCGTTCAAACCAACCATTCTCAAACCATTTTCCCCAATGGTATCCGTACATTCCATCTACACGATCTTCATTTCCGTATTTCTTTCCAATAAACCGCATCTTTGGTACTGACTGCTTATACGTCTTTACAATACTGGTCATGTAAAATCCTCCTTTAATTTTACGATATGCTTTTTATCCATCTGCTTTTAGGGTGTCTGACTGTTGGGTAAGCTAAAATCTTATGTCCGTTATCCGTTCATTCAACTTGTATTTCTAATGTAAAGCAACTAAATTCAGCATATCACAACGCCCCTTATTTTTCCAGTTGTTTTATTGATATACTAACTTTTTTAACAAAACAAAGGGAAAGGAATATTCTATTTCTCGCCATATTCCTTCCCCTCTTATTTTCATCCGTCAGAGATAGCCCCAATCCACCGAATCAAAACCGTCTCTGTGCTTCTATCAGTTTCTAATCCAATCTATTCTTGCTTCTTCTCTTTCCTTTTTTCTTGCTTTTTTCTCTTTCCCTTTTTCTTGACTGCTTCTTTCACTTACTTCCTTTTCTCCACCTTATACATTCCCAACAAATACATGTTTCAAATGCTTCTGTGCCGTTCTTTGTAATTCATAAAGCTTTCCAATATCCGTTGGCATCTTTTCTTTCATCTTTCGTCTTGGGAAAAATCTTGTAATATGAAGCGGTATATCGGGATTCACACCAGCCACCCACTCTGACAACGCCTCGATTTCCTCTATGGTATCGTTTTCTCCCGGTACAATAAGCGTAGTTAACTCCACATGGGAATGCTTTGCCGCAAGCTTGATAAATTCTTTAACATAGGTAAGATTTCCACCTAACATTTTATAGTACTCATCAGTGAATCCCTTTAAATCAATGTTATACGCATCAATGTACGGAAGAAATTCCTTTGCCGCCTCCTCACTGATGGATCCATTTGTCACTACTACATTCTTCATATCATAGTTATGAACCAAAATGGCAGTATCCCGTACGAACTCATATCCGACAAGCGGCTCATTATAGGTAAATGCCACCCCGATATTCCCATCTTCTTTTAGCCGTACCGCCTCTTTTGCCAGCTGTTCAGGAGATATTGTTATATACTCTGTCTGACCTTCTCCTGCCATGGCAATGGAGTTATTTTGACAGAACGGGCAGTCCAGATTGCATCCGAAACTGCCGACAGAAAGAATCATGCTTCCCGGATAAAAACAGCGAAGTGGCTTTTTTTCAATCGGGTCCAACGCAAGACTGGTAATCTTTCCGTAGTTAATAGAGATACTTCTCCCATTCTCATTCTTTCTAACCCTGCATCTTCCAATCTGTCCTTCTTTCAAATGGCATTGGTGCATACATACCCTACATATCATTTCTTCTGCCATAAGGTGCACCCCCTATCTTATTCCTTCATGCTTATTTAGAGAATCCATTTTCCATGCCTTAGTAATGTCTTACTACTTCAAATCGTTCCATCTCTACGGTTTCCTCTTCCTCTATTCCGGCTTTCTGCTTTGCAATACGAATCTGTTCTTCCACCGTATCAATGCCATCCAGGTTTGGAAGGAGCAGCCCCCGTCTATAGCCCTTCGTCACAATCACGCCATACCGCTTCACATCAAGCTCGTCTTTTGATGAAATTTTCTCGGCTTCCCCCAATACATCCACACTGTAAACAAGACTTTGGAGTTCATCCTTTTCTACCGGACTAAATCTTGGATCACTTACTGCAGCCTTGATCGCATTATCAATAATCTCTTCTGCGATGCATGATTTCGTCGCGGCAATCGTGCCGATACATCCACGAAGGCTTCCATCCTTCTTTAAAGATACAAAAGTGCCTGCCTGTTTCTTTATCATCTCATCCGGCAAGTTAATCGAAACTTCGCTTACCTTTAGTTTCTTTCCTTCCGTGATATACGTTTCCAATGCAAGTCTTGCCAGCTTTACATATGCATCCTCATTTGCTTTTCGCTCTTCTAACTTTCTTCTTTTTTCTTCTTCAGCCTCTTTTAGAAAATGTCTGCTCTCATCCGGTTTCTCCGGATAAAAACTGCATATTCCATATCCAACTCCAAACGGTCCTTCATAAGAAATTCTTTCCGTATTCACAGCATATCCATCAAGCGCTCCTGCCATCATGCATAAGGAGCGATGTCCACACTCTCCTGCGATTTCACAAAACTGCTCATCCGCTGTAAGGAGAGGAAGAAAATCTGCCTTCTCCATCCATGTCATTAATTTTGCATCATATTCCGGACCTTCCTTTTTAAAACCATATGGTCCGTCCTCTTTCAGTCGGTGGGACATATCCCCACTTGCCACAAATACTGTATTGCGGTGCAGTCTCTCTGCTGCTTTTTGAATGACCATCCCCAATTTATAATGTTCTGCAAATGAAAATCCGGATAGGCCGATTCGTATGATTTTGCATGGGATCTTTCCTCCATATGCCTCCTTGATAAAGTAAAGCGGCACAAGCGAGCCATGATCCAGCCTTGGATCACGCTCTCCTAATGTTCCGGCTGCAATCCCTTTTTCTTTTGCCTCTTTTCCAATCTCTGCTGCCAGTTCCTCATCGTAGTCCACGGTAATTGCTACCTGTGGAGCCCGAAACTTTCCCAAGTCCCCATTTGCCCATTTTCCAGGGGAAATATGAAAATAATCTGCATACATAATGCTGTGCGGGGATACTAAAACAATCGTATCCGGGCTGCATGTTACAATCTCTTTTGCTGCCCTTTTGTATCCATCAATCGTTGTCTGGATCTCTTTCTCCTGTCCTTTTCCAATCTCCGGTATGATAATCGGCGGATGCGGAACCATAAATGCTCCTTTTATCTTCATTTCTGCCACCTCCCTGCTCATAATTATCTAGTATCCCTGTTTTTCCATTCTCCTATTCCCCATTTTTTATGTACTCATATGCCATGGGCGTATATCGGATGCCATCCTCTAACTGCTCCACGTCCAGATCACGAAATCCAAGATGATGATATACTTCCACCGCATAAGGTGCTGCATTTACTGTAAGCTTTCCGGTCTTATTATCCTCGCATGCCTTTTCAAATAATTTTCTTTCGATTCCCTGCCTATGGTACTGTTCCTTAACAAAAAACAAGGCGATATGATTTCCTTCCTTTCTTGTTGCCAATACCCCTGCCAGTTCCTTTTCTAAAAATGCTCCATAGACCTTCATCTGATCCACAAATGCCGGATCTTTCAGGCACTTTCGAAATGTTTCAATTCCCTCCTCACTATATTCCGGTGCCTCAAACTTCTGAAAAACTGTCCATGCAAGCTCAAAAGCCTGTGAACGCTCTTTCTTTGTCACTTCCCGAATCTCCATAACATGCCCGCCTTTCTGCTATTTTTCATTCAGCTGACAAATCATAATATATTCCTCATCCGTGTCTCTAATTGTCTGAAATCCCACCTTCTGATACATTCGAAGTGCATAATTGTCTTTTTGCACAGCAAGGGATGCCTTTTCATATCCCTTCTCTTTCAGTATTTCAACCATCTTTTTCATCAGTGCAGTTCCAATGCCCTTGCCACGATATTTCGGATAGAGGGAAATTGCAAACTCCGGTGTCTGATCATCTACAGAACCGTATCCAGCAATGATTCTTGTCCAAACCGCACCGATAATATGCCCATCTGCCACCGCCACCAGACCGCAGTCCGTCTTCTTACCGAAATCATCCGTATATACCCTTAACTCCGGATTCTTTACGATATCTCTCGGAAGCTTTTCTTCTCCTTCTCTTTGAAAAATGGCCTCATATAAAAAGTCTTCTAATACGCCATATTCTTCTGGCATGATAGGTCGTATCTCATACTCCTGCTTTCCATTATAGGAAAGTGCTTTTTTTTCACGAATCTCACCATCCAGCCATTCATATGCCTTCTCTAAATCTTTGTTGTAATCTGTATCGATTTCAAAGAATGCCTGATTATATCTTTTACATCTCTCCTTTTGAATATGGTTTGCCTTTTTGACTGCCTCCCTATCCATATTGTAATCATCCAGGCTCTTATACTCTGTTTCACTTCGGTGTCCGATTATCCCGTCATCCAGATGCTGCTCAATATACGAATCTGAAAATCCAATATAAAATGGAATAATAAACTTCTGATACTCTTCCTCAAATCCACAAACCTGATCGGCTGGCAGGTAACAGCCCTCAATTATGATATTCTGATCATTTTCAATATTGGTCTTTATAATTTCACGAACAATCGGCCACATATAGCTTGTTACCTTATCCTCCGAATCTTCTGCCCGAAATCCACAAGCGGGATTGGAGCGGATAATCCCCATCTTAATATGATCAATAGAGAGATACGGAATCTGGTACTTCTCCAATAACCTTTGTGCCATCGTCGTCTTGCCGCTGCAGCTAGCCCCTCCAATTACGATTACCATTTGTCTTTCCCCCTGTTTTTATTTCTGTTTCTGCTCCTGTTTCCGCTTCTATTCCTATTTATATTCCCACTTCTATTCCTATTCCTATTCTTGCCTCCGCTTCTTTGTTTTCTTCTAAAGTCTTTTCATTTCTTAGTAAAATTTCTTTATTTTCTGCTAGAGCTTCTTCATTTCCTCCACAAGCTCTTCCATATGTGCTTCAAACCATCGCATCAGCTTTGTTGAAAATACAGCCTGTCCAAGATAAATCTCCCGATTATCTGCCACAGACTCGTAATACTGATTATAGTAATCACATACCGCAATCTGATAACAAAACAGCCTTGGCATTGTAATCAAGTCATAATGCGTAAGGGTTGCATACTTTAGATACTCCTTCACATAAGCTATGAACTTTGGAATCACAATTTCACCATTCCTGCAATCCGAATCTCCATAGACAAAGGAGCGGATGATTTCCCATACCGCCGGGTGCATGCATGCCATCGTCCAGTCAATCACCGCATGAATACTGTTCTCACCGCAGATCAGCTGACTGATAAAATAATCTCCATGGGTGCTTCGCATGCTTAGCTGATTCAAGTCAAAATGCTGTTCCGGAAAATGCTTTAGAAATTGAAGACGATATATTAAATCTTCCTCTATTTTCGCATCCTTTTTCTGTCTTGCCTTTTCTAATGTGGCCATATAGGACTTTTGTGCCCGTTCCGGCGTCATAAAGTGAAAAAAATTTTGTCCAATCCCTTCCGGAAGGCCGTGATATTCCATCAGTGCCGTGTGGATCTTACCTAACGTACTTGCAGATTCTCGCATCACCCATTCCGGTGCAGTATTTAATTCATATACCTTTCCTTCTACAAACCGCTGCAGATGAAACATACGTCCTGTGGTATCCTGTGATAAAAATTCACCTTCTTTATTTCGGATAAATTCGGACACATGAATTCCCTTTTTCCTTAAAAACTCGCATAGTGGTGGCTCTGTCTCAGGATTATTCATGGAACTTATACTCGGAAACTTTATAACATATTTTCCGCTATCGCATGTTATAAAGTAAGTATCCAATCCAGCCCCGATCTGTGACTTAATCGCTTCTTTTAATTCCATTCCATATCGGTCATTTAATAATCGTTTCAGTTCGTTCTCTGTCCTCATAACCACCTCATCTTTTACACACGACTTTCCTTTTCAAAGCAGACGTCTCATTTCTCACATTAAAGGCAGCTTCGCATATCAAGGGATATGCTTTTATTCAAAACACATTTCCAACAGTCCATATTTGTAGTGATATCCCAAGCCTTCATAAAAAGCAATTGCATTCTTATTATCGCCTACTACCGACAGCGTTGCTTCCCTTTCTCCCCTGTCCTTTAATAATTTCAACGCAGATAAAACCACTGCAGTTCCGATTCCCTTTCTTTGATAGTCCGGAACCGTGAATATATTCTCCGTGGCACTTCTTCCATTTCCAATCTCCCATACGGTAACTGAAGATACTACCTCATCTTTATCATAGGCGCATATTACTGCTGTTGTTTCACCACCAAGACGAAATCTCATCTCATCCTCACTATCCTGTGCAATAAATCCTGCCGCATTTGCTTTTAGATATTGATCCATGCCGTCTTCCTTAAAAGAATGGAGACCAATTCTGATATTTTCCGGAATCTTTGGTATTGCAATATCCCCTGTCAGATCATAAGAAAGAACTGGCATCATTCCCTTTACAATGAACCCATTTCTAAGAAGAAAATCAATTTCATCATGGTCGTTATCTTCTGCAAAACACCGTATGGATAACTTCTGTCCAGGGTGTACTTGTTTTAATTCGCTGAGTTTTTTCTTTAAGCTGTCAAACAATGCTTTTTGAATTTCCTCCTGTTTCGGATGTTCCTCCATCACGCCATATAAAACATCCAGTTTGTATTCGCAATCCTTTGTAACAGTTCCAAATTCGGGTTTCTTTTCCCCATCCAAATAATACCACGTTGCAGAACGAGTAAAAGCAGCAGCTCCACAGACTGTGCCCTCTTCATCTACAGCGGCAACTGCCTGCTCTTTCATCACTGCCTTGTTGTAACTGATTGAAAGCCATACCATAAAATCGATATCCTGAATATAGCTCAAATCTTCTTTTGTTAAAGAACGTATTGTAATCATGATTTCTTTTTCTCCTTTATAATAGTTTTCCACTGTTCTTTTGCTAATTCCATATATACCGGGCAGAAATCCATATCCTCTTCTTTTAGGTAATCCGGCATTTCCTTCCTTATGAATCCCAGCCGATTATATAATGCCAACGCCTTTTCATTTGCCGGATTCGGATCTACCCACACTGCTTTAGCCCCATTTAAAAATGCCTGCTCAATCGCATAGGATAGGGCTGCCACGGCAATTCCTTTTCCTCTTGCTTTTGAAAACAGCTTAATATCTAAGGAAGCATGATTTTCATGCTCCTCATCAATACAATAGAATGTCTCGCCACAATACCCAATCCCATCTGCAAAGACCGAATAATGATTGCATCGCGGCCTGCTTTTTTTTATCGAGGAATACCATTTTTCCATGCCTTCTCTTGTTTCCTTAAGACCATCCGGGAATCCTACAAACTTCATCACATCCCCATCATTCCATAGTGCCTGAATCTGCTCCAGATTCTCTTCTTTTGTTTCCCGTACTTCTACGTTAGGTTGATTTATCATGTTTTTTCTGCTCCTCTCTAATTTTTGAGAATGGAAAGTAACTCATGCATGTTTGTAATCTGATAATCCGGTTTTACAGTACAAACCACCCGATTCTTTGAACGATGAATCAAACAGGCATCCATGCCGCTTCTCTTTGCTCCTTCGATATCTGCCATACTATCCCCGATATGAAGTATCTTCTTTCGATCAATCTTTGTTTCCAATAATACCGTTTCGAAAAAACGGCCTTTCTCATCCCCTTTGTAATACATAAGATCATCGGATATGTATACGCCGGATAAATCTAACTGCTCCACAATAGGGTCCGCCATCAGATGGCTTGCATCCGAACAGATAAAAACAGGAAGCTTTTGTTTCACTTCCTGTAATACTTCTAAAACTTCTTCAAAAAAGGGAGAAAATCCATGTTCGTACATAATCGCATACGCCATCTGTTCTGCCGATGTATGAAGAGACAGCTTTTCTGCTGCCTGTGCAGCACAGATACGATACACTTCCTCCATATTAAGAAACCGTTCTCCAACTGCCTGCTTATACGCGTCAGGAAAGCTTGACACCACTGCCGTAGCTCCCTCATATGCTTTCTTCTCGGTATAATCTTCTTTTAAAATATGCTTCCAAATCTGCGGTATTCTTTGATTCACATCTACAAGTGTCTGAAATAAATCAAAACTAACTGCGTCATACGTTTTCATACTCTTTCCCCTTTATACAATGACAACGCCCAGCAACTTTGCGATTTCAACAGCCTGCAGCGCATTAAACTTTGCCCCTTTGACTTCCCTGAAATCGTCTGACAGCAAAATTCCCTGCAGTTCACAGCTGGAGAAATCAACTCCCTTTAATGGTGTCTTAAAGAAATCGGTAGAATCGAATTTATTCTGCTCGAATATCACCTTCTTCATCTTCATCTCCGATAAAAATGCACTGACAAAAGATGTCTCCGTCATTGTCACACTCTCAAAAAGCACATGATTGAAATTGGAATAATCAAAGTTTGACTGTGTAGCTTTGCAATTGCGGAATATCGCATTGGCAAAGACAGATCCCTGTGCCTTGCAATTTCCAATCGTTGTCTCTTTCCAATAAGACTCTTTAAACGCACAATTGGAAAAGTCACAGTTATCAAACTCACATTTTATAAAAGAGGCTTTTGAAAAATCACAATTCTCAAACCGACAGTTTCTAAACTTCACGCCTTCAAACTCTGCTTTTTCACAACGCAGGCTCTCCAGATACTCCTCTGTAAATTCAGCCGCTTCCAATACGACCTCCTGCTCGATTGTCTCCATAATTCTTTCTTCTAATGTATTCATATAAACAAACCCCTGTTAATTCTATTTTATTATTTGCTTAAACTTCACAGTTGGTTTTTGACTCTCCCACTGGTGCTTTCAGGTATTGCGTTCATAGGATCTGGCTTTGTGCCTATGAGAATGTCTAATTCATGACAAGCGAATCCGCTTGCTGATTCAGCAGGCTTCCGGCCCAAAACAAACTGCAAAGCTTAAGTTATTAAGACTTTAATTCAGTAAATACTTCATTCGTAAATAAGGTTCTGCTTCTTCTTCAAATCCAATTTTCCGATACATCTCTTCTCCCATACGGGTTGCTTTTAATTCCAGACAGTCTAGTTTTCTTGACTTCGCATCCTGTATCATGAATTCCATCATCTTAGTCGCAATGTTCTTCCTGCGGTACTCTTTTCTTACATAAACATTCAGCACCGTGCCGATCTTTCCGTTTGGAAATGAATCACTGTTTGGCCTGTATCCAATCTGCAGGAATACCGCCCCCATAATCTTCTCCTTCTCACAAGCCAGATAGATAAATAGATCCCGATTCAAATGTTCATAAAAATAAAGAGGAAGCATCCTTTTTAGATGCATGCATATCCTGTCTTCTACTTGCTTTTCTTCTTCCAGGTACTCAATTCGTAATGCAATCAGTTCTTTTTCGTCTCGCAGACTTGCCTTTCTGACTTCCACAAAATCCCTTCTTTCATAAAGATGTATTTTGTTGAAACAGCTGATATATCTCCTTCCGCTCTGCCTCTTTGCTTATTAAAATATCTTTAATTTAAGTAATTGTATCATATTTCCCAGTATGTTACAAATATTTTTAGCTTTGTAATGCCGTCTGAAACCGCTTTTAACATCTTCCAAATGAAATTGCAAGAATCTCCTTGTCCGTTGCCTTGCCTGTTTCTTCGTAACTGCCTCCGTACAGGTGATCCTTATTGATCGCACTTCCCGTCACTTTCCCCGCATCATGATCATAAGTAAATCCATTGTCTATTTTCTCATATTTCTCTGTTTCCTCCACAAAACTATAATCCGTGATAAATCGATCAATAACTGCCTTTTCCCCATACTGATACCATTCTTTTGCTAAATACTACATTTCCTTTGCTTACATCATACGTCTTACGTTCTGCTGCCCCTGTCTGTTTTGGCATGCTTCCGAATAAAAAAGCTGCCGCAAAAAGTATTGCTGTCATCAGGTACAAACGATAATGCTTCTTCATGATCTTCCCTTTCCTTCCCAAAAACCAGTCAATCGCTACACTTATATTTTGGTTCTCTATTATGTCACTTGGATGTCATTTCCATTTTCTTTATGATAATCGTACACTTTTATTCTTTCTATGCTGATTGAATAGCCTGCTTTTTTTCTTCCTTTTTTATAACGATACCAAAAAATGCAAAAATCCATACACCTATTTTTATAAAAAGAGATCTAAAGAAAAGGTGGCATCGCACTAAGAGAGCGCGGCGCCACCTTTTCTTTAGACCTCTAATATTGCACTATTTTACGGTGATCTCTTTTGTTGCTGTGCTGTTGCCATACTTAGCGGTTAACACTGCTTTCACCATGCCGTCCTTTGATACGGTTGCTACACTTTCATCAGAAGATGCATAAGAGATCATAACATTGGTCTGCTGTGCGGATCCGATGGTAGCGAAATGCCACTGATAATCTTTTGATACTTCATATGTATTCTCATTTTATAATTATTATTTTTGCATAAATATCGGTTTTTCTTACTATTCTACAACCAGTATCTGCACACTTCTTGGCTGCAGTAGTGTCTGATTATTGAAAACGCTATCTTTTTCCTCGGGGCTGTACTCTGTCTTTCCATCCATTTTAAAGGTATCCACTGCCTTTTTCCATTGCCTGCTTTCCGGAATCTGCGGCAAAATCACGCTTTGTGCCTCCCAATAGGTATTTACAGCCACATATACGATATCATCCTTTTGATCCTTCTCATCTCTTCCGGCATATAAAATCCCTATATAATGATCTTCCCGCTGATAATCTGTATTCCATGGATTTATTCCATGGTAGCTAACAAATGGAAAACCAAGAGAGCATGGCTTCGTATTCTTTCGAAGCACGATATGTGCCTTTCGAAATGCAATCATATACTGAAAGAAAGCGAAGATATCCGCGTTCTGATCAAGTCTATTCCAGTCAAGCCAGGATACGATATTATCCTGACAGTACGCATTGTTATTGCCGAACTGCGTATTACAGAATTCATCTCCTGCCAAAAACATCGGTGTGCCTCTGCTTGCCATCAGCACAGCAAATGCATTGCGCATCAGTCTCTTTCTAAGCCTTAGAATATCTGTATTATCCGTCTCTCCCTCTGCCCCGCAGTTCCAGCTATGATTGTTGCTTTCCCCATCGGTATTGTTCCAGCCATTCGCCTCATTGTGTTTCACGTTATAAGAATACAGATCATATAACGTGAATCCATCATGACAGGTAAAGAAATTAACGGAAGCATTCCTTCCCCGGATATTCGGGTCATATAAGTCCTCTGAGCCGGTAATCCTTGCTGCAGCCACCTTCGCCATCCCAGAATCCCCTTTTAAGAATTTTCTAAGATCATCTCGGTATTTTCCGTTCCACTCGCTAAACCGGTTCCAGGAAGGGAAGCTTCCGACTTGATATAATCCACCTGCATCCCATGCCTCTGCGATCAGCTTTACTTTTCCTAAAATCGGGTCAAAAGCAAGACTCTGAATCAAAGGTGGCTTATTCATTGGGCAGCCGTCTTCATTTCTCCCAAGAATAGAGGCTAAATCAAATCGGAACCCATCCACCCGATAATAGGTCACCCAGTATCTAAGGCATTCTAAAATCATCTGCTACACGATTGGATGATTGCAGTTTAAGGTATTGCCACAGCCGCTGTAATTATAATAGTGACCGTCCGGTGTCAGCATATAATAGATATTGTTATCAATGCCTTTAAAGGAAAAGAACGGCCCGTACTCATTTCCCTCTGCCGTATGATTAAATACTACATCTAAAATAACCTCAATCCCATTCTCATTAAAGGTACGGATTAACTTCTTTAATTCCCTTCCTTCCCGGTTCTCTTCCTTCTCGGCGCAATATCCGGTATTCGGTGAAAAGAAGCTGACCGTATTATAGCCCCAATAGTCGATCAGTGTATTCCCATTGTAATCCCTTGCTCCCATCATCTCATCAAATTCAAAGCTTGGCATTAACTCCACTGCATTTATGCCAAGCTTTAAAAGATATGGAAGTTTCTCCATAAGTGCCGCATAGGTTCCCTTCTTTACCGTGATGCTCCCATCCAACATCGTAAATCCGCGCACATGCAGTTCATAAATCACCAGATCCTCCATCGGAATCAGCGGCTGAATAAAATCCCCCCAGTCAAAATCATCTCTGACCACTCTTGCCTTATAGATATTGTTCTGATCCTTACTTTCTCCCCATATGCTCTGTCCAGTCACTGCCTTTGCATAAGGGTCCAACAAGAACTTCTCCTTATTGAATACATTCTTTTTACTTTTATTTCCATTCATCTTTTTCTATTTTATCACAGCATTTTTGCTTGTAAATCGAATCTTTGTTAAAAAACAATAAAAGGAATGTCGAACAAAGCAAATATATGCTCTCTTAGTTCGACATTCCTTTTATTTTTCTTTATGACGCTAAAATATCCCGATACGGATACTCCGTAATAAATTGTTCAAATTCCTCAAGCGGCATTGGCCTAGCATACAGATATCCCTGAATCACCGAACAGCCGATGCTGCTAAGATAATCCGCCTGTCTTAAATCTTCCACACCTTCTGCAATAACCGGAATCTTTAAACGCTTTGCCATTTCCACGACCGCAGACAGAATCTTTGCGCTTCGATCCTCATTATCCGTATATTCAAAGAACCGCATATCCATCTTTAAAATATCCACCGGAATATCCTTTAGAATATTAAGGGCGGAATATCCGCTTCCGAAGTCATCCATCTCTACCTTAAATCCGAGTTCTTTAAGATCCGCGATCAGACTGATCAGCTGTTTGACATCATTCACAAATGAAGTCTCGGTCAGTTCCAGCTTAAGAACGGATGGTGAGATCTGATGTTTCTCTACTAAGCCCTTTATCACCGAATAGATATCCATAAAATACAGATCCTTTGGTGAGATATTCACCGATATCGACCAGTTATCCCTTCCTTTTTGCTTCCATTCCTTTAGGATAGCACACGCTTTATCCCATACATACTCATCCAGTTTTGCAATGAGTCCGTTCTTCTCAAAAACCGGAATAAAGTCGGATGGCGGAATCATTCCTTTCTTTTTATGAATCCAGCGTACCAGTGCTTCTGCTCCTACAATCTCCTTTGTATCATGATTGATCTGCGGCTGGAGATAAATTTGAAACTCCTCCTCTTCCAGTGCCCGTGGCAGATCCGCAATAATCTGTCTTTCATAATTAATACGGCTATGATACTCGGTATCATAATAAGCGATCGTGCAATGGTAACTTCCCTTTATGGTATTTACGGCCATGATCGCACGGTCACACATCAGATCCACAGGAAGCGTCCGGTCCTTAATCTCATAGATGCCAAGATAATGTTTTACCGGCAGTAACTTATTCTTTTGTTTCAGGATCTTATCACTGCTTTCCATAAACCGTGTCTCATCAAAATCCTGTTTTTTCATCAGCACTGCAAACTTATCGCTCTCCAGACGTCCATATACGGCTCCTTCCGGAACATTACGCCTTATGCTGTCCGCAATGGCTTTGATGATCTCATCTCCTGTCTTGGTCCCGAACGTATCATTCACGAACTTCATCTGGCCAACATCGGATACCATAAGCACATACTGCCCCTGCTCATCCATTTTTAGTACGTTCTGAACCTCTTCATAGAAATGATACTTATTATAGATACCGGTAAACTGATCGAAATTCGCTAGATATTCCTGCCTTAAAGAATGCTCTACATCAGACGTGATATCATGGAAAATAAAAAAGCATCCTAGATATCGTTCATTATCATCCCTCATGGCATAATACTGTACTTCCAGATATCTTGTCTTTTCATTCTGTTCCCATTCGATCCTTTTCCTTGTTTGGTCTTCGCTCAGACTTTCAAGCTGAATCTGCATCTCCTCACAAAGTCTTACTAAATTCTTTCCCTTGCCGGACAGCTGATCTGCCTCCTCATTCTGCCACATGCACTCCCCTTCCATATCAAAGATATAAAATGCCTGATTTACTCCATTCATCGCCATGCTCATGCTTGCTACCAGCAGATGCCTTGGCTGATAGGTGAATACACTGTTATAAAGGATGACCCCTGCCACGGAATAAAATAAGATTGAGACATCCACCTTCAGCTGAAACAATAGGAATATTCCATTCATCGCCACTAATAGAAACAAATCCAAAAAAGATATTATGTACTTACGTTTGTATAAGGCCGGACTTTTCACTGCCTTGTGAAGCAGATTCCAAAACAGCAGGATGCACATTACATAACAGATGCCTAAATGAACCTCATACAGCGTTTTTGCTTTTAAAATTAAAAAGAGTTCACCCTTTTCATACACTGTCTTATACGAAAGCGCATGCTCAAATATTACATTGCAAAGCAAAGAGACGGAATCCGCCACCAGAATGCACTTGCCAACTGTAATTCCAGAACTTTTCTTCTTGTAATCCTTTGATGTATATTCCTTTGAGAACATCAGCAAAGAAAATAAAATCCAGTCCATACATATAAAATTGACGCTATAGAAAAAGGAGCCGATTACGTATCGGTTGGTTATAAGAATCAGGATATAACTGGATATTGCTGCAAGTGACCAGCCTAAAACTTTTACAAAGGTATCTGCGATGGGCTCCTTTCTCTTTCTCGCTTTTTTTAAATAGCGCCATACAACGGCCCACACTGCCATGAACAGGATGCTGTATAACTGTTTATTACTCATATCAAACTTTTTCCCTCAACTTTATCTTGCTATTACGAGTACCTTTCTTTATATTTTTCTTTGGTATTTTATTCAAACTATATTTTAGCATATTTCTACAATAATTCCAAACAAAATTATTATTTCGTATTTTTTTGTTATCATTTCTTCCTATTTTCCTTGCAAAACCCGCAATCTCCCTTGTCCTATCAATCGTCCACTCCTGCGGTGAAAGATCACAATCCCATTTCCATCAAAATCTAATTTCACTTTCTGACCGATTCGGTATAGCACTCCGCCAAAGACAACAGCTGTAAATAAATAGTTTCCGATTCGGATTCGTACCGTGGTCTCCATCCCGGTTGGCATTGCGCTGTATATCTCGCCTTCGATCGCTCCTTCTTCCCGTATCTTAATAAATTCCGGGCGTACTCCTAACACAAAATCCTTATCATCCATCTTTTCTTCTTTAGTTCCGTCATCCTCTACCTTTGCGATCGGATATCGGAACGCGCTGTCTCTATTGGCCTTTTCAACGTCTTTCTTATCCTTCTTTTTTTCTGCTTCCCGCCTGCGTCTTCCATCCTGCTCAGAAACCATCTGTGCCAGAAAATGCTCATAACTGCTCTTTTTTTCCGGCATCCATAAAACCTTCTGGTTATCAGGCATAGTCAGTTCAAATGCCCCCTCCTCGTTTTGCCTTCCTCTTGCATCAATAAAATTGATAGCGGGGCTTCCGACAAAGTCCGCCACAAACAGGTTATTCGGACGGTTATATACGGTAAGGGGCTGATCATACTGCTGCAGCCCCCCCATTATCGATCAGGCAGATTTTAGTCGCTAACGTCATGGCCTCCATCTGATCATGAGTGACATACACAAACGTGCTTCCGGTATCGATATGCAGACGCTGTAATTCAGAACGCATCTCTAATCTGAGTTTTGCATCCAGATTGAATACCGGCTCATCCATAAACAGCACCGAAGGCTCTGGTGCTAATGTACGAGCAATTCCCACTCTCTGCTGCTGCCCGCCGGATAGTTCACTTGGGTACCGATCCATAAACATCCCGATTTTTACAATTCGTGCGACCTTTCGCACCGCAAGATCGATTTCTTCATTCGATAGCTTCCTAACTTTTCTTACTACCTCCCCATTCTTTACAACCTCACATCTCTCATTGAGATTCTCACCTGCAGCCTGATGTTTTGCATAAATCGCCTGTTTCTCCGTCTTTAGATCTCCTTCTATTTGCCTAAGCCCCTCTTTTTAATCCCTCATCTTATCTATCTCATACTTTAACATTCTTTTTGCAGTATCCATGCTCACTTCAAAGGCATCAATCAAACGGATTGCCGCTTTATTCCGATCTAACTTTCCTGCTTTATCCACACATTCCGTCAATATCTTCTTCCATTCCTCCGGCTTCTTCACTGCCCGAATGAGATCATCAATCTTTCTTGCCTCAAAATCAACGACCGGCATCTCCTCTTTGCGATTTGCAAGACCAAAAGAAATATTCTGATAAACGGTCATATTCGGCCACAGCGCATAATTATGAAACAAGAATCCTACATGCCGTTTATTCGCCGGGATATTGATTCCCATTTCGGAATCAAATACGGTCACGCCTCCGATTGTGATCTTTCCGCTTGTCGGTGTCTCAAGACCTGCAATCATACGAAGCGTTGTCGTTTTTCCACATCCGGAAGGCACTAAAAGCGTCACAAATGCATTATCCTCTATGACTAAACTAAGATCATCCACCGCATAATATTTTCCCCGCCGTTTCGTGACATGTTCCAATACAATTTTTCCCTTATGGTTCGGATTCAAAACATCCTCATATCCGGTAATCTTCACATTCCCAATGAGATCCTCATTCACTAAAAGGATGCTTGGAATATTGGAAAAACGTGTTAATGTCCCCTCTGTATTTCGAAACTTCTCTTGCACCATATCCTCATTTACCGATTTATAATTTTCAAACAGATAACTTTGCGGCTTTAACGTTGATAATGATCCTCCCCATAAAATATCCGCTTTTGGAGCTGCACGCTCTGTCTCTACCTGATCAAGCATCTCTCCCGATCCTCCGGTTTCGACGCTTACCTGAATTCCGGTCCTCGGCTCAAACTCCTCGATCAGCGGCCGCATAAAATCGATCGGATGGGAGCTATAGATCACTAATTCTTCCTGATTTTCTGTATTCCCGGTAGTATCCCTGCCTGTATTCTTCTTTTCATCCGCCCTTACCATATCCCATATAAAAATTCCGCCTGTCACTGCCAAAGCTGCACACGCAATCAAAATCACTGTAATTCCCCTGGCACGTCTGCAGAAACTTATTTTTCCTTTCAACGCTGCCCTCACAGCTCATTCTCCTTTTCCTATTTTTTATGACTGTTTTACTTTCTTTCATTCCTTTGCCGCTTCTTTTTACCTTCTTTTTTACCCTCTTTTTCCGCTCATCCTGTCATTTCATTTCTGTTTTTCTTTTTCGTCCATATTCTTTTGCCATATTTCCTTATTTTTTATTACACGCCTGCTTGTAACTATTTTCCATTCGTTTTTGCGTAGCCTTCCTTCTATTTTTGAAAAATGTATTTTTGAGGTGGCAATCCATCCGAAAAATCTTTCCCTAATAGCTTTCAAAATCACAAAGAATTTATGGTAAATCATCACTCGCATTTGAAGAACTAGAAGATAACAAAAAAAATGTCAGAAGCTCTTCAAACCTAAGAGCTTCTGACATCTCCTGCAAAGTCTGCAATTACTTTATTGAATGACAGTAATCTAACTTTCTATTATGTGTTATTTCTAAACGACTCCAATGATAATACACAGCTAAGTACATACAGCCCTCTCCTAAGCTTTCAAAAGCTTCCGTAATGCCCTCAAGTCCTGTACCATTTAGTAAAATTGATATTGGAATAGAAATAATGATGAATGCAACCGGATTCAATAAAACCATCCATTTAGGACAATTTATTTTTCCTTTTAGAATAAGTCCAATCATCATAATCGACTGAACTAAAATTACAGCTAACATGATAAATACTTTTAGCGGGTTAATATATAATTCCCATGAAGAAGCTATCACCTTAGCCATTTCATCAGATGCTCCAGCCGAAATTGCTCCTTTATACGTCATAGGCACAACACAGGCAATGAAGAAATGTCCAATCGAGGTTAAAACAGCCCCATAAGCAGGCACCGCTAAAAAATGTCGAAATCTATCCGAGCATGTCTGTTTCGTGATACTGTACAAACTATAAAAGCCAATTAATAATAAGCCAGTTCCTAAACATCCGAGGTAGAATGATAAGGCAAGCCGCCACATATTCATATTAGCCCAATCCGTATATATTGCACTTCCATTATGATAATTCGGTGATAAATATACAAGCAAATCTCCAATTGCAAACTGCAAGCCTCCTATTAAGCCTGCAATTGCCATCCTTTTCATTTTTTTCGTTTCCATAAACAATCTCCTTTCAAAGTCATCATTCACTTGGTTCTTTGCAAAGGATATCATAAATGGAATTTATAAAGATTTCTTGAAGAAATACATTTTCATTACAGTTTCTATTCTTTTACTACTGGCAATTGCATGATAACTTTACCGCCTCCGGTTATACAGTCATTCATTATCAACACGTTTCCATCGTACATTCTTATAATATGATCCGTGATCGATAATCCAAGCCCGTAATGCTTCTTTCGGCTTCTAGAGGAATCTTCCATGTAAAACTGTTCTTTTGCATAATTTAATGCTTGCTTTGAAAACCCATTACCAGAATCAGTTACTGATAACTCAGCAATGGCATCCTCCTGTTTTAGTTCAACATAAATACTTGATCCTTCCGGTGTAAAATCCACAGCATTGGAAACCACATTTTGAATGGCACGCTTCATTTCATGCTGGTTCCCTGAAACAAAAACCGAAACAGATTCCATTTGTTTCTTTAGAGAAATTTCTTTTTGCTGAAAAAGAATTTGCATCGAGGATAAAACATCATCCACTAATTTCTTAAGATCACATATCTCCAAATCTATAGATTGTTGCACAACATGACCACTAGTTTCTAGTAATTTTGCCATATGGTATTCCATATCTGATACACAGCTATTCATATCTTCCAGTGATTTTTTTCCTTCTTGCGACAGCGTTTCATAATTCAAAAGATAAATATTCCCTTTTATAATGGTAATCGGAGCTTTCAAATCATGTACAAGCGCTGACAACTGTCTTTGCTTATTCTGTTCTAACTTCCACTGCGCATCCAAGGAATCCGATAATGCAATTTTCATATCATTCATGGAACTTAATACCTGATCTATTTCCATGATGCCTGTATGCTCTACCTTAAAATCAAGTTTCTGTTTGCCGATTTTATCTACTGCATCAAGAAGAATCTGCCCCTTTTTTCTGATTCTCCCTGCTGTGAAATAGGAAATCATGAAAATCAAAAACAAGAGAAATGCAATATAAAATACAAGTATGGCTAGCTCGATCGTTGGAAATATATCCACCTGAAATAGTCCTCTATGCTCCATTTCCGCTAACGAAAGCAATAAAATCCCAGAAAACAAAAACATGCTTATCCCAAGCATTATATAACTTTTAATAATCATTTTCATAAAAGATGTTTTCTTTTTTTTCATGCTTCCCATTTGTATCCTATTCCCCATACTGTTTTGATTGGTTCCGATGTAAACTCGGATAACTTGCTTCGAATATTCTTAATATGTGTAGCAATCGTACCTTCATTGCTATCTTTTTCAAAACCAAATACCTCTTCAAATATCTGTTCTTTTGAAAAAACCTGCCCGGAATGACGCGCCAGATATTCACAGATTTGATATTCACCTTTTGTAAGGCTAACTGGGATGGATTCAAAGTATAGTTTCATGCCTTTCATATCAAAACGGAATTTTCCTTTTGCTATGAAAGTCTTTTTTCCTCTTTGCTCCCGTCGTAAATGTGACCCGATTCTTACCCTTAATTCTTCCGGTGAAAATGGTTTTTTAATGTAATCATCTGCACCAAGCCC
>SVEB01000119.1 GCA_015057635.1 Lachnospiraceae bacterium | reverse complement strand
CTCCGAGAAGTCAAAAGGCTCCGAGAAGTCAAAAGGCTCCGAGAAGTCAAAAGGCTCCAAGAAGTCAAAAGGCTCTGAGAAGTCAAAAGGCTCCAAGAAGTCAAAAGGCTCTGAGAAGTCAAAAGGCTCTGAGAAGTCAAAAGGCTCTGAAAAATCAAAAGGTTCCGAGAAGTCAAAAGGCTCTGAAAAATCAAAAGGCTGTGAGAAGTCAAAAGGCTCTGAGAAATCAAAAGGTTCTGAGAAATCCAAGGGCTCTGAAGAATCCAAGGGTTCTGGAAAACCAGAAGGACCTGTAAAACCACCAAAGGGACCTAGAAAACCACCAAAGGGACCTGGAAAGCCAAAGGGATCTGATAAGTCAAGTGAATGTGATAAATCAAGTGGGTCTGATAAATCAAGTGGATCAGATAAATCAAAAGGATCAGAGAAAACAAAAGGATGCGACAAAGCAAAGAAATCGGAGAAAACAAAGAAATGTGAACAAACAAAGAAATCCGAAAAAAGCAAAGAATACAGAAACACTAAGAAGTCATATAAAATAATGGCATGCATCTAAGAAATCAGGCAGATATACCAGAAACCAAAATATTGTGAATGATGATAGATGAGATGGGAACGCTTTATCAAGTGGTGGATAGAGCGTTCCCTTTTTATGAATATAATGTTCTAAAAAATAGTATTTATTTGGTCATATATTCCTTAAAATGGACATTTTACCAGTCACATAAAGAATCCGGAATTGGGATTAGATTGATTGTCGTATCTACTGCCCGTACATAAGTGAGTTTTGCTGCATGGTTTTCTCTATGTTGTCCTTTTAGACAGTATCTATCTAAAATGTACATTCTTGATAAAAAGATAACATATGTTAGAATATTAGTATTAAACACTGTCGATGGCAAGGACGGTTAAAACAGGAGGAAACAATATGAGTAAATTTATGGAAATTGAAGCAGATACATTTGATGTTAGTCCATTTCGTATGATAGGAAAGGAATGGATGCTGATTGCAGCCGAAAAGGAAGAAAAGGTGAACGCACTGACTGCTTCCTGGGGCGGGCTTGGTTTTATGTGGAACCGTAATGCGGCTTATATCTTTGTTCGTGAAAGCCGTTATACAAAAGAGTTTATTGACGAGAGCAGTACCTTCTCCCTGAATTTCTTTGATCATAAGAAACATGCTAAGATGCTTTCTTATATGGGGACAGTTTCGGGAAGGAATGAAGATAAGATTGCAAAAGCAGAACTTACCGTGAATCACGCAGAAGGAGTTCCATATTTTGAGGAGGCGTCAGTGGTTATGGTCTGCAAGAAGATGTGCAGCCAGCCAGTACGTCCGGAAAATTTCAATATGGAAGAAATCGATCGTATGTATTATGGAGATAAGGACTATCATACGATGTATATTGGAGAAGTTGTCAGTATCTTAAAGAAAGAAGACTAATGTCAATACATGATTAAGCTAAGTGACAGATGAAGATATAGGATGCAAGTGCATGATGCTTGCATCCTAGTAAAAAATAATAAGCAATGTAGAGTGCAGAGATCAGAATGGAGTTTATAATCCAGATTGGTCTTTGCTTTTTTATCGGCAGCTGGTTAAAAGGTGGGATGGAAACAAGAAATGTGGTTTCGGAAGGGGATGTTCAAAACATCTCCGAGTATGAGAAGATAAAGGATATTCCAAAGATGGATCACTTCCTGAGCCAATGCGGTGCAAAGTACATTCTAAAATGCCTAGAAAAAGAAAAACAGAAATAGTGAGGGTCCTCGAAATAAGAGCTGTCTTTCTTAAACGGAGGCAGCTTTTGGGGTTAGATAGCAATGGACTCATAAGATAAAAAATAGCATATCCGGGAAGAAAAAAATGGATTAAATTGGGTTATTGTGGTAAAATTGAGTCAGCTGTTAGCGAATGAATGAATCACTGATAGAAAGGCGAAAGGAGAGTAATCATATGCTTGCTGCATTAGAACAGGAATTTTTAAATCCATCCAGCGAATATACGCCGATTCCGTTCTGGTTCTGGAATGACGAACTGTCGGAGGAAGAAATAGAACGACAGATGGAAGCGTTTAAGGAAAAAGGAGTGGATGGTTTTGTGATTCATCCGAGAATGGGGCTGCCACGTTCTATTCCCTATCTGTCGGAAACTTATTTTCAATATGTCACCTATGCTGTTAAGTGTGCGGAAGCGAAAAAGATGAAGGTTGTGCTATATGACGAGGCCATGTATCCATCCGGATCCTGTCACGGGATGGTTGTAAAAGAGAATGAAGCATTTGCATCCCAGGGCCTTAAGATGACGGAGGATGGCCAGTTTATACAGGTTCCGACTCATGGCACGATCCGTGGGGTTCATTACGGGGAAGATGATCACGAACCGGACGTGCCGGCAAGTACCGATCTTTTGAATCCGGAAGCCGTTGCATGCTTTATAAAACTTACCCATGACCAGTATTATAAGCATTTAAAGCATTACTTTGGAGACACCATCGTTGCCATGTTTACCGATGAACCGAATATTATGGGCCGGTGTGCGGATGCAGGCCTGATTCCATGGAGCAATGGAATTCTGGAGGAATTTATCAAAAATGGAGGAGCGAAGGAACAGTTACGCTATCTGTTTGAAGACAAAGAGACAGAGATCGGAAAAAAAGTGAATGCCATTTATAAAAAGACAATTTACGACAGAATGGCAGCAAGTTATTATAAACAGATTGCTAACTGGTGTGAGGCACATCATATCGCAATGACCGGACACCCGGAGAAAAGCACAGATATCGGATACCTTAAGTATTTTACCATTCCATGTCAGGATGTGGTATGGAGATTTATAGGACCCGAAGAGGACAAGGGAATCAAAGGCGAACACAGCACAATGGGAAAATGCAGTGCCGACTCGGCAAGACACTACCAAAAGAGACGGAATGGAAATGAATGCTTTGGCTGTTGTCAGACTCCGGGAGAAAAAGATCACATTACAAAAGAAGATATGAAATGGTATTTAGACTGGCTCTTTGTAAGAGGTGTCAATCTTATTTATCCACATGCTTTTTATTATTCCATGAGAGGAAGAAGAAAAGAGGAGCGACCGCCGGAAGTAGGCATGCATAGCGGATTCTGGGAAGAGTATAAACAAATAACCGATTATATTAAGAGAATGAGCTGGCTTTTGACCGATGTTGTAAATCAGGCACAGATAGCAATTCTTTGTTCGGCTGAGGAGCTGTCCTGGCAGGCTGCAAGACCGCTTTTTGAACACCAGATGGAATTTAATTATCTGGAGGCGGAACAGCTATCGGAATGTACGGTGAAAGAAGGTTGTATCCGGATCGCAGCACAGACCTATTCTGTTGTGATAAAAGATAAAGAGTATGATGAGAAGACAGAAGAGAAGATAGAAATGTTTAAAACACAGGGAGTTAAAGTGCTAGATCTGTCCCCAAAACAGGAGATAATCGAGAGTGGAGAATGGATTCAGGAACTGAAAGATATCTACAAGCATGATCTGATAACGGAATCATTTGAGCCAGGGCTTAGGTATACGCATCTAAAAAAGAAGAAAGCAGAATTTATACTGCTTACAAATGAAGGAGAGGAACACATTCAAACTAAGATTTTGATCCCGGGGAAAAGGATTATGGAAATCTGGGATGCCGAGTTCGGTACGATTGACAGACTGAATACGGAAGAAGAATCCTATGAACTGTCTTTACCAAGAAGGAAAAGTCTGATTATGGTTGTAGAGAATCTGAAACGATAGTGAGATAGTAGAGCAAGTGAAGCTCATAGCAAGTTAAAAAGTAAAATAAGTGAGAAATCAATGTAAGGGCCGTTAAGGACGGCATAAGTTTTATGGGGAAAAGAATCGTAAAAATTTGAAATTGATTTAGCAAATGGGGAAAGGAGAACGCAGTAGAGAAAGCTGCTGTAATCAAAATAATGCATACATATCGGCCATTGGAAGAAGAGAATCTTCATATTTATGGGAGGACAAGCAGACAGAATCCGCTGCCTTTATTCTGGACGGCAAGCGGGATTGAGTTTGAAACAGATGCATCTTTGGTATATTTAGATCTGGAAACAGATTTTGATGTATATGAACAGTGGATTCGGGTAGAAGTAAATGGATATTCGATGATCCGCATGCCGCTCCCAAAGGGGAGAAGCAAAGTAAGCGTATTTCAAGGGATGCAGAAGGATTCCAGAAAGCGGGTGCGTGTTTATAAGGAAGTACAGGCGATGAGCGCAGATAATCGAACCCGTCTTTTAGTGCATGGGGTCATCTGTGATGGCAAGCTGTATCCGCTTCCAAAAAAGAGCTGCAGACTGGAGTTTGTCGGGGATAGCATTACTTCCGGAGAGGGGCTTGCAGGAAATGATGCAATTCATGACTGGGTATCTATGCTCTTTTCTACAAAGGACAATTATGCAGTACAGACAGCAGAACGCCTTCAGGCGGATTACCGTATCTTATCCCAGAGTGGCTGGGGAGCCTATTCAAGTTGGGAGAATGATCCGTTAAAAGCGATACCTCTTTATTATGAGCAGGTATGCGGCGTTTTACAGGGAGAGAATAATGAAAGGCTCGGGGCTTATGAAAAAAATGACTTCACTGCATGGAATTCCGATGTGACGATTGTAAACTTAGGATGTAACGATGGATCTGCATTTGAAAATCCGGCATGGACAGATGAGAAGACCGGTCTGACCTATCGTCAGAAGAAAAATCCGGACGGAACATATGAAGAAGCATCCATTTCCCGGTTTCAGCATGCAGTCTATGAATTTTTAAGGAAAATCAGAAGATGCAATCCCAACACCTATATCCTGTGGGCATACGGCATGATCGGAAGACCATTGCAGCCATTTATTGAAACTGCTATCAATGCTTATAAGAAAGATTTCCAGGATGAGAAGTGTAAGTTTCTTCTTCTTCCGGATTTAAAGCCTGAGTGGATGGGGGCAAATTGTCATCCGGGAACGCCATCCCATACAGCGGCAGCAGATGTTTTGACGAAAGAAATCAGACGTATTTTATCAGAGGAAAAAGTGTTATGTGAATGCTAAGTACATGTTATGCAAGTCTTTCCATCTCCAATGTGGGATCACTGACGCTTTCAAATGTTGAGACGAGGGTTTTAAGCCAGTGAGGTAAGAAGAGCGTAACGAAGAGGGGAAGGAGACTTTTAGGATGTATGTGGTGGTGACCTGGTGTGCCGAGCATGCAAGGTTTTGAATGTCCGATTCAAGACGAAGAAATGCCATGCCGCGTATTTGCCTATCAGACAGGAAAGCACTGTTTGATAGGCAAATGCGCGGCATGGCATTTCTTTGCTCTTAGGTCCCGATATTAGAACCATGTATGCCGGAGATCATAGGTTACCACGGCATGCGGATGGGACACGCGATACCCTCTAAAAAAGGTCCTTTTTCTTGAGGATGATGGCGGAGATGATGCAGATCAGGAGGGTGATGACGCAGACAATGGCGAATCCCATAGGCTGATTGGCGAATGGCATACCCACGGAATTCACATTCATTCCGTATAAACCGGAAATAATCGTCGGAATCGCCATAATCAAGGTGATGGAAGTCAGCATCTTCATCGTCCGATTCAGTGTATTATCAATTACCGAAGCAAACAGTTCTCTTGTACCATTTAGGATATCACGATAGATGTTCGCCATCTCGATCGCCTGTTGGTTCTCGATAATAACATCGCTTAGCAGTTCCACATCCTCATCATAGTGATCAATCTTGCTGTAACGGGTCAGTTTATCTAAGACCACACCGTTTACTCGCAGAGAAGTAGCAAAGTACACAAGGTCGGATTCCAGTTCATGAAGTTCGATTAAATCGATATTCTTGGTTCCTTTATGAAGCCTTGATTCAATCTCCTCCCTGGCTTTATCGATTCTTCTTAAATAGTTTAAGTACACGGAAGTATTGCTATATAAAATCTGATAAATAAAACGTGTCCTCTTGCTTGTGCTAAAATCACGATGCTTCCCCCGCATAAACGACTTTAGCACAAGAGTCTCCTCCGTACATACGGTAATCAGAATATCCTTGGTCAGAATAATAGAAAGCGGGATTGTGGTATACGCCTTATATCCGTTACGAATCTCAAGGCTTGGAATATCAACTAAGATCAGCGTATAGTTGTCTTCCCTTTCAATACGGGATGCTTCTTCAATATCAAGGGAAGCCTTAATATCATTTAAGTCAATGTCACACTGTTTGGCTATCTGGAGCGTCTCTTCCGGAGTAGGAGCCGTAAGACAGACCCAGCAGTTTGAGCTGATAGAATCAAGCTGTTCAACCTTCCCATCTATGGTTTTAAATATTTCAATCATACATTCAATTCCTTTCCTGCCTGTTTTTTTCGCACATATAGAAAATTCTATACAAAAAGGCGGCATCAGTAAATATGACTGAAAATTAGTTACAAAACTATGACAAGTTACGGAGATGTCTATATATTGATCAGTCATTTCACTTTCTTTCTATGTTATTATACCAAAATAGTATACAATTTGCGAATGGAAATTATGAATTCGAGTAAAAAGTACAAAATTAAAGAATTATTAAAAAAAGCCACATGATTTTACCTGATACTTGAAATGATGACATGAAAATCCAATACAATCTTGTATATTATGAGATATGGTAGAAGCATTACACGAAAACGCATATTTTTGAAAAAAATGTGTCTATCCGTGACTATTAGTTCTTTTTGAATTCAGTATGGGATTATGTTACCATTTCTCTAAGAGAAGCGGTGAATGAAAGACTGGAGGTGATTGCTACGGCAGAAAATAACGGTCTGATTCAGGCACTCTGGTTAAAAAAGAATCTGGATGCCTATGTCTATCGAAGTGAAATGGCTGGGGAATGGAAGAAGAATATGCAGGCGGTTGTACTGGAATCGAATTTAAGCAAAGAGACGATGCAACAGCTGATGAATCTATATCAGCTGTTTATAAAAATGTTTGATAACAATCCGTTTAACCGTCACTTTTTAATGGAAGAGGAGAATCGGGCAGATATTACAGCAAACCGTTATTCTTATTATTTTATAAAAATCAATGGTGTTGTGGCACCAATCCGTTTCTTTTTAGAACTCAGCACAGTTGCAAAAGGCACGGTATATGAAGCGGCCTATAATCAGCTTCAGATTGAGTTTGATGATCAGCGGACCATCAATGGGATAAAAGACAGGATGAGCAGACGATATAAGATGCTATGTGAGAAGATACCG
>SVEB01000118.1 GCA_015057635.1 Lachnospiraceae bacterium | reverse complement strand
GGGGAAGGAAGTGTTCATTTCGGGGCAGAAACAGCGCTTATTTTTGAGGAAGGTCGATGTTCTTGATTTTTTTGAGTGTGTCGGTATTGATTTCGGATTTTAGGGACTTGAGGTAAGGGGAGAAGGCTACCTGTTTTTCGCCGTGAGTGAGCTGGAGATCGTACTCGAGGGGAATCCAGGTGGAGAGGTCGGCGTGGTTGTGCTGGTCGACGGCTTCTAGTTTGTCGAGGGCTTTGTATAGTTTGGCCTCGAGTGTCTGGCACTGTTCCATTTCATCAAAGAGAGCCTGGTATTCTTCCCGATAGGGGGATGGAAGAGTGGCGAGCCAGGCGGTCAGGCATTGTTGTTCGGTTTGTTCGTGCGTTTCATTCTTTTCAAAGCATGGAATGTCGCCGGTGAAGGATTCTCCGATATCGTGGAAAAGGCACATTTTGATGACTTTAGTTAAGTCCGCTTCCAAAAACTCATCGGCTAGGAAACAGGCTGCAAAGGCCATGCGCCAGCTATGTTCCGCAACGCTTTCCTGTCTGCCGGATGATGTATAGGAATGTCTGGTCTGATTTTTGAGATTTTCTGCTACGCTTAGGATGTCGAGTAAAGTACGTGGATTCATAAAGGCCTCCTGTTAAATGTTGAGAATAGTATTAAAAAGCAACTTTGGTGTCAGTATAGGAAAAAAGGAAGAAAAAGTCAATTAAAGATTGGTTTTCAAATGATGTTATGGTATGATGATTACAGATTATGGATACGGGTTTGAGCATATAAGGGAAAGGAGAATGCAGAATCAGTATGGGACTTGCCTTGCGTTTGATATAAAGGCAGGGAAGAGGTTGCTTACGACTAGATAGAATGCTGCCCAAATATATTTGACATTAATCCTTACAGGAAAGAAATAGATCTTGTGAAAATAAACTTCACATGCTTGCAAAGCATCTCGGCAAGTGATATACTGTTTGGAAAATTTCTGACAGGAGGAGATATGCCATGAGATATTTTAAGAAGATGACAGGAGAACATGTTTACCTGTCCCCTATGAATATGGAAGATGCAGAAACCTATGTGAAATGGATGAATGATTCCGATGTAACGGACAAGATTGGTTCTTCTTTCAGAATCACGACTGTAGATGGAGAGAAGAAATGGATTGAGAAGAATGCAGACAGCTATCAGTTCGCAATTGTGCGAAAAAGTGATGATACCCTGATTGGCAACTGTTCGATTGATTGTGTGGATTCCATCAGCCAGATTGCGGAAGTCGGAATTTTTATCGGTGATTCTTCTGACCGTGGAAATGGGTATGGAACGGAAGTTTTAAAGATGCTGCTTGATTATGGATTCTATACATTGAACCTTCATAATATTATGTTACGCGTATTCGGCTTTAATAGTCAGGCAATCCGGTGCTATGAGAAGGCAGGATTTAAAGAATTCGGAAGACGCAGGGAAGCATATTTTGCAATGGGAAAACGCCATGATGTGATTTATATGGAAGCGGTAAGAGAATCCAAAGATTAGAAGCAGCAAGAATGTAAAAAACTAAGCCATTTACATAAAAATGGGGTAAGCAAAAAAAAGAAACAAGAATGTGAAGGGGGAAAAAGGAGAAAATTATGTTAAAAGAGCTAGTGAGAAAAAATCGTACATATCGGAGATTTTATGAAGAAGTTAAAGTTGAGACAGAGACTTTAACAGAGTTAGTGGATCTGGCAAGAACGGTGCCATCCACAGCGAATTCTCAGGCGCTCAAGTTTATGCTTTGCAATGAGGAGAGCATGAATGAAAAAGTATTTCCTTGCCTTATATGGGCAGGAGCGCTGACCGACTGGGATGGTCCAACGGAAGGGGAAAGACCGGCGGCTTATATTATCGTGCTATGTGATCAGACATTAGGAAAGAATAAGCAGATTGATGATGGAATCGTGTCTCAGACCATTATGCTTGGAGCTACCGAAAAAGGGCTTGGGGGCTGCATCTTTGGAAGCGTAAGAAGAGAAGAATTAGCGAAGGCGCTTGGAATTGATACGACACGTTATACAATCGATCTTGTGCTAGCATTAGGAAAGCCAAAGGAAGAAGTAAAAATCGTACCGGTAAAAGAAGATGGAAACACCAAATATTATCGTGATGAGAATCAGATTCACTATGTGCCGAAAAGAAGCCTAGAGGACTTGATTGTGCCTCTTAAGAAGGAGGAAAAGGATGTCAAGGGTCAAGCAGATTAAGAAACAGACAGACAATCTTTTTTTAAATCTATATGAGTTAGAGGCGGAACGCAGAAATGGAAAGGTCGCTCCTTATTTTGTCGCATCCCGTGCAAAGGAGGTTGAGGATTTAAAGATCACGACCCGAAAAAATAAGCCGGATGGCGTGATTATGTATGGTGTCTATGGTGAGAAAAAGGACAGAATCGCACTGGTAAGACAATTTCGCTATCCGCTTGATGACTATATTTATGAATTTCCGGCCGGTCTTGTAGAACCAGGGGAAGATTTAAAAGAAGCTGCCATAAGAGAGATGCACGAGGAGACCGGTCTTGTATTTGAACCGATTCCGGCAGCAGAGTGTTATTCCAAGCCATTTTTTACAACCGTGGGCATGACGGATGAGTCCTGTGGAATGGTTTACGGGTATCTTACAGGGGAACCGACCAATGAATATCAGGAAAGTTCCGAGGATATTGAAGTGATATTAGCGGACCGAGAGGAATGCAAACGGATTCTTAAGGAAGAAAATGTGGCTATTATGTGTGCGTATATGCTGATGCATTTTATCCATTCCAAAGAAGAGCCATTTGCTTTCTTAACCGAGATCGATCAATAAAGCAAACAAAGAAAGGGGATAAGGGGCTGTCACACGAAGAGAGTGTGAAGCCTCTTATCCCCTTTCAGTATTAGGAAATAGTTAGAATGAATATGCTTCTTGCCTGTGAGTACTTAAAATTTCGATTTATGAAGTACGGATTACGATTGTGTATATCGGGAAAAACGAGTCTCTCCATTTTCATGCTCAGATGAATGGAAATTATGGCAGCCTAAAGTGTATAAATTATCCATTTTAAATCCATAATATTGAAAAATGCTTTGAATGGTAGGGGCATTTTATGGTGGAAGGGAGACTGGGGAAGAATATGATGGAGTTGGAAAGGAGAATGGAGTATGACTTCTTTTGAGATAGGTGCACTTGTGGTTGCGATTGTAGCGTTTATCCTGCTGATTATATGTATTGTACTGCTTGTGATGATGAAGAAAAGAAAGAAAGAACATATTGGACATAAAGAGGATAGAAGGAAAGAGAATAAAAGACAGAGAAATGTAAGACGGATTATGAATCTGGATGAGGAGCAGAGAGCAGATGAACCGGACCCTGAATTTGGGGATGCGTCTGAAACAGAGGAACGAAAGAAGGCGGAAAGCAAGGGAAGAAAGAAACACCATATGGAAACGGCAAGCAGGGATGCTTTAGGAACGAATGGGGAACCGAGATTAGATGGAGCAAGGGTTTCTCATAGAAGGGATCATCCGGAGCGGATTAAACAGGATGAGATGTGGAAGCAGAGGCAGCAGGAGGTTAGTGAGCTGGTACAGAGGCAGCAGGAGTATGAACGGAAGAACCGGCTTCGCCTTGTGTACAGTCCTTGTACCGGAGAGGTACTTTATTTCGCTGAAAATGAAGAAGAGGCTGCGAAGAACGGACTTTCCAATCCAGGACTGATTATCAGTCCGAGCGATGACAAAGTATATGCGCCGGTAAATGGAAAAATCCTAGAGATTGAAATGGAAAAGAGCCGTATCTATATGCAGTCTGACCGTGGGCTTGATATTATGATGCAGATCGAGATGGAAGGAGAAGATGAGACGGCGGATTACTGGACGACCAGGGTACAGCCTGGAAGTCAGATTCGAGTCGGAGATCTGATCATTCGGCTGAACCAGTCTCTGATTAAGAGCCATCAATCGGAATTCGCACTATCGGTGATGGTACAGAATTATGATAAGAGACAGCTTCTTTTGATGCGTAAGATGAACTATGTTTCCCATGGTGATAAGATTATTACATTGAAGGAAGATCCTTCCCTCTAGAATTACGGAGAGAGTGATTGTAATTTTTTTCATAACATGATACACTACTACTATGGCTGCTTTCTAGCTGGTGAAAGTAGAGCAAAGCAAAGATGGAGCTGGCCTTTTTGGCCAGCTCCTTTAATACGAGGATAGTAAAATGGTAGAAGTGAAGAAAATGTCGAATGGCATAAAAGTTGTCTTGGAAGAGCTGTCTTATGTCAGGACCGTATCATTTGGAGTATGGGTCCATGTCGGATCGGCAAATGAGACAAAAGAAAACAATGGGATCGCGCATATGATTGAGCATATGCTTTTTAAAGGAACTACTACAAAGTCTGCAAAGAAGATTGCAGATCTTACATCGGGAATCGGAGATGATGTAAATGCATTTACCGGAAAAGAGATTACGTCTTTTTACGGTACAACAGTTACAAAACATCTTCCGGTTCTTGTTGATTTAATCGGGGATATGTTACAGAATTCAAGATTTGATGAAGCGGATATTCGCAAGGAAAAAAGTGTTATTTGTGATGAGATTGATATGTATGAGGATTCACCGGAGGATCTGGTACATGAAGTGCTGCAGCAGAAAGTATGGAAGGATCAGCCGATTGGCTATATCATTTCCGGAACAAAGTCAAATGTTCGGTCTTATACAAGAGAGCAGCTCCTTGCATTTATGGAAGAACATTATGTGGCGGATAATATGACAATCTCCTTAGCAGGCTGTTTTGAGACAGAAGCTGTGATGAAACAGTTAGAGGAAGTGTTCGGCGGAATAAAGAAACGAGTCGTGCCGGCAAAAGAAAAGGCAAATGATACCGCAAACCGCATCAAATCGATGTTTGGAAAACAATTAGCGCTGGATCCATATAGTCCCCGTTATTCCTATAAAAAAGAGGACCGCGTGGTTTATCATAAAACGTTTTGTACCAGACATAAGGAGATCGAACAGCTGCATGTGAATATTGGTTTCCCATCTATTGCAATTGGGGATAAAGATCGCTATGTGTTCTCAGTATTCAATTCCATATTAGGAGGGAGCAATAACAGCCGTTTGTTCCAGATCATACGAGAGGAATTAGGCCTTGTGTATTCGATTTACTCCTACGGAAGTGCTTATGAGAAAGCAGGACTATTCCAGATTGATATTACGGTTAACTCTGCACAGGCAAAGCTTGTATTCGAGAAGACATTTGAGGTACTTCAGGACTTCTTAAAGGAAGGCGTGAAGGAAGAGGAACTGGCTACTTATAAAGAACAGGTCAAGACGGAACTTATTATGGGTGGTGAGAGCGTGAAGTCGAAGATGAATGCGAATGCGAAAAGCGTAATGTCAGAGGAAAGGGTCACTCCGCTTGATGAAGTGCTCGAAAAAGTGGAAGCTGTCACTTGTGAGAATGTTATGGAGTTCGCAAGAAAAACACTGGATATTCGGAACTGCTCGGTTTGTGTGGTAGGTCCAAAAGACAGTGAGGCATTTGCAAAGATTAAGCGTGCATGGACTCATAAGGTACAGGAAGCATAAGAAAAATTTAATATATAGCAATAACAGCAGGGTTTTTCCATTATCCTGCTGTTTATAATAAAACAGACGACATCGTCTACATAAAGCAGGCAAAGACAGAAGGAGGCAGTTATGAGTAATTTTAAAGTTAGCACAATATGCGTTCAAGAAGGATATGCGCCAAAGAATGGGGAGCCAAGAGTCCTTCCAATCTATCAGAGCACTACATACAAGTATGATTCCAGCGAGACCGTTGGAAAATTATTCGACTTACAGGAAGATGGCTTTTTCTACTCCAGAATCGGAAACCCTACGTTAGATGCGGTGGAAAAAAAGATTGCGGCATTAGAAGGCGGCGTGGGAGCCATGCTAACCTCTTCCGGCCAGGCAGCTGTTATGATTTCTGTTTTAAATATCTGCGAAGCAGGGGATCATATTGTATCATCGTCTACAATCTACGGAGGAACAACGAATTTGTTCGGGGTTACGCTAAAGAAATTTGGGATTGATGTTACATTCGTAGATCCGGATTCCTCCGTGGAAGAACTGATGGCAGCAGCCAATGAGCATACGAAGCTTTTCTATGCAGAGACATTAGCCAATCCATCCTTAGTTGTAACTGATATCGAGAAGTTTGCCAAGGCTGCCCATGCGAATAATGTGCCTTTGATTATTGATAATACATTTGCGACACCTCTTAACTGTCGTCCGTTTGAGTTTGGCGCCGATATCGTGGTTCATTCTACATCCAAATATATGGATGGCCATGCCGTAGCGCTTGGCGGTGTAATCGTGGATAGCGGCAAGTTTGACTGGAACAACGGAAAGTTTGCGGCACTGTGTACACCGGATGAGTCCTATCATGGCGTTGTCTATACCGAACATTTTAAAGAAGCGGCGTACATAGCCAAAGCAAGAGTACAGCTGATGCGTGACTTAGGAGCGATTCCTTCTGCCAATACTGCATTTTTATTAAATCTTGGCCTAGAAACCCTTCATTTAAGAGTGCCTAGACATTGTGAAAATGCGATGGCGGTAGCCAGGTATCTGGAAGCAAACGAGAAGATCACATGGGTAAACTATCCGGGACTTCCATCTAGCAAGTATCATGCGCTGGCACAGAAATACATGCCGAATGGAACATGCGGCGTTGTATCGTTTGGTGTTAAGGGCGGAAGAGAAGCAGCCATGAAGTTTATGGATAGTCTTAAGTTAGCTGCAATCGTGGTTCATGTAGCGGATGCAAGAACAAGCGTGCTTCATCCGGCAAGCACGACTCACAGACAGCTGACGGATGAACAGCTTGTAAAGGCAGGGGTTGGTCCTGACTTAATCCGTATGTCCATCGGCATCGAAGACATAGAAGATATCCTATCTGACATTAAACAGGCACTTGAGCAGATCTAGCTTATGCATAGTGGTTTGGTATAAAAGTCTGAATAAAAGGACGTCTTTGAAATTTCAGTTGATTTGCTTTCATGAGCGTGGCCTATTTTTCTAATAGGCATGTTTTAAATGAATAACAAGCCAAAAAGGGCAAACTCTTCGTTTCTCGTTAGACAGTGCCTTTTTTGGCTTTTATGATTTAACACAAAATGTAGAAAATAGATACTAAAACTTTACAAAAGCAAAGCAAAGAAGTATAATATTGGAAAAATATTGAAGGGGGTACGGTATGGAGCCGGAAGAGGAGTTAGTAGAAGAACTGGATGAATCGCTGAAGCAACAGATTGGCGAGATGGATCTATCAGAGGCGGCAGATAGGGGGAGCGGTCTACCGGAGGATGCAGACGATAACACGGAAGAAAATCAGGATAACGGGAATGGTGAAAGGATTGAAGCTAATATAAATAGCGAGGATGGCCAAGATGCCCCAAATACCGGGAATACCGGCGGAAAGAAAAAGAAATGCATAAAGATTGCCCTGATCGTGTTGGGAGTAGTTGTAGTCCTGCTTGGTGGATTAATTGGAACAAAGACAGGGCGTGGTATGGTATATTCTATGATCGGTACTTATATTAAAGGAAAAACCAAAGAACCGGAGCCGGCCGTCGGACTTTCGGATCATGAATCGGAAGAGCAGCCACAGATTACACCGATTCTTTTAGCAGAGGAAGGCGAAGAAGAGAACGTAAAGAACTATCTGCTGTTCGGAATCGAGGAAATCGGAGGCGGTGGCAGAACGGATGTTATGATGATTGCATCAATTAACAAGCGGGATAAGACAATCCGACTTACTTCTTTTTTAAGGGATTTATATGTAGAAATACCAGGATACAGTGAAGATCGTCTGAATGCAGCATATGGGTATGGGGGAGCCGATACTTTGGTAAATGCCATTCAGCAGAATTTCAATATCCCGATTGAAGGGTATGTACATGTAAACTTCAGCGCCTTTGAGCAGGTAGTCGATTTACTGGGAGGAATCGATATAGAGCTTGGCAAGTCAGAAGCAAGTTATCTTAATCGGACTAATTACATTTCCAATGTAGAGGAGCGAAATGTAACCGCAGGACTAAATCATTTGACCGGAAACCAGGCACTTGGTTATTGCAGAATCCGAAAAGTAGTGACGCTTGGCGGTGCCAATAACGATTTCGGAAGAACTTTGCGGCATAGACGAGTAATAACGGCTATTTTTGAAAAATATAAAGAGAAAAATCCAATTGAATTATTCAATATTATGAATGAATGTCTGGGATACGTAACAACGAATTTAAGTGCGGATCAAATAACAGAAATTATGGAGGATGTGATGGAAAATCAGATATTTACAATCGAAAATGATCATATTCCGCAGGATAATATGTATTCCGACTATTACACCCCAAGAGGAGAAGCTGTACTTGTCCCTGATCTGGAAGCCAACAATGAGTTCCTGTATGATTTCATCTACAATGATCCAGAAGAAACTCTGACCACCGAGAATACCGACGCTAAGTCCATATTAAATCCTACAGATCAGCAATAGCAGGTTGTCACATATCATAATCTATCATTGTCATTCCATCAAAATCTCATAACTTACCTTATAGCGTGGGGATTTTAATAACCTATTGCAGTTTTCTATAATTTCAAATTAGATTATTCAGTAAACAGGGATGCAGAGAGAAGCGGCGGAGCTTCTCTTTGCATCCCTGTTCGTCTGTCCCATTTTATTGGGCCTTCTGAAGGCTCGTACCATGTACGGCTAGCTCACGGGCTTTTAGGTGAGGGGTGAAAATGTGAAGGAAAACGATAGTAGATATAATCGAACAAACAATATCTGCAATCGGTTCTGCATAAAAGGTATTTTGTGCTCCGAAAAATACCGGAAGCAGTACGGTCAGTAAAACATAGCTCGCCTTTCGGAATAAAGAAAGGGTAAGCGAGATCTTTGTATTTCCCAATGCTGTCATTCCATCCACAAATGTATATTGCAGACTTAAAGGGATAATTCCCAAAGTAAATACCTTGATGCCCCAGATGGAAAGCTTCGTAAGAGCAGCATCCTTCGTAAAAATCTGAACAAAGAGACCCGGAAGAAATCTGGAAACAAGGAACATCACAGATGTAAACCCAAGGCAGAGCAGCAAAATTACTTTCTCCGCTTCTCTAATACGCTTAGAGTCAGCCGCTCCGTAATTGTAGCTGATAATCGCCTGAGTACCGCCTGTAATACCGACCATAGGTCCCGTGATCAGCATCATATAGCTTTGCACAATCGTGGCAGCAGAAATCAGAAGATCCCCTGTTAAAGCTCCGCCATGTCTTTGTAATACAGCATTCATAATAATAATGATTACGCTGTCTGTAGCCAGAATAAGAAATGGGGAAAGGCCAATCGCCATAATCTTTTTCATGACAGGGATAGAGTAGGATCCAAATGTAATACGGATAGGAACCCGCTTTCCAAGCAGAAAGCTTAGTGCAAAGAGACAGGATAGCATCTGGGAAATCACAGTCGCGATCGCAGCCCCCGCGATCCCCATATCAAATCCGAAGATAAATACAGGGTCTAAGAGAATATTGGTAAGAGCACCAATCAATACCGTGCTCATAGAGATCATGGAAAATCCCTGGCAGGTAATAAAATAATTTAATCCAATACTTAAGAGGGCGAAGAATGTTCCTGCTGTATAAATCGTCATATATGTATTGGCATATGGGAAAATAGTTTCGCTGGCACCAAAGGTGACAAGCAGTGTATCTTTAAGCAGTAAAAACGATCCGGTTAAAATAACGGCAAATAGTGTAAGAAGCAGAAAGCTGTTCGCTAAAATCTGTCCGGCTTCTTTTTTCTTTTGTTCACCCAGACGCATTGCCATCAGAATAGAGCCTCCTAGTCCAACAAGGGTACCGAAGGAGGAGAGCAGGGTGACAATCGGTCCACATACTCCGGCGCCGGCTAAAGCCAAATCACCGACTACAGGAATATTGCCGATATACATACGATCAATAATGCTGTAAAGCACATTGACAAGCTGAGCAACCATCGAAGGAAGGGCCAGTTTGAAAACAAGAGATCGGATTGGGTCCTTTCCTAAGTCGTTCGTTTTTTTCATACGATTCATTCCTTTATATCATTAATGTGCTTTTATGAGGGATAACGATCATAATATAGCTCTATAATCGTATCACAAATTCAGAAAATGTAAATTAGAAATTATACCCGTGCTTTCAAGATATTCCGTAAAATGATTTGAATTAAATAAGATAATTATGATGAAAATGCCTACTTTAAGCTCAGTTAGAGTTGTATAGTGACAAAAAACATAAAAAAGCCATTTGATTCCTTGAATAGCAGACCGTGGATTTTGTCTGCTAGTCAAGGAATCAAGTGGCTTTCTATCTGCTCATGCGCTAGAACATTCAGAAATGCTCACGCTATCCGTTGCCGTATGTTTTTCGATAGCGAATATCCGTCGTTTGTCTATTCTTTAATATCGATGGCGTCAACTGGGCAGCTGTCACGAGCTTCCTGTGCTGAGGATTCGTATTCAGAAGGGATATCGCCATCGATTGCTACGGATTTATCATCTTCATTCATATGGTATACTTCTGGACATACAGATGCGCAAACGCCGCAAGAAATGCAAGTATCCTGGTCAACAATAGCTTTCATAAATAAAAACCTCCTAAGATAAATATGTTTTCATAGCAAGTAAATAATTATGCTACAACACTTTCTAGTATGTTCTGTTTTTTATAAAAAATGTGTCGTTATTTTTTATTTTTAAAATTAAAAAACATAAGAGCTAAATTAGCATTTTGTTTGAAAGCTGCTTAAACAAAATAACAGAAGCAGTATTCAGATTCTCCTCTGCAGCGTGTTGGGTAAATAGGGCAAGAAGAATTACGAAAATAAGGAATAATAAAAGCAGGCATGTGTTTACAATACGTTCATTGCGACAAGTTTTACGAACCGCTTCCATAGTAACACCTCCGAATTTAAATAGACTGCTGTCTTGCGGCCCTTTTTGTCAGGGCGCGGACACGGGAAAGGGAATTGCCAGGATGATGAATGGCATATGTGTAATAATGGTAAATCAGAGTTTTTCCAATGCAGGTAAGCACCAAAAGAAGGATATGAGGAAGGAAAAATAAGTCGATGACATTATGCGTGGAATACAGGGAAGAAGAGAGAATGAGGCCGGCAAGCGGAATTCCTGCCATTGAGGTGATAGCGGAGATACAGGTAAACTTGGATGCGATACGATGAGCCTGTAAATGGATCTTTGGATTGTCTTTGGTCAGGCACAGATGACAAAATCTCGCTTGTAGAAGGAATGCGGACAGATAGAAAAAAGAGACGATTAGCAGAAGGATTGTGGCAAAGGATTCTTCTACAACATCGAGTCCGCATAGCGGAATGATAAAAAATAAATACAGAGCGTGTGTTGTCCCGCTAAAAGCGGATGAGATGGAGATGGTCACGACCTGCAGGAATAGAAAGAACATGCTTGCAATGGACAAGTAAAATGGTAATTTTAGCAGTTCCGCATTCCTGGAAGTATACGTTGCATAAGGGGTAAGGGAAGAAGTCTTTAGCAAGGAATGCCCACACTCCTGGCAAAAATCCTTTGTACTGTTATTTTCCGAACCACAACACGAACATTGCATAGATACCTCCTGATAAGAAAGACAACTCTTAGCTTGTACCAATATTGTATCACAGTTGCCTAGAATAAAAACGCATTTGGTGGAAGAGACAATAAGATATTTTTTAAGAGAAAGTGTCCATTTGATATAAAAAATAGCAGATGAATCATTTTTACAGGAGCGACTATAATTTTTTATGAATTTATGGTAAAATTAGGTAAAACAAAAGGCGTAAAAGCGGGGCTGCGAAAATAGCAGCAGGCAGGAGATGTCATAAGTATGTGGGAAGAAAAAGGATATATTTATGTGATTTATGATTTTGCTGATTATAACCGGGTTGACCCTATTTTAGCGGACTTTGCAGGGATGGGACTGCATGTGGCGGACTGTTCGGGGAATTATGATACTTCATTCGAAACGGAAAATGAGGAAGAACTGATTGAGGGATGCAAAGTAGCCCTTCTATTTATAACAAAGCAGACTGGAATCTCTCATCGGCTGATCGGACAGCTTGATCAGGCGCGAAGAAACAATAAGAGAATCATAACTATATTTTTAGATACGCTAAGAGAGATAACAATTCCGGAAGATATTATGAATTTCATACAGGGACAGCCTAAGGTCAAAGCGTATGATTATGAAAGTTATGCGGGATTTCTGCATGGAACCAAAACCATGATAAAAAACTATATTCAAAAATCAGAGACAAATAAAGGATTGGAATATGGGCTTCGGGCAGGCGCAGTCGCGATGGTGTTAGTTCTTGCATTTGTAGGTGGGAAACTCCTCCATGCAAGGAATATAGTCGATACGCTAAAAGATGCGGCAGTAAAGGTCCTTGCTATAAGGGAAGATGGTTCCAGGGAAGTCTATAACGGCACCTTTATTGAAAAGGAAGGCATTATTCTGACAGATGCACAGGTGGCAGACAGCAAGGAAGTCTGGATTGAGAATGGAACGGAAGAACTGGGGTATCTTGCGGAGATTGTATTTTCACAGATGGACAAAGGGATTGCTGTATTATCCGTAGATGCAGAATGTAAGGAGTACATACCCTATACAAATGCCAGAATACAGGATGAAGAGAAAGTCTATACGGTGACCTATGTGGAAGGAAAAACGGAACCGGCAGTATATGACGGAGAGCTTTGTAAAGAGGAGGAGTCACAATATCGGATCGTGATAACAGGCAATGTGACATTTCCATATAGCGGCAGCCCGATTATGGACAGGCACGGAGAAATTATAGGCATCCTGTGTTATGAGAATGCGGATAAAACAGAAGGCGTTTTTTATGATCTGAAACCGCTGCAAACCCTGTTAGAAAGTACAGCATCCGAAAAAGAAGGGAATGATCTGCCTGAATAGTAACTTGTTTTTATTCAAATACTATGGTGGAAATTTTGAATGAAAGCAGAAATCTGCTGAATGATTATAAGACAGAAGGAGCAGGCAGGATGATTGTGAATTATAATGAATCCGGATCCGAACAGAATCCGGGTGGAACAAATGGAAACCATAACATCGGTTACAAAAATGCAGAGGATGCGAACCATAATATTGGATATAACAATACAGAAGATGGAAACCACAATATTGGATACAAGAATGTAGAAAATGGAAATCATAATATCGGATATAACAATGCAGAAGACACCAATCATAATATTGGTTACAACAGCGCTCAGAATAGCAATCATAACATAGGGTATAACAGCATGCAGGATGGCAATCATAATATCGGTTACAAGAATGCAGAAAATACCAATCATAATATTGGGTACAGCAATGCAATCTATCGAAATGATGCCGCCGGTATGGTTCCCATGGACGCAGCAGAAAATAAACCTGCAGGACAGCCTCCCAAAGGCGCAAAGGGGCCGGTAAAGCAGGATAACCAGAAGCAGGCTACAAAGCCAGCAGAAGAAGCGAAGGAAGATACAAAAGAAGGTTCTGAAAAGGAAAGGACCGACAGGGAGAATGAGAAGCTGAGAGATCAGAAGATCAGTGAATATGGTCAGGTTACGTTAAAGGATAATGATAAAGAGCATAAGATTCATCTTCTGACCATTATCGGTGAGATTGAAGGTCATGAATGTTTATCCCAGAATACAAAGACAACAAAGTATGAGCATGTGCTGCCACAGCTCGCAGCGATTGAGGATAGCAAGGATATTGACGGCCTTCTGATCTTAATCAATACGGTTGGCGGAGATGTAGAAAGCGGCCTTGCAATTGCAGAAATGATCTCCTCACTGACAAAACCTACGGTATCCCTTGTATTAGGCGGCGGTCATTCAATCGGTGTTCCGCTTGCTGTCTCTACAAAGTATTCCTTTATTGTTCCGAGTGGCACGATGATCATTCATCCGGTACGAATGAGTGGTACCGTAATCGGAGCACCTCAGACATTTGATTATTTTAAACTGATTCAGGATCGTATTGTAGGATTTATTGCAACACACTCCAATGCTTCTAAGGAGAAGTTAGAGAAGATGATGATGAATACAGGCATCCTCACAAAAGATTTAGGAACAATCTTAGTAGGAGAGGATGCGGTAAAAGAAGGGCTGATTAACCAGGTTGGCGGCATCAGAGAAGCGATGCAAAAACTCCACCAGATGATTGATGAGAGCAAGCAGCAATAATAGAAGTATGAATTCGAGGAGGCAAAAGCAGCATAGGTTGGCTGCTTTTGCCTCCTGGGGTTTATATGTAGGATACGACGGACAGATGCCAGGGAAGAACAAACGAGATGGAAAGCGTTTCCAAGCTTGGTCTCGCTGACATTCTATAAATTTCTTCTCTCAGTACTCAAGTTTTTCATTAGAAACTGCATACTCGTAATCACTATGCTGTAAACGATAAGTCTACCTAAATCATCTGCTAACGGATATTCGTGAAACGGTATCTGCTTAAACAATTTATCATATACTGCAAATACAACGACACCAATCCCAAAATTCAGTATCTCTTGTTTCATATATTGGAACACAAATTTTATTCTCTTTGTTCTTATAGGAAATTGTCCTTTATCTTTCGTTGATCTCATTTTATGGATTTCCCTTCTGTAATTAATTTTTAAATCGTTTTCAAACATATTGAATGCTACGATCGATCTGATAACCGCTACTTTCAAGATGAGACTTTATAATTTGATATTTTTTTGGTTTACGCTATCCTGATAGCCACTTGTGTTATAAATTTTGCGGCGAAAACCTACATGCTTGCATGTGGGATGTAAGCCGCCTTTCTTTTTACTTGCATTAAGCATAGATTAGATATATAATCTATGTGTAAAGAGCGAAAGGGTACTCTGTATGTTTACTTTGAAATGTGAATATTGGGTTTTTGAACAGATTATAAAAAAGAGATTAGATAAATATACATATTACGAATTAACTCATTGCAAACATTTGTGGTGCTCATGTAATAAATGCAAAGGTGAACCTCCAAGACCAAGACCGGTTGGCAAAGGTTTCGTGAAACACGGGTGGGTGTTAGGCGAATGGGATTGGATTTTAACTGAGGAAGATGCTGCTTATGTGCAACCACATCAAAACTATGGAAGTTGGAGTAAAATTATCAATCCCACAATAGAAGGCTGTAAAGCCTTACTAAGAGCAAAGAAACTGGGAAAAATAGGGATACAACTATCAAAGGAGAAATCTAATGGCACGACCTAAAAGTAACAATGTTCAGATTAACATTTCTATTCCTGTTGAGTGGAAAACGCAGCTTGAAAACCTTGCGCGTATCTATTCTGTTGAGGAAGGTGAAACTATCACATTTCTTGACCTGATGCGTAGAGGTATTCAGGAAAAGTATCAGTTAGGAGAAAAAGGCAATGAGCGAGGAACAATATCATAGCGCTTCGCATTGTAAATACTTGATACAGTATCACATTATATGGTGTCTGAAATTCAGATTTTCTGTTTTACAGGGAAATATAGAATTTACATTAAAGCAGATATTACAGAAAATATGTAATGATTATGGCTACAATATAAAGGCTCTTGAAGTAATGCCAGACCATATACATATATTTGTAGATGTACCACAGACAGTTGCCCCATGCGATGTTGTAAAGACACTTAAAAGCATTAGTGCTATTGAATTATTTAAGGTATTTCCACAGTTAAAACAATTCTATGCACGATGTGGTGTTTTATGGTCGAGAGGATATTTTGTATCAACGGTAGGTCATATAAGTGAAGCTACAGTAATTAAGTATATTGAGGAACAGAAAACCCATGATTGATGAAGAATACAAAAAAATTCTAAAACAATATCATAAACTTTCTGACAGGCATATTTTAGTCGCTGAGACTGATATGCCTTATTCCGATATACAAAAAGTCGTTGCTCTTTCTGATAAGATTCGCAAGGCAGGCAATGAGCTTGTGTGTCTTATGAGAAAGAATTACGACCAACTTTTGCGTACAAAGCGGTATCGCAAGTTACTCAAACGCTATGGTGGTACGGAAGATAAGACTAAACGCAAGGACTTGGCTAGTAAGCTTAAGGATATGCAGAAAGCCTACAATGTCACATGGGATTTTTGCAGAAAATCTATGATACCGATAGGCAAGAAATATGGTATTGACGCT
>SVEB01000117.1 GCA_015057635.1 Lachnospiraceae bacterium | reverse complement strand
TTCTTTCCTCCCTGTATTCCAAGCTTCTCAAAAAGTATCACACCAAGCTGCTTTGGAGAATTAATATTAAAGCTCTCCCCTGCTAATTCATAAATTTCTTTCTCTAACGCATCAATACTGGTTACAAGAGCATCCCCATATGCTTTTAGTTCTTCTTTATTAACACGAATGCCTCTTGTCTCCATATCATAAAGCGTATAGATCAACGGCATCTCGATATCATAGAATAAAGATTCCATATTACAGATCGCAAGCCCTTTTTTAAGGCGATCATATACTGCATATGCCGTCATGCTTTCATAACCGACTGCTTTCTGAAAACGAATCTTTGCAAGATTTGTGCTGTCTTCCATCTCTTCTAATAAAAGACGATTCTCGCATCCCAGACTTAAATCCTCATAACTTTCTTTTCCTAAGAGATCTGCCTTAGATTCCAGTGTAAGCTTCATATACTCTTCTGCCACTTCATCATAGCGGTAGCTTCCCTTCGTCGGATCGATTAAATACGCTGCTACTTCTGCATCGAATATAGAATCGCCTCTATTGGCATGTAAGAAAGGAAGCTGTGCCTTTAAATTGAATACCACAAGTTCTAGTTTAGCCGCAACAAGCTCTTCCACCTTCTGCATCAGATATTCCTTTGTTATCTCCTCCTCTGCCTTTATGAAGAATGTCTCCTCTTTGCTGCAGGTTACGGAAAGTCCGATTAGCTTCTGATTGTTTCGATCCACTGGTGCATTCTTTTTTACCATCTTCTCTGCCACAAAAGAAAGACCGATATATGTTTCTTTCTTCTGAAGGATCTGACTAAAGATGGCATCTGCTCTATCTTTTCCTGTCACGATTTCAATCTTTGCAGGATCCATTATCGTATCTGGGGCCTTGATTTCTTCTAACTTTGCTTCTTTCTCTTTTGCTGTATCATCAAGCTCTACCGCATAATCGAATTCATCGCTCTCTTTTTTCTTTGCTTTCTTCTTCGGAGCGCTTTTTGCAAATGGATTCTCTTCCTCGTCATCTGCTTTCACAAATCCCGCTTCCTCTACCTTATCATTTCCATCCTCAAATTTTAAGGACTTAAACTCAAGGCGTTCAAATTCATTCTCTGCCTTTTCCTTATCGATATGAACTTCCAGACTTTCTAAGCTTACATCCTCAAGATCAATATCACACTTGATTGTTGCAAGATCTCTGCTTAAAAATGCTGCCTTCTCTCCCACTAATTCCTCATCGCTTTCCTTTAACAGATAATTCATAGGAGAACGTTTGATACCGATTGTCTTCCAGTATTCCACCATCTTCTTCTTGCCCGCATCATCCAAATCACGGATGGCATCATAAAGGGCATCGATTGTCTTATACTCTTTTATAAGCGCTAATGCTGTGGCTTCCCCAATCCCAGGAACACCTTTGATATTATCCGAGGTATCACCCTGAAGACCCTTTAAAGAAGGTACTGAAGACGGTTTAATGCCAAATTCCTCTTCCAATCGCTTAAGATCAAATGGGAAGGTACGATCTGGAACATTCCATTCCTTCTTATTCATGCCGAATTTTTCATATAACTCGTCTGTCTTTTTTGCGGTACTATGAATGATCCATAGGTTCGTACGCTCCGTTACAAGCTGTAGATAATCGTTATCCTTTGTCATAATGCGTACCGGCACTTCTTTTTCAAACTTATGGCTTAAAGAACCGCTGAAATCATCCGCTTCATATTTCTGATCCATAAACTGCGGAATATTTAATTCTCTTAACAGCTCCTGGCATCGGATAAACTGTTCCTTTAATGGCGCTAATGTTTCTCCGCGGTTTCCTTTATAATCCGCATACATCTCTCTTCTGAATGTGTTACGGGAAACATCCCATGTCACGGCGAGATACTTTGGCTTCTGTTCCTTTAAGATCTTAAGGAGCACGCGCATAAAGCCGTATACCGCATTGGTATACTCTCCTTTGGATGTCTGCATGATTTTATGAAAATACTGTTCCTTTTCTTCGGTTGTCTTCGCAAACATGATTTCTTTTGGCAGGTTGCCAAAAAACTGAGTGGTTAACAAACTGGAACCATCAATAATCAGTAGGAAGTCCTCACTGTTAAGATTCTCGTTATTGCTCATATAAGACCTGCTTTCTCTATTACTTGATTTGTTGTCTATATCCAAGCTGCGTTTTTCGTAAATCCTCTAACAGCTTACGGCGCATTCGGTTTCTTGTTGTTCTGACCTGGTTTATATACTCAATTGCTCCCTGGTCATATTCTTCCATCATCTGTGTGAGCGGATTCATAAATGACGGTACTCCGTTATATTCCAGCTCAAAGGAGGATGGCTGTGTATTTATCTCTGTAAAAGTATCTTTTCCAAATTGGATACTAGATATCATAACAAATAAAATTGCAAGGAATAAAAGATAAAAACGCTTCCTGACATGCACTACCTTAATATGACGAAACTTTTCTTCATACCATGCAATCTTTTTATTCAGCTGGGCATTGTAGTCCGTGGACAGCTCTTTATCTTCATCCAGCTGTTTCATGGCGGTCAGCAGAGCGTAATATACTTCCAGTTCTTCTCTGCAGCTGGGGCAGCTTTCGATATGGCTTAAAAATCCCTCTGCCGTTGCCATGTCCAGCTGGTCATTGATGAATAGCGTTATTTTGTTTTGCGTTTCCATACAAGTCATGGCTCTTTCCTTTCTTCCCCTTCATTACCTTTTCCATATTCTGTCCTGCACATAGATTTTACACTCTTTCCTTCAAAAATGCAAACTGCAGTTTCACAGGGAAGATGGTATGGATTTTCACTTTTTTCCCTTTTTTCAAGTTTTTCTTGCATTCTGATAAAATATGTGCTAGAATATATTTCGCCGGCGGATGTGGCGGAACGGCAGACGCATTTGACTCAAAATCAAACGAGCACTCCTCGTGCGGGTTCAAATCCCGCCATCCGCATTTGCATATTGGATTAGACACGAGTCTGGAGTAAGAGAAGAGACGGCGTGGCAGGACGTGATATGAGTTCCGAATGTTCGGACGCATGAGCGGACAAAAAAAGAAAACTATCTTTGCCTATCAGACAGGAATACACTGTCTGATAGGCAAAGATAGTTTTCTTTTTTTGTTCGTCATGAGCCGGACATTCCGGAACTCATATCACGTCCTGCCACGCCGTCTCTTCTCTTACTCCAGACTCCCCACCAGTTTACTACAAATGGAAGCGGCGTTAGAGCGCTTCGGCAAGGACGGCGAGTTCTAATAGATTGCTTAAGGAGTATGAAAATATGCAGAAGTTTGAAACAAGATCTATTTAGGAAATATGTTTGTATGGAAAATAACAGATTTTGTTAAACAAAATGAGTAATCTTAGAAAAAATCAGTTTAATCCCCTAACAAGGGGAATAAAAAGGGCGTTCACACAAAAACTTTGTAGTCCTATTGTGTGAACGCCTTTTTATCGATGTACTAATGTAAAAATGTAGAAAGATATGTTTTGAGATGATCGGAATGTTCTTTATAGGGCCGGCGTCTGCTTTAGGTAGCGTAGGGTGCTGTTGTAAAGCTGACGGAATTCCGGGATGGATAAGTTGTTTAGAAGGTCGATTCCGCAGATTAGGAGACGGCCTTTTTTACATGGGGCTTCGAATAGGAGTCCTATTTTGTGGTTACGGAATATATTGTCGATTACCTGAACGATTGGCTTGATTTCTGGATGGGTATCCAGAATGTAACCGGTAGAATGGACGGTTAGCTGCTGCCACTGCCATTCGGAATAGGTGTCGGTCGGGAAATCGGATAAGGCTGGATGGGTGTTGTCAATTAAAAGGCCCATGGTGCCCGGTGCAAGAGGTCTACCGCTGGATAGACAAGCTTCTTTAAACATCGGGTAACACCAGAAATCAGTTGGGAAAAAGCCTTCTATTCCTTCTGCTAAATGGTCGGATGCTATAAATACTGTTTTTCCCTGATTTAAAGCCTCTTTTTCGGATTCTGTAAACTGTGATGAGACGATAACGGAACCCGCATCCTCTAATGGCTCATTTGGATAGAGGAATAGAGGGTATTCTTTCGAATAGTCTGCAAAGGAAAGAGAAAGGACTGCTCTTGCTGCTTTCTTTAAATCTCCGGTTCCTGTGCTTACCTTCCATGTTCCTATGGATGTGTTCTGGCCCGGCATACATAATACGGATTCTGAATGTATTTCAGAAATGGTGTTTCCGTCTATGGTGAGACGGATTGTAAGGATACCCTTTACTGCTTCTGCTCCAAAATGGTGCAAAACGACTTCAACCGGGATCTCATCTCCGTATTCGTAAACGTAGGATGGGAATTTTCCAAGGAGCACGGTCTCAGAACAATAGGTACGCCACTCTTTGGGACTGATAAAGCCTTTTGAATCTAAGAAACTGTCCAGCACGCCTACTAATGCGGTGCCCTGGCCTGGGAAATCCTGAAGTCCTAAGAGCTGAAAACCGGTCAGACCATCTGTACGCATAAAGGCTTCCAACTCTTCTTTATAACATAAGACCGCTAATTTTCCTGCTGCATCATAAAATGCGTCGGCCTCTTCCATCATGCCGGATTCTTTTAGTTTCTGCTTAAAATAAGCCAAAGCGGTAGAACAGGTGACTCCTGTATACTTCTCTTGCTCTTTGTAATTCGGATAGAACTGATACTGTCCGACTTCATGAACAATTAATGGAAGCGGCGTATTTTCTATACTCTCCTTATAGTCTGCGCAAGTTCCAATCCGCTCTTTGGTTTGAATATGGCCTAAAGGCAGGTCATTATGAGAATAGGAGGCTCTGGAGTTTATTCCTTTTCCTGCACGCATCGTGATCCACACATCATCCTCTTTATTCGGCTTTGGATCTTCTAAAAAATTGTTAGCTCCCTGCGTATACAGTTTGTCTTCTCTGATTCCTTTCATAAAACGAAGCAGTTTTTCATATGCCTTCGGATTTCCTAACAGCTCATTTCCAACCGCAAAGCAAAGAAGAGACGGGTGGTGACCGAATTCCTTAAGAATCGTCTCTGCCTCTTTGTACAGATATTTCATCAGACGGCTGTCATACTCCGCATCGGTTTCTTCATATAAAGGAACTGCGAATAAAGACATCTCAATTTCAAGGTAGATTCCCATCTCATCAGCTGCCGCAAAAGCTGCCTCCGGAGGACACCAGGAATGAAACCGATAATGATTCATGCCATATTCCTTCATCTTATCAAAGATTTCAATCCATTCATCCTTTTTCATCGGTGGAAAACCGGTAAGCGGATAAATGCAGCAGTCTACATTACCTCTTAAAAATACGGTTCTCCCATTAATCTTAAGTCTATTCCCTGTAGCTGCTGCATCTAAAAATCCTGTCTGTATTGTCTTTTTCCCGAGTGCTTCCCCCTCCATGCCTGTAATCGTCACAGTAAGGATATATAAAGCCTTCGTAAACTCATCCCAGCCTTTTATCTCATTAGGAGATAAAAGACAGATATTATGTACTGTATTTGTTCCTTTATTAAACTCTGCCTTCTGCCTGTAACGCGAAAGCACTTTTCCTTCTTTTTCTTCTAGTGTGACAGAAACGAAAACCTGCTGATCATGGCACGAATCTGCTTTAAACATAATCTGAACGGCTGACTTGCCTTTTTGCTTTATGGCCTTCAGATCACTAATCTCCACTTCTTCTATTTTCTTCAAGAAAATACCGCCTAACATTCCATTCCAGTTTGTCTGGGTATGTTCGGTAAACTGATGTCCACCTGTAAGCTGACTTGGAAACCACTCTTTGCTTAAATCATTATCCACTGCAATTACCAGTTCATGTCTGCCAGAGGATAATGCCCCCAGTAAATGTCTTGCCGGTGCTACCATCTCTTCCGAGCTGCTTTTTGGCACTCCGTCCACATAGACCATGCTTTTCTTGGTACGTTCCACAAAAAGCTCTATCTGCTTTCCATCCCAGTCCTCCGGTATTGTTATGTAACGTTTATAAAAAACGGTTGCTGCAATCGGGTAGTTTCTTGACAGATATAAAGTCTGCCCTTCTTCTCTGTGAAACTCTCCTATTTTGCCAGTTTCCGTTGTTCCCGGTATCATTACAACGTCATGAAATTCCTCTTCGCCCGGATATCCTTCTTTACTGCTATTCCAGGCACATAAAAACTCCCCAGATAAATCAATCTGCTCCATTTTTCCGTCCCCTTTACGCTCATTTTTATTTTATCCGGATATCCGCCCCAAACTTTTCTGATCAGCGAATGGCAATATAGAATACAAGATCCGGATATTCTCTAAACTGAACACTAAGCTTAGCACCATATGGCACTCTTACTTTTCTCTTGGAAACCTTGACCTTTTTCCATGTTCTGTTCGAAACAGCGCTTAAACTATTTCCTTTTTTCTTTGTCATCATTCGCACCTCTTCTAACCCCGGTGGAAACTTAATAATAAGATGACGGTTCTTTGCTAATGTCATACCGCCTGCTCGAAACACCAGATCTCCCACTTTCTTTCGATTTCTAAGATAGGGGATCAGGCTACACCATCCTGACGGGTGCCATCTGCTTAAAGACAGCTTTTCTTCAACGACCGGACCACACAGCATGATTTCGCCTGGTTCCTGTCTGTTTTGATATGTAAATTCCAGTGTCGTATCCGCTTTAAATCGTTTCTTGCACAGA
>SVEB01000116.1 GCA_015057635.1 Lachnospiraceae bacterium | reverse complement strand
ATGCCATCACGTAACCTTTATGGCGATTTAACCCCTGTGTATCATCCGCCTTGAATACTCCTGCGATTTTTCGATGCCCTAATGACAGCAGATACTTTGTGATCAGATAACCGCCCTTGCAGTCATTCATCACAACCTGCGGCTTCTCGCTCATCTGCGGGAAACATCCCTGTATAAATACATACGGAATCTGATACTGGTCAAGTTTCTGATACAGACTCATATGCCGACAATAAATCTGGCTTTTACTCGGCTCGATAATCATGCCGTCAATATCTTTTTGCAGCAGTTCCTCTAGGCACTTGACTTCATTGCTTCTCGAATTCTTTGTATTCTTTAGTATAATGCTGTATCCTTGATCCGAGAGGACTTCATCAATCCCCTTAATGACACGTGGAAATATGTAATCTGATAAATAGGTCGTAACCACCGCTATGTTTTTTGAATTCTTGGAATGCTTGATTAATTCTGAGCAAAAGGTTCCTCTTCCATGCTCCACATATACATAGCCTGCATTCTCTAAGATCGCGATCGCCTTTCTTACGGTCTGCCTGCTTACCTGATACTTTCTTGATAACGTATTCTCCGATGGCATCTTCTCCCCCGCCTGAACCTGCCCGGAAAAAATCAGATTTTTTAAATCCTCTGTGATCTGAATGTATTTCAACTGCTTATCATTCGTCTGCTCCACCATACTCCCATCCTCCTGTAGCCGAAATAAAAATCATCTGATCCAGTCGCCTCAACTAAAGCATTTCCGACCGAATATTTTATCCTTTTATTACCTTATACAGTACCACATCGTCCCAAAAATTTCAAAACACTTCGCTCTTTACCAACACAATTTTTTTATATTACATTGCTTTCTTAAAGATACTGTGTTTATCGTGTCATCTTCCAGAGGGATCCATCAGGCATTCTTCGAAAATACCCGGGACTTCTCTCAAGAATGCTCCCGTTTTCCTTGGATCTGATTATGATTTCTTCTCTATAATCCGGCTCTTCTATCCATTTTGACGTATATAACTTTCCATCCTCTTGAAACTGTAAGTTTTCATTTTCTTCCAATTGCAGATGCATTTCTTCCGGCCATAGAAAATCCACTGCATCACCATGCACATCATGCTTCACGAGTGCAAATGGAGAAGTGATCAATCGAACATTGACCATGTCTCCGCCTTTTGAAAAAGGTACTTCAGTAAGGACTTTCACGCTTTCACACTCTGGTTTTACAAGAAGCGCCTGAATCACTTCATTATTGAAGTCATAGCGAATCATTCCAAACGAATCCTCATTCTGTCCATAAACAGGCCTTTCTAAAAACACGTTTTTCTCCTGTTTAACTGGTTCAAAAACCTCTCCCGATGGATATTTTATAAAGTATAGTCTTGTACCTGGATAGTTATTTTTAAAATCCGGCACTTCATATGCTTCCGAACATGGAGTCCATTGTGCATAGTACCAGGAATTAGTTTCTTCCACTTTTTCAAGATATAAATCTTCAAATCCTTTAAACACCTTAATATTCATTGCTTTTACCGCCTTCACATTCTCCTCTGTCCATATTGGTTTTTGATTTTATAACAAAAGCCCTAGAACAAAGCAGATGTAATATCCGCTCTGTTTTAGGACTATTCTTTTATAATTTACTTATTCCGTTATTCTTATAATAAGTGTTTGCGTAATTCTTCGCCAGTCTGTGCGCTAAGGTAAGCAGGCGCAATATCAAATACTGTCTTGCAGCCATTATTGCCTTCTTTGTTTAATCTGTATGCAGCTCTTGCATATGCGATTAATACAGAGGCTGTGAATTCTGGGTTAGAATCAAGCTTTAAGCTGTATTCGATAATATGGCTGTTTTCATTATTCCAGCCAGTATTGCCGCTGCGGATTACGAAACCGCCGTGAGGGATACCGCTGTGGTCTCTCTGTAACTCTTCTTCTGTGATGAAATGAACAGTTGTATCATAATCAGCGAAGTAGTTTGGCATGTTCTTAATTTCTGCTTCAATCTTCACTTTATCAGCACCTTCTTTTGCAACAACGAAACATTCTCTTGTATGTTTTTCACGTGTTGTAAGTTCTGGGTTCTTGCCGGAACGAACTGCTTCTAATGCTGCATCAACCGGAATTGTATACTGTTTTGCATTTGCAACGCCTTCTACTCTTCTGATTGCATCAGAGTGGCCCTGGCTTACACCCTTGCCCCAGAATGTGTAGTCAGAACCCTGTGGAAGAATTGCGTTAGAATATAAACGGTTGATAGAGAACATACCAGGATCCCAGCCTACCGAAATGATTGCAACCTTGCCAGATTTCTTTGCCGCTGCATCAACTGCATCGAAATGAGCAGGGATGTTTGCATGAGTATCGAAGCTGTCAACTACGTTGAATGCTGCTGCGAATTCTGGTGTCTGAACTGGAAGATCTGTTGCGCTACCGCCGCAAAGAATCATAACATCGATCTGATCCTTCATGCTTACTGCATCATCAACATGATATACTTTTGCGCCTTCTGTTAAGATTGAAACTGTTTCTGGTGCACGACGTGTAAATACTGCAACTAACTCCATATCTGGGTTCTGTTTGATTGCACATTCAACACCGCGTCCTAAATTACCATATCCTAAAATACCAACTTTTATTGCCATTTTTATTGTCTCCTTACTGTTGTAGTTCCATTATAATGCCTCGCTCTTACAACTTTCCTTATTTACTAGACTGTTGTGTTAAAGCAGATGCGACACGCATTATTTTAACAGAAATATTTTGTACAATCAATATCTTTCTTATGTGATTCTTTAATAAAAATATTCCTTTTCTCTTTTGCAGCTTCCTAATCCACTTTTAAAAAGCGTCTTAAAGCAGAACGCATATCTGTCGGATTCTGCAACCACATATAGTGCCCAGCCCCTTCTATAAATGCGATCTCCCCATTTCGAACCAGGCTGCACAGCTGTCTTGCCGGCCAGTCCGGGCGGATATCCTGTTTGGCACAGAGAAATAAAATCTTCATCTTTAACCCGGCAATATCCTTATAAAGGCTCGGCTGCTGAATAAACTCCTGATAGCATCGGTTTCCCTGTTTATTCACCTCATCATTAGCCGGATATTGCATATCTGGCATCTCTTCTCCGTATTTCTCACGATTGGCATGATACAAAGCAGACCATTCCCGATTGCGCTGAAGGCCATTTCCGGCTATGTATAAAACAGCTTCCGTATGCTCCGGATATCGCATTGCATAAATCAGAGCAAGATTCGCCCCCCATGAATGCCCTCCGACAATCCATCTTTCGATTCCATAATAAACTCGTATTGCTTCTATATCCTGAATGGCTGTATCTAAATCATACTTTCCGTCTGCATCCGATCGACCACAGCCACGCTGCTCAAAACGGATTACCTGATAGCCATCCTCCATCATTTCCGATACCGGTTTCAGATAATCACAGCTGCCCGGGCCGCCATTACAGAGAATAATATAGCCTTTCTTCCTGTTCCCACAGATATCCGTCCAGATCTTGGTCCCGTTGCAAGTAATAAAATGCTCCACCTTTGTTTCCTCCATTCTTTTATTTATCCGCCTTTTGACGTTCTTGCATTAGTATATATTTCTCACCTTCATCTATCTTTTCAATAATTGCACCTGCTACAGGTTTTGCGAATACTTCTGTCATCTTACTCCTCCGATTTTCAGTCTATGCTTGTCTTATCATGTTTTTGCTCGTTTTCCCTGTCGTTCTCTCAGTTTCCCTGCTAAGTTTATTCCATAAGCTGACTGCATATATAATCAAAAGAATAAACTGCACTGCCCCTAATAAAAGAATAGATGTCTCTTCCGATAAACTCCCCAATGTAAAAGATTCTTCCGTAATATAAGATATAAAATCATGCGTCATATGCCAGATAATCGGGAGCCAGAGGCTTTTTGTCAGATATACCACTTCCGCACACACCACACCGAATAAGAATGCAAAGAAAACCTGCAAAATAGTAGAAGGAATGCTGTTTCCACCCAATGTATTTGCCAGATGCATCGCACCAAATATAATGGATGACACAAGCACAGAACGCTTTACTCCCTCTTTTTCTATGTACTTAAGGATCAATCCTCTAAAAAACATCTCTTCTGTAAATGCAATCGTAATGGTGAAAAAAACAAGGACCACAGCCAGGCTGGCAGTCATATCTGATACAACGTCAACCAAAACAACAGGCAATACAGCCTCTATAATCCCAGGAAGCAGAAACCATACCTTTGCAAAGGAGTCTTTCTCCAGCCTTCGAAATCCATAGTTTTGAAAACTGCGTCCTGACTTATGCATAATTACAACGGCAATTGTAATATTAATCAAGTTTGCAACCGAAACAGCCAGATAATATCCAGCCCCTTTGATATACGCATCCAGCCCCATCACATTGCTGACTACATTTCCTGCCACAACAATCAGTGTCATCAGCAGTGCTGTTAGAATAGATATCCGATAAGGATGCCTTTCACTCCATTTCTCCATAAAAATAAGACAACATTGTCTGCCTTAGCAATGCTGCCCATCCTCCCTTCTTTTTTACTTGAATAGTAACTTAACAACTCTGCAAACTAAGATTTTTCATCTTAACACGTTCATGACTTGAATATATTTATCTTGATAAAAAACTTTACTTTGCGGCGATAGTTTGTTAAAGCTTCTATCAAGTTTTCCTCGTACAAATTGGATTCCTTCTTCAATATTCATTTTTCTTTCACTGTATGCAAGATACAATAAACTTGGGATACTGTCAAAGTGAGAAATTGCGTCTGCATCTGCAACACATATCTCCTCTATACTATTTTTTTCGTTACATATACTTCCTCTATGATTTTGTATACATTTTTGCACTAGAGAAATTTTTGTATTATCATAGTCTAATTCTGTCAGAATATCGGATGCCATCTGTGCCCCATAAATATGATGATTTTCATATAAAGAATAATCTGTAATTGATGCAATATCATGTAACCATGCTGCAATCGTTACAATTTCTTTATCGGCACCATATTTCAGTGCCAAAACTTCTGCATTTTTTACTACAGCTTCTATATGGTAATAACATCCCATCCCAAACCTATTCGTAGATCTTTGACATCTTGTATATATTTCATGCTGCAACTGACTCAATATATCTGTTCTCATTTCATTCTCCAAATTCCAATTGATCTATCCCTATATCATACTAAAACTTCATCAAAAATACAACCAGATATTTACAATAATAATTGATTACATATCCAAAGAGGAGATGGACTCGCATATAAGTCTTCATCTCCTCTAATAATTATGAAATAATATTCGTTTTATAAAAAAACTCACAGGCTCTATAATATACAATCTGCCGTTTCACAATTCGTTGTTTCACAGCCCGCTAATTTAGAGTATTCATTACAATCTCAAAACTGATTCGTTTTTCTACTAACCTTGCCTGGATCGTCCCGCTATGCAGCTCAATAATCTTTTTCACAATCGGAAGCCCCAGCCCCGTGCTTGTACTGGAATTTCTCGCTTCATCCGCTTTATAGAACCGTTCAAATATATGGTTGATGTTCTGTTCTGTCACTTCATCCGTTTCATTAGACAATCTGATTGAAACATAATCCTTTTTCTGTTCCACCACAAGCTCAATCTCTGTATTTGGACTGCTGTATTTCTTTGCATTTTCTAATAGATTTTCCATGGCACGCATAAATTTCTCCACATCCAGCTCCATCGGTATTGATTCTGCATTGACGTGCATGCTCCACTTATATCCCAGCCGTTTATACAAACTTCCATATTCAAAGTTGATATAGTTTAATAGAGGCACTAAATCTGTTTCTTCTTTTCGCAAATGCAAATCCTTCTGATTTAACTTTGTATATTCAAACAGCTGATCCGTCAGGGATTTCAGATTATTTAGCCTGCGCTCTACAACCTCCATATATTGATCAAATTTATCCTTATCTTCAAATCCATTTTCCTTTATCAGATCCACATACCCCATAATTGAAGTAAGCGGCGTTCTTAAATCATGAGAGATATCTGCAATCAGCCTATTCTTGCTTTCTTCTTCTTCCAATTCCTGCTCCTGCTTCTCTTTTAAAGTAAGAGACATGCTGTTAATCCTTCTACTTAAGCCTGCCAGCTCATCACTGCCTTTCACTTCAATTGTGTGTCCAAACCCTTCCTCTTCCATCTTTTCTACTTCCCCTGAGATATAGGTGATATATCTGATTTTTGGTCTTAAAAGCAGGGCAATACAGCACACAAATACAATAACTAAAAAGATGATATAGAGATTTCCGATTACTATCATTGCAAACTGTCCCTGCTCATTCTCTAGATATTCCATAACCTTTTCCTGAATCAAAACACCATCCATTACCTTTGCGGATAGGCATAAGATAGTGAACACTGCGAATAAAGACATAATAATAGAAAAGAAAAAATAGTGCACCAGTCCATTTTGGTCATGCTTATAAAAATACTTTGCAACAAGAATAAACAGTAAAAAAGACAGCACGATGGCTCCGATACGCATGATCCTTTCGTCTACAGCGCTCCCGATACTAGACCAATACAGAATGAACATCTCTGCCTCTATAAAGAAAAACAGGGCTATAGCTACACCTAACACCATACCAAGAATCTGATTAAATGCTATCCTTTTTAATGTCATCTTCCCTCTCATATCTTATATCCCACTCCCCATACAGTCTTGATATAATAGTTTTCTTCTGTATTTTTCTCAATCTTCTCCCGCAGATTCGAGATATGCATTAATACCGTATTATCATTCTGGAAAAACTCTTCCCGCCATATCTTTTCGTAAATCTGCTTTACGGTTAACGTCATCCCCTTATTCTGCATCAACAGCTCTAAGATTGCGAATTCCTTTGGCGTAAGGCGTATTTCCCTGCCTTCCAGCCAGACCTGCCTTGAATTCCTGTTTAAAATCAAGTCCTTATACGAAAGCAGCTCTGCTGATCCATTATCATTATACTGTTTATACCTTCTTAGCTGGGCCTTCACTCTGGTAACCAGTTCAAGCGGATTAAAGGGTTTTGTGATATAGTCATCCGCTCCTACCGTCAGCCCTTGTATCTTATCCATATCCTGCGCCTTAGCTGACATGAAAATGATCGGAATCTTAAAATTCTCGCGAATCTTTATACACGCATCCATCCCATTTAATCCCGGCATCATAATATCCAATAAAATAAGCTCAATATTATGATTCTCTAAAATCTCCATCGCCTGCATTGCATCTTTGCATTTCAAAAACTTCATGCCTTCATTTTCAAAATAGATACCTAACATATTCCTGATATCTTCATCATCGTCTACAATCAATATATAGCCGTCCAACGTGTCTCTTCTCCTCTTCTTCTTTCCTTTACGCTTACTTTTTCTCTTATGTTTACTCTTACCTATACTGCTTATGCTCCCATCGTCAACACATATGCCGGTGGCAGATTTCGCATCTCAAACGAAATATCCTTTATTCTAAAATGTTCTGCAAAAATATGTTTCTTAAATAATGTATACTGAAACGTAATAAATGCCCCTTTCTTTCCTACTGCCACCTTCGTTGCCTTTAATATATCCTGGCACAGCCCATTCGGCAAAGAGGCAAATGGAAGCCCAGATACAATATAATCTGCATGTGAAATCTTATACTGTTTCATATATTCCTGTACCCTGCTCGCATCCCCATGAATCAGGATCACATTTTCTTCCCCCATATATTCTCTTCTTAGCTTCTCATAAAACTCTTCATTCTGCTCAATTACAAGAAATATAGTCTCCCTCTTTTTTCTCTTTATAATCTCTTTCGTAAAAGTTCCCGTTCCCGGCCCATACTCAATAATGCAGTCACACTCATCAAAATTTACCGGCATCATCATTTTCTCTGCAAGTCTTCTGCTGCTTGGTGCCACTGCACCTATTTTAAAAGGATGTTTCAAATATTCAATAAAGAAATTCATCTTATTTCCTCCTGACTGTCGCATTCATCATTTCATGATCTAAGCATAACAGCCAGCCCTAAAGATCCAGTCAGGAAAACCTAAAGATTCCTTTACATTTAAATAATTATCAAACACACCCTCTACTACACTTTCCAATCCCTTCTTTTCCTTAATAAGCAAGAAAAAATCCATATAGTAGTTTCCTTATTCAATACCCCCTTCCTTACGTTGCTAAGCAAGAAAAAATGGTGCCGTCGCACGAAGATAGCGCGGCGCCTGGGACGTTTTTTCCCGAATGTCCGGCTCATGACGAACAAAAACCGGTTTATTCTTTAGATAGCAGACAGAGCTTTCCTGTCTGATAGCTGAAGAATAAACCGATTTTTGTCCGCTCATGCGTCCGAACATTGGGAAAAAACGTCCCAGGCGCCGCGCTATCTTCGTGTGACGGCACCATTTTTTCTGTTCTAGTGAGGCACTACACTTCTAGTGAGGCACTACACTTCTAGTGAGGCACTACTTTACAACGATATTGATGATCTTGCCTTTTACGTAGATTTCTTTTACAACAGTCTTTCCTTCGATGGCACTTGCAACGGATGGAACTGCCTTTGCTTTAGCAAGAGCGGATTCATTTTCTTCATCCACTGCTAATTCAACGGTTCCCTTAACCTTACCATTGACCTGAACACCGATTGTAACGGTATCTTCTTTAATTGCTTCTTCATCATAAGTTGGCCATTCTGCATATGCGATAGAATCTTCATGACCTAAGATACTCCACATTTCTTCACCAACATGAGGACAGATACAAGAAAGCATCTTTACAAAGCCTTCTGCATATTCTTTTGGACACTTGCCTGCTTTATATGCAGCATTTACAAAGATCATTAACTGGCTGATTGCAGTATTGAAGCCTAACTGTTCGTAGTCGTTTGTAACTTTCTTTACAGTCTGGTGGTAAACCTTTGTTAAAGTATCATCGTTTTCTTCTGTGATGTTTTCTTCATTTGTGAAGAAGTTCCATACACGGTTGATGAACTTCTTGGCGCCGGCCACGCCGGTGGTGGACCAAGGCTTGGAGACCTCCAGGGGGCCCATGAACATTTCGTACAGCCGCAGAGTATCGGCGCCGTACTCCCGAACGATGTCGGAAGGATTGACCACAAATTCAGGGAACCGCTTGCCCATCTTGATGCCGTTCTCGCCCAGGATCATGCCCTGGTGGACCAGCTTCTTGAAGGGTTCTTTTACAGGGGACAAGCCGTTGTCATAAAGGAAACGATTCCAGATGCGGGAATAGATCAGGTGTCCCACAGCATGCTCAGGACCGCCGATGTACAGGTCAACAGGCATCCAGTGCTTCAGCAGCTCCGGATCGCAGAAGGTCTCATCGTTGTTGGGATCGATGTAACGCATGAAGTACCAGGAAGAACCGGCAGAGCCGGGCATGGTTGAAGTTTCCCGGATGCCCTTAATACCGTTCTTATCATACTGCTTCCACTCAGTGGCGTTTTCCAAAGGTGCCTTGCCGCCGCGGCCCTTGTAGTCTTCCAGAACCGGAAGCACCAGAGGCAGCTGCTCATCAGGCAGGAACACGGTCTTGCCATCCTCGGTATATACACAGGGAACAGGCTCGCCCCAGTAGCGCTGACGGGCAAAGATCCACTCGCGGAAGTGATAGTTGTTCTTTCTTCTGGCAACACCGGCCTTTTCCAGCTTGCAGGTGATGGCTTCCTTGGCTTCTTCCACGGTCAGACCGGTGAATTCCTCGGAGTTGATCAGCTTGCAGCCCTTGCCCAGATAATCCT
>SVEB01000115.1 GCA_015057635.1 Lachnospiraceae bacterium | reverse complement strand
GCATATGTAACATTGGTTTTAGAAAAATAAGACTTATGATCGTAAGGACTATAGATGTAGCCAGACCTAATACTAATGTCCCAGCCACATTTTTTCTAAGCTCCGTCTCCTTTTTAGCGCCAAAACTTCTGGATACCAGGATTGCAAATCCATTGGTAAGACCAAGTAAAAAACCAACAATCAGTGTGTTAAGCGGTCCGGCTGCCCCAAGTGCCGCTAAAGAATTTCCCCCAAGTACTTCCCCTACGATTTTCGTATCCACCAGATTATAAAACAGCTGACATATGTTCCCGAGTAAAACCGGAAGTGCGAACAGAATCATCAGTCTGGTTGGATTGCCTTTTGTCAGATCCCTCATATTCTTTTTCCCCTTGTTTTTATTGCATGATTTTTATAAAAGAATATTGTGGATGCCATCGGCATAACAGATGACATCCATAATACTGTCTTTTTCTATAGTTCTTCTAGTAGTTCTGGATCGGGTATTGTAATTTTGCTGTTTGCTACGATGATCAGTCCTTCTTCCTGCATTTTAAGAAGCTCTCTTGATAAGGATGGGCGTGCTACATTTAAGTAGGATGCCATCTGTTCCCGCTTCATCGGAAGTGTGACCACGTTATCCTTCATCGGAAGGCTTAGCAGATAGGCTGCGATCTTCTGTCTTAATGTTCCACTTGATAACAAAGCTACCTTCCCATTCAGGAAATACGCTTTTGCCGCTAAGATATGAAGCATGTTATAGATTAATTTCTCATGATGATTGCAGCAATTTTTACATGTGTGGAAGAAAAAGCTTTTCGGAAGCGTTAAGACAACCGATTCCTCCATTGTCACGGCATAATAATCATAGGTCTCTTTATCAAGGAATAAATACACTTCTGCAAATACATCCCCTGGGCTTGAAAACTCATTTACCACGACACGATTTCCGGATACGGTATCTTTACAGATTGCAACCCTTCCTTCTAATAACACATATAGATTCTTTGGCTCATCAAACTGCGTAAATACCATCGATTCCTTTTTATAGCTTTTTATGCTGCCGCCGGAACACAGGATGCACTTATTGACCTCTTCCTGACTTAAATGCTCAAACAGGCGGCACTTGCTTAATCTTTCTTTCATCTGTTCCATTGTATCTCTTTCCATTCTAATAATAAAAAGGCAGCCGCAGCATCTCCACCAAAAGAGGATTCCTACGGTTACCTGATTTTACGTTGCGAACAAATTTACTATACTATTTTTCCCTTCACCTGTAAAGTGGTTTTGCTTGCTGTCCGTTCTAGCAGGATGGCCGCCTGAAAAATAATCGACAATCCCAAAGTGACCATATAGATACGGCACTGATTTCTAAACTGAATATCGGCTGCATAAGGGGTCATATAGGCTAATTCCTTCCGATGTACCGCTGCTTTCTTTAAAAGGCTTCGAAAAAAAGAGAAATCAGACCACTTGGTTGGTATCAGCCGCATCGGAATATACCCGCACTTCCACAAAACGATTGCAAAAACTGCCATCGCAAGGCATAAGCCGGCCGCATTCCACGGAAGGAATGCATGACTTTTGATCTGTTTTCTGGCTTTAAAAAGCAGATAGACGAAAAAGACAGCAGGCCAAAGGATCAATCCATTTTTCAAAAGCCTTGCAAAAAAGCCATATTCCGTGACAACCGCTTCTTCCATAATTCCATAGCGCAGCAGGAACTGCTCTGCAATGTCTCTCCCCTCCGAAAGATCTGACATGGAAAGCTGCAGGTTCTGAAACTGATCACCATCTTTTGCATCACAACATAGGATTCCCGTTAATTCAGATTCTATAATTCCCCGCACCAAATAGGTTTTATCCTGACAGACCACCTTTGCTCCCGTTACATGAATCGTTCCAAATAAGGAATAGGCAGTATCCTCACTCAGCATGCAGCCATACTCATCATCCGGAAGCAGCATATTTCCTTCTATAAGAGTAACCGGACATACATCTGCGATATTGCCGTTGCAAAGCACCTTTTCTTCTTTTATGCTTCTTCCGGTACCTGGCTCTGTTATGGTGCATGTTTTTATGACGGAATAGGCCGTCACTGTAAGTATCTGGTCTCCTGCTTCCGTCTCCTGCATCTTCCCGACCATTTGATTGGTGACGGCGGATGAGAGGCGGATTCCGATGGTCGGAAAGTCTTTGCTAAGCTTTTGTATCACGGAAAGGCTTTTCGCAAAAAAGAGAAGTGCCAGAAGAAAAAAAAGCAGGCTTCTGCCATAAACTCTTATTATTTCTTTCATTCTTCCCACAGACTGAAATGATCAGTCTCCGAATCGGATCCGGTCTCCTTCCTCAATATTTCTGCTGCTTTTAGTGATGAGCCGCATGTCTGAACTAAGAGGATCACTTATCACCGCGCTGTCTGCATCTTTTTCTTCTACCGTTACATTCATCTTAGCTGCCACCATAATATCTCCAAGAATGCTTTCCTGATTTGTGACATACAGCACATAATACTGTTTTCCATCAAACCGAAGCGCCTCAATCGGAATGACATAATCATAAGACTCGGTCTGCTTTAATATGGTGTAGGTTCCGCCAATTCCCGCCGTATAGGTACCTTCCGGCAGTGATGCCGTGATTGTATACTGATCATCCGTAAGATTGTACTCTTTTTTTGTCACAACGCCTTTGATTTTCTTTGTCCTTCCTGACAGCTTCACGGTGATCTCATCCCCTTCTTCTATATGTTCCGCTTTTTCTGCATCACATATTCCGGTAAAGACACATTGATCTGTCGCGACCGCCACTTCTTCTGTTCCGGATGTCTCCTGATGTTCTTTCACTTCCACCTTCGTAACCGTGCCATCTTTCTCAGCCCTTACTTCTCCATTCTCTTTTAGGATTGCCTCATACCGGCCATATTTTTCTTCCTTTTCCTTTAACGCCTCTTTTAACTGTGCTAATTTGATTTGTTCCATCTGACCATCAATCTCTGCATTTTCCCGATTCATCTGTTCTGACCGGTTCGCTTCACTGAGATTTTCCTCTGCCTTTTCCTTTGCCCGTTCTGCCTCTTCCTTTGTTTCCTTTGCAGCCTTTAAAGCAAGATAGGCGGCTTCCGTCTCCTCCTCATTGGCAAATTCCTTTTTTATCACCGCGTCATATGTCTTTTCCGCCTTTTCGACTGCCTGCTGTCCTTTTTTAAGCTTTTCTTTCATCTCTGCTTCTAATTCCGTTACTTTCTCTTCTGCCCTTGCCACAAGCTTTTCCTGCCTATTCGTCACAGCTGCCAGGTTTTCCTCACATCTGCTTATTTCTTTTGTGGCCTCTTCTCTTGTACTTTTCCCGTCCTCTGCCGTTTTTATGACTGCATCATAAAGGCTCTTAAACTTCTTTGTCTCCTCTCCTGTGTCTTGCCCTGCAACAGCAGCCTCATATCCTGCGGCTGCTTCTGTAATAGACTTATACTCTTTGGCTGTAAGTTCATATTCTGCATTTGCAGAAACACTTGCCGCGTAGGCAGCCGAAATTTCCGACTCCTTCGCCGTCTTTGTGAGCTTATAAGCTTTTAAAGCGGCCGCGTATTCGTCCGTATCCGTCTCATATGACTGCAGATCATCCAAAAGTTCTTTCTCCTCTGCCTCCCAGTTTGCCTTTAACAGCCGGTAAGCAGCATCTGCCTGCTGATGCAGAGCTTCCTTCTCTTTTATCTGAACCTTTAGCCTGGTCAGTTCCTCTTCTCCAAAACATGCCTGTAAAAGTGTCGTAAATCTGGCATCCATATTCGCATAATCCTTTGCATTCACTGCATCCCCATAGGCTGTAAGCGCTTCTACAATCCGATCAATCCCCTCATTCGCCTTGCTTCCTGCCTCTTTTGCTGTCGTAAGCGCTTTTTCTGCTTCCTGCAGCGCTTCTGCTTTCACATCTATTGCATCTTCCAATGCTGCCCTTGCTTCTTTAATAAGCTTCTGCTCTTCTTCCTCCGTAGTAAGATACGATTCTTTTGCTGTCTTTACTGCGTCTTCGGCTGCCTCGATCGCTTTCTCTCTTTCTTCTTTTACTGCCTTATCAATCCTTTCCATTTTTTTCTGATAGGCTTTTTCTGCCTCTTTATATGCCTGTTCTGCTTTTAAAAGTGCTTCATTCGCATCCTCAAGCATCTGAGACTCGTTAAACGTGCCTGCTGTCTCCGTTTTTTTTGACTGACTTAAGCATTCCAGTTCATATTCACTTTTGGCAGCCTCCATCTCCTTTTTGGCCTTTTCCTGTGCTTTTTTTATGGATTCCTCTCCATAGCGAAATAAAAGATCTCCCGCCTTCACACTGCTTCCTGGCAAAACATTTGTTTCCTCAACCTCAAGCCCTTCTTCTACATCCGCATACCACAATGTATCAGCTGTCAGTTTTCCGTCTCCTTCTGCCACAAAATTAAGCCTGCCCCGTCCTGCATTTTCGCATGTCACAGTCGGCACCGTAGCGCTTGCCGCAACACTGGATATGATTGTACAGCCAAACATGCAGGCAAAGAAGATAAAGATGCCTTTTCCTGCCCTTTGCTTTCCTTTCTCCCTTTCCATAATTCCTCCTTACCATTTACTCCTTAATGCCGGATGCCACAATCCCCTGTTCTAAATAGCCCTCCCCCCATAAAAAGATAAGTACTGCCGGTATCATCATCACCGCAGACGCCGCAAATGCAACACCTGCCCTATCAGCCGTAATCTGAGGCAGATAAAGGGACATAGGCCAGAGGGATTTCTCTCTTAAAAAGGTAAGAGGCTGTTCGATCGCATTCCAGCATTCCAGATAAGATAAAATCATAGCCGATAAAATCCCTCCTTTCCCCAAAGGAATTCCAATTGCTGTAAATATCCTTATTTCACCGGCACCATCCATTCTTGCAGCCTCCATTAATTCTTCCGGAATGCTTTCAAAGAACTTTATCATAATAAATACCGGAAATGTAGAGAATACTGCCGGCAGAATGATAGCCAGACTAGTATCCAAAATCCCCTGATTTTTTAACACCAGATAGCTTGATACCATCGTCACCTGAAACGGCAGGATCATTAAGAGAATATAAAGATTCCTCACCGCCTTCTTTCCCCGAAAAGAGTATCTTCCCAGACTCCAGGCGGCTGGTACCGCAATTAATTGCTGGCCTAACAAAACCGGCACGGTCTGACGGACCGAATTCCAGAACATTTTAAAAAACTTCGGGGAATCCAATAATAATTCCACAACCGGCTTTAATGTCATATAGCTTGGAACAGCCCTCCAGCTTGCCCGGTTCCGATTGATTCCTAATACTCCGCCGATTCTTTCTACAAGCTCTGCATTTCCCATAAACATTCCGCCTGCTATCATCACCAGAGGCAAAAGCACAAGAAAAAGAGCCGTGCTTAGTATTCCATAGCGAATTCCCTGTATTCTTCTATTCATCTTTCCCCTCCGCTTTCTTTCACATGCTTCATAATCCTTTCGCTAAGAAAGATCACAAGAAAAACCGATACTGCTACTACAACCGCTCCTGCCGACATCTTCTGAATATCCAGTGCCGTGAACCAGTTATTGAACAGATGCTGCAGCATATAAATGCTCTCATGCGGATAGTCCCCTGCGATCAGATACGCTTCCCGAAATACCTTAAAAGAATTGATAAAAGACAGTACAGTAACAATAAAAAATGTCCCTGTAAGATTAGGAAGAGTAATATAGAGAAATGTTTTCCCCTTTCCTGCCCCATCTATAGCTGCCGCCTCATAAAGGCTTTCCGGTATTTCCGCTAAGCCTGCACTCCATAACACAAGATCGTAACCGATATTCTTCCAGATATAAGTAAATATCAAAATTGCGAACGCATATCCGGAATTAATGAAATCCGTAGACTGCATTCCAAACTTCGTAAGCATCCCATTTAACAGGCCATTCTCATGGAAAAACACTTTCCATAACAACACAATGGATGCTGCCGGAATTGCAAGCGGTACTAAAAATGCAGTCTTCATTATTTCCCGAAAATGTGTGATGTTCATAAGCAGCAGGGAAAAGAACAAGGATAATGCAAGAAGCAACGGAATACAGACCGCTAAAAAACGCAGCGTATTTCTTCCCGCACGTAAAAATGCCTGATTTTCAAAGATGCTTTTGTAATTCTGGATTCCTACGTATGTCCTGGTCATAGCTTCTGAAAACGACCTTCGGATCACATCTGCAAATGGTACAAGAACATAACAGCTGACACCGAAAAGACTTGGCAGCAGGAACGCCCAGGCAAGGATGGTTTCTTTTCTCTTCTTTCGTTTCATTTTCTGCGACATCTTCGATCCCCTCTTTCAAAAAACCCCGCTTTCTATCAGAAGGCGAGGTTTTTTAGATTCCTGCTTACTCTTCCAGATAAGCATCTACTATATTCACGATTTTTTGTACGGCTTCCTCCTCGGAAATCTGCTCATTAAAAAATGGTTTCATCTCCTTCATAATAAGGTTTAATAATACCTGATCATAGGAAACCGGCTGATCTAATGTCCGGATACACTCTGCCAAATCGTTCGCTTCGCTGCTATCCACACATTCCAGCTCGATATCTTCCCCATCCACATAGATCGCCATCGAATATTGCATATCCTGATCCGAACATTTTTCAATCCAGCTTGTCAGAGCATCCTCATTAACCGGGAATCCATCTTCTAGATCCATGCTCTGAAGTTCCGTGCTTAATACGGTTTTAATAAAGGATTCTGCAAGCTCTATATTTTTTGATGCACTGTTAATTCCTGCCACCGCGGACGGCACATACTGAGACTGGATATCGGTGTAGATACCATCCTGCTTTTCCATCTGATAAAGCGGAATGGATAATTCCATAAAATCATGGATCTGAGCGATATTGGCCCTAACACTCTCTTTGGTCTGTTCAAAATCTTTTAATTCAAATCCACACTCTAAGTTAATCACCTGGCTTACCGCCGTACCGGTATTATAGATGTCTTTTGATCCCTCGGTGCTGCCGATTCGTTTTTTTAGAACTTTAAATTCATTGAGGAATTTAAGGACAGCATCTGGGTCCGCCTTTCCATTCTCCAGAAACAGAGTATCATAGTTTAATAAAAATAGCGTTCGGAACAATTCTGATGTATTAATCTTTCCAAATAGGATTCCATCGGATACGCTGTTACAATACCGCTCTATGGACTCCATATCCGAAAGCGCATTCACCGCATCCTTATCCCCATAATAAATCGGCACTTCAAATCGCAGCGGGATTCCATATATTTTCCCGTCTTCCTCATATCCCTCTACGATATTAGAAAGGAGATTCTGTTCTTTCTCTGCTTCCTTCACAAAATCTGATAATTCTTTTAATACCCCTTTCTTCTGATAGGACTCTATCGGAAGCCCGTCTAATATCAGGATGTCTGCTCCATTTCCGGCAAGAAGCTCTGTATTCAATGCACGTATGACATCTGCCAAATTACTGTCCATCCCCCCCCCATCGCTGCCAGATAATTCACACGAACGTCCGGATTCTCTTTCTGAAACTTGCTGATTGCCTGACGGATCGTGGGACTTTCCAAAAGCGAATAGATGGTTAATTCCTGACTTGGTACCGATGCCACTGTCTCATCATAATAATACCGGAACAGATGGGATACCAGCTGTCCGTCGTTTGCCATGACATACAGGTCGCCATTCCCGGCTACAGCAAGCTGGCTTAATGTATTGTTCGGAGTTGCAAGGGATGTCAGGTTTCCATCCACGATATTCTGCCACATGCTTCCTGCATCTTCCTTTCTAAAAATACCATCTTTGCATGCCAGATACGTGGTATCTTCCTGTCTGGCGATCACTGCGCTGTCAATCGAGAAATCAATATTCTCTTCTGTCTGCTTGTTATCTTTAATGCCATATGTAAGGATTGCATCTCCACTCTGATTTCCGGCATATACATGATCGTTGTCCACACAAAACGGCATTCCCGCCTCAATCTCTCCTGCTGGTTCAAATGATGATGCATCATAGATATCAAGATAATCCTCAAGACTGTCTGATACAATAAGTGAACCATCCTCTGCTACCTGGATATCCCAGATATCCGGACACATTACCAAGCCCTCCATATATTTCTTCTCCTGCTCAAATGCTTTAATCGGAACAAGCACCGCCTCAGACTCATCGAGCGACTTATAAAGCTTAGTTCTGCCATTTTCGTCTGATTCCATCATCAACGCATAATAGCATCCATCTTTCCCTAAAAAAATACGCTTCATATATTCTGTTTCTAAACTCAGTTTTGAGAGCCATGATGCCTCTTTTTTCTCCCATTCCCCATTCTCATACACATATCCAACAAGCGCACTTGCTGCCTGATTGTATCCATATGCCTCCAGCTTTCCCTCTGCATTCTTAATCAAAGACAGATTATACGCCACTAAATCGGATGGAAACATGATTTCCTGCTCCACAAATCTTCCCATAGACTTCTGACTCGTCGCCTTGCTTTCACTCTTTTTGCAACCTGCCGTCCCACAGATCAATATGATACACATACAAAGACAGCCTACTTTTCGTATCCACTTTTTCATATCATCTCTTCCTTTCTTTGTTTGCTTTTATCATACCGTAAGAATCTCTAAAAAATCTGTAAGAATCAAAAATTCCAAATATGCTTATCCTTCTCTCTTGGATACCGACTTCCATCCTTTCTTCGGGAAATGCATTAAGAATGTACACCCTTTCTCTGCCTTGATAAGCTCGATCATTCCTCCGTGAAGATTCATGATTTCTTTTGCAATGCTAAGACCAAGTCCAAAATGGTTCTTATCCTTTCGTGACTTATCCGCTCTGTAAAATCGATCAAAAATACGATTTTCTTCTTCTTTCCCAATTCCTACTCCGTCATCTTCCACCTTTATGCACACCTGATGCTTCGTTTCATATAAGCTAAGGCTGATTCTTTTTCCCCCCGAATAACTCACCGCATTACTGATCAAGATTAAAAGCAGCTGACGGATTCGTTCCCCGTCTCCTGATACAGCCGACACCTCTTCTTCCGGCAGATTTACCTGAATATGCATTTCGTGTTCCCTTGCCGCCTCTTCCATTTCCTCCGCCGCTTCTAATATCGCGGTATCTAGTTCCACCATCTCTTTCTTTATGCTCCACTGCCCGGCATCGCTTACGCTAAGCAGCAGCAGATCATCAATTAACCGTCCCATTCTCTTTGCTTACCGCTCAATATTCATTTCAAACATCTTCCTTTGTTCGGGAACGCGTTCCATGCCGGATATGCTTGTCCGGACTACAGCAAGTGGGGACTTTAATTCATGGGATGCCGCCGCGATAAACTCCGTCTGCTTCTTTCTTGCCACTTCTGCCGGCCGCACCGCATATGCGATCAGTATCCGGCTGACGAAATAGATGGCAAGAACCGCGACACCATCCACCAACATATAACGGATAATCTCTAATGCCTTTACTTTCGTATCTTCCCGATATCGCTGCAGCAAAATTGCCGAACGGTATCCATCTTCAAATGGCATCTGCATCACAATTCCATAATACCGGCTTCCGTCGCTGGCTTGTACCGTATAATACTCACTTTCTATCTCACGATAAGAAACAGCCTTTGCACGAATATCCACTCCGTCTAAAAGAGCCTTCTCCTTTACTTTCTCAATCAGCTTCTCCCTCTCTTCTTCACTCTTCCAGGACCCATGCTGCACCAGTGCCTGCCCATTATCCTCGATATACATCAACATCTGATACTGCTGCTCCATCATGGACATCCATGTATTCCGAATGCTCCTGTCATTCTTCAGGCTTTCCGCCACTGTTTCCACATTATTACGAAACGACTCCTGGCGTTCAAGCCTTACCTGATTCTGAAACACCTGATATAAAAGGATCGTCACCATCACCACGATAATGCCGGTTGTCACCGTGTAGATAGCAGCAAGCCGCTTTTTCACTGAACGAAACATACGCTTTATTCCTTTTCCAGACGGTAGCCCACGCCATAAACCGTCTTAATCTTTACTTCACTATGTACTGCCTTCAGCCTTCTTCTGATAAAATGAATGTAGTTATCGATATTGCCGTCTTCTACAAACGTATCGCCTCCCCACACCCTGGCTAAAATCTGTTCTCGTCCAATAATCTGGCCCGGATTCTTAAAAAAGAACTCTAACAAGGCACATTCCCGCTTTGATACCGTCACCTGCTCTCCATTTTCCTTCTGTTTCAGCACTTTTGAAAATATATCCAGAACAAGGTTCTCATACTGTATCTCAGCAATATTCTCAATCGCCCTCGGACGCCTTAACAGTGCCCGGATCCTTGCAAACAATTCCTCCATGGCAAATGGCTTCACCAGATAATCATCTGCTCCGGCATCCAGTCCGTCAATCCGGTCGTTAAGTCCGTTCATTGCCGTAACCATAATGACCGGTGTGCCAATTCCTTCTTTCCGTATTTCCTTTATTAAGGCAACTCCATCCATTCCCGGAAGCATACGGTCTAATACGATAACATCATGCGTCTTCTGCCGGATATAATACATTGCTTCATCCCCTCGAAAACACAGATCTATCTCATATCCTTCTTTCTTTAACTGCTCTCCTATGCCCTGACAGAGCTCCTTATCATCTTCCACAATCATAACTCTCATAAAAACACACTCCATTTTTTACACATTCTATCAGTATGATATCTGCTTTCTCTGGAAAGTGCAAGAAAGAAAGATTTCAAGCAGACAAACGAAGCAATGAATCAAAGGGCAGATGCTGCCAGTCTTTCTGCATTCCGGATATGCAGATGCATACATCTGGCTCTGTTCCGAAAGCAGGCGAATCTGATCCGCTACAACTGCAAAGCCTCTTCCGCTCTTGCCATTGCTCCCATAAAACCAAAAAATGCCCGGGCCTTTCCTATCAGATCGTGATATACACGATCCGGAAAAACCCAGACATCTTGTTTGTTCGATTATGCATTCAGACATGGAACGCGATAACGGCTCAGGGCTCTACACGCCTATCCTCTTCTTGCCGCCTTCCCTTTTGCATTCCTAAATAATCAGGAATGCCGCATAACAGGCGATTACAATAATCGGAGCCACAATCTGCATGCCTTTGTTTTTAAACTTCATCATAAGAAGGGTAACCGGCATTGCGATTGCGCCACATACTAATAAATTAACAGTCTTTGGATCGGTATAGTCGTAGATCCCATTTCCAAAGTATAATACGTCCACAATACTTAAGATTAAGAAGTTAAAGATATTGCTGCCGACAATATTGCCGATCGCGATATTGAAGTTTCTCATTCTAAACAGCGCGATAGTAGAAGCAAGTTCCGGAAGGGAAGTTGCAATGCCTAAGAATAGGGCACCTGCAAGACCTGCACCTAAGTTTAACTTTGTTGCAATAATATCTGTAATATACGTAATTAAGATACTTAATCCGATAATGCCGGCACTTACAAGTGCAAAACGGATTGCAATCTGTTTTACTGTAAGGCTGCTTTCCACTTCCTCTTCCTCTACCGCTGTTTCACTGCCATCTTCTCCGGACATGGACTTAACACCGATGATATATAATACAACTACAATAATAGAAGTGATATTCACAGTCAGAATATTAAAATCAAGCACGCCCCACATATTAAGTAACAGTACCATATAAATCAGGCTCACAAAAATACTGACTGCAATATGGCTCTTTGCAACCTTCACCTGAGAAAATGGACGGAATGCCACAAGAATTAAAACTGCTAAAATAGTTAAGTTAAATAAATCGCTGCCTAAAATATTACCAATACATAATCCCGGCTCATCTAACATAAGCGTAGATGAAACACTTGTAAATAATTCTGGCAGAGAAGTAACTGCGGAAAGCATAACGCCCCCGATAAATGCACCTGAAAGTTTTGTCTTCTTATCCAGAAGATCCACATACTCCGATGCTTTATTCGATAATAAAACGACCGCAACGGCCACAATAAGATAAGCTAAATAAACCATATTATCCTCCGTATTCTATTCATTTCTTTTTCTATTTTTTCATTCCTTCATTTCTTCCATTCTAAAGACTTTCCCTTGCATCCCTCCTGCTCCAACCTAAAGTGCTATGCCTCTTTGCACATACAAATCCTGGATCCTAATTTTCATTCCAGCATCAAAAAAGACAGGTACTAAGTACCTGCCTCCATTTATTCTCTATAAACAAGACGCAAGTACAGCACCGCTATACTTGAGTCTCACCAATTAAGATAAGCCAGACCTTTCGGCCAGGATGTTGACTTATCACGCATACTACGCTGATTACTCCCTCAAGAGCACTGATAATTATACTATATTATACATAATTCGTCAATACTTCATTTTTTATCCTATATTATTTTTCCTTCCCCGGAGGTCAGATACCAGTTAGTTCGCACGGCAGAACTATGCACCACTCACTCTTTGAGGCATATATTATAGGAGAAGGAGGTATCCTGTATGGCGCATTTATGTAGAATAGGGTTTATTGGCGGAGATTTAAGGCAGTGTCTGATGGTAGATGAACTAGCGACGGAAGGCTATGAAATAACCACCTATGGTTTCACCTGCTGTACTAACTGCAAAAATCCGAAAAAAGCAACAAGCCTGAAAGAAGTCATGGAGGCAAACAATATCATAGTAGGACCTATTCCGTTTAGTAAAGATAAAAAGACAATCTATGCTTTAGAACCTCAGGCAGATCTCACCATAAAAAATGTAGAAAGCCTGCTGCGCGATGAGCATACACTTTTTGGAGGCAGCATCAGTGATGAACTGACCGAATACTGCTATGAACATGACATAAACTGCTATGATTTCATGCAGATGGATGTCATCAGCATCGGAAATGCAATTGCTACAGCAGAAGGCACTATTGCAGAAGCAATCACACGAAGTGACTGCAATCTCCATAAGAGTAACTGCCTTGTCTTAGGTTTTGGCAAATGTGCCAAAATATTGGCAGATAAATTAAAAGGACTTTCCGCATCCGTTACCATCGGAGCTAGAAAAGAAGAAGCACTTGCATATGCGGATGCCTACGGTTATCGTACCATGCCTTTGACTGAGCTGGAACATGAAGTGTCCCAATTCCAATTCATATTCAATAGCATACCAAGCCTCATACTAACGGAAGCCGTATTAAAGAAAGCCGCGCCGGATGTGACCATTATCGATATCGCATCAAAACCTGGCGGAACTGACTTTGACTACTGCCGCCTGCATAATATCAACGCTTCCCTGTGCCTTGCATTACCTGGCAAATATGCACCAAAAACAACCGCTGCCTTCTTAAATGGCGTATTACGGTCATATTTATAGGCAAGTACCTCCTCCAATAAAGGAAAGAAAGTGATAATATGAAGCTCTCAGGTAAAAACGTCGGATTCGCATTCACCGGCTCATTCTGCATGTATCAAAAAGTAATTGCTGAATTAAAGAATCTTGTTGCAGAAGGTGCCAATGTCATTCCGATTTTTTCTTTCAACTCTCAGACGACTGACAGCCGCTTCGGAAAAGCGCAGGATTTCATTGAAGAAATTCACGGAATCACCTCAAATGAACCGATTCTGACCATTGACGGCGCTGAACCGCTTGGTCCTAAAAATAAATTAGACATCTTAATCATCGCTCCCTGTACCGGCAATACCTTATCCAAATTAAATAACGGCATTACCGATACGCCGGTACTAATGGCTGCCAAAGGGCATCTGCGAAATAATAAACCGCTGGTTCTTGCTTTCGCCACCAACGATGCCCTGGGAGCGAACTTTAAGACCATCGGTTCCCTTTTCAACACAAAAAATATGTACTTTGTACCATTTGGCCAGGATGATTTTATAAACAAACCAAGCTCCCTTGTGGCGCATATGGATCTGATCATCGAAACGCTTGAAGGTGCCTTAGATCACACACAGCTTCAGCCGGTTATAAGGTCTCCTTTTTAAAACAAAAAAGAGCAGCCTAATTTTTGTTAGCTGCTCCTTTACATAACTTCCATCTTTATGTTTCCGTCCAGTTAAAAATCTTTTTCAAAGATAATCATATGAATATCGCCGTATTCTTCATGTCCAGTTCTGATATAGCCATGCTTCTCATAGAAATGATGGGTGGCTGGACGTGTAGAAGATGTTCTTAAAATAATTCTCTTAAGTCCTCTTTCCTTAATCTTCTCTTCGATAAACTGAAGAAGGATTCCACCGTATCCTCTTCCTCTCATTTCTGCTGCAACACGAATTCTCTTTAATTCCGCTGTTTCATCATCCACGATCAGATAGGCACATGTTCCGATAATATGATTGTTGTTTTCCTCATCAAGGGCTACAAAAAACTCCCCGTTTTTATAATGATTATCTATATCATGAAAATCGTCCTGGCTGTAAATACCTTTTACACTGTGCAAAAAATGTTCCACTGCCTCGGTATCAATCTGAAGAAGACGTTCTACCGAATGATTGTTGTATTTTTCTATTATCATCTTTTTCTTTCAGTCCTTTACTTCTGCTATTTCATCACGAAATTCATATTATATAGCAATTTTTTAATAAACACAACTACATAATTTGAATTTATACAAATTCTCTCACAACCTCTGTGATCTGGGCCTCCCCATTCTCTTCAATAAATGTGATAACGTGGTCTATTACACTGTCAGCCTGTGCTTTTTCGTTTGTCACTCCGGCGATTCCCAATACAAGAATCTGATGAATATCCTGATCGGCAACTTCTGCCACAGAAATATTGAACGTATTTCTTAATCTTGCAATCATGCTGCGCAAAATCATCCGTTTTTCCTTAAGAGAATGCACATACGGTGCATGTAGTGTCACTTCCAGTGTAAAAACAATCATAATCCGCTCCTTTAATACGAATATCTGCCTGTTGCAGGATCTAAAAAAAGATTAATATGAGGTGGATGGTAACTAAAGATGACAAACAGGATAAAGAACAGGATCACAACACTGCCCCATAAGACATCGCTTGATGTAATACTGCTCTTCCGTTTTTCAAGATACGGAATTTTTAAAACAAACACAAGAACAGCGGCAATCAGGTACAGAATCATATCTATAACCGGAAAATCCCTTCCAATCACACCGGAATAGGTATAATATGCGGCAATAATAAATCCCATCCCGATCAATAGATTCCAGGTCCGAAGCGGAATGATGTTCACCCTGCTCTTTTTAATCAATCCATATTCCAGTGCTGTCACAATCACGACTGGATAAAACAATAATTTTAAATGTTCCCAAACGCTTTCATTAACCGGAAACAGCCAGGCTAAAAAGGGGGCCTTATTAAAAAATTCAAATGCAAAATGCATCCCTACGCCTGCCAGTACCGTAAATCCGATCGCACACCAGTAAAAAATACGCCGTTTTCTATAGTAATTCATAAGACAGCACCTTTCTTAAGGAAGATAATATGTAACATGGTCACGTTATATTCTGTCCTTAAAAGGTTCTGCATATCCTTATTTTCTATTCTTTTATGAAAACATATTCTGTACTGGTTGAAAGTTCCTCACGGAAACAAAAACCATCCTCAGAAAAGTCTTTTAACCCTTCCGGAGTATCAATCTTATTTTTCACAATAAAACGAGTGATCTTTCCTCTTGCCATCTTAGACGCTGTTGCTTCTACTTTCAGCTCGCCTTTCTTTCTGACCTTGAATGCACAATTGATAAAGGTAACCTCCTCATCCACATAAGGAGTGATTGCCTTGCTGTATTCATTGGAAGTCAGATTGATCATGACACGATCCTCTGTCTTTAATGTCTCATAAATTAAACTATCCCAGAACTGATACAGATTCTCCGCCTCTCCTACAGACATTCTTGTCTGGAATTCCAGACGGTATGGGTAGATACTCGAATAAGGGGTCAAGTACCCGTACATGCCGCTGATGATACGAAGCTTCTGCTCTGCAAAGAGTTTATCTTCTTCTGTAAAATCATCCGCTGCGATATTCTTAAACTGAAGGCCGTCATACGTATCGATTGCCGCTGTCCCTTCTGCATCCATTGCGAAGTTCTGATATCTTGTCTTATTTAAAACAGCTAACTTATCATTGATCTTCAGCAGATGCTGTACTTCCTGAACGCTGAAGCTTTTCAGCTTATCGATAATCTCTCCTGTCTTTTCCACAAACGGCGGAATAGCTAACTCTCCTTCTGTTTTCTGTACGATTTTCATATTCTTGGTTGGTGAAATTAATACTATCATTGCTTTCTTCCTTTACTCTGTTCCCTTCGACTCCATCCCTTGATTCCGCACAAAAAAGTGCGCTTCATGAACTTCCTCCTGCCATGCATAAAGAACTGTCACACAGTTTCCCCCCTCCATGTGACAGTCTTTTTTTATCCTCTCAGGTATTCTAAAATTTCACCCGCATTCTGATCTGGTTTCACTTTCTCATATACCTTTTCAATCATACCCATCTCATCGATCAGATATGTCACGCGTACCACGCCCATATATTCCTTGCCATATAATTTCTTTGGCTGGTACACATCGTATTTTGTAATCGCATCCAGTTCCGGATCCGCTAACAGTACGAATGGAAGCTCATTCTTTGTGGCGAAATTGCCATGGCTTCTTACGCTGTCCTTGCTGATTCCGATTACCGTAACACCTAAACTTTCATATTCAGAAAAGGAGTCACGGAAGGCACATGCCTGCTTGGTACATCCTGGCGTGCTGTCTTTTGGATAGAAATAAAGTACAACTTTCTTCCCCATAAAATCATGAAGACTTACTTCTTTCCCGTCCTTATCCTGTAATGTAAAATCCGGTGCTTTTATTCCTGCCTGTAACATAGTAAAACTCCTAACTTGCTTATTCCGTAATGGAAATCTGGCTGCCTTCCATACTCTTCTTAATAATGATCTGCTTTTCAATTCTTTCCTTTAACTCACCCACATGTGAGATAATGCCTACCATGCGGTTGCCGGTTGTCAGAAGCGCAAGCGCCTCAATTGCCTGTTCTAAAGAGTTCGAATCAAGAGAACCAAATCCTTCATCAATAAACATCGCATCTAACTCGATTCCGCCTGCAAATCTCTGAATAACATCAGATAAGCCTAATGCCAGCGCTAAACTTGCCTTAAAGGATTCCCCGCCGGAAAGCGACTTGACGCTTCTTGCCTTACCGGTATAATAATCCATTACCTCAAGTTCTAAACCGGACAGACTTCGCATATCCGAAGAATCCGCCTTTCGCATCAGCTCATACTGGGTGTTTGACATCTTATACAGACGCTTATTCGCCTCATGAATGATCTGATTAAAATAAAAGGCCTGTACATACTGTTCAAACGGAATCTTAGCCTTGCCATTAATATCCCCATTTGCGGTCCTGTTTAGCTCATTCACTAACAAGTATTCTTTTCTAAGACGCTTTTGCTCCTTATACTGGCTCGCGATGTTCTTTCCAATATCCTCATTATTCTTATGACGGCTGTAAATCGTCTGCAGCTTATCATCCAGTTCCTTCTTCTCTGCATTCAGATTGGTCTGTTCCATCTTAAGGTCGGTCAGATCCTTCACAACCTTTCCTTTTGTCTCCTTAGAAAGCTGTGCAATCGTCTGTTCATGCAGTCTGACTTCTTTCTGATACATATCAATCTTTTTTGCCAGACTTTCAATCATATCTTCCTTTAGAAGTGCCTCTTCATACATGGAAATGGATACGAACCCGTTTTCCTTCATTCGATCTGCAAGCTGTTTTTCTAAAGCCGAAAGTTCCTCACTCTTTGCGGCAAGAGACTTCACATTCTCTGCTAAAATAGCAGTCACACGATTTCTTTTTACATCACATTCATGCAGTTCTCTTTCTGCCATCTCAACCTGAGTGGAAAGCGTATTCTGTACCTCTTTCAGCTCCGCCTGTTTTCCTTCTGCCTCTTCCTTCGTGGCATGGTGGATATCCTTCTTTAAGGTATCAATCATGCTCGTAAGGCCTGTGTGTTCTGTCATAAGATGAGATTCCGCCTCTTTTAATGCTGACAGCGTTTCCTCAGTCTTGCCTAGCTGCTCTTTTAAGATCAGAATTCGCTTTGCCACGGTCTTCTTCTCTTCCTCTTTCAGCACAAGCTGCTGTTTCATCGTTTCTAACCCTGTCTGTTCTTCTTTTGCAAGCGCCTGCTTTTCTTTCACTGCTGTTTCTGCAGATACCCGGAATGCTTTTCGGTCCATGTCTTTTGTTGCATCGCTCATATTCACACCAAGCTCTTTTATGCTCTTTTTAACCTGGCCTAAAAGCATGTCATTCTTGGCATTCTGGGTGCTGCATGCGCTTCCTGCCTTTGTCATGACCGAATGCGCCTTATCAAGAGCGGTCTTTTTCTTCTTTAATTCGGCTTCGGTGATTGTATCCCCTTCCATTACTGCACGTTTTGGATGAGTTGTGGAACCGCATACCGGACATGGCTCCCCTTCCAAAAGCGTGCTCGCCATAATGCCGGCCTGCTCTCTGAAATATCGCTGTTCCGCTTCCACATAGGACTGATTGTGAATGGCATACGCGCTTTCTGCTGTAAGATATTCCCAATTCTTAAGAAAAAGCTCCTCTTCTGCTTCCTGTAAGGATGCAATCTGCTCGGACAGCGCCTTAAGCCCTGTTAGCGTTCTTCCTGCTTCCTCTAACTTTGCGATGCAGTCAAACATCTCTTTTTCCAGTCCGATAAAGGATTGTTCTGTCTTAGTTTCCTGTTCTAACTGAGAAGACATTCGCTCCTTCTCTCTAGAAAGCTTTTCAATCTTCTCTTTTGCCTCCTGTTTCTTCACCAAAAGCGCATTAAGACTCTTCTGATAGCCTTCCATCATAACAAACTTCTTCATCTCTTCCTTAAGGCGGCTTAATTCCAGCGTGATCTTTCCCAACTCTTCTTTCTTCTTCAGGATTTCAGCTACTTCTTTCTGCTTCGCTGCATACTGTGCTTCCAATGTTTCCTTTTCTGCGGTCCCATTTTCCACAGCTGCCTTTAAGGAGACTACTTCCCGAAGCGCTCTTTCCTGCATATCCTTTACCGGCTTTACCTGATAGAGCGCCTTTTTCCCGAGATTCCATCGCTCCTCTTCTTCCTTCATCTCCGTCGCACGCTCTTGTAACAGACCATATGCTTTTTTTGCCTTGGCAAGCTGTAAAATCATCTTATTATCTCGATCCGCAACCGCAAATTCCGCTGCCTTTTCCGCAATCGCTTTTGTCACCCGGTCACTTTCCTCTTTTACCTGCTTAAAACGCTTTTTATCCGCGATCAGGATTTCCTTTAATAACTCGATCATCACATCTAACTTATTGATATCCTTCTCCATTTTCCAGGAGACAATCATATCGTAATTCTCGTTATCCTCATCCGGGGTGATGCCGCTTACATACTGCAGAATGCTTTTATCTACATCATCGCATTCACTCTTTAGGCTGTTTGCCATATTTCTTAACTTGCGCTGCATATCATCATAGATGCCTGTCCCGAATACTTTTCTAAAAATAGCCGCGCGGCTTACGCTATCCGCCGTTAAAAGTTCCATGAATTCACCCTGCGCGATCATCGCGATCTGCTTAAACTGCTTCCAGTCAACACCAAGCAGCTCTTCCATTCGTTTTGTCACGGTTGTATAGCCGGTTATCACGCTCTGATCCGGCATAATAAGGGTAGCGTCTGCCTTCTCATCGGTTGTTCCATTTCCAACTTTCTTCGCACGCTTATAAAGCGGATTTCGAATAACCTGGTACTGTTTCTTCTTATGAATAAACGTCAGATCTACGAATGTCTTCTGGTCCGGCTTCGCAAAATCCGAACGGAAACAGTCTGCTGTTCGATTCTCACCGCTTGCATTTCCAAACAGAGCAAAGGAAACGGCATCAAAGATCGTGGTTTTTCCTGCTCCGGTGTCCCCGCTGATTAAGAATAATCCATTTCCTCCAAACTTCTCAAACGGAACGGTCACTTCGCCGCCAAATGGCCCGAATCCGCTCATAATCAATGTTACTGGTTTCATGTCCGTTCCTCCTATCTGTTCCGATCGATCGTTTCAAACAGCTTGACCATGATGTCTAACTGTTCTTCCTTCATCGGCTTATTATTCTGATTCAAAAAGAATTCCTCAAACAGCTCTAATGGATTCTTTGACACAATATCTTCTGCGGATGTCTCAGCTTCTTCCCGTCTTTCCATCCTACTGTTTTCAAAATCCAGCTTCATAATGTTCGGATACACGCTTCGAAGCTGTCCGATGGCATCATAGATATCCTCTTCATCCGTAAGAGTGGCATGAATATAGTCTAACGTATTCGCCTTTGTATATACCTCAGGGTCTAATAGTTTCGCGATCGGTCCTTTGATTTCCCGCATATCCCTTATCGGAATAAGAGGGATTTTTTCAAAGCTTACTTGCGTTTTCTCCTTTAACTCTACCATTGTGACAGACTTTTTCTGCCTTGTCTCAGAAAAGGAATACTTTAGAGGAGAACCCGCATAGCGGATCTCATCTCTTCCGATTCTCTGCGCACCGTGCAGATGACCAAGCGCCACATAATCAAAGGGGTCAAATACGGAAGCATCAATATTGTCAATGCCGCCGATGGAGATATTCTCAGAGTCCGTCCGTTCCGGGGATGTTTCCCCTGCCGTGATGAACTGATGCGCCACTAACACATTTCGTTCCGACTCAGCAATCTGAGTATTTCCAATAATGGAAGCGACCGCATCATGATAGGTTTCCACATCCGGATAATATGGCCTTACCATAGCCGGCTTCACAAACGGAAGCAGGTACACATTCACGGGTCCATGCTCATCCTCCAACCGGATTTTTGGCATACTGCCATCAAAGGTGCCTGCTATATAGATTTTGTTCTGTTCCATGATTCTTGACGCAAAATTAATCCGTTCCGCCGAATCATGATTCCCGCTTACAATAAAAACCGCCACTTTTCGCTTATGAAGGCCGGATAAAAAGTCATCGAATAATGTTACCCCCTCTACTGATGGCAGACTCTTATCATATACGTCTCCGGCGATCAGCACACCATCCGGCCTCTCACTGTCTACAATTTTCAGTATTTGCTCTAATATATATTTCTGATCCTCAATCATGGAAAACTCGTTGACTCTTTTCCCGATATGAAGGTCAGACAGATGCATCAGCTTCATTCTTTCACTCCTATCCTTCATGCTACACGAATACATGTTTGTGTAAGTATTATACACGAAAGAGAAAACCCTTACAATGGTAAACCGAAAAACGGTCCATTCTTTTAAAAGCAAAGTCCCTTTTATCCAGGTTCACAAAACTTCCTATTCGTGAAAAAAGCGTTACAGCCCCACTGAAAGACAGACTGTAACGCTTTATCTTTATTCCGAAAGAAAGTCCCATAAGTTATTCACATAATGAAGATCCGTTCCGTAGCAGTTCCCAAGCCGGTATATATGGGATGTCCCCACTCCGATCACCTCTTCTTCCCCGTCATTAAAATGGATATAAATCTCTGCCCACATCTTATCGGTTACAATCGTATTTTTCTTCTCATAAAGCACAATCGGACGGATATAAACTAAAATCTCTTCTATTTCACTTTTTGTGGAGAAGTTCATTTTCTCATCGGTCTTTATCAGCTTTACGTTAATTTCCTTTATCTCATCCGCCTGAAACGAACTATATGGCTGAAAGCTTATTTTTTCACCATATAACAGAATAAGAGAGATAAAGACAAGAATACCAATGCCTATCGTAATTAGCAGATCTTTCTTCGAATATGTCAAACCATCACCTCCGCAGTTATAGGTATAAGTCTGCTGCATGGCATCCTATAGTATCACTATATTCTGCATCGTTTAGATGGTTCCGGCTTTATTCTGCCTTTTTTGCGTTTTTAGATTTCACTGTGCCTATTTGTGGTTTTATCTGCTGCTTGCTTTTTCATTGCGATTATAATTTTACTACGTATGCTTTTGGAGTTCTTCCTTAGCCCTCCCATGCATTCTCCAAGTAGCATTTTAAAAATACTCTGGTTCTCTCCTTCTCCGTATTCGCAAACACTTCTTCCGGTGTTCCTTCTTCAATGATGGTACCTTCATCCATAAAGATCACATGATCTGCCACATCTCTTGCAAATGCCATTTCATGCGTGACGATCACCATCGTCATCTTTTCCTTTGCTAACTCTTTGATAACCTTTAATACTTCTCCTGTCAGCTCCGGATCCAGTGCCGATGTAGGCTCATCAAAAAACAATACCTTAGGATTTAATGCTAATGCCCTTGCAATGGCTACTCTTTGCTGCTGTCCGCCGGAAAGTTCATTTGGATAGGCATCCGCTCTCTCACTTAAGTTAAGCTTGGCAAGCAGGTCTTCGGCTACTTTTTCGGCCTCTTTTTTACTTTTCTTTAATACCCGGATTTGGGGATCCATAATATTTTTCTTTACGGAATAATGTGGGAACAGATGAAAGCTCTGAAATACAAGTCCGGTATCCATGCAAATCCGATGCTGAACCGCCGCTTTTGCATAAACTGCCCTCATTTTTCCCTTTTCTTTCTCCATTGTGACAAGCTTGTTATCATTGATCACGATTGTTCCCTGATCCACTGTCTCAAGCTGTGTGAGACATCTTAGCAAGGTGGACTTTCCGGAACCGGAGGGCCCGATGATTGCTACCACCTGCCCTTCCTCCACTCCAAGAGAGATATCCTTTAACACTTCGGTTCCGTTAAAACTTTTCTTAACGCCTTCTGCTCTTACTAACATCGTTTTTCCTCCGTCCTTATCTGCCGCCATACTTAAGCCTCTTTTCCAATGATTTGAATGTCATTTCCACAATTGTATTCATAATCAGATAGAATATCCCCGCGATGATGATCGGCACAGTAGAAAAATAGCGACTTCCCGCATTAAATGCTACATTGAATAGTTCGCTGACCGAGATTACCTGTGCAAGGGATGTATCCTTTACTAATGTCATCAGCTCATTCCCCATAGCCGGTGTCACACATTTGGCAACCTGTGGAAGGATGATATGGAAAAATGTCTGCACTTTGGAATACCCTAACACCTTGGCTGCCTCAAACTGTCCTGCCGGTATGGAATCAATTCCCCCGCGGAAGATTTCTCCGAAATAAGCCGCATAGTTGATTACAAAAGCAAGGATGCACGCCTCAAATCTGCCAAAACTAAAATCAAATAGATAATACGGCGCATACATAAAGAAGATAAGCTGCAGCATCAGAGGTGTTCCTCTAAAAATCAGCTGATACACCCTGATCGGACCGCTGATCAGGACGCATTTGCTTCTTCTTCCTAGCGCCACTAAAAATCCAAGCGGCACTGCAAATAAAATGGTAAAGAAAAAAATCTTAAGGACCATTCCGGTCGCCTCTAACATGCTTGGCAGCAATAAATCGATTGGTACATTATTTATCTTCATACTTATTTTCTCCCTGCTATAAATTTAGCTTTCTTCCCTGATAATCTATGGAATCAGCGTGATATCTTCACCAAACCATTTATCTGCAATCTCTGCGACCGTTCCGTCTGCCTTTAATTCCACCAATGCATTCCATACTTCGTCCCGTAATGCGTCATCCCCCTTACGGAATCCGATCCCGTATTCATCTGCTGTCAGATACTCGTCTAAGATCACAAATTTTTTTCCGTTCTCATTGATCATATATTTTGCTACAACCGAATCCATCAATACCGCATCCGAATTACCGGACTCTAAATCCATCAATGCTGTAATATAATCCTTAAACTGATTCACTTCTGCTAACGAATCTTTTAAGTTCTTCTCCTCTTCTGCATTCAACGCCTCTTCTGCTGCAGATCCGCTCTGCAGGGCTGCTCTTTTACCGCTCAAATCCGAAAGGGATGCAATATCAGATCCGTCATTTACCACAACAGCGATCGTATTCGTTAAATAAGCATCTGTCATCGCAAGCTGTTCCTTTCGTTCATCCGTAATGGAGAACCCATTCCAGATACAATCAATATTCTTCGTCGCAAGCTCCTGTTCCTTTGCATTCCAGTCAATCGGCTGTGTCACTAAAGTAACTCCGAGCTTCTTACATACAGCCTTTGCTAAATCAATATCAAAACCAACGATCTCATTATTATCATCCCGAAATCCCATCGGTGGGAAGGAATCGTCTAAGCCTAGCACAAACGTCCCTTTCTCCTTTATGTAAGATAATGAAGTATCCTCTCCCCCTTTTTCGCTCTTTCCACATGCAACAAGTGCTGCCATCATAACAAAAACCATCATAAATGTAAGTAATCTCTTTTTCATAATAATCTCTCCCTTTTCTTTGTTATCCTTATTTGCTATTCTTATTTGCTTTCCTTTTTAGTTATTCTTTTTTGGTTATTCTTTATTTTACTTTACTCTTTGCTTTTCATGTTTTACTTTGTTATGATAATTGATCATCGCGCTACCATTGTACCAGTTTACCAAAAGAAAGCTAGGATATAAAAAAAACCGTATTAGAGATAGAATCAAAAATGATTTCTAGCATCTAATACGGTATATAAAAGTAGACCCTGTACAGGCAGCAAACCGCATAGACACAAGCCTTACGCACTTGTATCTATGCCAAACGACTACAAGTGCATAAAACTATGATGATGCAGATGATGATGTCTATGAGTATTTGCTGTCATTGCCTGATACATATCGCTACCGCCTTCCTGAATTATTTTTATGGAGTCTTTGCTCCGTCTGTTTCTTTTCCCTGCATGCCGTTTTTCCTGTAGCATGTATGTTGTGTTTACTATACCACCATATTTTTCTAATTGCAATACTCTTTTTCTCTTTTTTTCCTCTATATGCAAAATGTTTCTTTTTCTACTTTTACAATCTTACCTTTTTTTCTCTCCTGTCTGGAAAGCAGATTTGACAGTTTCTTCACCATGACAAGGAAATCACCGTTAAGCCTTCCATTCATCACATCAATGCTGATATGACTCATGGCTGCCATAGACGCCTCTACTGCAAGGCCGGCAATCATACCAACCTTACGGACGCAGGATTCCTTCTCGCAGTCGCACTTCATGCCGTACAGACTTCCGATCATATTCCGCATTGCCATCAGCATCTGCTCTTCCTCTCCGCCAAACAGATACACATGGCCGATGGCCGATGCAATCCCTGCGGCTACCGCACAGCTGCAGCAGGAATTCGACACCTCTAGCTGCGACTTCACTGCAGAGTCCACTAAAACAGCAAGTGCCATTGCCCTTATTTTTTTATCTTCCTCAATATGAAAGTAGGAAGCCGATGCCTCCAATGACAGAAATACCGTAAGTGAGTGATTTCCACTCCCGCTTAATTCCATCATCTTATCGGATGTCCCGCTGATTCTCGTATAGCAGGCCACACCTGCCATCTTTCTCGCATATTCATATGGAGTGCACTGTTCCGTCTCAGTCGAAATCGATGGTGCATACATCTCATCGAAGTCTTCGAGCAATCCTTCCTTAAACAATTCGGTATTCATCGAAACAGCATCCATAATGGAGCTTAACTCATCTGTGTCCACATTTTCCACAAAACGCAAAAAATCGGTCAATTCATAATTCCTGCACTCCCTATGTCTTTTTGCCATTGCTTCCACGGAATGTACAAACGGCCGATGAATAATATCTGTAATATTGTCAAATCCCCCGGATGTTACAGCCCTTACACTTTCGATATCGGTCGTGATCATCGTCTCAATATAAATATTGCTTGCCCGCTCAAGCGGAAGCACTTCGATAAAGCCTAACAGTTTCTTTGCCTCTTCAATCGCATAATCATCAGCATCACACAAACAGTCAAGCCCATCCTTTGCATTGTTTAATACTATGCCGAGGGCGGTCAGCAAATCCACTCCTTTTTCGGTGCTTTGCGGTATACCGGTGCACATGCAGTTATGATACAAATAGCTATTTATTTTTACAACTGCATGCAGCAACTTTCCTTCCACATGATGCCATGCTGTCGCGCTGTTTAATACGACTGCAGCAGACATCGTATACCCATTCACCGGATGCAGCGAGTCATTAATCTGCCTGATAAATGATGTATTCAATTTTTGCCTCCTTATATACAAAAAAACAATAACGGAAAAACATCGGTATTACAATATATGTGAATCCTTGTCTTACATGTATACTTTTTGCCATTCTTTCGTGATCCTAAACCGTAACCCTGGCATAATCGATGGCAGATCTCTCTGATCGCTTTTTTATGATCTACGCCGTTAAGAAAAGGCTGCGACCTCACGAACGATTTCTTAGTCACAGCCTTATCTGATTTGTTACTCCGCTCTTAACTTTACCTGTATTCCCGCTCTTTATGGACACGATATCCGAAACTGCCATCACGGCAGGCTCTGAAAGGGTGTCCTATTTTCTTCTTGCTCATCTTTCTTTCTTTTATCACGCAGGAAGTTCCGATAACTATATTATACTCCACCTTGTCTTCTCTGAAAAGACATCTTATCCATCTGTTCTCAAAAACCATCTCCCATGATTTCTTATATGGTGACAATATTTCTCATATAAATTCAGGATCGGAAAAAGGACGATGAAATCCCATACGAGATTCCACCGTCCTTTTCGCTCACTCTTTCCAATCGTCCCTTTCACTTATCTCCAACAATACCTTGATCAGGCAGTCAATCTCATACGGTGAATTAAACATTCCCATGCTCACCCGAACGAGCCCATAAGAAATGCCATCCTGATACATATCATATAATTCATCGCTTGTTTTTCCAAGAAGCATACCGGTATAAACATCCGCTCCCGCAACACCTGCTGCCACTCCGATTCCATATGTATACCCTAACAGTTCTCCTAGTTTTCTGTAATCCCAGTCCTCTCGTCCAAATGAAACATATGGTATGCTTTTTTCCATCTTCTTTGGTCCATAGATTCTAATGCCAGGCACCGTTTCCAGCCTCTTTATCAGATATCTTCTAAGCCTGCACTCATAGCTTTCAATCAGTTCCAGTTTGCAGGACATCAAAAATTCCAGCACCTTTCCAAAACAAATGATACCCGCAATATCCAGATACCCTGCCTCAAATAAAGCTGGCGGTTTCTCCAATATGACCCGTTTTAAATCCGTATATCTGTTTACGCCAGCTCCGTAAAGTATCGGAAGCACTTTCTTAGAAAAGAATTTCTTTGGTCCGATTAACGCAGCGCCTCCCAAACCTGTATAACATTTATGCCCTGCAAATACCACAAAATCCAAGTGATCCTCCTCGTTGTCGGAATGCACGGAAAATGGCATATGCTGTACAGCCTGTACGGCATCCACCAGAATTTTCGCACCGTACTTATGAGCAAGCCTTGCCATTTCATAATAAGGCGGAACATATCCTGTTACATTGGAAGCAGCGGTCACGGTAACCAAGGATACTTTTCCTTTATACTTCTTTAGCAGTGCCTCATACTGATCCAAATCCAGATGGCCGTTATCATCCAATAATACAACCTTTGTATTCATCCTCATAATAAACGGAAGATAATTTGCCATATGCTCCATACATGTTGTGATAACAATTGACTCCGGATACAATTGCTGATACAGATACGCCATTAGATTCAGGCCCTCTGTTGCAGTTCTTGTAAATAGAATCTGATCCTTTCGCTGGTCCACTCCCACGATTTTCGCTATCGTCTCCCGGACTGATGCATACTGTTCCGTAATAAATCTCGAATTGTAATTCAATTCATTGATATACGTAAAACAAGGAAACAATTCCTGTATTGATGACTGTACCGTCTTTGCAACCAGTGGCGTGGCACCATTATTAAAAAAGATGCGAGGCCTCCATCCCAGCTTCGTTTTGATTCTGTTGTTTGTTCCTAGAAAACAATCCCGCCAAGGAGAATTACCCTGCATAGAATTCTCTCCTTTTTAATTACTCTATGCATAAACTTCATTCTATATCCAAATTTTCTTATTTTTTTGCTACTCTCTAATCAGTAATCTTTCTTCCCTCTAGAATCCAACTCAATGGAAATCCCTTATGATCCAAGTATTCAAAACCCTCAGAAATGTCATAATCAAATTCCTGCATATTCGTAATCACAATATGATTTGCACACATAGAACCAACTATTTCTGACATAGAATGTGTATAATCTGTAAAAGTTTTTGATTCATAATTTTTTCCTGTTATGTAGCCCATTCCATCATTGCTGATCCATTCATGGCTAAAATAGGAAAACACACAATTCAGAGGATATTCTTTTACATATTCCTTTTCACTTTTCTGTGCCAGCATATTCGTAAACGGATGCTGTTCATTTATAATAATGATGCCATCTTTTTTCAAGCATTTCGATACAATTGCAAAATAATCCTTCAAATTCTTAAACCAGCATAATGCTCCAATTGTAATCAAAACTACATCAAATTGATTTTCATAGCTTCCATCTATCTCAAGAATATTTTTTGCTACAAATTCACAAGGTAATTCCAACTCTTTTGCTTTCTCATTCGCAAAATCTATCATATTTTCTGCAATATCAAATCCAACTCCGGCTTTCGCTTTTGTTGTCTTAACCAAGGATAAGAGCTCACGTCCGTTATTGCAGCAAAACTGCCCAATTGTTTTTCCTGCCAGATCATACTTCTTTAGAGTTTCCATTGTCTGCTGGTTAAAAAATGCGTAATCTTCATTCTTTACTTTTTCTACAATATTTGCTCCCCAGGAAGGATCTCTTTTATCAAATGCTTCTTCCCATGCTTCTTTATTCCCTTTAATATAAGTTTCCAAATTTATTCCTCCAATGATTTTATTTATCATGCGTTTTGCATCTTCTGTACATATAGAAATCTTCATAAATTTATAAAAGTTAGGGTTTGACTGTTTTTTTATAAAAGGATGGCATAATATAATTCTTGAATTTTTCATTTCTCTTAAGCTCTCACCATTTCATCAGCCTCAGCCGCCCTGTCTGTTTACACTCTGGTAAAATGAAATTTACAGTGCCCCAAACAGTGCATTCCGCATTCTTCTGGTAGCCTCATTCATACCGGCACCGGCACGCTGGATAAAGTAGAGGATCACCATATTTTCAGATGGGTCAATGCTCATATAATTTCCGGTCCAGCCATCCCATCCGAACTCTCCTACTGACGCATTCATAGCCGTTGCGCCCTTATCCAAAATCACACGCATCAGGTTGCCATATCCGCATCCTCTTAAGCTATCCCAGTCACAGAACGCTCTCTGTGCATCCGTAAGCTGATTGGTACGCATAAAGTCAACCGTCTTTCTTCCCAGAATCCGTACTTCCTTATAAGTACCGCCATTCAAAAGCATAGAGGCAAACTTCGCATAATCCGTAATCGTAGACATCAGCCCTGCCCCGCCGGATTCAAACGCATTATCATCGCCGCAATTATTGATCCCTAAATTTTCCCATGTCAATGGTTTTAATGCCTTTAATCCTTCATCATACTCATAAATTCTTGCCATCCGATTCTTCTTCTGGTCCGGTACGCTAAAAGAAGTATCATGCATGCCTAAGCGGTCAAAAATCTCAGTTTTCAAGAACTCAGAATACTTCTTACCGCTCACCACTTCCACAACACCCCCAAGTACGTCCGCACTTGCGCCATACATCCATCGTTCGCCCGGCTGAAACACTAACGGAACTTCTCCCATCATATTACACATGTCAAGTGTCGGACAGCGGTACGCCGATTCCTGAGGTTTGCGAAATACCCGATCCATAGCTATTCCTGCCGGACTATCCCCGTTCGGATAGCAAATTCCGGATGTCATATTCAAAAGATCCCGTATCGTCACTTCACGATTTGCAGGAACAAGTCCATCTTTTGTCTCCACCATCTGATTCTTAAACCCCGGTAAAAACTTCGAAACGGGATCCAGAAAATCGATCAGTCCTCTCTCCGCCAAAATCATTGCAGCGGCAGAAGTAACCGGCTTTGACATCGAAAACAGATGAATAATCGTATCATCCTTCATCAAAGTCTTGCGTTCCTTATTTGCAAACCCTCTGCTCTCATTCAAGATTACTGCGCCGTCCTTCAACACCATCACAGTACCACCCGCGATCTGTCCATTCTCAATCTCCCGTTCCATCATCTTAACCGCATAATCAAATCTTGCCATACCAGTACATCCTCCCATACTATTTGTATATTTTCTTACGAAACCATACTGTATTTTCCCTTATCTCCTTTTAGCTCATTGATCGACAGGTCCCCTTATATCTCCCGTAATCCTTAAAAATCCACATATTTCAGCCTGTCCATCCTTTTCTTATACCATAAATCATATTATATCATCATATGCTGCTATTATCCCCCTTTTTCTTTCATATGTCAATTCCATCCAACAAGCTCCTTGTCTCCTACCATCACTCGAAACTTTCATCCATCATCCATCCATCCATCAAACCATACTCCTTGCACCATTCATCCGTTTCCTCACAATGCGTTTCGTCCTGTGAAACGCATTGTGATCTTCCGCTGCCTCCTGGCGGCGTGCAAAGACCTGCGGACTGCCAACGGCCGACTGGCTCTGTCTTTTGTCGGTGCAAAACCGCACGGCAGGCGGACGCGGTCTGTGACGGCTGAGGGCGGCGGACGGGACGTATATTTTTCCCGATGTTTGGCATCAAGGCGAACAGACGGCGGAATATTCTTTGAATAGCAGACAAAAAAGGCGAGATACAAAAGTTTCCCCCTGTATCCCACCTTTTTTGTCTGATAGGCAAAGAATATTCCGCCGTCTGTCCGAGCTTGTGACAAACATGGGAAAATATATACGTCCCGTCCGCCGCCCTCAGCCGTCACAGACCGCGTCCGCCTGCCGTGCGGTTTTGTACCATCAAAAGACAGAGCCAGCCGACCGTTGGCAATCCGCAGGTCTTTGCACGCCGCCAGGAGGCAGCGGAAGATACCGTTAATCCGTTATCTAAGCCACATCTGCGCGGAGTCCGTCCACTATGTTTTCGTGCCGGATCTTAGCGGCCGCGTAGGTCATGGTAGCAAGGACAATCGCGAATACTGCGAAAATACCGATCAGGTAGATTCCAACCGGGAACACATATGTCCTTCGGTACATATCCGAAAGCGTCTTCTTAATCCATACCTCAATTGCAAGACTTACCGGGATTCCGTATAAAAGAGCCTTTATCCCATAAAACATGCTTTCAAACCGGATCATCTTCCGGAATGCGCCAGGCGTCATGCCCACACTCTTAATCATCGCAAATTCCTTTCTTCTTAAATCCATGCTTGTCGAAATCGTATTGCACAGGTTTGCGATGCAGATCAGAGAGATCAGCGCAATAAATCCATAACAGAATACCGAGAAAATCACAATCAGCTGATTCGTGCGCTTCATTTGATCCGCCTTATTCATGACATTGGCATTCATCTGCTCATTATCCTTTAAAATCGTTTCAATCGCATCGTTTAGGTTCTCTGCATGATCTGCTGCGATAACGATATCCGAAAGAAACCGCTTATTCTCTTCCTTCGTCTCACTCATGATCTTCTCATATACCGACTGCGGCACATACAAAATCACGCCATCCCCGATATACGGATAATTCATGCCCATCGTTATATCCTCTGTCACGCCTGCGATTGTTAAGGTGAGCTGTTCCGTATCTGCTACTACCACTTCATCACTCTGTTCCTTATAAATATTATGATTCAAAGAAATAGTCGTGCCGCTTGAAAGCGAGGTCGGCACACACTCAACCATTCCGTACCCAAACTGGCCCTTCTGCTTATTCACAAGGATTGCCTGCATATCCTCGGCATCCATGCTGATGGAAATGCCCCACTCCTTGGCATATTGTTTTAATGACTCATCATCCAAAGAACGTATATCAAAGAAAAATTGATTATTGGAAACCATCTCTGTGAGTTCGTCTCCCTCATATCCGAGCCATTCAAAACGCTGTCTTAACTTCTCCTTATAGTCCGATGTCTCAAACTGCTTTTGTTCTTCTCCCATCGTGTAATCCATCCGTACATAGGTAATCGCTTCTATCTTCTTCACATCCGGAAGTTTCTTTAATCCATCCCATATTCCAGACTGCTTATCCTGATCGAAATCACCAATCATAATATCATAATTATCCTCTGCATACGTCATTTTAAATGCCTGAGACAGATAATTCACATAGGTTCCCACACTGATAAACAGCACCAGGCTGATAAAGAGTGAAAATACAAGCGCACGATACCGTTTCTTATTGCGCTTTAAATTCTTAAGCGCTAACTCCCCTTCAAATCCGAAAAGAGTACGGATGAAGCGGCTGGTCTTTACTGCTTTCCCGGATATCTTAATATCCTTTGTCTGCTTGATTGCGTCCATTGGGGATACTTTCGATGCCCTTCTCGCCGGAATATACGCTGCTACTAAAATGGTCACAATTGCAAATAATACAGCAGTTATAATAGACTTTCCATCCACCACCAGGCGTAATGGCACATCATGTCCGCTAAACCCGCTAAAGTAAGGCTTTAAGATAGAGAATGTAATCCCGATTCCTGCAATGCCACATGCCAATCCAATCGGAATGCTGATGATTCCGATCAGGAATGCTTCATAAAATACTGCATTTCTCTTTTGTCTCTTGGTAGCTCCGATGCTTGCCAACATTCCAAACTGTTTACTGCGCTCTGAGATAGAAATAGCAAAGGAATTGTAAATGAGGGCAATGGATCCTACCATAATTAAAACCATCAAAAAGATCTCCAGATACTTTACCATATCGTTAAAGGAAGGATCACTGCTGTATCCATAATAACGAAGCGGTCCCTCATTGGTCTCTGCCGATGCATTGGAATGTGGCAGCTCTCCTGCAATACTTATTAATTCATTTATCGCTTTCATGCTTAAGTGATTGCTAAAAACATAAGCATTCGCTGTTCCGGCCTTATTATACAGTGCATCATCCAAATAGGTGATTGCTGTATACCCGCCTCCGAAGGTTGTCTCAAACAGTGGTTTTTCCATAATTCCTACCACTGTAAATGTCATCTCTTCTCCATTTTCAACAAGATATTCCTGCCTCTCTTGCTGATACGTGCTGCCCCGATAAGGCCATGCTTCGGGAAGCTCCCGTTCCGTTCCGTCCTCTTCCATCGCCATACGTGTTCCGAACTGTACCGTAATCGTATCTCCAATTCCAATCTTACAATTCCCGTTTTCCTGCATATAGTCTGAAATCAGGATTTCCTTCGAATTCTCAGGAAGACGTCCTTGGGATAACTTAATCTGCATCATGAAAAATGCAGTATCATCATAAGCCTGCCCATAAATATACGGCCTATTTTCATTTTGAAGACCATCAAGGAAGGCAGATCCAAGCATCTTTCTATAAAAAAGCACATCGCCTGCTGTCTTTTCTTCTAAAACCTCTCTATCCCCTTTGGCCACATCATGGTACATCACATGCCATTTTCCCGTGTCCTCCATCTCGATCTGAGCAATAAATTCCCGAAAGGTCGCGACTCCCGTTGAGACTGCAATCATCATGGCAGCTGCGATAATAACACCGCATATCGTCACAAGCGTTCTCTTCTTATTGCTTATCATGTGCTTTCTGGTAAGCTTATTCATAATATTCATTTTATTACGCCCCCAGTCCTTTTTGGCGAATTACCTCATCCCTTGCGATTCTTCCATCCTCAATTGCAATGATCCGGTCTGCCTCTAATGCAATGCTCTCATCATGTGTGATCATGACAAGCGTCTGATTGTAAATACGGTTTGACAGCTTTAAAAGATTTAAGATTTCAAGCCCGGTCTTTCGGTCTAAGTTACCGGTCGGCTCATCTGCCAGCACGATAGCCGGATTCGTAATTAATGCCCTTCCGATTGATACCCTCTGCTGCTGTCCGCCGGAAAGCTGATTTGGAAGATGCGAAAGTCTTCCTTCTAAGTTCAATGTCTCAATAATTCGATCCAGACTCTCCTTCTCCACCTTTCTTCCGTCTAATAAAAGCGGAAGCGTGATATTCTCCTCCACATTTAAAACCGGAATCAGGTTATAAAACTGATAGATCAGTCCGATCTGTCTTCTTCGAAAGATCGCCAGGTTTGTTTCATTTAAACTGTAAATATCAGTATTATCAATATGCACCTTTCCGGATGTCGGACGATCGACACCTCCTAACATATGAAGAAGTGTTGACTTTCCCGAACCGGATGGTCCGATAATCGCAACAAACTGCCCTTTCTCTACCGAAAAGGAAACATCATTTAAGGCTACAACCTTGGTTTCCCCTTCCCCGTATACCTTTGTCAGATTCTCAACTCTTAAAATTTCCACTGTAATCTCCCTTCCTGTCTTATGTATGCGGGCAACTTATTTTCTCTTTTTTCCCTATCTCTGCCTCACACACAACTTTTGATTTTCATACGGTATTTCTTATCTTCTAACTTTGATCATCTTAATTTCTGTACATCAGTATACGTCCTTAAAATGACTGTAGGGTGACAGAAAAAATGACAATTCTGTCACATTTCCTCCCACCCTAGCGATATACTCTCAGACAAAACTTTGTTCCGACACCTTCTTTGCTCTCAACGGACACAGAACCTTTCTGCATCACAACAATCTGTTTTGCAAGTGCCAGTCCAATTCCGACACTTTCCACTCCTGAATTCTTTCCACGGTAGAATCGCTCAAAAATATGAGGCAGATCTTCCTTCGCGATTCCACTTCCGTTGTCTTCAATTACAATAGAGGAATACAACCGGTTCTCTTCATATCGAACCGTAATCCTTCCGCCTTCCTTTGTATGTTCCACCGCATTTTTCACAAAGTTTCCGACTGCCTCGGAAAGCCACAGCCGATCTCCTAGCACCGTATCGTCCTCATTTCCTTCAATCGAAAACGTAATCTGTCTGATATCCATCAAAACAAGCAGATCCTTCACCGCACTGTCGATCACATCTTTTAATAGAATCGTCTCCTTCTTTAATACAATGGTGCCCGCATCCAACTTCGATATCTTTAACAGAGAGGTCACAAGCCATGACATTCGGTTTAAGCTGTGTAAGATATTCCTTGCAAACTCCTTCCGTTTCTCTTCCGGCAGGGCATCCGCATTTAAAAAGTCTGCCATCATCCCAATGGATGTCAGCGGCGTCTTCAGCTGATGGGAAATATCCGAAATCGCATCTGCCAGATATACTTTATCTTTTTTTAGCAGCTCCGCCTGCTCCGTCAACATAAGAGTCATCTTATAAATCTCGGATTTTAAAATACTAAGCTCGCCTTCCTTATAATCCTGAAGTTCCATTTCATAATGCCCATTCCGGACTCTTGTCAAATAACCGGACAGCTTTTTAAGCGTTCTCTCCCGATACGCATAATATATAAATCCAGGTATCATAACTACAGCCATTCCGCATCCTGCCACAATCCACTTTCCCGTCGGTACCATCCAATATAAAAACATGCTTAGAAGAAAAAGGATCCATTCCGAGCACACATACCATACCAGCACTTTATTTCTGCTCATCCTATTCCCCTTTCATAAGCATATAGCCAAGCCCTCTCACTGTCTTAAACAGTTTCGGGTCTGCTGGATCATCTTCTAATTTTTCCCGCAGACGCTTCATATAAACCGTCAGCGTATTATCATTTACAAAATCCCCAGACACATCCCAGATTCCCTCTAGCAGCTGATTTCTTGACAGAATCTGTCCCCTGTTCTGCAAAAAGATAAGAAGCAGGCGATACTCCATCGCAGTAAGCATCAATTCCTTTCCATGCTTAAATACCTTGCCCTCTGCCAGATGCACGCTTACCTGATCGATGCACACTACATTTTTTTCTTCTTTTTTTGCACTCTGTTTTGTAAGATCCTCTCCATTTCTCTTCTCATACCGTCTAAGCACAGACTTAATCCTTGACATCAGTTCACGGATACGGAATGGCTTTGTCACATAATCATCCGCTCCCATATCCAGTCCCATGACCACATTCACTTCATCATCCACTGCTGTCAGAAAGATAACAGGAACATCTTTCTCTTTCTTAACTTTTTTACATATATCATAGCCTGTCCCATCAGGAAGAGACAAGTCAAGCAAAAATAGATCAAATTCCTGTTTCTCCATCTTTCCGATTGCATCGCCGACGCTGTCTGCCGCTGTCACTTCATATCCTTCCTGCTCTAGGGAATACACCAGGCCCGCTGCAATAATCGCGTCATCCTCTACAACTAAAATCCGCATTTTGTTTCTCCTTTTTGCTCCCTTTTTTTTAAAAATCATCTTTTTTCTCATACATCTTTTTTATAGAATCGTTTCTTTTTTCTTCTTAAAATGCTTTTCTAGTTCAAAAATTCTATGAAAACTTATTAAAATAAAAGAAATCATGATAGATTGTCTCTTAGAGGTTTTTCTTTTCCCTTCCATATTTGAATTTTTTTCCTTTTAAAAAAAAATAAACTGCACTTTTCTTTTATACTAATAATTGTTCCAGCTTCTGTCAAGAAGACTATTTTCCAATATTCTAATCATAATCAGCCTTTTAAACCAAGCACATTCCCGACTGCACCCTCCTCTTGTGCCTCCCTGGATGCTTTCTGTTAAACTAACGCTTGCAAGCGTAAATAGCGTTACATAACGGTTACTATATTTTTTCGCAAAATAAAAACAGCATCGTTTTGTCAGCTTTTTTCTGTCTGACAAAACGATGCTGTTTTTACATCTTCTATATCGAAACACCGATATTTTCTATAAAATCAATTCTATCTAATCAAGCTATTAGCTTTCTAAATTTTAAGTTTGCGGTATCCTACTCTTCCGGAATTTCCTCAATCTTTCTTAAGATATCACGACGTGTTTCGGTAGTCAGAAGAAGCTTATTGTATTTCGCATATGAAGCGGATCCATTTTCAGAAATAAACTTCATGCTGTAGAATCCGGTTGTGAGTTCCGTCATAAAGATAACCATCTCTGTTCCAACCGAAAATGCCTGTTCCATAAAGGAGAACGCATTCTCAAGCTGCATAGAAGCTGTCTCAATCGCACTCTTTCTTGCTTCCACTTCTTTTAAAAATTCCGCCTGAATCTTAGCAAATGCAGCATCGGAATCCTTGATTCCTTCTGCCCGTACCATTCTGTCGTAGCCATCCATCGTATCAAAGACACGCATCCAGTTTTTCTCTTGTGCCTTTTCTAAAAGATCTGCCGCCTTCTGTCTTTCCACAAAGGCCTTTGTCTCTTCGATCGTATCCTGTATTGCTTCCATTGCAGAGTAATTTGGATTTGCCATCGTTCCTTTTAATCTCTTAAGCACACCGAATAACTCTGTCACGAATGCATCCGTCTCATACACATCCTTAAACGTAGTTCCTAACTTACCAAGCAGAAGTCCGATCACGCTTAGTTTCTCATCAAATGGCGCATCGCAAAGACGTTCGGTTAACTCTTCCGGAAATACCCCTTCTAAGATCTCATCCACCTTATAATCTGACTCATATTTCATAAAGAGATCTAAATAATTTGCAAAATCCTTTGCGATCTTCTTATGCTGCACATACTGGATAATCAGCTCTTCATCCGCTTCAATTCCAAGCTCGCCGTACAGATATAAGATTTCGGAAAGATCTTCCCAGCCTCTTGCTGTCACGAAACTCTTGCCATCAACGGTCGTCTCGATGCTATAGAAATTCTCTTTCTTGATTTCAAGGTAAGAAAGAATAGCCGGATGAATTCCCTGCTTATATGCATACTCTTTCCATACTGCAAAGTCTTCTGCCACTTCAATCTTCTTCACACGATCTAGTGTAACAATATCGAATTCCTTAACGGACTTATTGTATTCCGGCGGATTTCCTGCTGCCACGATTACAAAGCCCTCCGGCACCTTATGGCTGCCGAATGTTTTCCCCTGAAGGAACTGTAACATCGTCGGCGCTAATGTCTCGGATACACAGTTGATCTCATCAATAAACAGAATGCCTTCCTTAATGCCGGTGCTTTCGATCTTATCGTAAACCGTACCGATGATTTCACTCATCGTATACTCGGTCACCGAATATTCCTTACCGTCATACATCTTCTTTTCGATAAAAGGAAGACCGATCGCGCTCTGTCTTGTATGGTGGGTGATCGTATAAGCAACTAAATTGATGCCTGCCTCTCTTGCCACCTGTTCCATAATTGCAGTCTTTCCGATTCCCGGAGGTCCGATTAAGATAACCGGACGCTGTCTGTTCACCGGAATTTTATAATTCCCATACTCATCCTTTGTAAGATAAGCCTGGATTGTATTCTTAAGTTCCTCTTTTACTCGTTTAATGTTCATTGCTATCCTCTATTTCTAAGTGCCTTTAACTCATTGCTATCAAGCACAACCTTCATTGCCCATACCGGTACCTCTTCATCGGTATAATCATCTTTAAAAAATACGAATGCCACATCATAGGATGGTCTCTTTGCCGGATATACACCAAATCCATCGGTAAAATAAAGCATTCCCTTTAGTTTTGTGAGCTCACCGTCTTCCATCAGCTCATTTATATGCGTAAATACCGGTCTGAAATCGGTGCCGCCGCGGCCTTTGATCTCAAAGCCATCCAAATATTTTTGCATCTCCTCTTCCGATGTGATCACCGTATCCTCCTGAATCTGATTATCACACTGAATGATATGCACATTCACTTTCTTTGCAAATGTCTCCGTACTCTTTAAGATGGCAAATGTCTCTTCTAAAAATGCCTTTACCAAGTCGCTTGAACAGGACCCGGAAGTATCGATCGCCACTGCGAATTCCTCGATCCGGTTCACTTCCTTATATTCTAGTTCCTCTAAAAGCGGCATGTTTCCATATAGCTCCATGCCGTAATGATAGAATGCATAATCAAAAGCATCCATATCACACTGCATTTCTTCCTTTACAACCGCGAACTTCTTTAGAAAGCTTCTGTAATCGTATTTTTCCCGGTTCTCGATCTGCATCTGCTCTAATAAGCTTTTGGATTCTGTTCCGATATTCTTTGAAAATGTCTCCAGATTGGTCTGCATCTTCTCGCTTGCTTTCTTCCATTTTTCAATGCCTTTTTGCATCTGCTGCTCGCGGTCTTTGTCATTCTGATCCTGACCTTTGGAATCGTTCTGACTTTGGTCCTGCTCTTTTTCCTTGTCTTTCTTCTTTGCTCTCCAGAAGCAGTGATCATCTACTAAGAACGCTGCCTGATATGCTAAAATATCTGATATGCCTACTTCCCCGCTTTTCAGATACTGATAGACAGACTCTGCATTCAATACCGGTATCTTGCTTCTTAAAAGCTCATATGCCTCTTTTCTTCGTTCACTGACTAGCTGCTTTAGTGCGCCATACTCCATCTCATCCAAGATCGCTTCCACTGCGATATCACAAGAAAGGTTCCAGATTTCCTCATCCTTATCGTCTGTCTGGTACAGATGCCTGAAAATACAGTGCATGATCATATGAAGATAGGCACGGTTCACTAAAACTCTGTCATATTTATATTTTTCAATTAAGAACCTTGGCTGAAAATAAATCATATCCCCGTCTGTTGCGACAAAGAAGGTTGACATGTTAAGCTCATATCCAAGGCTGCTTAACGGGATATCCAAGAATCGCATCGCCAGATACAGCTCATTCTTAGAAGCCGATAGGATCTGCATGCAGATATCTTTTAATTGTTCTCTTACTTTACTTCCCATATGAAACTTCCTATCTAAAGCTTTTAAAACTCAAACCGTTTCTCTTCCCGTCTGAAATTCTTATGCTTATAATCCATAAAATATCCGGTCACTGCCGGTTTCTCGCTCCGATATGCGATTTCTAACAGTTCGTCGATATTATCTTCCCGGAACATGTTAAGCGTTCCAAGAAATTCAATCCGCTCCATATCTTCTTCAGAAATGAAACGGTTCAAAATAGCGATCAGGTTCTTCTCGATATACTGTCTGTATTTCTCATCCGCCTCTTTGGAAAGCTGGTATGGATACATCAAACGGTTTATCGCAATCTCCTGTGCTGTTTTTTCAGACTCCAATGCCATTGCTACCCGAAAATTATCATCGTATCTCTTATAATCCACGTCATCCGGATTCATGCACTCTCGATAATGCATTCCCGATCCTAATGTTTCCTGACATACGACTTTCGCGGATGTATTTTCATTGTACTGATACATGTATTTTGGAAAAAGAATTCTTGCATTCTTTTCGCCATTTTCTTCATCCCGGTATAAGAAGTCAAATACGATCTCGTGATTGATTTCCTCTAAAATGCCTTTGATACAGCCACTTTTTTTTATTTCCCGATTCATGCAGACAGCTCTTAGCTCATCGCAGTTTTTAAATGCTCCGTCTCCGATATCTGCTGCCCGGTCAGAAAGCGTGATTTTTTCTAACCTTCTGCAATTATAAAATGCATGGCTTCCGATTGATTCAATACTATCCGCAAGAACCACTTCGACAATGCCTCTGCATTCCTTAAACGCATATTTCTTAATCGATGTAACTTTCTTCCCTTCTATTGTCTCCGGTATGGAAACAATGCTTTCATCCCCTGTATATTGCTCTATTTCAATGGCATCCCCTATTATGCCATATGCAAAATCAAATGCCATACTCATTGCTCCTATCTGTAATCAGCCACTTTTTCCGTCCGCCTGCTTTCTTCTGCAATACTCTTCTATTTGCAAAAAGAATCAGACCGAATTGATACGAAAAAGTGTGTCTTTATTATAACATATGATATTTAATTTTGTACAATTTTTTTTTTGGAAAAGATGTTAATTTGACTTTTCCTCACTTTACTTATTTCTCTTCAAACTGTGATGGATGATGTTCAAAGAAATCCACTCTTGGAAGCAGCTCTTTCCGTGGGACTTCTGGATTTATAAGAAAACGCTTAATCGGTTCAAAAATAGTGTCCCAGCAATAGATTGTTTCTTCTGCCCCCAGATATTCTCTGACCTTCTCACATCCTGCCGGTGCGATTGGATGAAGCAAAACTAGCGCGATACGGATTCCATAAAAGCAGTTGACTAAGATTCTCTCTCTTGCTTCCTGGTCATCGTTTTTCTCTGCCTCGCGAATCGAGTTCGTGTAATACTTGTTCAGATAGCGGATATAATCATCCAGTACATAGGTGATGGAATGGAATTCATGTCGGTACATATGACGTTCATAGGTAAATGCCGCTTCTTCTGCCTTAAGCATGATTTCCTCATCCGGCTCCCCTTCCGGCAGCATTCCTTTGCAATACTTCTGTATCGTATAGAAACAAGAGCGTACCAAACGATTGAATACATTGGTTAACAGGTTGCCATCCTTAAGCACCGTATCCACGCCAGTCTGTTTTTCCTTCGGCAGATATACCTTCGGCATAAAGCTGACGCTCTTATTGGCAAGTCCAAGGCTTAAGAAATGGATTCTGAGCTGTTCCGGCGTATAATAGGAAAGCAGATCCTCTGCCATAGGCGGCTTGATATCCGAACTGGAGCTTGCCTTCTTATCTAAGAATAAAATATGATTATTGGCAATGATCTGTGGCAGATTACATTCCTTCATATTCACAGGATTCTCCTTATCACTTAAAAGTCCTGCAAAAATCGCCATTTCCGCAATCCCATAAAAATAAATGTTATCTTCTCCAATAAACTGATATACTTGTGCCTCCGGATCATTCCACCATCTCACATACTCATCCGGATTCTTACCAATCTGCTCCAAATAAGCCTTTGTAAAAGAAATCGGTGCCCATAACGATTCCGGCCATACCCAGAACGTAAGGTCCTTCATGTCATCCACATCCGGAACCTTAACACCCCATTCCACATTTCCGGAAAGCCTGAACGGTACTAATGTCTTACCGGTCCGAAAATGGATTCCAAGGCTATTTAACACCTCTCTTGCCTTATCCCGCTCTGTAAGATTTTCAAAAACGTAGGTAATGGATGCCTTCTTTTCCTCATCCACCACCGTATGAGCCGGCAGCATCTCTTCTAATCGCTTCCGGTCCGAGATCTGTTTTCTCTGTACATAAATAACCGGAGACTTTAAGAACTCTTCGATCGTGTTTAACGTATACTTTCTCTCATCCTTCTTCGTCCTTAAATATTCCACTCTTTCCTTTAGCATATCCCTGCATTCATCGAGTCTTACGTACCAGTTCGTCACATTTTTTACAACCGGCGGCTTTTTAGACAGTGTGCTGATCGGATCGATCAATTCCGAAGGCATATACTGATGTCCCATCGAGCATTCATCCGCATATGCCTTATCGGACTGACACCCTTCAATCGGACATTTTCCCACAACCTGTCTGCCATTTAAGAATACCTGCTTCTCTTCATCAAAAAACTGCGGCGTTGACATCTTCACCAGATAATGATGCTTCAAAAGAGTCTCAAATACGTAATTCGATACCTCCTGATGCACTTCCTTCGTCCTTCCAAATCCAGAGGCCCCATACAGATTCAGACTGATCTCATAATCATCCAGTGCCTTCTTCTGAGCCAAATGATTCTTTCTCACATACTCCTCGATCGTCCCGTCAAATGCCCCGCTCTCCTTAAGCTTCCGGTAACTCTCTAAGATAGGTGACCCATAGCAGTCCGTCCCGGACACGAAAATCACATTCTCCTTCCCAATCCGATCCCTTAAAAACCTGGCATACGTATCGGCATGTACAAACACCCCGCCAATATGTCCAAAATGCAGTTCCTTATTCCCATACGGCATCCCTGCCGTCACAACCGCACGTTTCGGAAACACCGGACGATCCTTCTCTATGAACTTTCTCTTCTCGCTTGCAGCACTTATCTTTTCATTTCCTCTTCCGCTTCCATTTCCCTTTCTCTTTTCATTTTCTCTTTCTTTCTCTTCCCAAACACTTTTCTCTCCAAATCCATTCATCGCATTATCCTCCATTATGATTCATTCTATCCTTGCAGGCCGTCACGCTTCCTTTCTGTAATTAACCAACCACTCCTTAAAAAAGGGTAAAAAAAAGCGCCTCCTGCAATCCTTCCTGCAGGGGCGAATTCTCGCGGTACCACCCTTCTTCCCTCTTATGTCACCATAAGAAGCTCATCAAGTACAAACATACTCTAGTCCGATAACGGGGACACCCGTCATAGCATCACAGAAAAACCAATCTGATCCGTATGCAGCTCCGAGGCCTGTTTCGCACGGGATGCATCATTCCCTTTCCACCATCAGGAACTCTCTGTTCACGCATCTCCCGGCTACTCTTCTCTTCCTTGCCTTTTCCAAATGTATCCTATCAAATTTTTCCTAATTATAGTTCTTTGACATCAATATGTCAATCATATTTCAATTTTTTCCAAACCCTCAAAATTCTATACCTGTCTTTTGCCTCATCTTTATCTGTTTTAGGCTTATTCTTTATCATATATCACTTCAATTTGTCCTGTTCCAACCTAATCAAAGATTTTCACTCCTTATTTTCTCATCTCCCTATCTTACCGTTTTTCATCTATCTTCTATATAATCTACTCTACGCCTCTCTCCCCCCTTCCATCATCCCTCACCACCCATCTGTATGGCCTCACGATGCGTTTTGTCTTTTAAAACGCGTCGTGAGGAGTTGCCAGGCCACCCCGCTGTACAGTGTGGGTGAGCGTCAAAGGAAGGCGCGGATGTCAGGTGCAGGCGGGGATATTTTTTCAGCTGTACGGCATCAAGGCGAACAAAAAGTGGAGTCAGTCCTCGACTAGCAGACAGTGCTTTTCTGTCTGATAGTCGAGGACTGACTCCACTTTTTGTCCGAGCTTGTGACGAACAGCGAAAAATATATCCCCGCCTGCGCCTGGCATTCGCGCCTTCCTTTGACGCCCACCCACGCTGTGCAGCGGGGTGGGCTGGCAACTCCTCCCCCTTACAAATAAACATCCACTCCCAGCCTCTTAAGCATTCCGGGGTCTTGAAGGAGGTACCCTAAGGAAGTCTTTTTAAGGTAGCCGGACTTGCAGAAATTACTGAATGTGCGGAGGAGGTGGCGGTAGCTGGTTCCTAAAAGTTCCGATACCTCTGTCAGGTTCTCTGAAAACAAGCCATCCTCCGCCGTAATCACCAGATACGAAGCCAATCTATTCTCAAGCGGATACAAAAGATTAAATGAACTTGCTCTCGAGCAGTATTCCAGTTTTCTTGCCAAATGCCTGCTCATAAACCTCATAAACCGCAGATCATTAAGCAATTCCTCCTCATATCCCTCAATTCTTATCGCAAGGCATGTCACATCTGAAATCGTCTCTACATTTGTCTTAAACTTCGTTCCCATTGCCAGCTCGATATCCCCGATCATATCAAATCCCTGAAAGAACGTATACAGAAGCGATTTTCCATTTGCAAGAAGACTGTACACCTTTGCTTTACCGTTCAGTAAAAAATAAAAATAGGAAAAAGGCTTTCCATAACTGCATATATGCTCGCCTTTTTTATAATAATGTATCTCAAATGGATATTTCCTCACATCTGTAATAATAGATGGAATCTCATACTTTTCCAAATACTGTTCAATTACCTTTGTCTTCTTCACAATTTCCATAGTTCATCCTTTTTTGTCAGTTATGCTTATATTCTAGTACATTATGACGATAATCTTTTGCTACATAGTATGACATATGTCATATACCTTTACAAGGGGCAACTGCTATAATAGGCAAAGTAAATTTGATACTCGAACGGATATTATAGAAATAAAGGATGTGTAATCATGACAAAAGGACTCGCACTATTTAACGGTATTTTATACTCACTAATGATTCTGATGAACGGGCTTTTAGCAGAAAGTTACGGAAACTACTATTCCACGATCTTAGTTCATCTTTTTGGATTAATCGCTATTATCGTATGTATGAAGATCAAGAAAAAACGTCTCTTTCCCAAAGAAGTATTTCCGCTTCTTCTATACACGGGCGGAGCGATCGGCGTGCTTACGGTTGTATTCAACAATATAGCATTCTCTGCCCTTGGTGTTACCGCAACTCTCGGACTTGGACTGTTAGGCCAGTCTGTAACTTCCCTTGTGATCGACCAGTGGGGACTGTTAGGGGCCGAAAAAGTTCCATTTAAGAAAAAGAAACTGATTGGCATTGCTATTATCTTAGCCGGCATCGCTGTTATGCTGTTTTTATAAGGAGGAGATTTCATGCATATTTTATTCGCTGTTTTAGCTGGCACAACAATCGTTACAAGTCGAAACGTAAATGCCATGCTCGCTAAAAAGATCGGTGCTTACGAAAGCACATTTTTCAATTACCTTGTAGGAATTTTATTATCCATCGTTGTATTCTTCTTCTCAAGAGAAGCATTCGTTCCATTCTTCGCACCGGAAAGCTTTTCCGATGTGATCATGTATTTAGGCGGAATCTTAGGTGTTGTTGCAATCGTAATCTCTAATTTTATTACACCAAACATTTCTGCTTTCCTGCTAACTCTTTTAATCTTTATCAGCCAGCTGGTTACCGGAATCGTAGTGGACTTCTTCCTCTATCATGAATTCTCCATTCCAAAGGTAGCAGGCGGACTTCTCGTCCTGATCGGCCTTGTATACAATCTCTACCTGGACAAAAAAGACGAACCGAAAAGCGCCAAATAAGTAAAACTTCACCGCTTATTTTAGGTCCCCTTTCACTAGGCGGATAAGCCCAAAATAAGCAGTGAAGTTTTACTTTTTGGCGCTTTTGCACACTATTAGGATATTCCGGTCAAACGATTATTATTTTCATTTCAAATAAATGGCATTTATTTGAAAAATTGTGATATATATATGTTGTAGGCATCCTTTCTGCATTTTTTTAGAACGGACTGCCTATCTTATTCCTTTTAACTTGCTACTCATCACCCCTTATGCTGGGCATAAGGATGAGAAAGGAGATTATTATGGGATTGTTCGGTAAGAAGAATAAGCTGAAAGATCAGGCCGCAAATGGAGTTCAAGCTTCTTCTGCTCCTAATCAGAATACAGACTATTGGACCTGCGCGAAATGTGGTACACACAATTCCAAATCCAGCATGAGCTGTAAGGACTGCGGAGCTTATAAGTAATCTTACATAGCTGCCTAAGTTACCCCGCAAAAGAGGATCAAAACCGCCCTGTTCCACGAACACTGGTATATTGCCAGCGCCCGTGAAACAGGGCGGTTTTGTTTTACAAGATTTTTAGTCTATTTTCACGATTTTCTTTATTAATCCTGCGTTTTTATAATGCTTTCCATAGCCTGCTTTAGCAGATCGATACAGTCAAGAAGCTGGGATGGGATGTAGCGGTCATTGTGATAGATGGCGCTTAGGTTTCTAGTGATCGGTGTATCTTTTCGCTCATAGAAGCTGCAGGAACCGCTTGTCATCTGGCGCATGGATTTTACAAACAGCTCAGGAATAAAGGAAATTCCAAGACCGGCATCCGATAAAGAGTACGCGGTCTCTACATTATTGCACTCAATCACAATATTGGGCCGAAAGCCGGCTTGCGTACACATATTTCTTGCAAAGCGCCCTAACAGCTGATGTTCCTCTAGCAGGATAAATGGCTGATCCTCTAAGTCAATTGGTGCGATGACCGGATATGGCATGGCATCGTTATATGGAATCTTAAGGTGGTCCGGTATCATAAGAAGAATCTTTTCGCTGGCTAATGGCACACTTGTGTACTGAAGACTGTCCTGATTCTTCTCATCAATCAACAGATCGATTTTCCCGGCCTCTAGTAAAGGAAGAAGCTCTGTTGTTGCCCGTTCCACTAACACAATAGACGCATTCGGGTGAAGCGTTTGAAACTGTTTTAGCACAAGCGGCATCAGCAATACGCTTCGATGGGGAGAAACCCCAATCCTAATCCGGAAATGTTTATTAGCACTCACTTCCGCAATCTTGCGGCTGATATCCTCTTCCGATTTTAAAATCTGTCTCGCCCACTCTACATACAACTCTCCTGCATAAGTAAGCGTCACCGGTGTCTGATCTCTTAAAAAAAGAGGACTTCCTAAACTGTTTTCTAGCTTCTGTATGCTCTGGCTTAATGAAGGCTGTGAGACAAATAATTTATGGGCTGCTTTGGAGAAATTCTTCTCCTCTGCCACCGCGATCACGTAACGTAGTACATTTAAATTCATAATGGGTACTTCCTATGTTATATTTATGTATATCACCTGACAATAGAAATGAAATCTGACTAAATTATAATCCAATCCCTGGCATCTGACAAGAAAGTCATAGTCAGAATATCCGTTTCCTCCCTGTTTTCTATAGGAAAAACCTATAGACATGATAGAATAATACTATTTTACGAATGTCGATTTCTGTCATACACTAAAACCTATGATAAAAACGTGTAAAAATAAGGAGTCATTATGAAAACGAAAGACAGGCTGAAACTGGCTACAGAACTATTTCTTTTTTTCTTTAAAATCGGCTTCTTCACCTTCGGTGGAGGATGGAGCATCATTGCAGAAATGGAAAAAGAATTTGTTGAAAAGAAAAAAATATTTTCCTCTGAGGAACTACTTGATATCTGGTCCATTGCCAAATCACTTCCCGGCATTGCGATCATCAATGTATGCCTGATTTTCGGTTATCAGCTTGGCGGAATCCTTTGTGGTATTGCAGCGGTATTTGGCATTGTTCTTCCTTCTGCCATTATCCTTTCCCTTGTCACAATGTTCTATTCCTTGATTAAAGACAATGGCTATGTAGAACGGGCCATGACCGGTGTGCGTGCTGCTGTCGTTCCCATCATCCTGTCTGCTGCCCTGTCACTGTCTAAAAAAGCATTCTCCGACTGGTTCACTTATGCCGTCGCATTCCTTGCTTTTTTCCTATGTGCATTTACAGATGTCAGCAATGTAGCTGTCATACTAATCGGCGCTCTTACAGGCCTGCTAATGATGGAGGTAAAGACTCGTGCTGTTGCTTAAACTTTACATTGTATTTCTAAAGATCGGATTCACCAGCTTCGGCGGCATGTCCATGATTCCTGTCATCAACTCCGAAATGGTCAAGCACGGCTTTATGACCTCATCCGAAGTAACTGACATCGTAGCGATTGCTGAAATGACTCCTGGATCCCTTGGCATCAACTGTGCCACCTTTGCCGGCATGCGTGTAGCTGGAATCCCTGGTGAAATCTTTGCCACTCTTGGAGTCCTGACTCCAACCTTCACCCTCTGCGTGCTGGCTGCCATCTTCTTCAAGAAAATGAAGAACAACCGTTATATGGGCCATGCCATGTATGCCATCCGCCCCGCGACCATCGGCCTCATCCTATCCGCCGTATTCGTCCTCGGCAGGAGTGCCTACTTCCCGCATGCCTCATTCGCCCCAACAAGCCTTCTCATCGGCCTCATATCCCTTTACCTTCTTATGCGCCACAAACTCTCCATCCCCAAAGTAATCGGTTGCGCCGCCCTCCTTGGCCTCCTCATCTGCTAACCAATCTCCCATCCGTCACTAAAAAAACCTCAGTGCCGGACGGGAGATTCTTTTTATTTCCTTATCCCCACATCTTTTGCGTTTTGCATTTTGTCCTTTGCTCTTGCTTTTGCCTTTGCTTTTGCCTTTGCTTTTGCCTTTGCTTTTGCCTTTGCTTTTGCCTTTTCGGCGCTGTTCTCTTATATGGCAGAACCACCACCTACTGAATGCAGGGCGGAAAGGAAAATCCTTGTGAGAGCAGGTGGGTCTCTCGTGTTCCGGCTGTCCGGCTCAAGGCGAACAAAAAAATAGAGATGTCTCTGATTAGCAGACAGCGTTTTCCTGTCTGATAATCAGAGACATCTCTATTTTTTTGTCCGAGCTTGCGTCCGAACAGCGGAACACGAGAGGCCCGCCTGCTCTCACAAGGATTTTCCTTTCCGCCCGACACCAGTCCTCCGTCAGCCCTATTTAGCCAGCTCCTTAAGGGAATTGCGTAAAGACTCCAGCGCATCAAGGTCCCAGCTGATGCGGAAATAAAGGAGAAAGCCCTCGTATAAGGCAAGAGTGCGTTTTGCAAGCTCCTCTGACTTCACTCTGGACTTTCCGGCATTCTTAAGAACTCCGGCAAAAACCTGCTGAATATGATCCAGTGCAATCGTACACTGTTTTGCGATGTCCGGTTCCACAATCGAAACCTCCGATCCAAATACCGTAAACGGACATCCAAAAAACTCACGTTCCTCAAATCTGTTACGCATATCCTCAATCATCAGATCCACAAACTCATTCCATGTATCTGCCTGATCTGCAAGAGAGCTGAACCAGCTAATCATCTGCTTCTCATAATGCATGCAGACTTCAATCCCCAGATCCTTCTTGCTCTTAAAATAATAGTAAAATGATCCCTTCGGAAGATTTGTATCAATTAAAATGTCGTTGATCCCAGTTCCCTGATATCCAACTACAACAAATCTTTTTGCAGCGCTTTCAATAATTCTGCTTTTTGATATCTCACCTTTTCTTTTCACTTCCATCTTACGTCACCTTTACTTTCTTCTGTTATGTATCTTATTTACAGTTCTATCAGTATATTCTACATTCTCACAGGGTAATCTTTTGCTGTCCCTACCTTTTCATATACTATTTCCGTTTTTAGTTCCAGTATTTAGACTTATTATAGACAATATGGTCTATCGAATCAAGTAAAAAATAGTGTTACAATGTCCCTGAAATAAAATCAGATACCATTTTCTCTCAATCCGCGTTGTAGTTTTAGTTACTAGGTGATATAATACAAAAAGCCATATTTTTACTGATATCGATACTGAAAGGAGCATATATTGTGAAACGAAGCATTTACTGGTATCCTGTCGACAATGCTGGCAAGATCTTTCCGGCGGTATCAAAAGACAGCAGAAGCAGCGTATTTCGCCTTTCCTTTTACTTAACAGAAACCATCGATCCTGTCTTATTAGAGCAGGCAGTCAACGATATGCTGCCCCGCTTTGAGCCATTTGCCGTCGAACTAAAAAGCGGCCTGTTCTGGTACTACTTGTCTGTCAATAAGAAGAAAGCAGTCGTAAAAAAAGAAGATCCGATTGTCAGCAAGTTCATCCCATGGGCAAAGAACAACGGCTATCTCTTTCAGGTGTTCTATTATGAAAATAAAATCACGCTTGAGACATTCCATTCCCTTAGCGATGGGACCGGTGCCATGGAATTCTTAAAATCCATTACCTACCGCTATCTGACCCTGTTAGGCTATTCCCTGGAACACGAAAGGAAAATACTCGGATGCGTTCCGTCTCAGAATTCGGAATCTCTTGATATGTTCACGCACTCTTACGACAATTCCAAGAAGAAGAATATAAAAGAGGAGCCAGCCTATCATTTAAGCGGCGAAAAATTCAAAGATCATTTCACCCTATGCGTCCGTGTGGGCTTAAAAACAGACGAATTATTAGCCCTTGCAAGAAAACACGGGGTAACCATCGGAGAATATGTGACCGCACTGCTGGCCTACAGCATTTATACGGAGGATGCCGCATCCCGCTTAACGAAAAAACCAATTAAGATTTTTGTTCCGGTAAACTTACGGCGTTTCTTCCCATCCAATACAATCCGGAACTTCTCCCTTTATATCAAGGCAACCTATCATGGGCGGGAATCCTTTACCTTTGAGCGTATGCTGCAAGTGACCAAAGAACAGTTCCAGACACAATTAAAGAAGGAAGACCTTCACGAACGGATCAACTCCAATGTAGGTATTGAGAAGAATCCATTCATTCGTATTCTTCCTCTTTCAGTGAAAAATCTTGCATTCCGACTAGGATATTATTACTTTGCGGAAAATATCAGTACCTGCGCCATTTCCAATTTAGGCCCGATCACGCTACCGGATTCCATGAAGCCTTGGATTCAGGACGCCGAATTTTTAATCGGAGGAAACTGTCTTGGAATTGTTTCTTTAAATGGATGCACAAACATTATGATGAATACCGAATTCAAAAATCTGAATATCATTCAGTGCTTTATCCGCACGCTTGTATCGGAAGGACTATCGGTCACCATCGATACGAACTATAAGGAGGGATTAGATGAGATACTGTAAAACCTGTCATATCACATACCGTACTCCGCTAAAGAACTGTATGTTCTGCAACAATCCGCTTTCTATAACAAATAACGGTGCATGCGAGGAACACTATCCAGAGCTTGAAACAAGACGTTCCGGTTCCCACCTATTCTCCCGTACAACTGGATTTCTGTTTTTACTCGCCAACCTGTTCTGCCTGAGCATTGACTTTTTTATTGCAAAGCCGCGCATTCACTGGTCTCTTCTTGTGCTGGGTGCCTGTCTGTTTTTTGTATTCAGTTATCAGATTTTAAAGGGAAACCATACCGGAATCAGTCGGTTTATGAGCATTTTTCTGCTGCTTGTTGCCGAAGTGGTGAGTATTGGGTTTATTGTGAAAAGTCCCGCCTGGGCGATTGATTATGTATTTCCATTCTGCATTCTCTTTCTTACCTGTTTTATGACCTGCTTTCTGCTTGGAGATTCTCACCGTGTATATGATTATGGAATTTATGTTCTGTCCTCGGCACTGTTAGGTCTGATTCCATTTTTCCTTTTAATCTTTGGAAAACTACAGGATACCTGGCCGTCCATCTCCTGCTCGATCTTTAGCGCCATCATACTCCTAGGGCTTTTTTTCTTCACTCCTCGTGCCGCCAAAGAAGAGCTCAAAAGGCGATTCTATTTATAATGAGCCATTCACCGGAATGGGACCGGATATTGATTTGCTTGAACGATATGGAGATCGCTTAATGGCACTGCATTTACAAGATAATAGAGGAAAGAGAGATCAACACCAGTTCCCACTCGACGGAATATAGAATGGGAACCTGTTATTAAAAAAATAACAGGTTCAGGATACAAGGAGAAAACTCCGCTGGAACCTATGAGCTGGGATTATGAGAACCTATCGATTCAGCAGTTTCTGAAACGTACCGGTCAAAAAGCGAAAAAACTAAATAATATGAGAATTCTATAGGCTCTTATTTACAGGAAAGTTTATACCAACCCTTAAATTTAAAACTTAAAGCAAATATTATTTTTATAAGGATGAACACGAATGAATACATATTTAATTAGAGAAGCAACAAAAGATGATGTGCATAGCATCACTAATATCTATAACTCAAATATCCCCTTTCTGTTGAACCATTTAGGAGTACCGTCTGTAGATGAAAGCTTTGTGGATCATGAAAGGAACGAAATGGCGGAAGCGGGCTTTGTTTCAGGCGTAATCGTTGAAAAAGAAACCAAGAACGTGATCGGAGTGATCGACTATAAGCCGGATGAAACCGTTTATCTCTCGCTTGTTATGATTTCCTCGGAATATCAAAATAACGGAATCGGCAATATTATTTACAAGCAATTTGAAGCTAGTATGCTTGCATTGGGAAGCCACACAATTCGAATTGATGTTGTAAATGACTATGACGATCATAAAGTCTCGTATTGGTCAAAGCATGGTTTTACTCCGGAAAAAGAAATCAAACTAAGCTGGGGACAAAAACAATCATCGGCTGTTACTATGCTAAAATCACTGGTATAAGCAAGCCGGATATTTACTTACAAATTCTCATTTCCAGAGATATTTTATCAATCAAAAAAGATAGGAAACTTTAGCAACCGAGTTTCCTGTCTTTTTTTGATTGATGGAAGCAACCTATTCCTATTCGTGACCTTGATACCTAATAGAAGCCAGCTTGTACTTAACATTTTATGTGATATAATGGGATAAATAGGTAAGTAGATTGAATTATGGAAACGCTCACGATGCCATAAAACTCAGACAGCCGGAAGGATGAAAAACTAACATTATCTTGCTTTTGGTCTGAATATAGTTTGCAAATAGTCTGGAGAGTTTCGGTAAGGTTGTTGAAAAGAAAGGAATGGAATGGATATGGAAAAGGAGCAGATGTTAGAAATAATTCAGAAGTTAAGGAATAATGTGAAAAAGGTCATAATCGGGAAAGATACGGTAATCGATCTTCTTCTAACCGCCATGCTTTCGGAAGGACATGTACTGTTAGAGGATGTTCCTGGAACGGGGAAGACAGTGCTTGCCAAATCGATCGCAAAGTCTGCCGGCGGGGAGTTTCACCGTATTCAGTTTACCCCCGATCTGCTGCCTTCCGATGTTACAGGACTAAATTATTACAATCCAAAGGAAGGAACCTTTCTTCTTCGAAAAGGCCCCGTATTTACTCATATTCTGTTAGCGGATGAAATTAACCGTGCCACACCAAGAACGCAGTCAAGCCTTTTAGAGTGTATGGAAGAGAAACAAGTGACAATTGACGGTGTAACCTATCCTCTTAACCGTCCTTTCTTTGTGATCGGCACTCAGAATCCTATTGAAAATGCCGGCACTTTCCCTCTTCCGGAGGCACAGCTGGATCGTTTTCTAATGAAGCTTTCTATGGGAACTCCGTCAAAAGAGGAGGAAATCGCCATGATGCATCGATTCTTTTTAGATGACCCGCTCCCTAAGCTTTCCTCCGTCTGCACTACCGATACAATCGTTTCGTTAATCGCCGCCGCAAAGAACGTAACGGTCCATGAAGATCTGATTGCGTACATACAGGAAATCGTATCTGCTACCAGAGACCACGAGGGTATCTTATTAGGTGCCAGTCCACGTGCCACCCTCGCTCTTTTACGTGCATGCCGTTCCTATGCCTTTGTGATGGGACGAACCTATGTGGTTCCAGAAGATATTAAGACGCTTGTCATTCCGGTCCTTGGACATCGTCTGATTATCGGTCACGGACGAAATCAGAACAAACAGGCCTCCTCTATCTTACAGACAATTCTCGATACTCTGCCTGTGCCTTCTGAAGATTGGAGGAACTAATGGAACTGCTTATTGCATTATCTGCGGTTCTCCTTCTGTATGTGGTCCGGCTACGGTCTTATAACTTTCACTGGTCGGACCATCTTGGTGTTTACTTTTCTTTTCAGCATGAGGCTGTCACAGAAGGAGAATCTGCCGTTCTCACCGAAACCATCACGAATGAAAAGAAGCTTCCTCTTCCGATGCTCCATGTGATGTTTTTAATGAGCCGAAATTCCAGGTTAGTGGATTATAACGGCGCCTTTCAATCCGAGGATACCGTCAACAATGAGATCTTTTCCTTAAAGCCTTATCATCAAATTGTCAGACGTCTTCGCATCAATTGTCCAAAACGTGGCTGCTATCGAATCTACGACGTGTCCATTGAGTCATCCAATCCCTTTTGGGATGGACGCTATAAAAAAGAACTGCCGCAGGAGACATCGCTGTTTGTGTACCCCGCCCATACCGATCTTGACAAACTTTTACCCATCTTCCATCAAATGATGGAGCAGTATCTGACCATCCGTTATTCCATGGAGGATCCATTTCTCTTGCGTGGTATCAGAGACTACCAGACGACCGATCCAATGCGGCTTATTAACTGGAAAGCCAGTGCAAAAGGCACCGGCCTGCAGGTAAATCTTTACGAGCATACGTCTAATGCCGAAATCATACTGTTACTTGACCTTTCACAGACAATGGAAGATTCCGAAGCAAAGACTCTTCTGTTAGAAGAGACAATCCGCATTACCAAAAGTCTTGCCAGTCTTTTCTTAGATCAGGGGATTCCAACCGGATTTGCCACAAATGCCGTCTCCTGCCTTACTCTAACTCCTGTACTCGTGGAAGCTGGTTCCGGGAAAAGTCAGGATATCTTAATTAACGAATCCTTAAGCAGTCTTCTGCTTCTTCGCAGTCTTAGCTCAATGGAAGACATTCTTACAAAGGCAGTCGAAATGGAGGCACGAAATCCGGTATACGTCTATATCTCCCCATCAGGTATGCCTCTTCCGGATTCTTTAGAAGAATTATTTGCACTGCATCCGGGAAGCATGGTGCTTCTTCCTTATCCTGCGAAAGAAACTCCCCCTTCCTTTAAAAGCGAAACTGCCGCTACCTATACTTTGGAGGTGAATGTCGATGAATCAAAATAAACGACTCCTGCTGCCTGCCATAAAATTGCTTCACGAATTTCTTTTTCTCTGGTGCATGACTGTTTTTATCTATCTGCTAAAAGGCGGTACTTCCCCCTATATCCTTGGCACCTCCCTTCTTATGTTTCCGGCATCCATCGTGTTTACATGGGCAGAAGAAAAAATAGAGGCCGCTGCTCCATTTCTAATAGTAGAGGCCGTCACCGTTCTCTTATGCTGTGTAGCCGTAAGAGGGACGATCTCCCGAACTACTGTTTTTCTCATACTTCTTATCCTGTTTGCATTCTCGCTCTATGCCAAAGTACGCAGAGTTGACAACCCTTTAAGTATTCCTCATATACACGGGCTGATCATAATCCTGCTGACCTCCATCATTGCACGGGCACTTTCTCTTCGCTCGGTCATAATCTGCTGTTATCTTGCAGGCTCTTTCTATATATTGCTATTCCTTATACACCGGATACTGACTCGAAGAGACGCCTTTTACCGGGCAACCACCGGCATCCTCAATGCGGATACCTGCAATGTAGACCGTACACTCAGCCATACTGCCATGCGAAGCTTTCTGACTGCCTTTGCCATCATTATGCTTCTTGGCTTTTATAAGCTTGTCTACCCGGATATCAGTTCCTTACTAGAACCCGCTTATACATTCCTTATCGAAACGATCACTGATTTCTTCGACGAAGATATACCGGAACAGGAGCAGATCTATGAGCCATCTGAAGAGGAAGAAGAGCAACTTACCGACACCCAGATCAGTGAAACCTATCAGCCTCCTGTCATTCTGAAAGCTATCTATTTTATTGCCGGCGGAGTGCTGTTAGCTGCCCTCTTCTTTCTTCTTGTGTATCTAATGCGCAAGCTATATGCCCGGCTTGGTAAACCGAAACAGACAGTTGATACGAAAGTAGAGGAGCATTTAATCAGTGAAGAGCATATGGATTTAAAAAGAGAGAAGAAAAAACACCTGTCCTATAAAGAGCGTCACACGACTGCAAACCGGATACGCCTCCTTTATAAATCGGCTATTGAAAAGAACAGAAAACCGAACGAAACACTTCTTGCAAGCTTTACCCCTGAACAGGCAGAGCAGGCAACCACTCTTTGGGAACACCCTTCTCTTTCTTCCCTTCACCAAACTTATGAAAAAGCGCGCTATTCCAAAGAAACTGTGTCTGAATCCGAATATCACGATCTGAAACGGAAGCTTTCGCGATGATAGCTCTAATTTTTATTTAGATGCGTTCGCAGCTTTGCTAGTTGTGTACCTATGTGCTTATCCAGATCCTATTTCTTTTTCTGAAAAATATTTGAATATCTTATGGATAAGTTATAGCGATTTTATGCATTTTATGATTATTTTAGGAAATCGAAATACTTTGGACACATTTCAGCGTTATAATAACTTTCAGATAGTGACAAAACACTTTCTACTCCCACCCTATTATATATGGGGATACAGGCAAAACCCAATCCTTGCACGGTACCAATCCTCCTGTATCCCCCCTCGAAGAAGGCAAGCATTCCCCTGCTTGCCTTCTTCTTTTTTATTTAGAATATGTCAAGAAAAGAGAGGGAGAGACAGGGGGACAGCCGGAGTGGGATGGCAGGGCATAGAAGGCGGCTGGGCCACACCATGCGACAGCCATGCATCCGCCTCCCGGCTATCCACATCCCTGGGCCTGCCAGACCTCCCCTAAATACCTCTAAATGCCTCCGAGGATATCTAAGAAGTCCTCCTGGGAGAGGGTGGATATAGAGACGCCGTCCTGAGAGATGATCTGGTCGGAGAGAGCCTGTTTCTTGGCCTGAAGAGAAAGGATTTTCTCCTCTAAGGTATCCTTCGTGATCAGTTTATAAACCGTCACGTTCTCCTCCTGTCCCATTCGGTATGCGCGGTCCGTCGCCTGGTTCTGCACCGCCACATTCCACCATGGGTCGTAGTGAATTACAATATTCGCTGCCGTTAAGTTAAGTCCTGTGCCTCCGGCCTTTAAAGAAATTAAAAATACCGGGGTATCATCCTTCTGAAACGCATTCACTAACTGCATTCTCTTCTCTTTTGCGGTCGCCCCCACCAACATATGATAGTCGATTTTCTCCTTCTGAAGGCGTGCTGCCAGAATAGAAAGCATGCTTGTAAACTGCGAGAAAATCAGCACCTTATGACCAGATTCCATCGCATGGTGCACTAACTCCATACAGGTCTCTAATTTCGCTGACGGCCCCTTATAGCCATCATAAACAAGGGATGGATCACAGCAGATCTGACGAAGTTTTGTAAGCTCTGCTAACATCTTAATCCTGCCATGATTAAACTCCTCTTTGCTCTGCGATCTAAGACTCTTAATTAAGGCTGCTTTCGTCGCCTTATATAACTCAGACTGCTCCCCTTCCATCTTCGATATAATATCGGTCTCTAGCTTGTCCGGAAGTTCCTTTAATACATCCTCTTTCAAACGCCTTAAAATAAATGGCTTGATCATCCGCTTTAAGCGTCTTGAAATCTTCTCATCCTGATTCGTCACGATCGCGCTTTCATACTCTTTTCGAAACTTAGCATAACTATATAAAAAGTCCGGCATTAAAAAATCAAAAATACTCCAGAGCTCACTTAGCCGGTTCTCAATCGGTGTACCACTTAAGGCAAATCGGCTTACCGCATCAAGCCTCTTCACTGCCTTTGCTGCAAGCGTGGTCTGATTCTTAATCGCCTGTGCCTCATCCAAGATTATATAGTGGAATTTTATTTTCTCATAAGCCTCAATATCCCGTTTTAAAAGATCATAGGACGTAATGATCACATGCTTTTTGCTATCCTTTAACTTCTGCTGACGCTCTGCCACGCTTCCTGTCATCACAATGGTCTTTAAAAATGGAGCAAATCGTTCAATCTCCCTCTGCCAGTTATACACCAGCGATGCCGGACAGATAATGATGGATGGATCGGAATCCTTTTCCTCCTTATATCTGGAAAGCAGAAGGGCAATGATCTGAACCGTCTTTCCAAGTCCCATATCATCCGCTAAGATTCCGCCAAAACCAAGCATCTCAAGCGTGCGTAACCACTGATATCCTGTTTTTTGATAGTTGCGAAGCACATCCTGAAGTTCTTCCGGCACTTCAAAGTCACCATCTTCTAGCATCTTCATATTGCGAAGAAGATTTCGGAATGCAGTATCCCTCTTCAAATGAAGGGTCTCCTCATCCCGAAGCACCTTGTCCAAATAAAAGGCACGGTACTTTGGCACCTTCACCGTTCCTGCTGCCATTTCCTTCTCACTTAAATTTAAGCCATCTGCAAGCTCAGACAGACTGCTTAAAGCATTGTCCTCCAGTTTCAAAAAGTCACCATTTTTCAGACGATAGAACTTCTTTTTCTTTTTATAGCTTTGCAAAATCGGAATCAGTTCTTCATTTGGAATATCACCGGAAGCAATATTAAGTTCCAACAAATTGCTCTTTAGCGCCACGCCTACACTCACCTTTGTATTCTTCCGAATCTGAATTCGTTTTAGGTGTTCCGCTAAAAACACCTCGCCGATCTGATTCAGTTTCCGAATTCCTTCTGTCATCAGCCGGTAAAATGCCTCATCGCTGTCCTCTAGTGTCATCGTCTGACGGACCATATCTTTCTCTTTAAAATAGAAGGATACCGCTGCCAGGGCGTCCCGCTCTAGTTCTGTATCCCGGTAACTGCTCGATGTCTGCACCGATTCTAATATATTGTATTCCTTTTCCCCATATCTGGCGCAACTTGTCACATAGACTTCTCCCCGTTCCGAATCAATATAATAACGGATTTCACCTTTTGGCGGAATATAGTCACTGCATACTTCTTCCACCTCTTCTACCTGAATATAATCCTTGATCATTGGGATTACATTGCTTAAAAAAGCAGGCATATACTCTTTTGTAATGGTAAAATGATATTCCCGGCCATTCTTTTCTAACAGCTGCCAGAAATCCCCCATATGACGTGTATACTCTGTACTGCACTCGTAGATATGGCTTCCCTGCATAATATACATATGGTTTGTCCCCATAAAGGCAGTTATCTCCGGTATCGAGAATTCAAATGCTCCTTCTGCCAGCTTTCTGACATTCATATCAAGAATCACATCCTGACGTTCCACAAACAGTGTCAGTTCACTTCGATACATTCCCTTTAGCGTAATCTTCCTTCCGGTCATGATTCCCATCAGACGTTCCAGCCTTTGCGGATTCAGATGAATGGATGGAATCTTTCTGCGAAGAGCCGTATAGGTGTATTCATATGGATTCTCATATACCATTTCCTGTACACAATCAATAATAAAAGAAAGCAGGCCGTGACTCTTTTCCGCAAACATAGCCGGCATATGAACAAATTCCAACTGCTTGCCATATGCGATATTCGTATGGTGCTTGACTGCATCTGTAAACTCCAGAAGATCCTTTATGCTATACAGTCTCTTATCCCCAACCCGAAAGCTTACTTCCATTCCATTGTATTGAAAACTTAATACCGGTTCGAGTTCTATACCGCCACCTGTATCACTTTTCCCTTTTTCCATGCTCTTCTTATACGTATACTCGGTAATTAGCTTTCTGGCAATTTCCGATGTATGATAATATTGCACCTTGGCCGGTTCACGCCCTCCTGTTTTAGATGGCACCGCTTTACTTTCCTGCTGTCTCACGGTAAATGTACTCTCTATTCTATGATCCTCTTTGTTTTCTGCTTCCTCATACCAAAGCCCTATCGCGATGCAATGCTTGCAAGGTCCATCGTAAGAGGCATAAGCGGGACATTCACAGGAATAATCCACTAAATCCTTCGTTTCTTCATCCAGAATCAGCTCCACATCATACTGCTTGTTTGGCTCGCTGGCCTTTACCATAGCACTAATCTGCAACAGTCCCTGCTCTAATTCTCTTTGCCTGAATGATACAATTTTCCCTTCCTGATAGATCTCATATCCCTTTGCATATGCCCAAGGACTTCCGCATTGTTCCTTCATTCGCTCGATTGTCTTTCCCATTTTATCTTCTCTCCTTATGGGCCATATTTCACTACCCACATTGTAACTGTTTCATCCTAAAATAGCAATCCACATGCAGGATTCTCCTAACAGGTCTCCTTGATTATAAAAAAGACGGTGCAGACGCACCTTCTCTTCGTGCGGCTGTCCCGTCTTTTTGTTACAATTTAAACTGCTTTACAATTTGACTTAAGCTGTCTGCTTCCTTATGATTTGTCTCAACCTGTGAAAATGTATCCTTTACCTGTTCTACAATATCTGTATTCTGTCTTGCCACTTCTACAATCTGAGAGGTAGATTCCTCTACCATATCATTGATTTCCTTAATGGAGGATGCAATATTCTCCATGGAATCATTTAAGCTTGCTACCGTCTGATGAATATCCTGCATCATGCCATTAATCTGTTCTGCATCGTTCATATAGCCATCGCTTGCTTCCATAAAGCCATCATAGTCTTTTATCACGCTTGTTTCTAAGAAAATCGTTGTTTCTTTTAAGGTGCCGCTCATATTCATGACTGCCTCTTTGATCTCTGACACGATTTCCTGCATTCCGGTCACAGTCTTTGCAGACTGATCCGCAAGTGAGCTGATTTCCGATGCCACCACCGCAAATCCATTTCCTGCTTCTCCCGCTCTTGCTGCCTCAATCGAAGCGTTTAAGGAGAGAAGTCGTGTCTGGGAGGCGATCTCCATAATGGTCTGCGCCAGAATATTAATCTTATCCACCGCTTTTGCCTGTGCGATCACATCCGCTGTCGTAACTTTCAGTTCTTCATAAATGCCTTTTGTTCTGATATTCGCCTCTCTTGTGGATTCTTTTAATGCATTGGCACGTTTCATAAGGGCTGATGAGGAGGAGGCTCCATTTTCCGCCTGTTCATGAATCTCAGATGCATTTTCCTTCACTCCGAGAATATGCTCATGAATCATTTCCGTCGTGGCAGCCGTCTCTTCCATTCCGGCTGAAAGCGTTTCTGCGATCTCCAGATTCGCCTTTGCATTCTCGTTTACAGTATGGATGCTTCCATATAAGCTTTCTGCACTTTCTTCCATCGTATGGGATGTGCATTCAATCTGTCCGATCATTTCCTTTAAGGAATTCTTCATCTGATCCACCGCTTTGCTGATCTCTCCGATCTCATCCTCCTTATCTTTCAGACGTTCTAACTGGTCATCATCGGTAAAATCAAGTCTCGCCGTCCGGTTCACTGACTGTTTCAGACGTTTTAACGGTGCCATCAGGCAGGCGATCATTATGTAGGCCAGTATTCCAAATACCCCAATGCTTGCAATTGCAGTCCAGAATATGCTGTTTCCGATTTCTTTTATATCTTCCGCCATATCCGCGTCTTGAATGGATACCACCAATACCCATTCGCTTCCACCTACATAACTGTATGCCGCAGTCTTTTTAGTTCCATCCTCATTATAGGTAAAATCCCCATATGTGCTTCTCTCCTGACCTTGCATAACAAGTTCTAAAAACTCTGTTATATCTGTCTTTGTGCCGATCAATGCAGAGTCGGCTGCATAGATCACATTTCCATCCTGATCAAGAAGCACTGCCTGTGCGGATTCATATTCGCCTGCTGCAAAATCTGCATATACACGTTCTAATTCCGATGCATTTACAACTGTCACAATCGTACCTTTAATAGACTGTGCCTGAGTCATCTGTACACTGCCCTGATTGTCTGCTGCCGGCTTACCGTTATCCGACTGCTGTTCACTAAGATTCTCTGTTCCTAAGAGTTTAGTATCTGACTGCTGTCCTGTTATCCCCGCCGGAATATCAGCTGCTGTTAATTCACGATCCATTCCTTCAAAAGAAATTTTGTTATTCTGCATCACCGCGCTGATTGGAGTTGCAAATGTGATCCCAATGCCGCCATTTTCTAAAACAACCAGATCGCCCAGCACACTCCCTTTTGTCGCTTCCATGTTCTGATAATAAGCCTCTTCTGACAGGTCCGTTCCGATTAAAGCTTCATTGGTACTGTACAATACGATCCCATTCTCATCTAACAGACTGATCTCCTCGTTGCTATCATTCATATTTAGATACATCTCTACAAAGCTCTCGGCCTGCTCTGCATAATTGCTTCCACCGGAACGGATATACTCGAGCACCTGGTTCGAGCTCATCAGAAAGTCGGATGATTCGCTTAACTGTTCGATCATAGACTCTGTATTTTGTGCATATGCCTTTGCAACGCTTGTCAGCGTGACTTTTGCATTGCCCATTAGCGTAGATTTTGTCTTCCTAATCACGTAGGTACAATTTAATCCGGTAGAGAACAGGATTAAAATTATCGTACACAGCATCACCCTAAACTTAATGGTGCGAAAAAATTTACTCTTCTTTCTGTTCTTATTTATCATTCGCGCTTCACCTTCTATTACTTCTTTCATATTTTGTAATAGTAAGTATAGAAAATACCTGTGTAAAACAAGTGAACAACTCGTGTATAAATTGTGAAATAAGTTTAAGGAGTATCCTTTTGATGTCCAAATCGAAAACAGCTCTGCGGTATTTCAAAGATAAAGATAATGCCGAGGACGATCGCAACTGCCACCTTACATGTCTCATATCCTTTGCTCATCGCATTCTGAAACTGATCCATAATGATATAATAAGCAGTCCAGTAGATTCCTGCCCCCGGAACAAGCGGGAATATGCCCGATATTAAAAACAATGTGACCGGACATCTCTTTCGAATGGCATAAAAACGCGACAGCAGCACGACTGCGCAGGTTGCAAAGAAAGAGGCCTCCACCGGACCTGTCTTTGCCGCGATCAAAAGATAGATCACCCAGCCGATTCCCCCGATCATGCCACACCACGGATAATATTTCTTCGGTACATGGAATAATAAAGAGAATGCAATCGTTCCAAATACCGCAGCCAAAAACTGACCTACCATAATACGATTCCTCCTACCATTCTTGAAAATATCGTATACACCAGCCCTACGCCCATAGCAATACTGAATGCGACTAAAACCACATCCACGATTCTTACCGTTCCGCTGATATAATCCTCGCTGGCAATATCCCGGATTGCATTGGTAAATGCCACACCAGGCACTAATGGGATGATCGATCCGATTACGATATGATTTAAGCTTTCTCCGATCCCACACAGATAGAATAAGATAGAAAGAGCTGTCACTAACATGCCGCTCGTTATATTCACCACAATCTTAGAAGTCCGTTTCTTCCGCTTTCCAACCACACTTAGATACATACATAAGATGCAGCCTACCAAAAACGAGGTCATTCCATCGAACACGGAACCCCCAAACAAATAGCAGAAACATCCGCTGCCCACACCGGTCGCAAGCATCTGGGCAAGTTTCGGTTTTTCCGGCATAGATTTGATCTCATTTAGCTTTTCTAATGCCTCTGCAGGGGTATGCATGCCATTTTCAATCTCTCTTGAGAGCTGATTGACTGCCGCCACCTTATCCAGATGAACTCCGCTAAGAGGGATATGCTTTACATTTGCATAAAATCCGTGTTTATGACTTTCCTCTGTCAAAAAAATCCCCGAACTTAAGACGAATGCCCCTTCCCCCTTCATTCCATAGGCATTCGCTACTCTTTTAATCGTCTCCTCAACCCGAAAGATCTCCGCTCCGCTCTCCAAAAGGATATGACCTGCCAATGCGGCCGCATCCAGAGCAAGCTTCTCATCAGCCTGCTGCTTTTCGTGTATTCTCTCCACTATATCCATACCATCACCTGTCATTCTTATGTATTGAACCATGTCCTCTGCTATTATACCTGTAATCCTTTCAAATGAAAAGATTTGGAAATATGATTTTATCTATCTATATAAAAAAAGCAGAAAGAACATAGATTCCTTTAAAATCACGTTCTTTCTGCACTTTAGAAGCAGTCTTTCCTTTTACACTTCTGCTAACATTTTTAAAATGCTTTCGCAAATCTTTCCTTCTTCATTCACGGTCTCGTCTTCTTCGATTCCATTTTCAATCAGATAATCGGTTACTACCGTATCTAAATCTAATAACTGGTTTTCATCCAGATTGCCACTTACGTTAAAACGGATATCCATCTTCTTTAATACATCACACTGCTGTGGGGTGAAGTTCATTTTCATCGTACTTTTTTCCTTTCCTTGCTGTCCGGCATCTTTATCTGCCCTGGCATTTAGTATCGCTATGATATTGATAATTATACCTGTTATGCCATCTCTGCACAAGCCTTGTCTTCTTCTAAATGCATCTGCAGCATCGTACGGAACTGTTCTGCCTTGATTGGTTTTTCTAAATAGGATACGTCATATCCTTCCATCTTCTCTTCCCCAGAATAGAGTAAAACAAGCGGTATTCCCCCCCTGCTCCTTAATAGCTGTATCTTAATAAGGCGCTCCATCTCTTTGTCTTTTTTCTTTAGAAAGCTCTGATCCATAAAAATCAGATGATATTTGTTATATCTTAGATATTCCTTACACATATTGGCGTCACTGGCATAATCCGCCTCTATCTTATAAGGTGCCAGAATATTCTTAAGGATGATCATGCTGATCGTATTATCATCTGCAAACAGAATACGTTTTCCCGCATAGCTGCTCTCCTTCTGACTAAGTCGCACTTTATCCTGTTTCCTCTCCTGATAGATATAAAAGAAAAATGCACTTCCTTTTCCTGCCTCGGTATCAAAATCGATATTTCCATCCATAGCATGGATAATCTCTTTTGCAATCAGATACTGCATTCCTACTTCCTCAATCTGTGGATTCCTTGTCTCTTTTTCACTTTCTTCTTTCTGTTCCCTCTTGCCACAGCCAAACGGGTTCATAAAACGAGCCAGATATTCTTTTGTCATCCCTATTCCGGTATCCACAACCTTCATGCTGATCTTCGTGCGTTCGCTCTCATCCTCAATCTCCAGCATCACCGCTACATATCCCTTTATCGTAAAATCGATTGCATATTCTAATAAAGGCATTGCGACCTGCGTAAGCCTCTCCCGATCTCCGAATAACTGCACATGCGGATCTCCCGATATATCCAGATAGAAACCGATGCCTTTCTCTCTGGCAAGCGTCTCCCCTCTCTCCCGTATCTGTGCAATCCATTCCGATAAGTCATAGTACGCCATATTGATTTCAAACTTACTGATATCAAGCTTATTAAAATTCATGAACTCCCGAATGGTAGAAAGCAGCTTATTTCCTGCTAACTGTATTGTGTCTACTGCCTCTTTTGTATCCGGATCTGAAGTCTTTAACCCTAACAGTTCCGATGTTCCCATAATTGCATTCAAAGGCGTTCTTAACTGATGGGAAATCGTATTTAAAAACTGGCTCTTCTCGCGGCTGATTTCCTCACTCTCCTTTCTAAGCAGCACCAGCTGATTATTCATGGAAAGCAGCTCTTCATTCTTCTTCCGAATTTTCTCCTGCTGAATGAATTCCTTCTGTCTTGCATGATAGTTATTTATAAACATTATCAAAAGCAGTATCTGCTGTACCAGGAAATAAAAGATATAGTTTCTTGGCTGTACCACTTTTAACATAATGAAATAAGATAGCAACACGATATTCGGCATTGTTATAAAGAAGATGGTCTTCAGCTCGGCATGATATACAAATGATAATACAAACCCGACTAAAATAAATAATGTCGTATTAATAGTCTGTGACCACTTGTAATCCAGCATAATGATGCAGACTGACCACATCATAACAAACACATAGCAAAAGTACTGAATCACCTTGATATGCCTGATATTTTTGATAGCATTCCGCTCATAATATCGAAATAGCAGAAACATCACGGTATATCCAAAAAGAAGCAAAAGATCAGCCATCTGATACTGCTGATGACTGATGAATGAAATCGTATCATCCCTTTGATAATTAAATTCATTGGCTGTAAGCATAATGACACAGACAGCTGCCACAAAAGGAAGGATCCAGTGCATCCCCTTTATATTTTTTTCTAATATGTATCGCTCGAAGGCTTCCTTTTCCTTTATGTCGGTCACATCTTCCCGGCTTATCCATTCAAGTATTCTTTTTCCTAGCATACACATATGCCCACACTTTTCTAGTATTTTACATAAGTATAGCATGCTTATTCTATTTTATCAACTATTTTTACAATTTTTTTCTTTCTTTTACATTTTGTGAAGTTACATCTTATTTTTTTACATTTTTTTTAGCTTCTTCTATTAATACTGTTATTTCCCATTCCGCTTTACTTCTGCTATAATACAGGAAGAAACTTTAATTTTACCAGGAAATCAGGTGCATACAATGGACAAAACTCTTCATATTGTAACAGAACAGATTCAAAACGATGGTACTGATACTTATTACTGCCATCGATATGAACCATCCCCTTATAGCGTGTTAGATTATATCTTTACAGAATATCCGCTTTCCAAATCCGATGTGCTGATTGATTTCGGATGCGGGATGGGACGGCTTAACTTCTATCTAAACCATCGCTTCCACTGCAAAACGATTGGTGTGGAATTAAATCCGGTCTATTATGAAGCATGCATCAAAAACAATGCTTCTTATCACCGTCATACGAAAGGTGCAAAAGAGCAAGCCACCTATCCGGATATTCGCTTTTATCATGAAAGCGCAGACTCCTATGTCGTAGATGATACAATCAATCACTTCTACTTTTTCAATCCTTTTTCCATTGAGATTTTTAGAAAGGTAATCGATCATATTTACGAGTCACTGGACAGAGTATCAAGAAGTGTTACTCTTCTTCTCTATTATCCGGATGCAGAATATACGTATTATCTGGATACCTGCACCCCATTCGATCTAATAACGGAAATCCCGCTTAGTGGATATGCAAAGAATGTTCAGGAGCGGGTTGTGGTATACCGGTATTGCCATGATTTATAGAAAATGCAGAAAGACGATTTCTCGTTTTTTTTAATCCAGAAATCGTCTTTCTGCATTTTTTGGTGGTTTCTTCTTTTTTTGCTCTTTTTATTCCTTTTTCTGTATTTTTATCCCAAAGGCAATTTTCACATTATTTCGGTATCAATGTATACAATAAATTGTTGTTTTCTCACAAAAGACATATGTCTTTTTCTTGTTTTTTCTTTCTTGTTACATTTTATGACTTTATTTTCTTTATAAAACCATTTATGTAAAAAAAAACTTGTTGCAAAAATTTCTATTATCATTGATTATATAAATACACTTTTAGTAACACTTGCGTATTATTGCTGTTTTACACTCATTATGTTTAACAGGGTAAAGTATTAACGCTTTTCATTGTTCCAATGCTATAGCGTTGTTACATAAAACCGTTTGCAATAAACTGCAGAAAACAAAAAAAGAAATGGATAGGATATTTATGAAAAAGGACAACACAAACACAGTAAAAAAGCCGTCCTTTATTGAAAAGGTAGGCTCTAAAATCCCAGATCCAGTAATCATATTCATTGGTCTGTATGTACTTGTAATGGTTCTGACTGCTATCTTTGGCGGAACTTCATTCGAAACTGTTGGTAAAGATGGTTCATCCGTACCTTATGAAATCAAGAATATGTTCACAACTGAAAATATTCTCTGGATCTTCAACAACGCATTATTAACAAACTGGTTAGGATACGCAGGCGGTATCTTAGGTACCATCTTAATCGTTATGTTCGGTATCGGTATCGCAGAAGAATCCGGTATGTTATCTGCCTTAATTCGTAAGATGGGCGGTAATCTTTCCGAACGTCTTCTTCCTTACCTTTTAGTATTCCTCGGTATTATGAGTAACATCGCATCCGATGCTGGTTACTTAATCTTAATTCCTCTTGCAGGTTTACTTTACTTAGGAATCAAGAAGAACCCATTAATCGGTATGTTCGCAGCATTCGCCGGTGTATCCGCTGGTTTCAGTGCGAACTTAGTTCCTGCTACTGTTATCGACGTAATCATCGGACGTAACGCACAGGGCTTTGCAGAAGCGCAGGGTGTTCCTTTTGTTTCTTACTTAGGAAAAGACATCAACCCATTCACAATGCACTACTGGTTCATGCTTGCATCTACTGCAATGTTAGTTATTATCGGTGGTCTTATCACAAATTACTGGGTTCGTCCAAGATTTGAAAAGATGACATACACAATTCCTGAAGATGTTAATATGTCTGAATATGGTGTATCCAAAGAAGAAAAAAGAGGCTTACGTTTCGCAGGTCTTGGTTTCTTAATCGCAGTTGGTATTGACTTAGTACTTGCATTCGGCCCATTAAAGCCTTATAAAAATGAATTAGGGGCTACTGTAACCCCTTTCCTTGACAACATCATTTTATTAATCACTTTCATATTCTTCTTAAGCGGTTTATTCTATGGTATTGCAGTTAAGAAATTCAAAAACTCCGGCGAAGTTATCGCTGCTTTATCGAAGCAGATCGGAAGCATGGGCTACGTAATCGTATTAACATTCTTCTGCTATAACTTCCTTGCATTATTAACTTACACAAACCTTGGTACTTATATCACATACCTTGGCGCTACAGCATTAGAATCTTTAGGATTAGCAAAATCCCCTACTTTATTAATTATTGGATTTATCATTGTAACAGCGATCATCAACCTGTTCGTTGGTGGTTTAACATCAAAATGGATGCTTCTTGGACCAATCTTCATCCCAATGTTATACCAGGCAAATCCAAACATGACACCAGACGTAGTTGCTGCTGCTTATCGTTTAGCAGACTCCTCTACAAACATCATCACTCCGTTAATGACATATGCCGGTGTTATCTTACTTTATGTTAAGAAATACAAAGAAGACTTTACGGTTGGTAACTTAATCTCCGCGATGTTACCATACTCTATCTGCTTCCTTGTATCATGGACTGCATTATTACTTGCATTCATCGGTTTTGGAATTCCTCTAGGATTCTAATGAAAAGAGCCATCATCAAAAAAGGTGATGGCTCTTTTTTGTTTCTTAAAGTAATGTCGAACTGATCGTCGCGGAAACAGCTGTGATTGGAGAAGCCTCCATATCCTCACGCGGGGTGATATTTAACTCCACTGCCGCATCTGCATGGCTTCTCTGTACATATACATATGCGATGCCCATTATCGTATAGGTCTCAAGTTCGGACAGATTTGGAATGGAGATGCGGCTTCCTATCACCGGCACCTCTCCCTGTGATAAGAATGCCTCATATCCGCTTATCTGTGCAGTACCAGCCGGGCACTGTACTTCTAACGTATACACAACCTGGTACAACCCTCTGCTGTTTAACCGAATCTTTGTATCACCTAACTCATGCAGGATCATATCTCCGCAGTACAGGGTATTATTCTGAAATGGGATTTTCATAGCCGTACTTGTTTCATTGATGTCTGCATTGATCGTCTGCAGGAAATTAAACTGTGCCGGTTCCGGTACTGGAGGAGGCGGTGGCTGTGGCAGGTCATAACGTCTTCCTCTTGGTATGATGCGCTCATCAGATAAGAATGATCCACTCTCGCTTCCTTCTCCTAGTGGTCCCGGCTGAGCTGCCATTGTTTTTGCATTCATTGTTTTATCACTATCGGATTCTTCCTGTCTGCCTTCCGGCATGCCGCCTGTCGCATATGCCGGATATCTGATATTTTGTCTGTTAAATGAGTTCCCGCTCATTCGAAAACGTGGAAAATAGCCTCTGTTTGTATTATTTCGATTCGGATGATCCAAGCTCTGGCCTTTAATTTTTTGACTGTCATCTGAATTACAACTCATTGTATCACTCCTCTCTTTACATTTATAATATGAATAAAGTCGATATTTGTGTTTACAATGAAGTCGTAATTTGTATAATAACTATAACTTTTTTACATGTCTTTACCCGAAAGACGAAGTTTAAACGAAACGCACTTCTGGGTAATAGCAGGATAATCCCAGCTTGCAGACCACGTTACGGTCCTCCGGGAATACCATCCGCTTTAAATATTCCTCTTCGCTGCCGCATGCCCTTGCGATTTCTACATTCTCGGTGATATAGCGGATATCCCGGCAGATATTTTCCCACTGATCGGAACGTCCCACAATCTTTCCTGCTACGATTCCCATCTGTATAAACCGGTAAATCGAACAAAGCCCACAGGCCGTATTATGGAAATGCGCCGAGTAAATCATGTTATTCAGCTCTGCCGCATGGCGGTTTCCGAAGCTGTCATCCTTCACTAAAATTTCATTGTCCGCTTTTGTTATACTGCTGCAGATCGAGCACATCTCTATTCGATGCATACCAAGGCAATTGGAATCTGAGAAAGCGCATCCATTTCGCATCATAAATACTTCATATTCCATGTTCCCTACATTCTTTGTAATGGATTCAATCTCCGTTAACATCAGATCCCTTGGCAGGATAATCCTCTTTGTGCCATGATCGGCATAGAACTTGGCCATATCCGAATTGTAGATGCCGGCAATCGTGCTGATAACGCTCGGTATACCGACTGCCTTTGCCAGATTCACAAGCTCCATACAAGATACGATCACACCGTCTGATCCCGCATCCTTTAATCTCATAAAATACTTTTCTAAAAACTTCAGCTCTTCTTTTGAGTAGATGCTGGCATTGAATGTAATATAAAGCGTTCTCTCCTTTTCCTTCATTTTCTGAACCATCTGAAGGACGGTTTCAAAATCATACGGATTTGCCGCCTCCCGAAAACCGGTCAAACGGTTAATATCTGCGTACTCGCCAAACCGCTCTGTCCATTCCGGATCATAAAAACCCATATAGAATTCCCCGGCACCGGCTTGTATATAATCATCCACATGTTCTGCACTGTTAAGAGGCACTAATACTTTCATCTCACACCCTCCTCATTGATCGGAAAATAGATCCAGCGATATCGGTTTATTCCCTCAATTCTGCAATCTGGATTTTCAAAATAGATGGTTGGTCCTACCCTATACCAGTTCCTTCCATCATGCAAATCATAATGAATGATGATATCCTTGCACTCACTCTGACAGGAAGTCGTAGGCCGGAATTTATGATCGATTTCCTTATGAATGGATGCAGCTTCACATATGTGCCCGGTTGTCATATAGCAATATGGACTATGAACGCCGATTTCAATATCCTTCGGCTTTTGCTTGAAGTTGATTACGCTGTGTGTAGGGTCAAATTCCATACCGGTGATCCGGTACTTCTTCATCAGCTCTGTCAGATATGGAGTAAAAATCTTTGGATACAATTCGGAATGAAAGTACTCTTCATAACGTGGATCCCGATAGTCCTTCATAAACAGCCTTCCCATATTCAGCTTAATGCTGTAATTCCCACTGATATAGTTAAGCATACCGTAGTCATTCACCGTGATCTCATCGATTCCTTTATCAAAATAAGCAGAAAGCCCTTTGATCTTCTCTTTCCCTAATACAAGGCATTTTTCAGTAAAAACAGGCAGAACAAGTGTCACGCTGATTCCTTCTGCCTGACAGGCCTCGATTACCTCCACCATTATTTTCTCGGACAGATGCAAAAAATATGGTCCGCAAAATGACGAACCAATATATATCCGCTCACACTTGGCAAACCCCGCCTTTTTCTGAATGTCCCGTACAGTTGTTATAAACGGTACATTCTTATCATAAAAATCCTGAAGCACTTCACAAAAATTAAGACAGTCTATCTGTGTCATATTCTCAAGCATTCTCCTATCTTTTAGACTTATTGATTTCGCACAAAATTCCAGTTATAACTTAAAATCTGGTATTCCCCCACTCACAATACCTAAAAGCTAGGCTTTCCTATCTGTTGTAAAATTATACACCAATACAAATAAGGCAGGCCCTCCTCCTGCCTGCCTAGCTCTCCCACTCTTCCTATCCCTTTTCTCTGTTCTCCCACTAATTTTTCTCTTCCAACCTTACTCTTTTCTCACTTATTTTCTTCTCTCTTTTGCCCTATTAAATGCCTTTTCCTTTTTAAATTCATCTTAAACTCCATTTCAGACAGAAAAACAGGGATCGTGATGCGAAATACAGACAACTCCCGGTGCCTATGGCTTAAGATATCCGGCTTATAACGAACAAAACTCGTTTTCTTCTTTCAATAACAGACCGATCATTTGCTATCTGTTATTGAAAGAAGAAAACGAGTTTTGTCCGCTCGTGCGTCCGAACATTCGAACCTTAATGCCCCGGGAGCCGTCCGCGCCTCGCATCACGGTCCCGTCCCTCTCTTCAAATCTCCTGCTTTTTATTTTAAATCAGGAGGTCCGAATGTAAAGATCTGATGATATGAATCAATCTCCGCGTCATTACGAGGAGGGGTTGGAATGAGGCCTGTTAAGTCAGTTGTGGAGCATGCATTGCATATATCAATGTCGCCTACACAGTACTTATCATGTGTCACCTCATTAATAGTAGAAGCATCCACTGCTCCTTTGTTAATATACTTTTCATTAGGATTTGTGTGTTCTCTGTGTTGTTTCTGTTCCATCTTGTCACTCCTTTTTACTTTAGTTAGTGTGACTAAAATGCAACAAAATATTCAGTTTTTCTATTAACTTGCTTTTCTAATTGTATGTAAGGTATCCATCAGCTGTTTTCTTAACGGTGTATCGCCAGCCGGCATCTTGGATAGCATCAGCTGCAAGGTTGACACTACATGATCGTTTCCAACCACTCCCAGTGATTTCAGCGCTTCAATCTTCACCTCATCTCCACCAAGTTCAAGGAGGGACAGAAGCACATTCACAGAGTCATCTGTATCGGATTTCGCACATTCCTTTGCGAGAATCAGTTCCTCTGCATCATCTGCATACAGATATTTCTTTTTAATCTTATCCCACTGTTTTTTCTCCACTAACTTTCCAATCTTATTCTCTGTATTACCGCAAAAAAACATACTACAACCTTCTTTCCCGGATGCTGCATGTGTCTTCAAAGACCATTCTTGGCCACAAAATCGAAAGGGTTTTGTTGGGTCAGGTTCAAATCAGCCATATGTAGTCATTTCCTATATTTTGTAATTATCTAAGGACAAGTATAGCACCCTCAACCTCAAAGTCAATACATGGTAAAATATTTTACATTTTTATCTATTTCTTTTATAATAGGGAATAGAGTTCTGAATTTTATTCTAACAAGACCCGGAGTCTTTATCCGGATTTAAAAGGAGAGTCTTATGAATACAATACTACGTGCAACCGGCTGTACACTGTCAGCCGATGATCTGCTTAAGACAGATTCCATTTTCTCGGTTCTTGACTATGGAGCAAAAGAGAATGGAAGCCCGGTGGATAACACTGCCGCAATTAATGAAGCAATACATGCTGCTGCCGTAAATGGCGGAGGAACCGTAGTGATTCCTGCAGGCACTTATAAAGTCTATACGATTCATCTTGAAAGCCTTGTAAACCTGTATTTTGAAAAAGGAGCCACACTGCTTGCGGCTAAAACATCCATTCAGCATTCTTATCAGAAGCAGGAGAGCGAAGGCGGAAATTATGAGGAACCGGAGGTAAATCGCTATGCCGGCCTTCAGGATCATGGGCACACCTACTTTGCAAACAGTCTGATTTATGGAGCTGATATCCATAATGTAATGATTTACGGAGAGGGGCTGATCAATGGCGCCGCGTTAGACCAAACAACCGATACATTAGAATATGTCCTTCAGGGCGGCGATCCTATGGATCCGAAATGTCGAAACGGACGGGGGCATAACGGAGAATGGTTTGGAAACAAAGCGATTGCGCTGGTTCGGTGTGAAAATATCGTGCTGAAGGATTTCTCCCTTGTGATCGGAGGGCATTTTGCAATTATAGCCGAAGCGGTCACAAACCTCTTATGCGACTCCATTTTAGTGGACACCACAAGAGATGCTTTTGATATTGACTGCTGTGAACAGGTAACCGTTCGCAATTCTTCCTTTAACTCTCTTACCGATGATGCCATCGTCATCAAATCCTCCTTTGGCGCAGGCTTCTTTAAACCTGCGAAAAACATCTGGATCCATGACTGTATGGTCAGCGGTTATGATGCCGGATCAGTCTATGCAAAAACATACAGCTGCGATAAACTGATCGCGACAGACCGCTGCGGCCCTACTGCACGAATCAAGCTTGGCACCGAATCCTCCTGTGGCTACGATCAGATCACGATCGAACGCACCCGTTTTGACCGCTCCCGCGGTTTTGCACTGGAAGCCGTGGATCTGTCGGATATGACCAATATTATATTCACAGACTGTGTAATGGAGCATATCAGTTCCTCCCCTATCTTTATCCGTATCGGGGACCGTGGCCGTTTCCCTGTTACCGGAAACACAGAGGATGAATCTCTTCCTGCCACCGCACCTAATGTGCGCATTGATGATCTAAACTTCGTCCTGCCGGATACCAAAGACTACGCCTGCTATCCTGCCAAGCGCTATGCCCCATCGTACAATAAGACCAAAAGGATAAGCGTAGATGGACATTCCTTCTTTCATGTAGTTGATCCTGACTCTCCTACTCGCATAAACCCAGCTAATTATAAGGAAGAGAACGGACACTATTACTTAATGCGCTATGACCGGAACTTCCATTCTTATGTACCAGACTATTCGTTTGAGATTTCAAAAGATGACCGCTGCCGATATGCCAATGCCTTAGGATCTTTCGCATTTCCAGAGGCGAGCCATATTGAAATCAGCAATCTTACCGTAACGGATGCGGATCCTCGCTATCCGATGCTAATTATGGGATTAATGGATAGTCCGGTTATGGATGTGGTACTAAAAAATATCTCCGTTACATACCGTGGCGGCCTTACTATGGAGCATGCCGTGGAACAGCGTCAGCTAAATACAAACTGGAAATATACCCAGTACAAAACACTGCCATCCGTGCAGACTCTGCCTTGGCTTGTAAATCCATTTTTCCTGAAGGAGGAGGGACTTCTACCACGCATGGACTGGAATCCTGATACCAAGTCATGGGAAGCCGATCCATACAATGTGCCGGAACTTCCAAGAGTATATCCGGAACCTAGCAACTGGGGCATCCTTCCGGCTTACGGCCTCTATATCCGTCATGCCAAAAACATAACCGTGGAGAATATGGATATTCACTATGAAATCCAGGATGAACGGCATCCGGTCGTATTAGATGATGTATCGGATATCTCCTTTACGGAATTCTCCTGTGACTGTGCTCCTGGCACGGTGCCGTTTGCCTGCATTACCAACCCATATAAACGTCACACCAATTATGAGTACTTAAAAGACGAACCGTATTCTGTCACCACTGTCACAAACCTCTCCATCCCTTCCGGCATGGAGGCTAAGACCTATACCGTATCCGCTCCGGCACCTGGTACACCTTCGGATTCCCTTTATGCGTACTCCACCCTTGCCATACCGGAAAATGGCTATGAGTATGCCACCGATACAAAAGACTATCCACTGCCGCTTACCGTATTTCGCCCATTCTTCCAAAAGATTGGCACCATTTACGGAAAAACTGGAACAATGCTTTCCTTTTTCGTATTCCTCCGAGATCCTGCTTCGGAAGCAACAAATGAGCAGGCGGAAGGGAAGATCTACAACGAGATATTAGAAAATCCATATTATGTAGTAGAAGGAATGAAACGGAATATTTCCAT
>SVEB01000114.1 GCA_015057635.1 Lachnospiraceae bacterium | reverse complement strand
TGGTACCAAGATTCACAACAACAACATCAGGGACATATTCCCCAAAATTCCACACTACAGATTCGAAAGCTGGACCGTCTTCCCCCTGTGCCACTGGATGTGCATAAGAAAAACCGCATTTTTCATAATAGGCAGATACGATCTGATCTCTGCGCATTTCATCTGTTTCCGTATAACCGGTAATGATACCATACCCGCTAAAACTAACCAAACTATATTCTGCATCTAATAGTTTCGCTGTTTTATAGGCATATGCTTTTGTGCAGTCTTCTGTATCAGTTCTAAATGAAGTGGCTGGATCCTCCATATCAACTCCATATCCGCATGTAATAGAGTCTCCGATGAATTCAATTTTTTTATCCTTCTGTACCACCTTAGAAACCATAACATCCAAGTCGCTTTCCAATACAACTTCTTCTATACCAAATGCCGACATGGCACATTCAGAAAGTTTGATCAGCTGTACTTTATGAAATTGATTCTCTGTAGGATCAAGTTCCACTGCCACTTTCACGTACGGCTCTTCTATCATAACATCTTTCTGCCTTTTATCATCAACAAAAATAGAAACCCTTGCCATCCCTTCTGTTTTCTGACCATGAACAGAACTGTCACCGATCAGGTGAAAGGACACTTTCTTAGCATTGGTCATGAATCGGATCCCTGTCCCCGATAATCCACACCAGACAATATTTCTCCATACAAATGTTCTTCCCACTCTTTCAAACTCTGTTGCCTTAATACATTGTTTTTTCATGATTTTCCCCCTTATCCCTGAATTCATTTTCAGGTATTGTATTTTTAATACAACTACTAAAATACATGATTGACATTGTCTCTAGCAAACCCACAGGCTTGCCTGTGAGTTAGTGAAAATCCCTAACTTTCTATCCTAAAATGTGCTGTAAGAATGCTTCGCATCCTTCCACGATGTCCTGATATGTGATATCGAAGTTGCCGGTATACCATGGGTCGGCAATATCTCTCGGATGAGATGTGAAATCTAAAAGACATGAGACTTTATGCTTGTTATCCTCTCCAATAATACGTCTCATATTCGATATATTTCTTGCATCCATTGCAATCAGGTAGTCATACGTATCGTAATCACTTTTTCTTAATTGTACCGCCCTTCTTTGCTGCACTTTGATTCCTTCGCTTGCTAGTTTTCTCTTTGTTCCGGGATGAACGTCATTTCCGATTTCCTCTGTGCTTGTGGCACAGGACGCTATCAAAAAGAGTTCCTCCATCCCACGTTTCTTTACCATGTCCTTTAAAACAAACTCTGCCATTGGAGAGCGGCAGATATTTCCATGGCAGACAAATAGTACTTTTATCATCATTTTATATCTCCTTAAATCTTATCAAGCCCTTGATTTTACTGAATTCTTTGAATTACGCATTTTTCATCACGCCAAATCTCAAAGTAGGCATTCCTATCCTCTCTCTTAAACAGCCGTAAAATACATCTATCCGTTTCAAGAATGGGAATCGTTTTAAAATAGTCTTTATATTTCATATTGATTTTACCTCATAACTTCCATTTTGTCTTTAGGCATATAGAATTTCTTGTATTCCTTTTTTAAATCAAATGCCATTTGTTTCGCCACCTTATAGTTTCTATTCGTAAAAATAATCCGTTCACCCGATATTCTAGGCATACTGTCCTAATTGTTCTTTATATTGCTCTGGTACAATAAATCTATAACGACTATTAAATAAAAAACACATGGCCTATCCGTTTCAAACGTCTTGCCTGCCAATTCTTTTCCCTATTCTACATTTCCATATACTCTGCAAAAATCTTTTAAATACTCATTTAACAACGGTTCTGCTGTCATCTCTGTCTCGGCCATTCTTTGATCCCACATATAATCCATGATCGCATGAACTGACATTGCAAAAGAAAATGCAGCCATATCAATATTCTTAAATGTCATTACTTTCTGCACCTGCATTGCGTAAAAAAGCTGTTTCGTAGCAAGTATCATCTTCTCAGTCTCTGCAACCATAATCTGAGCTGCCTCTTTTCTAACACTTCGTTCCGACATAATAAATCTATAAAATTGCTCCATATCCGTATCCTGATTCATAGCGATATACGAAAATACCATCATGTTCAAAATATCATATGCCTCTTTGCCCTTCACAAGCTCTCCATAATCAATGGTTCCGTTGTTTATCTTTTCTCTTGCACGATGGCGAAGATATTCATATAGCTCGATAATGATTTCTTCTTTTGATGCAAAATGATTATAGATAGAGGGCTTTTGTATTCCAACCTTCTTTGCAATTTGTGAAAGAGAAACTTGACCTAATCCTTTTTCTGATGCCAATTCTAATGTTGCGACTAAAATTCTTTCCTTTGTTGTCATATGCTCCCCTTCCTTTTTTTTCTATATATTCCATTTCTATTTATATTACCATTCGTTAGCTTTGTCAACATGATAGGTAAGTTAATACAGCAATGTAAAAAGTGCAGGTTACCAGTGATCACTGGCAGCCTGCACTTTGTATAGGAGTATAGAGATTCTGTATCACACTGGTCTGCGAATACAATTTCCGTTTGGATCTATTTTAAGTTTTCTTCAAATTCTTTTTTTCTTTCATACTTTTCCTATAAGGATCGTTAGCGGTTCTAAGCATGAATCCTGATACTACTGTGTAAGATCATTGATCACCTTTATCTCTGCCCTTACCTTTCGGACTTCAAGAATCCCCCCTAAGAAATAAACTGCAAATGCCATTCCTACTAACAGCCATACCGGTAATTGATCTATCCAATGAAACAGATATCCGCTAGCTACTACAATGGCAATCACAACCGTATACCGTCCTATAAGATCCACAATCATATTTGCACTTTCCCAGTTTTCCAAAAGCCAGAGAGCAATCTGAATAACCAAACAAACAAAAAATATTTCAAAGACTGTGGAAATACAAATCATTGTCCCATCGTAAATAAGTGCAACCAATGATAATAGGATGAGTGCCAATGCTGTTGTTACCAGACATGACGACATTCTATGCACTATTTTTTTACTGAACGTTTTCATATTTATTTTTTTCACTTCCTATCGTTATTTGCATGTACGCAATACTCTTTCTGTACTTATCCCACGACTCCTATTTAAGAAAACAAGCAATACGATTACAAATGAAATGCTCTGCGCAATCGATATCCGAACAAACATCATCTCATCTGTTCCTGTACTGCTGGTAACATGCAGTAAATTCACAATGGTGTTATTCACGAAATGATCCGCCATCCCCATATAAAGAGCCCCCTCTAACCTTGACAGCATTGCGAATTTAAACGCGATCAGGCCAGATGTTATAAAAAGCATTAGAATATTTGCAATTGTCCCCTGCAGACTGCTAATGCCATCCATGTAATTCCTTATTGGTCCGATCACATGCCAGAGACCAAATAAGATGGAACAAAAAACTGCTGCCTTTACAAAAGAGAATTTTCTCATCATTATCTTTTGAAATACTCCGCGGAAAAGCGTTTCCTCCATCATCACATTCACGATATTTCCCACAATACAGATAATAAGGAAGAGCATTCCGGATTCCATTGCGATATTCTGATCAACCGCATATGAACTGACATAGACCTCCATTGACTGGAATTTTCCCTGTGCCCTCAAAATTGCAACTTCTGTACCATATCCAACTAAAAACATTGCAAGCCCAAATGCGAGTCCATAAAACGTATATCGGATACATCCTTTTCTCATAATCCCAATATCTTCAAAATGGTAACTGCACTTTTTCATAACCAGGATAATAATCACAATACCGATTAACTTATGAATAAACGCCTCCCCAATGATTGTCTGATCGGTTCGTATTCCAAAATACTCTACGATACGAAAGAAGTAACACAACAGATAAATTCCCAGCACATAAACTCCTGCATTTTTTAATTTCATCTCTTTCCCCTCCTATCATTTTTTATAAGTATAGGAAAGATCAATTCCAATTACAATACAGGAAGGCGCAACATGCAAGTATCTCAAACCAAAATGCAATTGTACTGCTTGTCCCTATTATTTTCTCTCTAATGCTTTCCGTATTTCTGAAATATATTTTCTTGTAACTAATAGTTTCTCCCCATTCGAAAGCATTGCTTCAATATGACTATTTGGCAGTATCTTCATTCCCTTTAGCTTATATTTATTTACGATACATTTTTTACTTACACGCACAAAACCAGAATCGATTAGTTTCTCTTCTAGCTGATATAACCTCTCACCAGTTTCATAAACCTGATTTTTGCAATAAATATAGGTCCTTTTATCCACACTTTCTATGTAATAAATCTCGGCCGTATTAAGCTGGTATACATTCCCGTCACATTTTCCTGCAATATTGGTATCCATTGCATGAAGGACCGCTCTAATATTCTTAACCTGTTCTGACAGCTCCTGATATCGGATTCTCACCTCCGTTTCCTGAAGCTCTCTTTGCTGTTCCATTACTATTTTCATCTGATTTCACCATTTTCCCCATATTCTATTGAAGATCCTATTCTTTTTCCGGCTTCACAGATCACGGTAATCTTTCTTACATGTATTGTAGCATTTTCTATAAGAAAAGAAACCAGAGATTTAGTCCCTGGTTTCATACGATCTCTTGCTTGGCTGTCTCTTATAAAACAGGTTCACAGGATTTGCGCAGATATCTGGCGGTTATGGTATCCGCTTGCTCTAACATCTCCTTGGGTGTACCGGTAAATACAATCTCTCCGCCGGCACTTCCGCCATCCGGCCCTACATCAATAATATAATCTGCCTGTTTCATCACATCTAAGTTGTGCTCGATTACAATGACCGTATTTCCATGATCTACAAAGCGTTCTAACAGCCTCATAATGTTCTTGATATCGGAAGCATGCAGACCGGTTGTCGGTTCATCTAACACATAGATGTTTCCTTTCTGATCCAGATATTTGGCTAACTTTAACCGTTGCCTCTCTCCTCCGGAAAGGGTAGAGGTAGGCTGTCCTAAGGATAAATAACCTAAGCCTACTTCAATCATGGCACGAAGATACTTTGTGATTTTTTCCTTACCATCAAAGAACTGGACTGCTTCCTCTGCGGACATATTTAAAATATCTAAGATATTCTTATCCTGATATTTCCGCTCTAAAACTTCACGTCTAAACCGCTTTCCCTCACAAGCTTCACATACGGTAGTAACCGGATCCATAAACACAAGCTCGGTAACAACAAGCCCCTTTCCCTTGCACACCGGACAGCCGCCCCTGCTGTTAAAGGAAAACATCGCAGCGTCCATTCCAGTCTTTTCTGACATCAGTTTACGCAGATCATCAAAGAATCCTAGGAAGGTAGCCGGAGTGGATCTTCCTGTTGCGGTAATCGGAGACTGATCAACTAAAACAACCTGGTCTTTATATTGTTTTGCAAACACATCGCGGATCAAAGAGCTCTTGCCAGATCCGGCTACGCCGGTAACGACGGTAAGCACCTGAAGCGGAATATCCACGGATGCATGTTTCAGGTTATGAATATCCGCATTTCTGACCGGAAGAAAACTTTTTGGAGATCTTGGATTCTCTTTTATGCTGATTTTTTCCCTCATTGCATTACCGGTAAGTGTATCAGAAAGAAGCAGCTGTTCATAGCTTCCCTGAAATAAAACCTGTCCGCCTTCTCTTCCTGCTGCCGGCCCCATATCAATGACCTCATCTGCAATGCTGATGATATCTTTATCATGTTCTACCACTAAAACCGTATTTCCTTTATCCCGAAGGCTCTTTAAGAGCTTCGTCATACGATGTACATCCCTTGGATGCATTCCGGTGCTTGGTTCATCAAATATATACGTCATCCCGGTAAGAGAACTGCCCATATAACGAACTAATTTCAATCGCTGTGCCTCGCCGCCGGATAATGTAGAAGATTCTCGATTCATAGATAAATATGGCAGTCCGATATCAATCATTCTCGTAAGCGACTGCACCAATGCATCCACCATCGTGGCCGCTCTCGGATCCTTTATCTCTAATAAGCAGTCTCTTAACTTGGAAAACTCCAGTTCACACATCTCATAAATGTTTTTCCCATTGATCTTGCAGGCAAGTGTTTTTTCATTCAGTCTCTTTCCATGACAGATCGGACATTCCTTTTCCACAATATATTTCTCCAGCCGCTTGATGGAGGCTTCTTTCACATCCGATGTATCACGGTTCAACAGCATCTTTTTAAGGTAGTTATAGATTCCTTCTACCTTTTTCTGAACACGGTCTCCATCCTGGGTTCTTGCTCCATACAAAAGAAGATTCCTTTCCTCCTCTGTATAGTCCTTTAACTTCTTATCCACATCAAACAGGCCTGATTCTACATACTGTTTCCAATACCAGTTTCCCACATGATGTCCGGGCAGTTCCACCATGCCTGTATTCCAGGACTTTTCTTCATCCAGTGCACTTTTCAGATCGATATCCATCACTTTTCCGATGCCAAAGCATTCTGTACACATGCCATTTGGATCATTGAATGAAAAATAAGAGGCGGAACCGGCTTTGGGCTCTCCGATACGAGAAAACAGCACACGTAATGCTGCATACAGATCGCTGATTGTTCCTACCGTAGAACGGACATTTCCTCCGAGTCTGCTCTGATCCACAATAACAGATGCGGTCAGATGATCAATATAATCTACCTTTGGTTTCTCATACTTCGGAAGCCTTCCTCTCATAAATGCCGTATATGTCTCATTCATCTGCCTCTGGCTTTCTGCTGCGATTGTATCGAATACAACGCTTGATTTTCCGGAACCCGATACTCCGGTGAATACAATGATTTTATTCTTTGGTATATTCAATGAAATATTTTTCAGATTATTCTGCCGTAACCCTTTTATGACGATATCATTTTGCATTTCCTGAACTTCCGCAGTTTTCTCGTTCATTTCCATCCCCCTCCTGTTACTATGATTTTAGCAGGATTCCAGAAGAAAAACTTGACATTCCTTGTGATATTTAAAAATAGCGATCACTAAACCGGCGTCTTTTACCTATTGATAATAATAATTTCCAGCAAGTATAAAAGAACACCTTTTAACAAGCCTTCCCAAATCCAACTCATTTTTTCTACGCCTTCTCATTTCCCCCTGCCTTTGCATCAACCTGCTTTTTCAAATCATATCGGAATAAACCGATAACAGAGAAAATCTCCACTAAAATCTCATTGATCATGCCGCCTATTGATCCAGTTATCAGATTATAGATTAAAAGCATAGGGGAAGATAGTAAGATAGTAGAACGGACTAATTTCGGTTTTGTGCAAGAAAAAGAATATGTATTTAATACTATCGATCTCTTCTAACATTAATCTACCTCTGTTATCTGCTCATTTCTCTGTATTCTGCTTAATAAATCATCCTTTTTTCTGCATCATGCCGTCTCCCCGTCCCGTTGTGATCTTCTTAATCCACTTTCCTCCATCCAATCGGAACACGCACCATACCAATTTGACGATCTGATCAAACTTTAAGAAGAAATAAATCCAGAATGCAGAAAGATGAAAAACGAATCCTGCCAACATTCCCAAAGGAATGGACAGTACCCACAGAAAGATATTATCTGTAATCATCAGCATCTTTGTGTCCCCGCCGCCTCTTAACACGCCTTTGGTCATAATGCTGTTTGCAGCCTGAAATACAATAATAAAACTGATCGCATCCATTAACTGTGTGGCGATCGCAGCTGTTTCTTCTAATAAATGATACGCATTGATGATCGGTCGGCTGCTTGCCATTATAAACACTGCAGATAATAAACCAAGACCGATCCCAAGTCCCAGGAATCCATATGCCTGATTCCATGCTTTTTCCTTTTCTCCCCTGCCAAGCGTCTGACCTGTGACAATTGCCCCAGCCTGGGAAATCCCCTGAATTAAGACTGTGCTCATCTGCTGTGTCACACTTGTCACAGCATTCGCTGCAACAAACGTAACACCAAGATGTCCGATCACCATAGCAACTGTATTATTTCCAATTGCCAATATTCCATCACTAATCAATACCGGAATACTGATTTTTATGTACTCACCTAAAAGATCCGCTGTTTTCATTCCAATATCCCGGATTCGAAAACCAATCTTCGTATCTCTCCATAATAAATACCCACATATAATGGATGTTTCAAATATCCTTGCGATTAAAGTTCCTAACGCTGCCCCTGCGATTCCCATCTTTGGCATTCCCAGATGCCCAAAAATAAAGGCATAGTTGGCGCCCAGATTAATAAAGAAAGCTCCAATGGAAACAAAAAGCGGTATTTTTACTTGTCCTACACTTCTCAAAACAATGGTGCAGACTAATGATAATCCGAGAAAAAAATAGGTAATGATGGAATATTCAAAATAGGTAACCCCCAAATCGATGACGCTCTTATCGGTTGTATACATACGCATGATAGTCTGCGGCATAAGCAGAGTGACCACTGCAAATATCGCTGCTAGTCCTAGGGTAATTCTTAGCATGATGCATATCGTCTTCTTTAAAGCTGCCTCCGATTTTTCTGGCTCTTTGCTTCTCATTCCCCAGTACCTGGAAACCAAAACAGAAGCCCCCATGCCAAGACCCATACATAAAATCTGATAAATCGTGATGAACTGGTTCGCTAAAGACGTAGCCGACAGCTCATTCTCGCCTAACTTCCCCACCATAATCGTATCTAGCATATTTACGCCTATTGTAATCAGGCTCTGTAAAGCAATCGGTGCTGCCAACATGGCCACGCTTTTATAAAAACCATGATCGTGAACAATGAGTTTCTTTAATCTTTTCATTTATCCTTTATCCTTTTTACTCAGTCTTATATTTTATTCGAATTTTTATTTCAAGTAAAAAATTTGTTAACAAATCTTCTACTTGAACAGTGCTATGTATATCATTCTTTATTCTTATAATCTTTGGGCAAATAATTAATACAGGAATTTCCCACCTGTACACGAACGGCTTCCAGATAGAAGGGATGCATATAATTCTCCAGATTATCGGTCGATACCAGATCCGGACATCCATCCACCACATGCTGAGCCGCTGTAATGAAGTTATCTAAGTATTCTTTCGCAATCGGACATCCATTGTGATTCGGCATAATAAAATCGTATTCCTGTTCCTGTTCCCGTTCCTTTAACCTTTTACAATTGTTTAAAAACGCTTCCACAGAAGAGAATTCGCCTAGATTCGCCTGTCCCGCATCAAACTCATCTCCACAGAACAGCAATCTGCGTTTATGCTCTATAAAGGTCAGCGAACTATCACTATGTGCTGGTGTCCTCATATATCTTATACCACCGATAAGGCTCATCATCTGGTAATGCTACAATATGGTACATAATCTGCGTTCTCCTATCCGCTTTTATTATTTAGCCTTTTACAGCCTTTACGTTTCTATCTATATTTATCATTTTTTTCCTTTTCAAGTCAATACATTTTATTTATCCTTACCATTTTTAGTAAAATCGCACATCTCATGTGTAATTTGTACATTATTTTTCTTTCATTATTTGTAACATGGTACTAGCTGCTACGCCTTGAACATACGATATCCTATGTGCCTGTATATATTCTGATAATGTCATATCAGTCATATATACAAACATTCTTTGAAAAGTTTGTCGGGGGCATCTTTTGAAATATAGATATCGTCCTGCATCGGCTGGCTGTATTTAAAAAAATACCTGCAGACATAGCTATATAAACTGCGGGTATTTTTGCTACTGATAATTATGAATTTTTATTTGCATGGTGGGAGTAAGCGAAGAACTCGATAATATTGTAAAGCACCACTTTCGCCCCATCATCCGTATATTTAATCTTAACGCTGCGCTTTCCGAATGCCGCCTTGTCTAAGGCATCCTTACACATGAAAAAGCAGGCAGGGTCATTCGTATGAAAGGCAAAATAATCTTTTGTCACCGAAAAGGCAATATAAGCCGTGTCGATCTTGTAGGCTGGCATACGAAACCAGATGACTCCCTCAATGTCCGGATGCTTCTCTTTCATATAATCGGTAAATTCCTGAATCCATTCTTTCTTGATTCCGTCAAACTGATTCACATATTCCTCAATTGAATTCACGATTGTTCCTCCTGACTTCGCCAAACAAAACTACACGTATCTTTATTTATTCTTTGCGCAATTTCTGTTTTTATGTCAGATAAAATTTTACTTTCTGTACCCTATCGATTACATGCAAACCATTCTCTGTTTTTTGTACTTTTCAAATTTACAAAATGATCACTTTCCACCTTCGGCTACTCTTGTCCGCTTGAATCCATTTCCGACTACCTCATTGGACTCCAATATAATTAAAAAGCATTCCGGATCCGCTTCCTTCACAGCCTGTTCTAGCGCATACATCTGCTTATTGTTGCAGGCACACATCACTAAGTCTTTATCCGTTCTCTTATAGCCTCCCGATGCATTGATGATCGTAGAACCACGTCCGCATGCCTCTTCAATCACCTCTGTAATCCTCTGTCCCTTTGTCGTCACGATAAATGTAAGTTTTCCGGCATTGATGCCATACATCATCTTATCCACTACAATTGCTAAAAAGTAATTGATGATCATCCCGTAAATAATACCATCCATATCCTTAAAGATGATGCCTCCGGCAAGAACAATCCCCACATCTGAAAGAAATGCGATCTTGCCGAGCGATAAATGCGGCTTAAGCGACTTCACCGCCATAATGATGAAATCTGCACCGCCGGTAGAAGAATTACGCATATAAATGATGGCATAGCCGATTCCACCGATCACACCGGTACAGATCGCTGCTAAAAGCCGGTCACCTTTGTAGGCCGGAAAAAGAGGTGCCACATAGTCAATAATAAGAGACGAGATAATCATACATCGGAATGACCGCAGGAAAAATCCGCGCCCTAATAATCGATAGCATAACAGTGCAACCGGCACGTTCAGTACGATCGTGCTGATACCGATTGGGAATCCAAACAGCCGGTACAAAATCAATGCGATTCCTGAAAATCCCGTCATCGGAAACTCTGCATACAGCGCAAAATTATAAAGCGCTACCGCAATCAGAATGCTGCCTAGTACCTCCACACCAATATCCTTTATTATATCCTGAAACCGGCTCTCCTTCTTCATTCCCTTCACCTCACTATTTTGCTTGTATTACTCCTTTTTCTTTATCTATAATCCGTTTCTTCACCTCAATAAAAAAAGCATTTGCAAATTCTATCAATAGTATTCGCAAATGCTTTATGATTATTACTTTCCTTACTGCCGGTTACATAATCTCCGGGACTTTAAGAAATTCTTATTTATTTAATAGATAAATAACAGAAAGCGTATAGGATTCTACTTCTGCTTTATAATCGACACGGATGTTGTTTAATCCATCCTTAAACTCCGATTCTAAAATCGTCACAATTCCGTCTTCCGCTGTAAACTCTGCGTTCCATGTAGCATCTTGACGTCGGATCATAACAGATACCGGATTTAAGATCTGACCACCCATATCAATCACTTGTTCGCCGATTACTGTCACGCCATTCTGAAGTTCTGCCATTCCGGCTACATAGTACTGCTCTGCTGCCGAAATCACTGTCAGCTTAAGTAAGTCATTGAGAGGAGACAGATCGCGAATCTCATTTAGTGCAATATCAATGCTTTCTAAGTTCTTCGCATACTGTAAGCCCTCTAGTGAAGTAATTCCGCTAGCGCTGATATCTAAATCGGTTAAGGCTAACATATCTCCGATTGTAAGTGCCTCTTCCTTGTCAAGCACTGCTTTTAATTTGCTCTCCAGATTTTTGTCCGGAATGTTTACTTCTTTTGTAAGATCTACGGTTTCCTCTTTTGCATAATGAAGCTTCGCATCTGCCCAGTTCGCATGATCCGAACCATCTCCATTGCCACCGTCTGTTACGACAAGCTTTAATTCTTTTGCTCCATTGATATCCACTTCCACGTATTCCATCGCCTGTTTGGATGTCATAACACCGCTTGTGTACTGAAGTTTGCCATCCACATATACTTCAAATGCCACGCTTCCGACTGTTCCATACATCTGGCGGTCAACTCCTACGTAAGAAGTGAAGTAATCATAGTTTTCATTGCTTAAATCATAAACGATTGTGGATGTAGAATGAGCGCCGATTCCTCGGTCAAATACCATTTCTTCTCCTGCTGCGCCTGTTAATCGGATTACATTTTGGCTTGTAGAAACATCTTTTCTTGGCGCTGTGTAGGAATTTTTTGTAGAAGTCCAGTCCATATCAGTCAGATATACATAGTCTTCCATATTCACAACTGCGATTGTTCTTGTCTTTACGACTTTATTCCCATCGCTGTCTGTCACGGTATAAGTGATCACATACTCGCCGGCCTTATTAAAGTTTACCTTGCCAGATACGATTACCTGACTTGTTAAGTCACCATCTTTTACATCAGATGCTGCATACGTTCCTTGGATATCCACTACCTGTCCTACTTTAGTAGAAATGGAGGATGGAATCGTAAGTTCCGGGAATCCGGCACGAATTAAACTTTCTGCCAGGTCAAGATCGGCTGCAAACAGGCTTCCTGCCACATGAGCCGCCGCTTCCATGCGAAGCGCTTCTAATTCTTCTAATGTATCATAGGAAGGCATAAGAGCAGTCTTAGTCTCATCAGTAAATACTTCATTCTTCATCTTGTCTGCAAATGCATCTTTTTCATAGAATGTAATTTCCGAGATGCTTGCCCATGCATCCTTTGCGCTTAAGAACTTAAACTTCACGCGTTTCGCTGCGACTTCGCTCATATTGATGACATAAACATCTTTCGCATCTCCGCTCCATGATCCGGTTCCTGCTAAGATAAAATCATCACCAGATTCTTCTGTGGAAACATAGATTTCAAATTCGATCGCACAGCCTTTTCCGATTCTTCTTGCTGCATAGCCGATCTTATCGATCATCGAAGTTTCTTCTAATGTAAAGATCACTTCATTACAAAAGCTCTGGCTGTTCGGCTTGCCGGTCTCCCAGTGGGTGTTAATATCGCCGTCTGTCGCATAGCTTAAATAGGAAGTTCCGTAATTGCCGCCATTGTTTGTTGCTGCAACAACCGGCACTGCAAACTGCGCGTTATAGGCAGCGAGTGTATCAAATTTGCCATACTCGGATTTTACGACTTCAAACTCTTCATAAACCGTAATCTGGCTTGTCTTCACACTCTGATTTCCATCTTTATCGGTAACACGGTATGTCACTTCAAATCTACCGGTCTCTCCTGCTTCATATGTGTTTGATACAATCTCCACCTTGCTTGTAAGGTCTCCGTCCTCGCTGTCAAAAGCGGATACGCCCTTCATGAAATCAATCTTCTCACCAAGCTTCACTTTATAGCTTGTCACGTTAAGTTCCGGCTTCCTGTCATTGGTTGTCAGTCTTACGCCGCCGATGACACAGTGATCGGATGTATTGCCGTTATTTGCATCTGACACTTCGAATCTTAACTGTGAAATGCCAGCTAAATCGATGCTTACGAATTTTGCATCAGTCGCATGCTTCATAAGACCGCTTTCAAATACCTTATTCTCATCCGCATAGATGATAACCTCAATGCTGGAATTATTCTGAGCTAAAATTGTCTGGTCAACACCAACGTATGCTTCAAACTTATCGTAAGGAAGATTAGAAACATCATATACGATCTCACCCTTCGCATGGATGCCGAATCCTTTTTCAAATGTACGGGCCTCCCCATTGACACGAAGCTTAAGATTGCTGTTCTTGCGAACGGAACCCCATGCTGTCTTTGCAGATTCCCATTCGAAATCAGATAAGAAATCGTAGCCACTTACAACCTCAGCTGTAATCTGTTTTTCCTTTGTCACACCCCGGTCTGTCACAGAGTAAGTAACGGTATACATTCCATTCTTTGTAATATCGATAGTATGGTTTACCAGAATATCAGAAATGCTTTCTCCTGCGTAGTCAAATGCACGTACGTAATCAAGAAGGTCAAATTCTTCATTTAAAACGAGTGTAATCTTTTCATCCGCTAAAATGGATGGTTCTGCGATGTTTACAGAAACAGGTGCCGCAGTGGAAAGATCATAAGAGTAGGCGATCACAGTATATACGGTATCTGCAGAAAAATCTGCTGTCGTGTCAGTATACGTATTATTTGAAGTAAAGGCTACTACCTTGCCATCCTTTAATACTTCATATCCCATTACATCGCCTGCATATGCATTTTCTGGTGCGAAGTTCAGTGTCACGCTGGATGCTTCTAAATTCACGGTCTTTAAAATCTCAATCTTAGCATCCTTTTTAAGGCCTTCCCCTTCATATTCAATGGAGTCTGTATTCAGATACCAGATCTTATCCGTTGGTTTCTTATACTTGCTGACTGCTTTCTTTGTCGCATCGGTCACTGTAAATCCATGACGTTCAAAATGCTCGCTTAAGTCAAGTCCTACTATTTCAGAAGAATACTCTACTAAGTACTGCATCTTGGAAAGTTCCGCATTTGTGCTGTCTAGCTGTGTACCACGTTCACGGTACATCTGATTTAATCTTGCCCAGTATCCCTCCTTGTACATCTCTAACTGCCAGAACACACCGATTCGTTCAAAGAAGCCCTGACCTCCATAATATGGCACCTCATCCGCTACTACATTTTTATAAATATGAGTTTCATATGGGATTCGTTTATCTGTCGTTCCATAAATAACGGAAGTATACATGGCAAGCATGTTATTGGTGGATTCTCCATAGAGTCTTGCATTCACGTCCATTCTGTGGCCGATTTCATGGGTAAGTCCCCAGTTGCCGCCTCCCTGCTCAAATGGGACAAGAAAACTTGCCACATGGGATCTTTGGATGCCGACATGGTTTCCTGCCGCATATAATGCACCAAATGGCTGCGCCAGACGGACATTTTCACGGATATAGCCAGGATCGTTTACAAGGGAGCTTCGATCTAATCCATAAAACTGAAAGATATTATCCATATACGTATTATAGGATGCAATGGTGTCTAATGGCTTGATACCTTTTGTCACGTATGTCTGATAGGCACCTGACGCGGTTCCGGTAAATACAATATGTTCGCTCACGAACTCAAATGTATCGATTACCGTACGATCTTTCACATTCGGATTGGCTGCGATATCCGCATCGATTCTTTCTTTATATTCCGTTAAGAATGCAAGAAACTCTTCTTCATCCGTATCCGCTGTCAGGTATGGAAAGCTCTCTGCCCCTTCAATTCGAATAATTGGTGCCATTCCCTGTTCCTCTTCGGTATATGGATTATCAATATAAATAGGGCCGCCCTTTGTTACCTCATGCGCATACCAGTTATCGGTCGGCACTTCCGGAACCGTGATCACGTTCTTTCCTTCCGAAAGCTTCACGCTTCTTGACCAGTTTGCATAGCTTCCTTCCTGCTGAGAGAATACGATTGTCGGAAGCTTATCGCTGCCGCCTGCCTCTACATAAACAGTGATAGTCTGTCCTGGTCTTGCTAACAGCCCGGTTGGCTGATTATTATTGCCGAAACTGAATTTTAGATTGGTCTGCGCATGCTTCACACGGTCACCATGCTGTTCCGCCGTAACGATCTGTCCGGCAAAGTCTGCTTCCCCTGTTACAATCGAAAGTGCCAGAGAAATATCCTTGCCTAATTCCTCCCCTAACGGATGATTAACGGCTGATGCTGCTAATGATTCTAATAATGCCTTATCAGAAAATGCATCCTTGACCTGACTGTAGGTATTGTCGGTAAACAGTTCCCCTACCGCATCCTTAACAGCATCTTCCCGATAGAACATAAACTCTGCCGCGCTTGCCCAGCTGTTACTCGCTTCTGCAAACACAAACTTAATTCTCTTGCAGGAAGTCGGTTCGAACTGAATCTCCACGACAGATCCTGTGGAACCGTTATAACTGCCTGTCCCAATCAGTTTAAAATCATCTCCGGATTCACTTTCCGATGCATACAGTTTAACTTTGCTCGCAAAACCTTTTCCCTTTGCACCATCCTGTCTTGCCGCATATACAATACGATTAATTAATTCGGCCTCTTCAAATGTCACGATCACATAATTCGTAAACGTGCTGCTGTTCGGATTTCCAGTCTCCCAGTGTGTTGAGAAATCCCCATCCACCGCATTTGTAATAACGGAGTTTGCATATCTCCCGCCATTATTCGTAATAGACTTAATATTAGACTGATCTACCATAAAAGCCTCATTATACGCCGCGAGCTTACTGTTCCCATAATACTCAAACAAACTGATTTTTAAGCTCTCTTCACTTACTACCTGATCCTCTGCAGACGCCGCTGTACGAATCAGCCCGGCTGTTATCCCCTCTTGAGTTGCTGCCTTGGCAACAAGCGGAGCTGCCACATTTGTAAGCATGGTTGCCAATAATAGCGTTGATATCTTTCGTTTCATCTTTCGTTCCTCCCACAGGTACATTTTGGTATCATATCTAAAGCAGCGGGCCCCTGCCATTCTCTACATGTATAAAAATACAACTATTTCATTCTTCAGCTTCAGCTAATCTAAAATTCCCTGATTGCAACTTCCGAATCAAGTTGGTTTTATGGTATCATATACAACCAATTTGACACCATAGGACTTATTTCATATTATTTCACTATGTTTTTCTCATCCGTTCTCCATTTCTCCAGACCCCGCATAAACACTAATAAAAATCCATTTACCCCCCTACTTTTCTACTCATAACTCTAGTACCATTTTCCCACCCTCCTAGGACCACACGCCTATCCGCCTCTAGGACCACAACCCCAGACCTATTTTTTCTTCCATCCTTCATTTTTGTTCCCTCTCCATTTTTGCTCCCTCCCCATTTTTGTCCCCTCCCCATTTCTGTCCCCTCCCTCATCTTTATTTGGCTTCTTCCATCTCTCGTGAATCTGTATCCCCTATATAAAAAAACAAGCTGCGCCGGGAATGACCGCAGGGCACAAAGTTCTATGGTTTTCGAAATGTCCGGCTCATGACGCACAAAAGCCGCCTGTGTCTTTGAATAGCAGACAGGGTTAACTGTCTGATAGTCAAAGACACAGGCGACTTTTGTCCGCTCATGCGTCCGAACATTTGAAAACCATAGAGCTTCGTGCCCTGCGGTCATTCCCGGCGCAGCCCAATTGGTGAGGCACTCCCTCCGCTCAGTGAGGCACTCCCTCCCCTTGGCGAGGCAGCTTCTAAATGTTTAGTTTTCAGTCCAGGTGAGGGTATTTAGGTAGTGTTCAACAAGGGAAGCGTCCATCTTAGGATGGATTGTCTCCTCGTGAGCAATGGTAATCGCAGACATCGCAATCGCATACTTCACAGTATCCTTAATGCTAAGTCCATTCATATATCCATATCCAAGTCCAGCCACGCAGGAATCCCCCGCCCCTGTCACATTCACAACAGGAACCTGGTTTGCCTTAATCGTACCTTCCTCAGTACCATTATTGTAATACATACCATCTTCATCCAGGCTAATGAAGACATTCTTAATTCCTAAATCAATAAAGTACTTGCCTGCTTTCTTCACATCATCCAAAGTCTTAATGGAAAAACCGCATAGCACCTCTGCTTCATGTCTATTAGGCTTAATTGTATGGAAACGGTCAATTAGATGTTTGATCTTTTCCACTTTCACTGCAGATACCGGATCTAAAATAAACTTAGTCTGTCCCTGGTAGGCAGTCAGAAGATACTCCACGATAGCTGGATTATCCGTATCCAGTACCATATATTCCGCATTTCTGATAATCTCTGCCTTAGAATCAATAAATTCCTTCGTCATAAAGTCTGTGATTTTCATGTCTACAATTGCAGACTCCATCTCGCCCTTTTCATTTAAGATGGCCATATAAGTAGGAGTAGATTCTCCTTTCACGATCATGGAATCCTTCATATCCAGATTCATCTTCTCTGCATGTTTTAAAATGCTGTGTCCCTTTTCATCATCCCCTATAATAGAAATGAACTTGGTGTTTAAACCAAGTCTGGACATGTTTTCTGCTATATTTCTACATACTCCGCCATGTGAAACGCGTACTCTTCCTGGATTTGAATCCTTTTCTCGATAGTCTCTGTATGTGAATCCAATGATATCGTATACCGATACCCCGTAAACTAATATATATGGTTCATTACTGCTAATCATGACTCTTAAGTCTCCCTACTTTCTTGTATCTAGTATCCTACTATATCCTATTTTTATTAATATTTCAACAAAAGATTTGCTGTAAATATTTGCACTCTAGACATATTCCCGCCCTTCTTCCAGTTATCGGAATACTTACTATAAAAAAGGCATACATTCTCTGTAAAAACATGTCATTTCATGTAATCACAGTATGGTGTATGCCTCTCTATTTCTATTATTCCATTCTTACCCTACGACAAGACTTTTCCTGCAAATGGCATCATCTTGCTGTTTCCCTGTGTCATAATCACTTGTTCCGGTTCCTTAAGCGGCAGTTCCTTAAGCTGATCTACTACATGGTAGTAAGGCGGGCACTGTTCTGCCGTCAATTTATAAAGATCAACAACACCCTTTCCGCTCCATCCGTAGTCGGCATAGGCCTGCTGCGGATATAAAATCGGCTGCCTTAACTCAAGCCCCGGTTCCCCTACTTTAGGAATGCAGCGATACCCAAATATATTCAGTTGCTTGCTTTCCTCATTCATCTTATCTAACTTAGACTGGCTGATTGGCACCATATCCTTCATCTCAAGCTCTAAGAACTTATTTCCTTCATAGCTTGCATTCGTAAACACTCGGTTCTCATAGGAGTGCAGATCCTGAATATCGGCAAAGACCTTTGGCTGTCCGCTCTCCTCCCTTCCCCCAAGGATTGGGATCGCATTATTCTCCCAAATGATAAGCGGGAACAAGCCATCTAGCTTATTTTCCTTTCCTTCATACCGCACCGGCACCCCGATCTGAATAAGGTTATAGCCTCCGCCTGCCATAAATTCGACAGCGCGAAGCTGACAGAAGGTAAGGATCACCGACGGACTCATTAACTCAAACTCTTCCGGTATATACTCTTTTAATTTCCTCGCCTCACAAGCAAGTGTCATATTGATCGTTACATTATCATAAACGTTTGACGTCATTCCCGGCACAAACTCTGTTCCTCCAAAAAATACGGGCATATGATAGATTTTCTTTGGGTCATACTTCCACATAGATAGCCTTCCTCTCCTTTTCTTTCTTATTCAAAATCTTTATCTATCCCCTGCGGTATTGGATCAAAATAAGCGTGAAACATCTTTTCTCTGTCCTTCGTTTCCTGTATATTTGGAATCGGCACACCGTCAAACGTACCATACCCCTCCGGCACATAAAGTGTGAAATTAAGCAGCTCCCGCCCCATTCTTACATCATTTATATATTGTTTCAGCGCATTCTTTCGACACTCTCCCGCATATTTACTTCCCGTATACCGTCCGCCTGTATAAACCTTATCCGTATACTGAAACAGATTTCCATACATGGAAGAAAGGCTCATTGCATTAAAAGAAGTGCCACCGTACAAAGACTCGGTAAGAGCGGTATAGCATACCGTATAAAAACTCGGCCACAATCCCTTTCCATAAGACATCCCTTTAAAGAAAAGATCCGGCATCATCGTGTCCTGCTGCGACATACGATAAGCGAGCAAAAGATTTCTTACCAGTACCCGTTCCTTTGTAAATGTATGGCCGCATTCATTCCATTCCCGTTCTGAGTTGCGCCACATAATAGACGGCTGCTGAAACCCTGCCTGATATTCTCCAAACGGCACTGCCACATTTACATAATTCAGTTCGCTTGCAAAGGTAAAGAGCGCGGTCTCAATCCCCCTGCCCTTTTCCTCATAATCAATGACTCCGTCTTCATTTTCATCAAACAGCTCTAACAGCTCCTTCATCAGGTTGGTGTCATTTAAGATATCGCTTGCCATCGCATAACTAAACACCGTGTTCTGCATATCGTGCAAGAACGTGGAAAGATTGAAATACAAGGTTTTTGTTATTATTTCTTCAAAACCGTCCTGAAAGAGACTGACAAGATGGCCGTTGATCGACCCTAATGGAGCATTCTGGATGGAATCATATCCGGTCACATAATAACAGGTATCCCCGATTCCTCTTCTGGCCGCTTTCTCATACATGGAATAGCGAAGCAGAGGAGAATCCATGCCTGTCTTGGTGATGATATTAACTCCGTCGATTCTGGCAACCGGGACGTACTGCAGAAATTCCGTAGGCAACTCCTCCTGCTCACGAATCATCCCCGCTTCCTCCATCGGCACAGTCTTAAAACAGTATCTGGCACAGCACAGATCAAGCGCTACACAGTCTAAGGATGCAAATACAAAGCCTTCCTTAATTCTTGCCCCATTTCCATCCGGATCATGGCTTAAATTGATGATATGAATGGCATCGCTGATATGGATCATAAATACGCCCTGATTCTGAACCGCCTTAACCGCATCGATCTGGGTAGCTGACAATCCCCCGGTTCTCTTCATCGGATAATTTCCGTCCGAATCAATCTTCGGAAGCTTCGTCTGCTCATCCATCTGAAAGATCCACCGGCTGTGCGGCAGTTCCCCTTTTAATCCAGGATTTTCTCCAGCCATGACCGCATATTCGTAATTGCCTTCCCTATTCTGATACCCGGACGGATACAAACCAATTCCTACATTTTTAATGGCATTTGTCAGAAGATCCTGAGCATGCATTTTGCATTTTGGCATATTCACAAGTACACATCCCGGGTACTCCTTTTCATCTTCCTGCAGGTATGGATCACCACCTACTATGGCTTTATGCAGCATGATATGGCTGAAATTCTCCCCATCCGGCACCGGAACGTACCTCCCCCTATTATTTGCAAGGGTTACTTTATTTAAGTCGTAAATAAGAAGCCTGTGACCGCTTCGCCCCGGTTCCACATAGGTACCCCTTATACTTTCCTCATATCCATCCATAGGATCTTCCATACTTTCCTCCGAAAGCCGTTCGCTTAGATACTTTCTGACAAAATAGAATCCGTATCCGCCATAAAAATCTCCCCATCTGCCTTCCAGCACCGCTTCTGTGGTGACTGGCATGCCGGTAAGCTTTGTAAAGTAATCCGCCATTAGGAAAGTAGCGCTGGATGCCTCTGCCATCGCCATCTGCGAATAGTGAATGTTATAAGTATCGTGGAACCACCTCATCACAGCAGCCAATAACGGCCATTCTGTACAGGAAATAGCTCCTGCCCCTTCTCCATGACTCTTTGCATCGATCACGTTCGGAGCCACGATATTCGGTTTGAACACCAGTTTCTTCCCTCTTCTGATTTCTTCCCGTATCCTGCTTCCATACTGCGTCCTGTCATCTAAGTTTGCCAATACATCGTTCAGACTCTCATAAATGTAATCTATCTTTTCAAGAATCGCATTCCATGCTTCTGGATCCTGGTTATCTATGACTTTCTGTAAAAGATGACAAATTCCTTCATACGCAGCATCCGCATCTATCCTGACCGCTGTCACCGCAGAGCCTTCATAGTCACATACAGTGCCCAGTTTCTGCCATTCCTCCTGTAACACATCTCTATCTCTGCCATATCCCATTCCTGATCTATCCCTCCTGAATTTCCGGCATTCTTACTACAATCTATATTCGGGACTTGGACATTTCATTACCAGTTTAAGAGAAGCTCCCGATTGCATTTTTCTCTTTTTTGACACAATTCTACGTCATTCTTCATATTATGTATCAGGAGATATTCCACTGGGAGATATCCCAATTTTATAAAGGGGGATTTTACTATGTCATGCTTTAATGGCCATCCTTGCAAATGCAGTTCATCAGAACCGGAACGCCCGCCTATCGTTGCGGACATTCTTCCATCCTTTACATCCGATGTATCCAGCGGTTTTGTTCAGGCCCTAAACGGAAGAAGCTTTCAGGGGCAAAGTGGACCTGTCACGCTTTCCTCTGCTGAGCCTGAAACATTCGCTTATATTTTCCTAAGTAATCCAAGAAATTCTCATGTGTTAATTGCGGTAAATAACATCACGCTTGTAAACTTCACCGGCGGCATCGTTCAGTTCCAGACTACCTTAACACCGCTTCCGACACTTGCTACTATGCCATCCACTAACGTTGAGAATACAAACTGCAGCTGTTCCTTTATCAGGCCTTGCGCGCAGATTATCTCACTTTCTACCACGACCGAACTGGCACTGGATCCATTTACTTACACCAACCTTATTCCAGCTCTGTCTTCTTTTGAACTGGATCTTAACGGCTCCACGATCATCGGTCCAGGCTGCAGCCTTGCAATCCTTGCAACTGCCCTCACCGACGATATTACCGGCACCATCCTTGCCAACTTCCGCTGGTTCGAAATCTGCACAAGGTAGAAGGCATATAAGGCATCGGTGCGCACAGAATAGTAAGGCGAACGTGGGCATCGGGGGCTGACAGGATTGTTCTTGGATGTCCGGCTCATGACGAACAAAAACAGGGAGACGTCTTTAACTAGCAGACAAAGTATTGTTCTGTCTGATAGTCAAAGACGCCTCCCTGTTTTTGTTCGCTCATGCGTCCGAACGTTGGGAATCATTAAACTTTGATCCGAAACCTCGCTTAAAGCCTTCGCACCGCTTCTAGGCATTCTAAAATTCAGTCCATCCCCCTAAATAAAAGGGTTCCAATAGCGACCTCCGTCAACGACCAGCATGGTGATGGAGATGGCAAGGATTAAGAAAGCGGTCAGAATGCCGAATACATCACGCTTCATAAAAGGCTTTTCAATGATCCAGGTACGCTTTGATTTCTTGCCGAAACCGCGGAGTTCCATGGCATTTGAGATTGTCTCAATACGTTCAATACTGGAGAGAACTAGCGGGAACAGGATTGCGGCAGAATTCTTAAGACGTGTCATAAGACTGTCCTTCTTGCTCATGTCAATGCCTCTTGCCTGCTGTGCCTGGGAAATCTCGTGATAGTCTCTCTGGATATCAGGAATATAACGAAGTGCGATGGATACCGCATAGCCGACTTTATAACTGACACCGATCTTGCTTAAACTGGATGCAAATTCGCTTGGATTGGTCGCTAAAATAAATAAAAGCGCTACCGGGATCACCGCGAAATATTTCATCATAAAGTTGAACATATAGAACAGCTGCTCCACTGTAATGGAATAACGGCCTGCGATATGCACAAGCACCGTTCTTGTCCCGTATATCTCCACTCCCTGTTCCGGAGCGAATACATAGATACCAATCATATTGATGGCAATCAGCACAGCCATAAACCATACTGCGACCTTAATATCGCTCCAGCCTATCTTCGATACCTTAAAGAGGACACAGCCTGTGACAAAGAGGAATAACAGTACTCTCGTATCATAGGTCACCATGGCTGCAATGCTCCATAGGAGGAAAAATAGTAATTTCGTCGTCCCTGTCATCTTATGGATCAGGGAGTCCTTCTCGATAAAGGATAGTGTTGTTGTCATCCTTCTCTCACCTTTCTATCGTGTTCAATAAACCGGTTGATAAAATCCTCTGGATCAAGGTTACAAAAAGTCGCAAGTTCGAATAGAGATGTTTCCTTTAAACTCGCCTTCTTCACTAATTCCATATCAGAGAATAATTTTACCGGTGTCGTATCTGCAATCATCTGTCCTTTTGAGAATACAAGCGCACGGTCTGTATACTCAAGCATCAGATGCATGTCATGAGTGATCATAATAACCGTAAAGCCTTTTTCATGCAGGCTCTTTAAGAATTCCATGATTTCGGTATAATGTCTGAAATCCTGTCCAGCTGTCGGCTCATCTAAAATAAGGATTTCCGGCTCCTGAACTAAGATGCTTGCGATTGTCACTCGCTTCTTCTGTCCATAGCTTAACGCCTGAATCGGCCAGTTACGGTATTCATACAGACCGCACACCTTTAGTGCCTCATATACCTTTTCCTTGATCTTTACTTCTTCCATGCCACGGCTTACCAAGCTCATCGCCACTTCATCATAGATCATCGCTTTGCTGATCATCTGGTTTGGATTCTGCATCACATAGCCAATCACCTTTGCACGTTCCTTGATCGTATCATCCTTCATATCACGTCCACGATATAAGATACGTCCGTTCTTTACCGTCTGAAAACCGCACAAGAGCTTTGCCAATGTGCTCTTTCCCGCTCCGTTCTTTCCAACGATGCATGCCATCTCGCCTTCATGGATCTCAAAGCTTATATTGGACAGATTTTCTTTTCCCTCCTGATAACCAAAGCTTACCTCTTCAACGGATAAGATCGGTGTCTGGTTTTCCTTTTTGCCTTCTTCAACGCTTCTATCAAACCATTCCTGAATCTTTTCCTTTTGTTCTTCACTTAATCTAAGGGTATCAATGCGTTCAAGGCCCATATCCTTAGTAAGGGGTACATTGGCATACTTTAGGGCGGTTACATAAAGCGGCTCACGAATTCCTGCCTCTAGGAGGGCATCTGTCATAAACAGTTCCTCCGGTGGCATATCACGTACGATTCTGCCATTTTCCATTAAGATAATGCGGTCCGCCCCCATATGAAGCGCATCTTCTAAACGGTGTTCGATGATCACAACCGTAGCATCACTGTTCTTCTGTATCTGATCAATCAGCTCAATCGCCTCTTTTCCCGCTGCCGGGTCTAAGTTGGCAAGCGGCTCGTCAAACAGAAGGATTGGGGTCTTATTCACTAAGATTCCCGCCATAGATACTCTCTGTTTCTGCCCGCCTGACAGATCATGAGGGGACTGGTCTAAGTATTCATTTAACTTAAGCACATCCGCTTCTTCCATCACGCGTCTTACCAACTCATCATGAGGAACACAGTCATTTTCCATGGCAAATGCGATATCTTCCCGTACCGTCATCCCGATAAACTGCCCGTCTGTATCCTGAAGAACCGTTCCCACATACTGGCTTAGTTCAAATATGCCAGCTTTCTTTGCCTCAACGCCGCAAATCGTAAGCTTTCCTTCTGACTTGCCATGATAGCAGAATGGATTCAGCCCGTTTAAGCAGTGTGCTAACGTGCTTTTTCCACATCCTGAGGCACCCACGATGATTACGCGTTCCCCTTTCTTAATATCCAGATTAATATCAAAAAGAGTAGGCTCAGACTGAGAACGATACTGATATGTGTAATTTTCAAATGATATGAGTGTCTCTTTCAACTTCACTTCTCCTCTATCTAATCAAAATATGACCATCCTACAATAAGACGGTCATACTTATCACTGCATTCACTTAGTCTTCTTTCTGCAGGTTTCTTGCATTTGTTCTAGTATTTGCATATCCAACGAGAATTAGTGTTCCCACAATTCCGGTGGAAATTGCATTACTGATCCCTGCAAATGCCCCCTGTGCATATAATTTGCTTAAGGGCTCATTGTAAATAAGAATATCAAGGGTTGGTGCAACTAAGCCCCATGCAATCGCATGTCCAACTACCTGAAATACATTGAAAAGAAGGATTTCTCTCTTTCCAATCTTCCCTTCACGTTTGTCAATCATTCTCTTAGAAAAGCCGATGATCAGACCGAATACGGCTGAAGCGATGATCCAGCTCCACCAAGGGCTTCCCCAGGAAAGATCCACTAGGGTATGACCAATGAAACCTGCAAGGCATCCAACAAATGGTCCATAAATCACAGCAAATACTGCTAAGATCGCATATTGAATATTAATTGTTGTATTCGGAACCGGACTTGGGATTGCAACAAAACGGCCTAATACAAAAAATAAAGCAGCTCCAATACCAATCGCTACAATGCTTTTAATTGATAACTGATTTTTTCTTTCCATCCTTTTTCTCCTTTTGTTATTCCATTCAAATAGCATATGTACTTTTCTAGACCATATCCTATATTGATAATACTACAAAATACTCCACGCATTATCATATCGGCAAATGTTCATAATGTCAACTAAATATTAAAACAATTAAGAAAAAACAAACTATTTTCTGTATATATATTCCATTTTTCTCCTTTGTCCCAAATACGGATTTTACCACAATCTTGTTATAAAAAGCCGGCCTCGTAAGAATGAATCCATTTCAGTGTCTCCTATGTATGCAAACACTGTATTTCTTACGCTGCCGGCCTATCTCTATTTTCTCTCTCTTATATCCTGCTTTCATCCATCCAGTCTTAAAATCCCATATTCGGATTCTTATATCTTTCCTGGCATGGGCATTTAAGCTATTTGGGCTGCTTGCTCTTGCTTCCGAGTGCAAGGCGTGACATCGCTCTGGAAAGAGAAGCCTGAGAATGATGGTATTCCTGAATGCTTCGCTTCTGACGAAGCTGCTCTTCCGCTCTCGCCTTTGCTTCTGCCGCCCGCGCTAGATCGATTTCTTCCGGATACTCGGCGGTATCCACGATAATCGTGACACGGTTATTGATTACCTGTGCAAAGCCCGTGCCCACAATGCCGGTGATCCAGTTATCTTCTTCATTTTTAATCTTTAACTCTCCCATCTCGATGGCAAACACCATATTCTCATGATGTGCCTCAATCCCCAGACTGCCATCTTCAAGAGGAAGGATTACCTGCTTGCACTGTCCGGAAAAAAAGGTGCGGTCACAGGCTATGACCTTTAAATAGAATGTCCCCATAGACTACGCCTCTTCCTTCTCATCTGTCTGGCCGGAATCCGTATTGGCTGCATCTGCCGTCATTTTGGCCGCATTCTCAATGACTTCCTCGATGGTTCCTACATTAAAGAATGCTGCTTCCGGATAGGCGTCCATCTCACCGTCGATGATCCTTCTAAATCCCTTGATGGTCTCTTTTAGGGGCACATATTTTCCCGGTACACCGGTAAAGTTCTCCGCCACATGGAATGGCTGGGATAAGAATTTTTGAATCTTTCTTGCCCGGTAAACGGTCGCTTTATCTTCTTCTGAGAGTTCCTCCATACCGAGGATCGCAATAATATCTTGCAGCTCCCGGTACTTTTGCAAGATCTCCTGTACCTGTCTTGCGGTATCATAATGTTCCTGTCCCACCGTCTCAATCTCTAAGATTCGAGAGGTTGACTCAAGCGGATCCACAGCCGGATAGATACCCTGCTCCACGATCTTTCTGGACAATACCGTAGTCGCATCCAGATGTGCGAATGTTGTGGCTGGCGCTGGGTCCGTTAAGTCGTCCGCCGGCACATAGACAGCCTGTACGGATGTGATCGATCCATTTACCGTGGAGGCGATTCGCTCCTGCACTTTGCCCACTTCGGTCGCTAAGGTTGGCTGATAGCCGACTGCGGATGGCATACGTCCTAAAAGCGCGGACACTTCCGCACCGGCCTGTACGAAACGGAATATATTATCGATGAAAAGAAGCACATCCTGATGCTCTTCCTCTCTAAAGTATTCCGCCATAGTAAGGCCGGTCTCCACAACACGCATACGGGCTCCCGGAGGTTCATTCATCTGGCCGAATACAAGAGCGGTCTTTGCTAATACTCCGGACTCCTTCATTTCCACCCATAGATCGTTTCCTTCTCTTGAACGTTCTCCGACACCGGTAAAGATCGAATAGCCGCCATGCTCGGTGGCGATATTGCGGATCAGTTCCTGAATGAGGACCGTCTTGCCTACGCCGGCACCCCCAAATAGGCCGATCTTACCGCCTTTTGCATAAGGTGCTAAAAGGTCAATCACCTTAATCCCGGTCTCTAAAATCTCAACGGCCGGACTCTGCTGTTCGAAATCCGGCGGTTCCCGATGGATGCACCAGTGTTTCGCATCCGCTAATGATGCTCCGTCATCAATGGTATCTCCGAATACATTAAACAGACGTCCTAGTGTCTGGTCGCCGACCGGGACCATAATCCCGCTGCCGGTGGCAGTTGCATCTAAGTCCTTATATAGCCCTTCCGCCGCAGAAAGGAGAATACATCGCACCGTATTGTTTCCGATATGCTGCGCCACCTCTGCCACACAGGGCTTACCCTGATTATCAATCTCAATCTTGTCATTAATGAACGGGAGCTCTCCATTTTCAAATTCCACATCAATTACAGGTCCTAAAACCTGTACAATCTTACCTTTTGTCATGGCATTCCCTCGATTACTGGTTCTCTTTTCTGTTATATCTACTTTCTCTTCTCTGTCTGTTTTCTCTTTTCTCTCTGTCTCTTCCTTGCCTGCTGTTTCGGCCTTCTGTATTTTTTCCTGTCTCTCTATTTTCTCGAGCCTCTCTGCTATTTCTACTTTGCTGCTTAATTGGGGCTTCTTTTTTATTTGTGGTTTCTTTTTTAGCAAGTCCTTGATTCGTTTAGTTGCTTTATATAGCATCCTGCTATCTGTCTTTTCACTCTCCATGTTAGGATCTCTTCTTTCTCTTCTGCGCCTTGGCACCGCTTATGACCTCTGTCAGTTCCTGCGTGATCATCGCCTGACGCGACCGGTTATATTCTATCGAAAGCATCTGCATCATATCCTTCGCACTCTTAGTTGCCGCTTCCATAGCGGTCATGCGGGAAGTCTGCTCACTTGCATAAGACTCTACTAAGGATCCATAGATAATGCCCGATACGTAATTCTTAACCATATGATTGATCACATGATTCCAGGATGGATACGCCGTCCAGCTTTCCTGGTAAATGTCTGCGGACACTGTATGGAAGTCTTCCAACTTTAACGGAAGCAGACGCAGTACTTCCACCTCCATCGTAATGGCGTTTTCAAGTTTTGTATAAATAATGCTGACCTCATCTAACTCGCCGCTCTCATACAAAGAAAGCACTCGTTCCGCTATGGTTCTTGCCCGGCTGAATGTGGGGTTCTGTACCGTATAGTGAAACTGGGTATCGACTTCTACTTTCTCTTTTGCAAAATACTGGCGTCCCAGTTCCCCGACTACAAACAGACGATTATTCTTTCCTGCGTTTAAAAGCTCATGTGCCATTTTAAACACATTATGGTTATAGGCTCCTGCAAGCCCCTTATCTGCCGTGATCACGATATATCCATGCCGTTTTTCTACATCCTCTTTCACATCCGGCGGTTCCACATAATGTGTCACCGCTTCCGGGATATGACGAAGAAAGCGGCTAAAGGTGCGCTGTAGCAGAAAGAAGTACGGTTCGGTCTCTTCGAGCTTCTTTTTAGCGCCCCTTAGTTTGGAGGAAGAGATCATGTACATTGCATTCGTGATCTTCATCGTATCCTGAATGCTTTTCATACGCTTTTGAATTTCTTTGGTATCTGCCATCTACTTCCACCTGCTCTTAAAATCTGCTGCCGTCGATATGATTTTCTCGATCAGCTGATCATCCAACGCCTTTTTCTCTTCAATCTCTTTCACGATATCTTCATGCTTCGTATCAAAATACTCTAACATGCTGTTCTGAAACTCTTTTACTCGTTTAATCTCCATGTCCATCAATATTCGGCTGTTTGCCACACATAACGTAATTACCTGTTCAGCAAGGCTTAATGGATGATAAAGTGGCTGTTTTAATAATTCCATTAATACTTTGCCGTGTTTCAACTGATTCTTTGTCGTCTCATCCAAATCGGAACTAAACTGCGTAAAGATCTCAAGCTCACGAAACTGCGCTAAATCGATACGGATCGTTCCTGCTGCCTTTTTCATCGCTTTTGTCTGTGCAGCACCGCCCACTCTTGATACGGAAAGTCCCACATTGACCGCCGGACGCATGCCGGCAAAGAACAGATCGCTCTCTAAGAATATCTGACCATCCGTAATGGAAATGACGTTGGTCGGGATATAAGCCGACACGTCCCCTGCTAATGTCTCAATCATCGGAAGGGCTGTGATGGAACCGCCGCCCAACTCATCATTTAGCTTACAGGACCTCTCAAGCAGCCTGGAATGCAGATAGAACACATCGCCCGGATAGGCTTCTCTGCCCGGTGACCGTTCAAGCAACAAAGAGATCGCACGATACGCTACCGCATGTTTTGAAAGATCATCATATACGATTAACACATCTCGTCCTTTATGCATAAAATATTCCGCAAGAGCCGTTGCCGAATATGGAACAATATACTGTAGGGAAGCGGAATCGCTTGCTGTTGCGGAGAAAAATATCGAATATTCCATTGCCCCGTACTTTGTCAGGCTGTTTACAACCTTGGCGACCGTAGATGCTTTCTGACCGATTGCCACATAGATACAGATTACATCCTTTCCTTTCTGGTTTAAGATCGTATCCGTGGCAATGGATGTCTTTCCGGTCTGCCGGTCCCCAATGATTAACTCTCTTTGTCCCCTTCCGATCGGGAACATGGAGTCAATGGATAGGATACCGGTCTGCATCGGTTCATTGACAGACTTTCGGTCTACGATTCCCGGCGCCTCATGCTCAATCGGACGCACCTCACTTGTTTCAATCTTTCCTTTTCCATCAATCGGAGCTCCTAACGCGTCCACAACTCTTCCTAAGAAGCCGTCTCCAACCGGGATACCGGCCCGTTTCTTTGTACGGATAACCTTTGTTCCTTCTTTAATTTCCGTGTCTTTTCCAAAGATAATGGAACCAATCTGATTCCGTTCAATATTCTGAACCAGACCCTTTACTCCATTCTCAAACTGTATAATCTCGCCATACATCGCATGCTCAATGCCATGTATGATCGCAATTCCATCTCCGACCCAGATTACCGTTCCGACTTCCTCTTCTTTTAACGTATAATCATAGTTTTCAATCTCACTTCGAAGGATGGAAACAATATCTTCTGCACTAATCGAACTCAATTCATCACCTTCTCGTTAGCCTTTCCTTTAACTGATCTCTTCGTCCCTTTAAGCTCCAGTCAATCTCATAATCCTGATAGCGTATCACGAATCCTCCAATCAGCTCCTGTTTTTTCACAATCCGTATCTCCATTTCCTTTTCCTGATACCGCCATTCAAGGAATTCCCGGATCTTCTTTTCCTGTTTTTGATCTGGCTCTGTCACGCAATAAAGGGTCGTAAGACCAATACCTTCCGCTTTTCTTGTCACATCCTCGAAAGCTAAAAATATCTCATCTACAAGGCCTACACTGTTATAATCACTTAACACCTTAAAAAAGGAATGCAGGCACTCAGGGAAGATTCTCTCAATCACGCGATGCTTTTCCCTCCTGGAAATGACCGGATTTGTTAATGCTTTTCTTAGCGGCTCGCTTCCGGCATAAATCTTTTGCGCCTTCACGATCTCTTTCTTCGGGATTTTTAATTCAAATAGAACAATGGCATAATTAATTGCGGTCTGTGTCATGAATTTCAGCCGCTTTGGCAAGGAACTGATTGAACAGCGAATGATCCGCCTGCTTTCCTGCCCGCTCCTTGATAATTTTATCTGCCGCCGCCATAGCAAGTCGTCCGATCTCTGACTCTAAATCCCGAAATGTCTTCTGCCGTTCATTCTCCGCCTTCTCTCTCGCATTCTCTAAAAGAAGTCTTGCATCCTCTTCTGCCTTCTTAACCTTTGCTTCATACTGTACCTTTGCACTCTGTCTGGCCTCCTCTAAAATGCGTGCGCTCTCTTCCTTTGTCTTTGCCAGTCCGTCCTCATACTTCTTCTTAAGGTTGTCTGCCGTCTCCTGCTTTACTTGTGCATCCTTAAATTCCTGGTCCACCATCTCCTGACGTTTCTGCATAATAGTTAATACAGGCGTCATTAAAAACTTCTTTAAGATAAGATAAAGGACAAGGATATTAATAATCGTAAAGACAATATTCCAGTCTAGTCGTAACATTGTATTCTTCCTTTCTTTTCTGCACCGACAAGAAAATGTTTCCGCATTGGGGCAAAAAAATAACGGAACCCTATTTTTACTTTAGGAATAAGATGACTAAAAGCGCGATAACGAAACCATAGATTGCGGTTGCCTCTGCTAATGCACATCCAAGCAGCAATGCCTTGCTGATTTTTCCATCCGCCTCGGGCTGTCTTGCGATTGCTTCCGCAGCTTTTCCGGTCGCGATGCCAATACCGATTCCGGCTCCTATACCTGTTAATACTGCAATACCTGCTCCGATTGCTAATAATGTTGACATATCATTCTCCTTTGCTCTTTCTATATCTTCTTTTATTTCTATTCCACCATCTCCCGGATGAAAAGGGACGTCAGAAATACAAATACATAGGCCTGAATCAGCCCGTCAAAGATATCAAAATAAAAACTGAATGGAACCGGGACAATAATCGGAACGATTATTTTAATCAGCTCCATTACAACAAATGCACCTAATACATTTCCAAACAGACGCATGCATAGCGACAAGGGCTTAATAAAGACCTCCAGCACAGTGATCGGTGCGATAATAGGGATTGGCTCAGCAAATCCTTTCAGCCAGTTCTTTACGCCCTTTTCATGGATTCCGGCATATTCGATCAGAATGATGCTCATAAGCGCTAACCCTGCTGTCACGCCTAAATCCTTTGTCGGCGGCTTAATGCCAATCAATCCGATCAGATTCGCAATGGCAAGATAGATTGCTACCGCGCTTAAATATGGAATATAACGTCTTCCATGGCTTCCCATAATGTCCTCAAAAAAACGATACAGCCAGTCCACTCCGACCTCTAAAATCCGCTGCTTCTTGCTTAGATTCCGCACTTGCAGATTTCTTGTCAGGACTAAGGATGCCACTAAAAGTACCGCCATAATGCCCCAGGTCGCTACAACGGATTCCGCAACCGCGATTCCGCCAAAGATGGGTATCGTAAATGAAGTCTCAACCGTAAGCTCTTCCATCAGCTCTTCGGATAAATTTTCGATAATAATCCCTCCTTTCCACTCTTTAATCTTAGTTTTTCCGCAAACCATACAAAAATATGCTTTTTCCACCAACCTGTTTTTCTGCAAAAAAATAAGACGGTCACGCTAAGAGCGGACAGGCACTGAACCGTTATCTTTCCCAATGTCCAGTGCCTGCCCGCTCTTAGCGTGACCGTCTCTTCTGCTTCACCAGCCTTTGATCGCTCTCTTTTAGCAGTGATGACCCTCTTTCACCATGTCTTTAATTCTATTTCTATATTTGTTTACATATTCCGTTTCTATTATATACTGCTTACTTTTAGCAATGGTTATCTGTTTTGCCCATATTCTGAATTCTATCAATATATTTGTTTACGTATTCCGCTTCCGTCACATACGGAGTAAGATCGTATCCTTCCCTTGCAAGACGAATTAATGCGTTTCGTTTGATTACGTTCTTGCCTCTCCAGCCGCAGGATGTGGTATTGATCTTTTCTTTAAAATATCGGTTATCCATCTTAGCATACACATCTGATTCTTCATTCATAAAATCAAATGCCTGAAACTTTGCTAACGGACTTACTTTTGCCTCTTCATTATATGGACATTTTAACTGGCAGAAATCACAGCCAAATACATTACCCCTTAATAAGCTAATTTCCTGATCCGTAATTTCCTTTTTCTGTGTCAGGTAAGACAGGCAGATATTCGGGCTGATCTTTGCAGGATTGATCGACTTCGTCGGACATTCTCCATAACATCTCCTGCATTCCCCGCACTCCTTATAATCTGCAATTTCCCCGAATGTTCTCGTATCTTCACATCGGATCTCAAGATCTGTAATAATTTCTCCTAAAAACACATATGACCCATAATGCTTTGTAATCAACATATTGTTGCGGCCGATAAATCCATTTCCAGCGAGATAGGCCAAATACCGTTCCGGAAGCGTATTGCTGTCCACAAATGCCATTCCCTTTCCGCCTAATCCTTCTATAAAGGAAACCACCTGATCTAAATACTCTCTCACCACTCTATGGTAATCCGCTCTCTTTGTATAAATCGAAAACCCGTTATCTTTCTGCGCTCCATCAAAGTAAGGAAACGCAATGCTGATAATCGTCTTTGCCCCTTCCATATAATGAGCAGGACGAATTCTCTTTTCAATATCCGCTTCCTCAAATTCATTCTCCTGCCCATTTTGCTTTCTTTTCTCATAAAACGATCGCAGCTCCTCAAACTTGCGACACGGAATAAACCCAACCGTATCTAACCCAAGTGATGCGCAGAACTGCTCAATCTGTTCTCTAACCATACTAAACCGTCATTCCTTTTCCATTCTATTCATTCTAAAATCCAGACATGGATTTCTACTTCGTTCTTGCTCTTATTCTGTCCTTATTGTAATAATAATCTTCTATCATTGCAATTCATTCTGATCCCCCTATTAATTCCTTATCTTTTTGTCACCCTTATCCAAGTTACATCCTTTATGCCATTACTTTGTTGGTGCTATTACTTTTTTAGTTCTATGTACTATTTATTGCCTTGCCTAATATTTTTTGATTCATTATGCGAGAATTTTTTCCCTAATGCCAAAAACAGCTCAAAGTTTGCAATTAATTTTAGACTTGCCTACTCGTGTTCACACGCAAAGCCGTACTTCATCCCGGCAATGCCTGATACCACCAGTCCCCAAAACCTAACATCACCTGCAAAGTCTGAGCGTCCGGCGCATAAAAAAATCCCCCACAAGATTATCTCTAATCAAGTGAGGGATTGCAAGTACTGTGCTCGAAGGGATTCGAACCCCCGACCCACGGCTTAGAAGGCCGTTGCTCTATCCAGCTGAGCTACGAACACATGCGGTTGTTTGTCGCTCAGTTAGTTTACAATAAACAAAAGCTAATGTCAACACTTTTTTGCAAGAATTTTTATGGTAATTTTTTTATGTTTTCTTTTTTGTCAAAATAATTACAAATTTACCTCCAATAAAAGAACCCCAATCGCCAGCACTGCCATAATGCCGAGCAATGGAAGAACAAACTTAAGCCACTTATTATAAGTCACATTCACCATCTCAAGACTTGCTAAGATTAAACCGGTCGGTGTGATAATGGACATCAGACCCTGTCCAAATATAAAAGCCGTAATGATCACATCTCGTGGAACGCCAACTGCATCCGCAAGCGGAGCCATAATTGGAATAGACAGAGTGGCAAGTCCAGAGGAAGATGCGATAAAGAACCCTAAGATCATAAATACGAACATCATAATGATGACGAACAGATTTGGACTCATGCCGGAAACGAAATTAGAAAGGCTGTATAAGATTGTATCCGAAATCAGACCGTTCTCCAAAATACTGTTAATGCTTCTGGCAATGCCAATTACAAGTGCAACACCCATTAAGTCTGCGGCACCTGCGATAAATGTATTTACAAATTTCTTTTCCCCAACTCCTGCGATAAATCCGATCAAAATGCCGGAGACTAAAAACAGCGCCGTCATTTCCTCAAACCACCAGCCAAGGCTCGATACGCCAAAGATCATTAAGGCAAAGCTTAATACAAAGATCACCAAGATCAAGATTCTTCTTCCGGTAAATGGGACCGCCTCGCCGTCCACCGGAATCGGCTCATGCGCTTCGTCCCTCATATCGTAGATAAGAGATTTGGTCGGATCCTTTTTGACGCGGTTCGCATAATTAATAACATACAAAGTCACGATCACAAGTCCTGCGACAAGCCCGATCAGACGATAGATAATGCCTTCGGTAAAGCTGATGCCGGCCGCATTGGAACCAATTACAACGGAAAATGGATTGGTTGTGGAAAACATGGTGCCGATGGAAGATCCTAAATAAATGGCACCGATACACACCATCGCATCATATCCTGCCGCTAAGTAAACTGGTATTAAAATTGGGTAAAAGGCAATGGTCTCCTCTGCGAGACCAAATGTCGTTCCGCCAAGACCGATTAAGAAGGTGACAAATATAATCAGAATATACTCATTGCCTTTTGTCGCCTTTGACAATGCTGCGATTCCCGCATTAATCGCACCACTTTCGTTGATGACGCCGATCACGCCGCCAATCATAAATACGAATAAAATAATACCGATGCTATCATATACACCATTGATCGGAGCTAATAAAATCTCTCTAATCCCCTGAGGATTTTGGCTGATTCTCTCATAAGTCCCCGGAACAGCTACCGCCTTGCTGATGCTTCCATCCGCGAATTTACTGATGTCATTAGCCACACCAAGACTGTCTAATGTCTCTTGGTTTCCCTCCAATACCGTCTGTGTCCCATCTGGAAATGTTTCTGTGAATGTATTACTCTGCTGATCATAAAGAATCTTCGCATAGCCTCCGGCCGGAATAATATAGGTTAATCCGGCAGACAAAATCAGCACAAGGAAGAGCACAGTGAAGGCAGATGGAAACGATAACTTTTTCTTCATATTTTTTCTCTTTTTCTCCTTTTATTTGATGTTTTTTCCTTGGAAATGCGATTCTTTCCTTGTTTTGCTATTACTTTCTAATAGTTTCTAGGAAATATAAATTATTATGCACAATTTTTCTTTACAATTTATTTTTTATCCCATACTATAGATGCTACCGGACACCCAATGATAAAGGATGGTACATCACATTTATGGAATTTAATTTAGATGTCTACAAAACAATGGCATTGGTCTCCCTTGTATTTTATTTAGGCAAATACATTCGAGCCAAATTTCCATTCGTAAAAAAATACTGCATACCCCCATCTGTTGCGGGCGGTATGGTCTTCTCTCTGCTTATGCTGGTTTTTCATCTGACAGGTAAGATCACAATTTCTTTAGACACCTCTTTACAAAATCTATTTATGACTGCCTTCTTTACAAGCATTGGCTTTACAGCCAGCTTTAAAGTACTAAAACAAGGCGGTATTAAAGTTATTTCCTTCTTAGCACTTGCAATGGTGCTTGTAATTTTACAGAATACAGTTGGTGTCTCACTCGCTTCTGTGTTTGGACTGACACCTCTTTTAGGACTTTGCACCGCTTCTATCCCGATGGTCGGAGGTCATGGGACAGCCGGTTCCTTTGGACCTATTTTAGAAGATCTGGGAATTCAGGGTGCTACCACTGTTTCCGTTGCATCTGCTACATTTGGCCTGATCATGGGCAGTATTGTCGGAGGGCTTGTTGCAAAAGGTCTGATTCAGAATCATAAGCTCCGCACCATTCACGATGAGAATTCAGAAGTGCAGCCGGATGAAGTAGGTGATTTTAATGAAGAAAATCATAATATCCTCTCCTTCAAACGATTGATGAATGGCGCATGCTTCCTGTTCATCGCAATGGGACTTGGATCGATTCTCTCTTCCTGGATTGAAGCGCTGGAATTAACCTTCCCTTCTTATATTGGTGCAATGTTAGTCGCTGCTATTATACGAAACATTTATGACTTCACAGGAAAAGAACTGGTAGAAAAAGAGATTGAAACATTAGGCGGACTCAGCCTTTCATTCTTCCTTACAATGGCCTTAATGGGTCTTAAATTATGGCAGCTGTTCGACTTAGCACTCCCACTTATGATCATGCTGATCGCACAGGTTATATTAGTTGGATTCTTTGCTTATTTCATCACTTACCGTGTTATGGGCAAGAACTACGAAGCGGCTGTTTTTGCTTCCGCGACCTGCGGTTTCGGTATGGGTGCCACTCCAAATGCGATTGCCAACATGGATGAACTTACAAACCGTTATGGCTTTGTTCCAACTCCATACTTTGTTGTTCCAATCGTAGGCGGCCTCTTTATCGACTTCGTAAACTCCGGAATCATCACGATTTTCATTAACTTTATCGGATAGGACCTCGTTCCTTTTCTTGCAGTGTGTGGTATAATATAGAAAATGCTAGTAAGAAAGGACGTATTACAATATGTATGTTTGGAAAAATGATAAAATAAGACGTCAGTATGATATGGAGAAGTTTGCTGCAAAGAATAATGGCCCCTCTCCTTTCACCGGAGAAGAACTGGCGATTACAACGTTAAAAGCGAAAGCTTTTCAGGGAATCCGCGATCCAAAAGTAAAAAGAATGGTGGAATTAGCGTATACTCTTGGTACTTTAAACGGATTACAGACTGCGGATCAGCAGCTTGACGTTACGGATAAAGCAAGAACTGCTGAAAAAGAGGCAGAACAGGCAAAACCTGCTATTATGGAGGAACGCCTTTATGTTATGGTCTGCAAGGTAAAAAACAGACAGGACAAGCTTGTTTATACAACTCTTACATTGAAAGCCAGAACGGATGCAGAAGCGGAGACAAACGCTGCTTCCGAATGCCACCTGAAAGGACAGACTCTGATCAAATGTAAGGCAGTGAAGTCTTTCGGAACCGACTCCATGCAGTTCCAGTTCGGCATCGGAAATAAAGAGCTCACCTCACTGTTTGAAGCGGGAAAAAAAAACCTGAAGTAGAGAGGCAGACGTACGGGCAGGAGGAGACAAGAGGGAGCCAAGACTTAGCTCCCTCTTGTCTCCTCCTGCCTTGCTTTGTGCTTATTTGCTAGCGATTTGGCGCTTCGATACGTGTTGGAACGCTGTTGAAGAGTCGGATGATTTTTGGATTATTCGATTAACGTAAAGTATCCGCCACAGGCTCGATTGAATGGACGGTTAAGGTTGTGCCCTGGACGTAAAATTTTACTTCCAGGCCGGCGAATTCCATGCCGTAAATACGGGATGGATCATTTTGGTAGGATGGCCTTGGGTCCTGTTTAAGGACATGGATTAGAGCATCTCGCTTGGATGGAGGGATTAGATCCATACAGTCAGACGGGATTTCTACCTGAAGGGCATAGTCGTAGTAGGTGGCAGCAAAACCACCGGTGGCTTCGGGACGGCAGTCTACGTAAGGGAGGTAAGGTTTAATG
>SVEB01000113.1 GCA_015057635.1 Lachnospiraceae bacterium | reverse complement strand
TTTTCATTTGAATATGCCTGCATTGGAATTTCATCATTTATATTTTTCATGACATTTCCTCCTTTACTGTTAATATATTGAAAAAAAGAGTTTTTGTGTCAAATTGCATCCCATTAACGTGAAAAACATAAAACAGGAAAGAAAAAGGTGCTGGCGGGCAGGATGGGTGAGGGGAGCCCGGCGGTATGGTGACAGAACGGCAAAAGCCATCCATTATTTTTGGCAGGGGGCTGCCACACCATGAGAGCACGGGGCCTGGAGTGTTATATTTTCCAATGTTCGGACGCATGAGCGGACAAAAAGCTGGCGGATTCTTTGTCTATCAGACAGCAAAATCATCTGTCTGCTATTCAAAGAACCCGCCAGTTTTTTGTTCGTCATGAGCCGGACATCCGGGAAATATAACACTCCAGGCCTCGTGCTCCTATGGTATGGCAGCCCCCTGCCAAAAATAATGGATGGCTTTTTTGGTCCTGTCACCATACCGCCGGGCTCCCCTCGTCCATCCTGCCCGCCACCACCTTTTTGTCTGGCTCATTAAGAGTTCCACATGTTTTGGGCGGCGTATGGATTATTTGGTTAGAGAATGGAGAGACAGGAGTCGTTCAGCGGAGGAAGGATTGGGAAAAGGATGAGTAGATAGTTATTCGGTTGGGGTGGTATCGGAAGACGCAGTGTCAGAAAGGGAGGCATCTTCTGTGGAAGTTGCTGTTTCTTCAGAAGATGAAGTTTCAAAAGAGGATATTTCTTCTGAGGCAGTATCTTCTAAAGCAGCGTCTTGTGTGGACTGAAAGCTGGAGTAGAAGTCTTCTAAACTGCTGTCGGATGCGATGGCAGCTGCAAGGCTGTCGGAGACAGAGTTGATTAGTGAGCTGACTTCTTTGGAAGAACGGATGTCATTTACGTAAGCGGCAGTTTCTTCTTTGAGAGTTCCCAGATAAATTTTAGGTTCGTTGTTGCTGTCATAGTAGATGTAGTATTCATCGATGGATGGAGCAGCAGTGTCGATAGATGGTAGTTTTAGGTCATAGGTTACATATACGATAAGATCGATTCCGTTGATGCCTTGTGCAGTGTAGCAGTTGATGTTTTCATAATCTACAATATATTCTACTTTTCGAATCAGCTGTTCAAAATCGATGCTGTCTGGAGTGGATACCAGGCTTTCGAATGCAGCTTTATCACCAGATAAAGTAGCGGCAAAGTAAGATTCCATTAAAGTATTGATTGCCGGGTCAGCATTTTTGGAAAGAAGGGATGCTTCTGCTTCTTTGGATGCAGCAGAATCTTCTGTAAGGGCAGCAGTCGGTGTGAGGGCTGTGACAGCAGGTTCGTTGTTTTCTTTGGAACTGAGGCGGGATGCGCCTGCAAGAATCAGTGCGGCGAGACACAAACTTACGCCTGCAGTGAATACTTTTTTATTCTTTACTTTACTCATTTTTAATCCTCCGTAAAATCAGGTGTTATAATGCGGATATTATAACAGCACCGGATTGGAATAACAAGATGAAATTAATAGAAATGTAATAAGTGGATGATTAAATGTAACAAAAATGTAATATTTATAAAGGAAACGATTGTGAAAGTAGTATGCAGAAATAGTGAAAACGCTGGAAAAAAGGCTAAAATACTATAAAAGATGGAAGTCTAGGAAAAGTATGTGATTGACAGTACAGCAGGCCTTTGCTATAATGCAACCATTCTAATGTAACAGAAATGTAACAATTCAACCGAAACATGCAATACGGCAGAGAAAAATGCGTTTGGATGACGAAGGAGGTAATGGAATGAAAATAACGAATAGGATGAAGGTGACAGCGGTTCTGCTGGCATTGCTAATCTCAGGACATATAAATACAACACAGGCTAGTGCAGCAGAAACAGAAAGCGTGGCAGAGATCGGGGTAAGCCTTGGCGGAATGTCTCGGATTATGAATGACTATTATACGGAGCGATTATCCGAAACCGGAATCTCCGTAAAGAATGTGACGATTCCTGTTTATGTGAATGGAGAGAAGTTAGAGGCTGTGAACAGCTTATCGGAATTTACGGATATCGGACTTGCGAATGTATTTGATTATGTGAATATTCGTTCAGAAGCATCAGCTGATTCACAAGCATTAGGAAAGCTTTATACAGCCGGAGTCGCTACGGTATTAGAGACCGTAACCGGAGATGACGGTGAAGAATGGGTAAAAGTAACTTCGGGAAGCGTGACTGGATACATAAAAGCAACGTATCTGAGTTTTGGTGAAGAAGCCGAGGAGGTAGCCGAGGCTAATTATACAAAGTATGCGAAAGCGACATGCACTACATTGAATGTGCGTTCAGAAGCGGATAATACGAGCAGTATTTTAGCGCAGGTGCCATATGGAGAAGAATTAAAAATCGTAGAAGTTGGGGAAGAGTGGATTCAGGTTGTATATGATGAGGAGCACAATGGATATGTGTCCAAGGATTACGCGGACATTATCTATGACTTTGATTATGCAGTGTCCAAAGAGGAAGAAGAAGCAATCAAGCGCGCAGAAAAAGAGGCGTTAAGAGCACAGCAGGCGGCACAAAACAGTGCTTCTTCAAATTCCTCTTCCACATCCGGATACAATTCTTCCGGTTTTGCTTCCACAGGCGCCGCATCTTCAGGCAAGGATACGTATAATATCAATAACATGATATGGCCGCTGCCATCTGACCGTACGGTATATACGTACTTCGGGTATCGCATTCCTCCAACAGCAGGGGCGAGCAGTTACCATAAGGGACTTGATATCGGTGGAAGGGAAGGCACAAATGTTGTTGCGGTTCTTTCCGGTACAGTTGTAACAGCAACTTACAGCAGCAGTGGGGGCAACTATGTGGTAATTGATCATGGAAATGGCGTACAGACCAGATATCTTCATAACTCCAAGCTGTTAGTCTCCGTAGGACAGAAAGTAACACAGGGGGATGTGATCGCACTTTGTGGATCCACTGGAATTTCCACTTCCGCACATCTGCATTTCAGTCTTGTGATTAACGGAACCTATGTAGATCCGTACCCATATATCAAAGGAAAATAATAATATAAAAAAAGGGCTGTGACATGCTGAGCGTGTCACAGCTCTTTTTTGTTGCAGACAGGATAAGTTTGGCTTAAGAGGCAAATACAAATGGATAAAAGTGTAAAAATGGTAACAATAAAAACGAAAAAAATTCATAAAAATATATAAAGTTATTAATCTATACAAAAAAATGCCGATATATATATGCGACGAGAAAGACTTATGTTAGGAGAGAAAATGTGAAAAATGTAAGAAAAAAGAGCATGAAAACATATATGAGGAACCGTATTCTTATGGGCACATTAGTAATCATGTTTACTATGATTTTTATCGTACTTGTATTTGTGGATAGCAGGGTTGGTAGCTTAAAAGAACAGAGTGTAACCAGTCTTGTTTCCAGTGCAGAGAGGGCAGTGAATGAGAAAATCAAAGAAATGCTATTAATCGCCAAAGCTGTGGCAAGCGACGATCATGTTAGTGATCCGAATACTGCTTATGAAGAGAAGAAAGAGGAGCTTTTGCGTTATGTGGATGTTTATGGACTCAACAGCATCGGCTATATTAACCAGGAGGGATATTTAATTTCCACAGATGGGTTTGAAAATGATGTGTCGGATAGAGAGTATTTTAAGCTTTTTAGGAATGGTGAAACCTATATCTCTACACCGGCTTATAATACAAAAACGGGAAAGCAGATTGTCTTTGTTGGATATCCAATCTTCTATGAGGACCGTTTTGTGAGCGCAATTACTTGTACGTTTGACAGCAGTTATCTTTCAGAACTGGTAATAGAGCTGACCGAAAGGGAAGACGGAAAACTTTTTCTTGTAGACAGCACAGCTACCGTTCTTGCTGCGGCCAATATAGATCTTGTGCGCGAAAAGTATAATGTTATAGAGGCAGCAAAAGATGATGAAACTGTTGCAAAAGTGGCACGTGTCTATGAGCAGATCATATCTGCCTCAGATGAGAAAGGAAGTCTGGAAAGCGAAGGAAATAATTATTTCTACCAGAATGTAGGAGAATCGGATGGATGGACACTTGTCTATATGATAGAAGATAATCTGTTCCGCAAGGAAATCAAGATACTGTTCCGTATCTTTCTTGCTATATTTGTTGTTTGTATCTTTATTTCTGCCCTGATAGCTTCAGCTTTAGGAAAGAGGCTTGGAAAGCGTGTAGAGGGCCTAAAAGAAAAGATTGAGGAAATGGCATCCGGCAATTTTTCAATTAACTTTACACAACGGCAGCTAGCTGACCAGGATGAGATCGGAAAGAGCTATCAGGCACTTTATCAGACGGCAGAATCTATTCGCGGCATGCTTGTATCCGTAAAAGAATCCGTAACGGATTTAGAAAAACAGACAGTCGTATTAGAAAACGTATCTCACACACTGTCAGATGGAAACAGCTCTATTTTAACCGGCATGAACGAGATCAATATCGGGAATACAGAGCAGTCATCCGAGATTTGTGCAATTAATCTGGAAATGGAGCAGTTCACAAAAGCTTTGGATGAGGTATCCCATAATATTAGCACAGTAGCAAAGATCGCAGATGAGACTGAAGTTCGGGTAGAAGAAGGCAAACTTAGCATGCAGGAATTGGGTGAGGAATTCCAGAGTTATATGCAGGAGTTTACTAAGTTTAATGGTATTATTGAAACGATGAATACAAGTATTTTATCGATTGGAAATATTACTTCCAGCATTCGTGAGATCGCAGAACAAACCAATCTGTTATCTTTAAATGCAGCTATTGAGGCAGCAAGAGCAGGCGAGGTTGGAAAAGGTTTTAGCGTCGTGGCAGAAGAGATCCGTCATCTAGCAGAACAGAGCGAAAGCGCAGTTGTTGAGATTGGAAAAGTGATTGAGCAGGTATGCACCGATGGAGAACGTCTGACGATCGCCACAAATGGCATGAATGGTCAGATGAAAGGGCAGAAAGCAAGCATGGAGAAAACACTTCAGGCATTTCGTGTGCTTTCCGACGATATCGCGAATATGATTCCAATGATCCAGCAGGTTCATGGATTGACAGAAGGCACAATCAGTGCAGCGAAACGAATCGGAGAATCCATTGAGAATGCCAATGCGATTTCAGAGGAATTGGCGGCAACAACCGAGCAGGTGGCAGTAACCAGTGAGGAAGTGGCATTGGTAGGCACACATGTAAAAGACGCATCTGATGAGCTGACTCGTCTATCGGGAACTCTTTCCGCAAAAACAGAGCAGTTCAATCTCTGATTTTTGGAAAGATCAATACGATAAATTAGAAAAAAGTGTAGAATTATTACTGGAAACAGCCTAAAAAGACGTACCCAGTACATGATTCTGCACTTTTTTTATAAAAAATTAAAAAAAATTGAATTTGAACCTGTGAATACTCATACAATGCCTGTAAATAAAGGATTCTTTGGTATAGTAATAGTAACTTTATAACTTAGAAAAACCTTTACTTTTTTTAAAAAATGCAAAAAAATGCCTAAAAGTAACAGTAATACTAAGAAATGAGTTTAATATTACTCTTGCATTATGAAAATGTTTTGTGTATACTTAATCGACGTATGAGGGAAGACATAATTTGTATGTCTCATCCAAAAATAAGAAAAAGAAAGGTGGCGGGATGTATGAGCGTAAGGACTCAGCAGGATACGCCGATTCATGCGGCGTTAGAAGAGCAGCGACTTAACAGGCTGGCTCATTTTGATGTTCCAGGTCATAAGGGAGGCCGTGGAAACAAGGAGTTAAAGCATTTTTTAGGGGAAACAACGCTAAGTCTGGATATGAATTCGATGAAACCGCTTGATAACCTATGTCATCCCGTGTCGGTGATTAAGGAAGCACAGGAACTTGCAGCTGAGGCGTTTGGGGCAGACGATGCATTTTTCATCGTGAATGGAACGACAGCTGCGGTGCAGGCAATGATCATGTCAGTCTGCAAGGCAGGCGATAAGGTGATCATGCCAAGGAATGTGCATAGAAGTGCGATTAACGCGCTGGTTGTATGCGGAGCTCTTCCGGTCTATATTAACCCAGGCGCGGATAAGCGTCTTGGCATCCCGCTTGGAATGTCAGTAGAGGATGTGCGTCAGGCGATTCTAAAGAATCCGGATGCAAAAGCGGTATTAGTGAATAATCCGACCTATTACGGCATCTGTTCGAACTTAAGAGAAATCGTGAAGATCGCTCATGAGCATGGAATGCTGGTGTTAGCGGATGAAGCGCACGGAACCCATTTTTATTTTCACGAGGAACTGCCGGTATCCGCAATGGAAGCGGGGGCAGATATGGCAGCGGTCAGCATGCATAAGACGGGCATGTCACTGACGCAGAGTTCCATCCTCCTTACGAAACGAAGTGTAAATCCGGACTATGTAAGACAGGTCATTAACCTGACCCAGACGACAAGCGCGTCCTACCTTCTTCTGTCATCTCTTGACATTGCAAGAAAACATCTTTCTTTGAACGGAAAACAGCTGTTTGACAAGACCATTCAGTTTGCAAACTATGCAAGGGAAGAAATCAATAAATTAGGCGGTTATTATGCTTTCGGCCAAGAACTTGTAAACGGGGATACAGTTTTCGCATTTGATTCCACCAAGCTTTCGGTACATACATCAGATATCGGGCTTGCGGGAATCGAAGTATATGACATGCTGCGGGATGATTACGGAATCCAGATTGAGTTCGGGGATATCGGGAATTTCTTAGCCATCATTTCTGCTGGGGATAGAAACTTAGAGATTGAACGGCTGATCTCTGCATTGGCAGAAATCAAAAGACTGCATAAGAAAGATAAGAATGGCATGTTCGACCATGAATATATCGATCCGCAGATTGTAATGGGACCACAGGAAGCGTTTTACGGGAAAAAACGTTCCGTTCCGATCACGAAGAGCAAAGGGGAAATATGCGGGGAATTCGTAATGTGCTATCCGCCGGGAATTCCGTTATTGGCACCAGGGGAGCGTATCACAGAAGATATCTTAAACCATATCGCATACGCGAAGGAAAAAGGCTGCTTTATGACAGGAACCGAGGATATGAAGATTGAGAATATAAACATTGTCGAGGTAGAATAGATGGAATTATGGTATACGGACCAGCACACAAAAGATGTACGGTTCTCTATTAAAGCAAAAAAGCAGCTTGTCAGCCATGAAAGCGAATTCCAGCGAATCGATATCTTAGAAACGCAGGAATATGGCAGAGTGCTTGTATTAGACAGTGAGCTTATGATCACGGAAAAAGATGAATTCATTTATCACGAGATGATCACTCATGTATCGATGGCCGTTCATCCGAATGTGAAGAATGTGCTGGTAATTGGGGCCGGCGACGGGGGAACCATAAGAGAGCTGACCAAGTACGATACGATCGAGAAAATCGATATGGTGGAAGTGGATAAAGATGTGGTGGAGCTATGCAAGATGTATATGCCGACCACTGCATGCAAGTTAGATGATGAGCGGGTTCATATGCATTTTGAAGAAGAGCTTCGCTTTGTCAGATGGAAACAGAATGAGTATGATTTAATCATCGTGGACTGCGCCGATCCATTTGGACCGGCAGAGGGGCTGTTCACAAGGGAATTCTACGGAAACTGCTTTAATGCGCTAAAAGAGGATGGAATCTTAATCAATCAGCATGAGAGTCCATTTTACAATGAACACAGCAAGACCGTGCAGAAAGCGCATAAGCATATCACATCCGTATTCCCAATCAGTACGGTATATCAGTGTCATATTCCATCTTATCCATCGGGACACTGGCTGTTCGGATTTGCTTCTAAGAAGTATGATCCGATTAAGGATTTAAAGGAAGAAGAATGGAACGCACTGAATATCGCGACCAGATATTATAATACAGACCTGCATAAAGGATGTTTTTATCTGCCGACCTATGTAAAGGAGCTTCTGGGGACGAAGTAAGGCAGAGAAAAAAGGGCTTTTGAAATGAATAGCTAACCGGAGACGAAAAGCAAGGCAAAATTCAAAAGCAATTAAAAGGAAAAAGGGTAAGCTGAAATCAAAAAAGGCAAGCCAACTTAAAAAAGCAAGGATGAAATAAGAATATAAAACAGGAAAGCGGCAAAGGATTGATCCGCGGCTGTAAGGGACTCTTCGTAAGCAGAAGAGCGAAATGGAGGAAAATTAGAATGAGCAGAGCGTTAATTATTGGTGCCGGCGGAGTTGCCGGAGTAGTGGTACATAAATGTTGTCAGAATTCTGAGGTATTTACAGAAATCTGTATTGCAAGCCGTACGAAATCCAAATGTGATGCCCTTAAGGCAGCGCTTGACGGGGGAAAAACAAAAATCACAACCGCACAGGTAGATGCGAACAATGTAGACGAATTAATTGCATTAATCAATGACTATAAGCCAGAATTAGTTATTAATGTAGCGCTTCCATATCAGGATTTAACCATTATGGATGCCTGCCTTGCAACTAAAACTCATTATTTAGACACTGCAAACTATGAGCCGGAAGATACCGCGAAGTTTGAATACAGCTGGCAGTGGGCATACAGAGAACGTTTTGAAAAAGCAGGCATCACTGCAATCTTAGGCTGTGGATTCGACCCAGGCGTAACCGGCGTATTTTCTGCTTATGCGATGAAGCATTATTTTGATGAAATCCATGAAATTGATATCTTAGACTGCAACGGCGGTGACCATGGATACCCATTTGCAACAAACTTCAACCCAGAGATCAATATCCGTGAAGTGTCCGCAAAGGGAAGTTACTGGGAGAATGGCGAATGGATCGAGACCGAGCCAATGGAAATCAAGCGCGAATATAACTTCCCGGAAGTAGGCAAAAAAGACATGTACCTTCTTCACCACGAAGAATTAGAATCCCTTGGCTTAAACATCAAAGGAATCAAGAGAATCCGTTTCTTCATGACATTCGGACAGAGCTATTTAACTCATTTAAAATGTCTTGAAAATGTAGGCATGACATCCATCGAGCCAATCGAATTCGAAGGAAAGAAAATCGTGCCTCTTCAGTTCTTAAAAGCTGTTCTTCCAGATCCGGCAAGCCTTGGCCTAAGAACAGTCGGAAAGACCAATATCGGCTGCATCTACAAAGGAATCAAGGATGGCAAGGAAGTTCATTACTACGTATACAACGTATGTGATCACCAGGAATGCTATAAAGAGGTTGGCTCTCAGGCAATCTCTTATACAACCGGCGTTCCAGCCATGATCGGTGCTGCGATGCTCTTAACAGGAAAGTGGAAGAAACCGGGCGTATACAACGTAGAAGAGTTCGATCCAGATCCATTTATGGATGCATTAAATAAATGGGGCCTTCCATGGAAGGAAACTTTCACACCGGAGTTAGTAGACTAATTCCATTTCAGGCACGTGAATCGGTGTGAGTTACTTTATGATATTATTTTGGACTGTGATTCTGAGAGGAAGATTGGGTAATTTCATTCTTAAAGGCTGAAATATATCCAATGCTTCCTGTAAGAAGGAAAGTAAGAACTAGAGATATGGTCTGAATTAATACAAAGAAAAAGGAAGGGAACATAAAAATGGAGATGATGGATTTTTCGATAGTCCCAACACCTTCGTATGTGGTAGATGAAAGACTTTTGATTCAGAATCTTGAGGTACTAAAGAGCGTTATGGACCGTACCGGATGCAAGATTTTATTAGCGCAGAAAGCATTTTCCATGTATTATTTCTATCCTCTTATCGGAAAGTATCTGTGCGGGACCACGGCAAGCGGTCTGCATGAGGCGATGCTTGGAGCTAAGGAGATGGGCAAAGAAGTACATGTATTCAATCCGGCATATGATAAAGAAGAGTTTGAAAAGCTTGTGACCATCTGTGATCATATCGTATTCAATACAATATCCCAGTATGAAAAATATAAGGGAGTGGTAGAAGCATCTGAAAGAAAGATCGGATGCGGCATCCGTGTGAATCCAGAGTACTCGGAGGTAGAAGTAGAGTTATACAATCCATGTGGGGAAAGCTCCAGATTTGGGGTAACTGCTGATAAGTTAAAGAATGCAGATCTAACCGGGATCGAGGGCATTCATTTTCATACCATGTGTGAACAGAACTCCGATGTATTGGAACGTACGTTAACGGTCGTAGAAGAGAAATTTGCATGGCTGATGGAAAAGCAGGAGATTAAATGGGTGAATTTTGGCGGCGGCCATCATATCACCAGACCGGGTTATGATATAGAAACACTGATTTCTTGTATCAATCATATCAAGGAAACCTATGATGTACAGGTTTATCTGGAACCAGGTGAGGCGATTGCCTTAAATACCGGTTTCTTAGTAGCAAAGGTATTAGACTTCAATGATAATGGCAAGAAGTCCGCTATCTTAAATACTTCCGCTGCATGTCATATGCCGGATGTTTTAGAAATGCCATACCGCCCGGAAATCATCGGCGCAGGGCTTCCAGGAGAGAAGGAATACACATATGTATTAGGGGGACCAACCTGCCTATCCGGGGACATAATCGGGGAGTATTCCTTTGATCATCCATTAAAAGAAGAGGAACGTCTTGTCTTCTGTGATATGGCTCATTATTCCATGGTCAAAAATAATACATTCAATGGCATTAACCTGCCTTCCATTTGTGCGTACACAAAAGAGGGGGAACTTAAGGTGCTTCACAAGTTCGGATTTGAGGATTTTAAAAGCCGATTATAGGGGGGCTCGGTCGCCAGAATGGCGCCGGGAGGAGGACCAAGCTCGGCACAGCCGGCGGACGGATGCATGACCCTGTGAGCGGCTGGGGACTGGGAGACTATATATTTTCCGGTGTTCGTCACAAGCTCGGACAAAAGGCCTGGAATTCTCTGACTATCAGACAGGAAAACACTGTCTGATAGTCAGAGAATTCCAGGCCTTTTGTTCGCCTTGATGCCGGACACTCGGAAAATATATAGTCTCCCAGTCCCCAGCCGCTCACAGGGTCATGCATCCGTCCGCCGGCTGTGCCGAGCTTGGTCCT
>SVEB01000112.1 GCA_015057635.1 Lachnospiraceae bacterium | reverse complement strand
TTGCAGAAAATATATTGGATATCACCAGACTTAGATCTGCCCTTTTATGGGAGCCTCCGACTACTCTGGAGACTGGTATCCATCAGGTGGTTCTTCAGATGAGAGCATGTTTTGCAAAGTAGAATAAAAGCCCGAAACGCATGAAAAATCAGATATTATAAAATATGATTTTTCATGCGTTTCGGACTTTTTGATTGTTATGATGTACAATCAGAACAGTCAATTTGATGAGTTTTTCCGACTGCTGTTTATTTGTTGCGGATTTCCTTTAACTTGGCTTCTACTTCTTTTATGACACGCATGCGGTCTTCTTCATTCGCTACGATATCGGTCTGGTCCATATCGATTACCAAAATATCGCTCGCATTGTAGCAATTGAAAACCCAGTCATCATATCCTTCCCATAAGAAGCGATAGTAATCTACAAGGCTTTCATCTAATTCATAGCCGCGTCCGCGCTTTTGGATACGTTCTAAGATTGTATCAAAAGAACCTTTTAAGTAGACAAGCACATCCGGGCTTTTCTTTGGAAGTTCTTTTAATTCTTCCATCATATTGCTAAGCAGATTTTCGTATACTTCCATTTCCAATTCTGTAATTCTGCCAAGTTCCATATTACGCTTTGCAAAGTACCAGTCTTCGTAAATACTTCTGTCCAGTACGTTATTATCATTTACAAGAGCCTGCTTGATTGCTTTGAATCTTGTATCTAAAAACCAAAGCTGTAGGAGGAATGGGTATCTCTTTGTCTGAATTTCTTCATCACTTGCGGTATAAAATAATGGTAAGATTTTGTTATCATCCACGCTTTCATAAAAAACGTCAGTTCCAAAGTGGTCTCCCAAAACTTTTGCCATTGAGCTCTTGCCAATACCTATCATTCCAGCTATAACGATCATCATTCTAATTCCCTTCTACTTTTCATCACTGTGTATTATTTGCAGCAGGACGCCGCATGTGCCATAAGGATTATAGTCCGTCCTTTTTTAGTGTTACATAGGAAATTAAATCATATGCAGACACTTTTGCTCAAAAAAGAGCATATATGAACGGTTCCATGATACTGAAGAAAGGCAGGCAAGTCAAGATATAAATCGGAGGGATTGACGGAAATAACGGAGGAAAGAATGGGAAGCAAGGGATATAAAAGAAAATTACAATGAAATGTAGTGAAGCGATATGAGCCGGATGAAGATCTTAGAGTGACCGAAGATGATATTCGCGAGCTTTTATAAGAATTAAGGAGTAAAAGGATCCCGTCTGCAGTCTATACTGACAGACGGGATTTTTCTTGATTATTCTTCTGAGCCGGTTTTTTCTTTTAAGTAGACTGGGGATGTCATAGTAAGCGGATTTAAGATGGAGTTTAGCTGATCTGCGTTTAGGAGACCTTCTTCCAATACAAGCTCACGAAGTTTGCGACCGGTTTTTAAAGATTTCTTTGCCAGTTCAGCCGATTTTGTATAGCCGATATATGGGCAGAGAGCAGTGGAGATGCCAACGCTTGCTTCCACTAATTCCTTGCAGCGGTCTGTATTGGCGGTAATCCCTTCAATACAGTTGTCGATTAAGGTAGCGCAGGCTCTTTTAAGGCATTCAATAGATTCAAAAAGGCTTAAAAAGATAACGGGTTCAAATGCATTTAGCTCAAGCTGTCCTGCTTCTGCAGCCATTGTGATGACCGTGTCATTTCCGATAATACGGAAGGCAACCTGAGATACCACTTCCGGGATGACCGGATTTACTTTTCCAGGCATAATAGAGGAACCATTTTGTTTTGCAGGAAGGCTGATTTCACCTATTCCGGTCTTTGGGCCGCTTGAGAGCAGGCGCAGGTCGTTGCAGATTTTAGAAAGATTTACAGCGCATATTTTTAAGGTGCTGGATACGGTCACAAATCCGTCCAGATTCTGAGTGGCATCGAATAGATCATCGGCCTGACGGCAGGAAGTATGGCAGACAATATTAATAGTATCTACGATATGACTCAGATAATAAGGGCTTACATTGATCGCCGTACCGATTGCAGTTGCGCCCATATTCAGGGTATGCATTTCATCCATAGCTTTCTCAAGGCGTGCGATATCGCGGCGGATTACATTCTGATAAGCGGAAAATGCCTGACCGAGGCGCATCGGAACCGCATCCTGTAACTGTGTACGCCCCATTTTTAATATGCTGTCAAATTCAATCGATTTCTTATGGAAGGCACGTTCTAATCGTTTTAATTCGGCGATGGCATTTGGAAGCAGTTCTAATACAGTGAGTTTGCCGGCGCTAGGGATCACATCGTTTGTAGACTGAGACATATTCACGTGGTCATTCGGATGAACGATTGAATAATCCCCTTTTGTTCCGCCAAGCAGTTCAATGGCACGGTTTGCGATCACTTCATTTGCATTCATGTTAGCAGATGTCCCGGCACCTCCCTGGATGGCATCTGTAATAAACTCTTCTGCTAAGTTGCCGGCAACGATCTCATCACATGCAGTTGCAATGGCATCCTTGACCGCTACAGGAAGAAGTCCTGCGTGGCAGTTTGTGATGGCCGCAGCTTTCTTGATATTTGCCAGGTTGCGAATAAAGGCAGGATGAAGCGGTCTTCCAGTAATAAAGAAGTTATTTTTTGCACGAAGGGTCTGTACGCCGTAGTAGGCATCTGCTGGTACTAACATTGATCCGATTGAATCGGCTTCCATTCTATAATTCATAATCATTTCCTCATATATCGATTTTATTTTGGCGTTCCTAATTCATGCTTAGGAGAATAGCACGAATTTGGTAGCACGTAAATAGAAGAGGCGTGATTGCGTATTATAAAACGATTTTTAGGTACCCGCCTTTCTTTTTAAAGGTATATTCCAAAATAACTTAATTTAATTAACCGGGGATTTTGGATTCCTCTGTCTGATGCATGAGATTTCTATCCTGATATAGCGATATTACTCGAAAATAATATAAAAATAGAGAATAACTTAATTTTATTAAGAAAATAGTCACAGATATCTTGCAAAAGTATTTATATGGGTTTACCTTATAAAGATAAGAGAGATATATAAAAATAGAGAATAGAGGATAAAACAATGGATCATATCGATACTGAGATTATCAGGCTGCTAATGAAGGATGCGAGAATGCCGTTAAAGCAGATTGCAGAGCATGTATTTTTGTCATCACCGGCGGTGGCCGCGAGAATTGACAGGATGGAGAAGGAAGGTATTATCAAAGGATACCATGCAGAGATTGACTGGCTGAAATTAAACTATCATATTACCGCATTTATCAATCTGGAAGTGGAGCCAAACCAAAAACCGGAGTTTTATCCATTTATTAAAGAATGTCCGAATGTGCTGGAATGCAGCTGTGTGACCGGACATTATTCGATGTTAATCAAGGTGGCATTTAAGAGTACTATGGAACTGGATCAGTTTATCGGAAAGATTCAGTATTTTGGGCGAACCAGTACCCAGATTGTATTCTCGACTGCTGTCGAGCATCGTGGGATTCTCTGCTAGATTATAAATGCCATCATCGTACTTTATTTTAGGCTCGTCCGCCTGAAATGCCAGCAGGCAGGCACAAAAATAGATAGGAAGTTCAAATTACATAGAAATTTGTCGAATGAAATAAGAAAAAATAGAAGTACGTGGATTGAACAATGAAACAAGCTTCTGTATAATAATAGAAGAACAAAGAAAATACAATGATAAGACGGCAATAAAAAACAGATAGTAAGTTTTGACTAAATAAGACAGCAAGGCAGCTGATGGAGAGACAGAAACCAAGAACATATTGGGGACTGTCTTTTTTTGTCCAAATAGACAAACGTAGTTATTAAAGGAAAGGATCTGGGCAATTACAAAGCAGCTTAGCAGAGGGAGGCATTCATGGAATTTGGGGAATGTGTGGACAGAATTAGGAAAGAGATTAATGGTGTGTTGATTGGAAAAGAGGATGTGGTGGAAAAACTTCTGATCACATTTTTAGCAGGAGGGCATCTTCTTTTAGAGGATGTGCCGGGAGTCGGAAAGACAACGCTTGCCAATGCGTTAGCAAGGTCCATTGACGCAAGCTTTGGAAGAATTCAGTTTACACCGGATACGCTGCCGGGGGATATACTTGGCGTATCCGTTTATGATATGAAATCAGGAACGTTTACCTATAAGAAGGGCCCAATCATGAACCATATTGTGCTGGCGGATGAAATCAATCGAACGTCTCCGAAGACACAGGCAAGCCTCTTAGAAGCAATGGAGGAGCAGCAAGTGACGACGGATGGGGTGATTTATCAGATTGAAGAACCTTTTATGGTAATTGCTACTCAGAATCCGATTGATTTTTTAGGAACCTATCATCTACCGGAGGCACAGCTGGATCGTTTTATGATGAAAATAAGCATCGGGTATCCGGATCAGGAAGAAGAGGTTCGGATGGCAGAAAAGTTTTTAAAAGGGGAAAGAGTATCTACCCTAAAGCCGGCCGCTTCGATTGAAGAGGTAGTAAGCATGCGAAAAGAGGTGGAACAGGTTCGGGTACATAAAGATCTGATTGCCTATATGGCAGAGATTATGAAGGCAACCAGAGAACATAACGGTCTGATACTTGGTGCGAGTCCCCGTGCGCTCTTAGCCCTGATGAGAGCAGCACAGGCACAGGCCTACCTTCTGAAAAGGGAATTTGTAATACCCGAGGATATCGCAAAGGTGGCGGAAGCTGTATTGTGCCATCGTCTTGTGCTTTCCATGGATGCTAAGATGAATCATGCCACGGCAGAACAGATTCTTGCAGAAATTTGCAAGAAGATCCGTGTTCCGGTATTCCGGGTATAAGGCAGGAGGAGTAGGATGCGAAAATTCTTAATGTTTCTTGCCATAATCGGTGCAGGGATAATTGTTGGAAGAAAGGGAGGCATAATCCCATATACGATTTTTTATGCGACGCTCCTTGTGCCGGTCCTATGCTTCTTATATGTATTTTATGTACACTGTAGATTCCGTATCTATCAGTATATGGACCAGCTTACGGTCATTAAGGAACAGGTTGTTCCGTATCAGTTTGTTTTAGCAAATGAGGATTTTCTGACCTATTCCTATGTAAAGGTCACATTCTTAACGGACAAATCCGAGGTGGAGGCTATGGATCTTAATAAAAGCTACTGTTTGCTTCCGGGGGAGAAGATCGATAAAAAGACAACGATCCGGTGTCGATACCGGGGACAGTATACGGTTGGAATCAATTCTGTGATTACAAAGGATTTCTTTCATCTTTTTACAATCATATACCCATGCCCGTCTTATATTAAAGTTACGGTAAATCCAAGGATCGTAGACATTCGGGAGTTAGCGGCGGCACCAAAGCAGTTTGATGAGAAGAAGCGCAAATGGGATCTGAGTGCGGATCTGATTCCGGATGCCGAAGTGAGACAGTACCAGGAAGGGGATGCCTTAAAGCGTGTGAACTGGAAGGCAAGTGCCAGAGAAGGGCGGCTTTTAGTCCGCAAGTATGTGGATGAACCGAAGACAGAGGTTGTTTTAATATGCGATTTTCATAAAGAAGAAACGGAGGAATTAAAAAGTCTGATTTATGAAGATAAGATGATTGAGACGGGCATTGCATTAGCAAATTATTTCTGTCTTGCGGGAATTCCTCTCTATGCCGGTATCTGCGCTACGGAGGAAAAGCAGTTCGCTATTTATGAAAAACAGGATTTTGAGACATTTTATTATCTGTGCTGCCATACGGTATTTTCAGAAAAGGATAGCCTTTCGAAATTTGTAAGAGCACTGATGGGGCTTCAGGGCGGCACGCATTATATCTTTGTGACCGGATCGCTTGCACAGGCGAAAAGAGAGTGTTTCCGATTTGCGCTTCAGTTAGGAATTGATGTAACGGTTGTATTAATCAGAAGAGAGGTCACAAAGGAAGAACGGGATGCCATCGATCCACGCATACATCTGTATGAAATAGACCCGGAACAGGATATCAGAGAAGTTCTGGAAGCATCGTAGGAGGAAGATATGAATAAGTGGAAGCGTTTTGCAGACAAATATGCCTATTCTTACTTTTGCACTCTGATGCTGTCATTTGGGATAATGGGGCTGTTTCTGGATTATTATGAAATTCCGGTAAAAGCATACTGGTATGTACTGATGTTAGCTGTGGAGTGCATCTATATTGAGGCAATCGGCACGAATGTAAAACGAGGTCCGTTATATGGGATGGCAGGCATTGTACTGATCGGTATTGTGTTTTACATGTCGGCCGGAAAAGCAGGCTTTTATAATGGAATCCGTTCTTATGGGACATGGCTTCTCTCCGTTATTCATCTTGAAGAAATTAAAGAAGGGTGGTATGGCTATCTTACTGTCATGGCTGGCGGCATTCTCATTGGGACCTTTGCATTCTTTATACAAAGATATCGTCTTCTTCATTTTGCAGGCATTGGAATCTGCTCAGCGGTTCCATTTCTCCTTCTTATTACGCATACACAGACCGGAAGACTTACTTTGTTTGGCATGATGGGTTATGCTTTTTTCGGGTTAGTGGGAATTGCGTTAAAGCAAAGGGACACAAAGAGAAATCTTCTTGCCATCACTCATCTGCTCCCTGTTATTCTAATGGCCTGTCTGTGTTTGGCTGTGATTCCGGTAAGAGAAGAACCAATCGACTGGTCCGTGTTTACGAAGGCGGCAGAGCGGGTGGTGCAAAGGGCGGAACGGCTGATCATGCAGATTCGGATTTTTGCAGATAAGGACGAGGCGGATTTCGGCATTTCCTTTTCGGGATATAGTGAAAGCGGGAAGATAGGAGGAAGCATTCAGGAAAATGGCGATACGATCCTTCTTGTAAAGACAAACCGGACCAAAAGTCCTGCCGCCTATTTGAACGGTAATATGAAGAATATCTATACCGAGGATGGATGGGAGGAAGAGTATGAGGAGACACAGTATCTGAAGTCGGATCAGTATACCGAGAATCAGGTCGATCTGTGGGAACTTTTATACGGCTTATATAAAACCGGGCGGATTGAAGATTATAATACGTATTTTAGCCTTCGGGAGCTTACAATTACATACGAGGATATTTATACAAAGTCTTTGTTTGCGCCGTTAAAGACAACCAAAATCTCAATGGCACCGCCTGCCTATCCGTATGAATATGAGCAGAAAGGTTATATGTTCACAAGCCTCACCGAAAAAGGACGCATGTACCGGGTACAGTATATGTATCTGAATCTGAACAGCGTTTATATGGAGGAATTTTTAAGGGAGCGCAAAGAGTGTGAATATGGGGATGAGAATTTAACCGAAGAGGAAGTAAAGAAGCTTCGTCGGACATTTAGTTTTCTTTCGGAAAAGGCAGGGAAAGAGATTGAGACAATCTTAAAGGAGAGAGAAGAATATATAAAACGCAATTATCTGTCCCTTCCGGCTACGCTTCCAGAGCGGGTTAAGAAGTTGGCAGAGAATGTTACAAAAGATATGAATTCAGATTATGAGAAAATGAAGGCGTTAGAGCAGTATGTATCCTGTTACGCCTATACAACCACACCGGAAGGGACACCAAAGGGGCAGGATGTAGTAGACTATTTTTTATTTGAGTCCCTTGAGGGGTACTGTACCTATCATGCTTCCGCGCTAGCCGTGCTTGCCAGATGTATTGGAATCCCATCCCGTTATGTGCAGGGATTCTGCGTGCCATTTGAAGAAGACGAAAATCTTACGACTGCTGCGACCGGTACGATGGCACATGCCTGGTGTGAATGCTATATCAAGGGAGCAGGCTGGATTCCGTTTGAAGCTACTCCTTCTTATGGGGAACAGCGTTACCAGCCATGGGAGAGAAAAGAAGGAAGGCCTCAAGTGGCTGGAAATGAGGAAGAGATAGAAGAGGAGGAAGAGGCACAGGTAACGATTATAACGCCTGTTTTCGAGGAAATGCAAGAACAGGAGGACTATGATGATGCACGGATCTGGCATATGGCAAAGGGGTTTGGGGGCACGACACTGCTTATCTTCGCGGTATGGTTTTTGATCCGGTTTACCCGTTATGACCGGCACTATCGAAAAGAGAATACAGCAGGAAAGTATGAGCTAACGATTGCATTCTGGTATCATCTGTTGGAGCAGTTTGGAGTTGGGATAGAGGAAGGCGAGAACTTCACCTGTTTCATGGAAAAAGCAAAGAGGTATGGGAGTGCAGAGGCAGCAGAACGGTTAAAGCAGGATTATCTTCGCTATCGGTATGATGATGGGATGGTTACAGAAGAGATGCTTGCCAATGCAAGAAAACTGCAGAAGCAGTTAAGACAGCTGCTTTTGCACCAAAAAGGATTTTTTAAGGGAGAGATAGCGCTAATACGCATTAAATTATTCATAAATTCTTAAGAATCCGCTATCAGCCATCTTAATATTTGTCCTGTAGGATAATAGGGAGGTAAAAGGCATGACAGAATACTATGCTGAAAAAATGGCTGAGGAAGTGAGTTTTATGAAGAATGTTTTAAACGATTTATTCCGGCTGCTGCCATATCTGGCCGCAGTTTATGCAGGAATTTATATCGTGTTTCGAATACGTAAGAAGCCGTGCAGCAGAGGGCATATCATATGCAGCCTGCTGTTTACATTAGGTGTTGTAGGAATCTTCGCGATTACCGGAGTGACGCCGATGAGCGGATTCCATACTGATCTGCGTATGGAAGAGGTGAATCTTGTTCCGTTTTATGGGATTGTGGATATGCTAGGAAGTGCGATTAAGAATAAAGAGGTTGAATATGCAGCGGCCAATATTATCGGGAACGTAATGTTATTTGTACCGTTTTGATTTGGCCTTCCGTTTTTATGGAAGAGATTTTATTCCTTTAAGCGGACGTTATTCTTCGGATTTATCGTATCGCTGTTAATTGAATGTTCCCAGCTTGTATTATGCAGGGGAACAGATATCGATGATGTGTTACTGAATACATTAGGGACGGTATTCGGCTATGTGCTTTATGTAAAGCTGCATGCTATCCTTCCTGGGATTTCCCGCATCGCAAAGGAGAAGAATGTTTTTTGCCTGGAAGCGGCAGGAACGATTCTTTTAGCTTATATCAGTTATCTGCTGTTAGGTGTATATTATTATCGTACGTTATTTCTAGCTTAATGGAAAGTGAGATGATAATAAAAAAGCACTCTGTATCCACAGAAAATGATAGGTTCTGCAGTCAGGAGGGGAAGGGGACGAAATCTTTTATTATGTGGATAAAACTATGATAACTCAGGTAAAAAGTGGATATAATAGAACAGAGAACACCGATGGATGTGGGAGAATATGATTCAGATTATATGCACGGAAGAGGAGAAGGCATTTTTGATACGGAGCATGGCGAGCAGTGAAGAATGCCCGTTCGCAGGAAGCGTATGCATTAGTACATCAGGGTGTCGCTCCTGTGCGGAGTGTATGAAAGAACGAATCGAATGGATTGAGTCGACAGCTGAATAAAAGATGGGAAAAATGCCATACTATTCCTACTATTTTTGAATGGAAGGAAGATGAGAGAAATATGGTTGGCTTTGTGATTGGATTATTAGTCGGAGGAGTGCTTGGTGCAGGCGTGATCTGTTTGGTCGCGATTGCAAAGGAGAACGAGGAATGCAACCGCTAACAATCATCAGCGAAAGGCATTGATTCTGAAACAGGGCTTTCTAAAAAAACTTAGGCAAACCAGCCAAAGCATTTTTAGAAGGCCTTTTTCTATGTTAGAGATGATTAAATCAATCTATAAGGTGGATTTAATCTTCTTTTAATTTTGCCACCTTATAATACAGACATTGAAGAAATCAGGAGGAAAAAAACATGGATCGAAGACCGTATGTGTGCTCAAAGTGTGGCTGCAATGAATATGAATCGGATCAGTTTCAGGCGACAGGAGGAAACTTTGCCAAGATATTTGACGTTCAGAATAAACGTTTTATTACAATAAGTTGCAGAAGATGTGGTTATACGGAGTTATATAAGGCACATTCATCAGATGGATGGAACATACTCGACTTCTTTACGAACTAGGGAGCAAAAGGACGTGTTCTAAAATAAGAAAACCGCGCTATAAATAGTAAGAAAAGTACTTTGCTAAGTATCTGGAAGTGCTTCTTATAAGGAGATGTTCGAATGGGGAATATTAAAGAGATGGCGGAATCTCTCATCGAGAATCAGGGCGTCTGTTTTTTAAGCGCGGTAGACAAGAATGGATATCCTTCCACTAAGGCAATGCTTGCACCAAGGTTTCGGGAAGGCTTACAGGTTTTTTATCTTTCTACCAATACCAATTCAGCAAAAGTAAGCCAGTACCGCTTTAATAGCAAAGCATGTCTATATTTTTGTGACTCAAAGTATTATCGCGGGGTCACATTGCAGGGAACGGTAGAAGTATTAGAGGATAAAGAAATAAAACATATGGTATGGAACAAGGGAAATACGTTATTTTATCCTGGAGGTGAAGACGATCCCGGATACTGCATTCTTAAATTCACATCACATATTGGCCGCTATTATAGCAACTTTCAGTCATGGGATTTTAGAATTCAGAACAAATAAAAAGCAGAGATCATGAACGGTTTGATAAACACAAAAGGAGGAAGTGGATGATTTTTTACAGTCTGATCTGTCTAAAATCATCCGCTTCCTCCTTTTGCTTTTCTATTATATTTTTAGTGAAAACAAAGACTTTTTTTGTTTATTTCTGTTTCGTGATAACAGAAATGACAGTTACCATTCAATGTGGTCCGTGTAGGAGAAAAAGGAAAAGTCAGCAGGAATACGAGAGCCGCATCCACCATTGGAGGCGTAGAGGCCAACCATGGTTCCTGTGTGGCGCTTTCGGTCAGAAGGAATGCCTTCATCACTTAAAAACGTACAGTAATCAAGCGTAGCTACGGAAATCCACTGATCATTGTCGTAACTGTAAGAAAAACTTCGCACTAATTTATTCACCTCGACCTTCAGATAAATAGGGCATTCTCTTATTCCGTCAATCTCCCGAATCACTTCCTCACCTTCTCCTTTATTGGCAATCAGCTGAAGCTTACGGCTGCCTTCATGGCAAAGGCTGAAACGGATATATGTTTTGGTACTGTAATAGCAGGTAAGTCCAGCCTGTTCGCCATCCCTTGATGGCAGGAATTCAAGACATGTTTTCGCCTTATAGCTTAATTCCTGCTCACGGCGCACTAAGATATTCTTGGCACGAATTTCATCTAAGGTGCCGTCAGTTGTATAAAGGCGCAGATAACCGGGACGTTCTTCTAAAGAAAAGGAGCCATAATCCGGGTTGCGAACAAATTCCCAGGTAAGGGAAAGCGTCTTATCATCGAAGTCATCGAGCATTACCTTTGGGTAACGTACCTGTGGCAGGTTAGGACTGTGCTGCAGAATGCTTGGCCCTTTTTTGTCATTTACAACAAACCATCCGTCTTCGGTAAAGGTGATCGGGTCCAGAGCGCTTTCCCTGCCAAGGGTGGTAAAGTTGCCGCAGGCTCTGCGCCCGCACAGATAGAACATCCACCAGGAGCCGTCTTGCGCCTGTACCGGTTTTCCGTGTCCAGCACGTTGGATATGGGCAAGTGGATCAAGCTGTCTTAAAATCGGATTATAAGGACAGGCTTCATAAGGACCAAAGAAGTTTTTGGATCTAGCGATATTAATGCCATGACCGTAGCCGGTGCCGCCTTCCGCTAAGATAATATAGTACCAGCCATCCTTCTTTAAGACATGAGGCCCTTCTGGACAGCGCTCACCGGTTCCAGGCCAGAGTGTGATTGGTTCGCTTAGCACGTTGCGGCAGTCATCGCTTAAGCGAATGGCCCTTGCACCGGGTGCGATAATCATATAGTGGGAGCCGTCATCATCAATAAAATGGGATGGGTCAATGGAATCGATCTCAAGCCATGTTGGGCGTGAGTAAGGTCCTTCCGGGTTCTTGGAAGTGACAACAAGCTGTCTGCGCAGTACATGATTGTCACGCGAGCCGTCTCCATTTAAACGAAGAGAAGCAAATATGTAAAAGGTTCCGTTATGGTAAGAGATGTCAGGAGCCCAGATTCCATGGGAATCTTTAATATCGGATAAATCAAGCCAGTCGGAATTTGTAACAGCATGCCCGATGATCTCCCAGTGAATCATGTCTTTTGAATGAGAGATTGGAATGGCAGGAAAATATTGAAATGAGGAGTTTACCATATAATAATCCTCACCGACACGAATGACCGATGGATCGGGGAAGAAGCCACGCTGTACCGGATTGTGATAGTAATCGGATTGTAATTCCTGTGTTTGTAAGTCCATGATGAAATCCTTTCTATGTACATTATCATTGTATGCCACCGGACAAGAAGGATAAGCCTGCAGCCGGGAAGGCGATACTTCTAGTATCATACAGCATTTTACAAATATTCGTCAAGGGAATGGACGGATTCCCAATGGAATAGAGTATTGTTTGGATTAAAAAAGCAGATAGCAAAAAAGATGAAAAAACAAGACATAGGAAGGGATAGGGAATAATTTGTAAAAATACTAGTATTTATAGGTACCAAAATAAAAAAAACGTAAATAAAAATGAGAAGTTGATTAAATGATACAATTAGGATTGACAAAACAATAATACAGAATATAATAGTTGAGGTACTCAACAGTTAAGGCGGTGAATGATAAAATGCAGGATAAGAGAGAGAACGATTATTCCTCTCGTTTTTTCGATGTACTGAATAAGCTGAAACGTCAGATTAGATGCTGTCATCAGGCAAATGATGTATACAGCCGTGAGATTGCTACCCTTGGAATGATTGACTATCTGATGGAAGAAAAGAAAAAATGCAACGATCAGGGGGAAGGAGTGAAAGTGGGCGAGCTTGTGACGCATATGCATGTCACAAAGTCAGCGATATCCAAGATGCTCCGTATCCTGGAGGAGAAAGGGTTTATTGAGAGGATTACAGATAAAAAAGACCGTAGAAATGTCTATGTAGTGCTTTCTAAGGAAGGGCAGATAGCTGTTTCGAGGATAAAGGTAAAAGGAGAGGCTTTTACGAACGATATCATAAATGCATTAGGGGATGAGGATGCCAGTGAGCTGATCCGGATCTTAAATAAGCTGTATGATATTGTAGAGGATAAAACCAAGAAAATGGATGATATGAAGGAGGAGAGTCATGCTTAAGTTAATGCGATATTTGAAAAAATCAATTGTGCCAATTATAGCAGTATTCGCACTGTTGGTTTTACAGGCATATTGTGATTTATCCCTTCCAAGTTATACGTCAGATATTGTCGATGTGGGAATTCAGCAGGGCGGTATTACAGAGGCGGCACCGGAAGTGATGAGAGAGAGCACCTACCAGAGTCTTCGTTTATTTTTGAATGAATCGGAAATAAAGACGGTAGAGAGTTCATACCAGTTATATAACAAAGAGGAACTAAATGAGGCTACATACAATAAGTATGTGAAAAAGTATCCAGTCCTAGAGACAGAAAATATTCATATCAGAACCGATTTGACAGAAAGCGAGCTAAATCAGTTAGAAGCGGCGATGACCAATGCTATGATGTTAGTAACCATGTTCAGCACAGATTCTGATATGACAGCAGCCTTAAAGGCAGAGCTTATTAAGAATATGCCAGCCGGCGGTGAGAGTTACAGTGTTCTTCAGATTATGGAAATGATGCCGAAAGAACAGCGCCAGGTGCTAGTGGATCAGATATTGGAACAGTTTTCTGCGATGCCGGAAAGCACATTAAGACAGAGTGCGGTGGCCGGCGTGAAGGCAGAATATAAAGCGGTAGGGATCAATACCGATCAGATACAGATTAACTATATCATCCTTGCAGGCTTAAAGATGTTAGGCCTTGCGCTTGTAGCGATGGGAGCCACAATTATAGTTGGTTTTATCGCAGCAAAAGTAGCAGCCGGATTTGGCCGTGACGTCAGAAGTCAGGTATTTAAAAAGGTTGTGAACTTTTCCAACAATGAATTCGATAAGTTTTCTACCGCTTCCTTAATTACGCGAAGCACAAATGATATTCAGCAGGTACAGCAGTTAATCTTTATGGTGCTTCGAATGATTTTATATGCACCAATCCTTGGTCTTGGCGGTGTATTTAAGGTATTGAACACAAACGTGTCCATGGCATGGATCATTGCACTTGCGGTTGTCCTGATCATGGGTGTGGTAGGCGTGCTATTTGCGGTAGCGATGCCAAAGTTCAAGAGCATGCAGAAATTAGTGGACCGCTTAAATTTAGTGACAAGAGAGATTTTAACCGGTCTTTCCGTTATCCGTGCATTCAGCACAGAACGTCATGAAGAAAAGCGTTTTGAAAAAGCAAATCGTGATTTAACAAAAACAAGCTTATTTGTTAATCGTGTTATGACTTTTATGATGCCAGTCATGATGTTTATTATGAACGGTATTATGGTACTGATCTTATGGTTTGGTGCAAAGGGAATTGACAATGGAAATATGCAGGTTGGTGATATGATGGCATTTATGCAGTATGCAATGCAGATCATTATGTCCTTCTTAATGCTTACTATGATCTCCATTATGCTTCCACGTGCGGCAGTATCCGCAAAACGTGTTTCCGAAGTACTGGATACTGAATTCTCCATTCAGGATGCAAAAGAAGTGAAGACATTCCAAGAAAGCGAAAAAGGACTTATTCAGTTTGAGCACGTAAACTTCCGTTATCCAGGTGCGGATGAGGATGTGCTTCACGACATTACCTTTACTGCAAGACCGGGTGAGACAACTGCGATTATCGGAAGCACCGGAAGCGGAAAGTCCACACTGGTAAACTTAATTCCTAGACTTTATGATATCACTGGTGGCTCTATCAAGATAGATGGCATCCCAATCAATGAGGTATCTCAGCATGAGTTAAGAGAGCGCATCGGATATGTACCTCAGAAGGGCATTTTATTCTCCGGTACCATTGATTCGAACCTTCGTTACGGCAAGGAAGATGCTACAGAAGCAGAAATCAAGCGTGCGGCAAGGATTGCACAGGCAGAAAGCTTTATTGAACAGAAAGACGACAAGTATAATGAGCATATCGCGCAGGGCGGTGCTAACGTATCCGGCGGTCAGAAACAGCGTCTTTCCATTGCAAGAGCGATTGCAAAGAATCCTGATATCTATATCTTCGATGATAGTTTCTCCGCTCTTGACTATAAGACGGATGTAACACTGCGTAAGACATTGAAACAGGAAATCGCAGACAGCACTATGATCATCGTAGCGCAGAGAATCAGCACTATCTTACATGCAGAGCAGATCCTAGTGTTAGATGAGGGCAAGATTGTAGCAAAAGGAACCCACCATGAACTGATGAAATCCTGTGAAGTATATCGCCAGATAGCTGCTTCTCAGTTATCTCAGGCAGAACTTGAGAAAGAGGGTGCAGACCATGAGTAGTATGAATAAAAGACCGAGGGGAAGAGGTCCAATGGGTGGCGGCCCAATGATGGGATCGGGTGAGAAGGCAAAAGACTTCAAAGGCTCCATTGGCAAGCTGGCAAAATATATTGGAAAATATAAGATCAATATTTTCTTTGTTATTATATTTGCAGTCGGCAGTACGGTATTCTCCATTATTGGACCGAAGGTGCTTGGTAAAGTAACAACCGAAATTTTTAATGGTCTGATTGCAAAGATTTCCGGGACGGGCGGAATTAATTTTGATAAGATTGCAAGAATTCTGGTAATTTTAGTGAGCTTATACGTAATCAGTGCGATTTTCTCCTTTATCCAGGGATGGATTATGACCGGGGTATCCCAAAGAGTCATCAACCAGTTAAGAGAAGAGATTTCAAAAAAGATTAACCGTATGCCAATGAAATATTTTGATAAGAAGACAAACGGTGAAGTATTATCCATTGTTACAAATGATGTCGATACTTTAAGCACAAGCTTAAACCAGAGCATTACCCAGATCATCACATCTGTGTCTACCTTAATCGGTATCCTTATCATGATGATCTCCATCAGCGGAAGCATGACGCTAATCGGTATCCTAACTCTTCCGTTATCCATGATTTTAATCGGATTCATTGTAAAGAAATCACAGAAACATTTTGCGGCACAGCAGGAATTCCTAGGTCACGTAAACGGTCAGGTAGAGGAAGTGTATGGCGGTCACACAGTTGTGAAAGTATTCAACGGGGAAGAAAAAGTAATAGAGGAATTTGAGAAATCAAATAATACTTTATACCAGTCAGCCTGGAAATCTCAGTTTTTATCCGGTATGATGATGCCAATCATGACATTTGTCGGAAATATCGGCTATGTAGCAGTATCCATCATGGGTGGTTACTTAACAATTAAGGGAAGCATTGAGGTTGGTGATATTCAGTCCTTTATTCAGTATGTAAGACAGTTTAACCAGCCGGTAGCACAGATTGCACAGATTTCCAACCAGCTTCAGCAGACAGCAGCTGCTTCGGAACGTATCTTTGAATTCTTAGGTGAGGAAGAAGAGGATGTTACCATTTCAAATCCGGTTCAGATCGATGATTTGGAAGGCAGTGTGGAATTTAAGAATGTTCACTTTGGATATATTCCAGAGAAGACAATCATCAATGATTTCTCCGCTAAGATTAAGCCTGGACAGAAAGTAGCAATTGTAGGACCTACTGGTGCCGGAAAGACCACGATGATCAAACTTCTAATGCGTTTCTATGATGTAAATGAAGGCGCGATCTTAATTGACGGTCATGATGTCAGAGATTTCAACCGTTCTGAGCTTCGCGAGATGTTCGGTATGGTATTGCAGGATACCTGGTTATTCAATGGAAGCATCAAGGAGAATATTCGATATGGTAAGTTAGACGCTACCGATGAAGAAGTAATAGAAGCGGCAAAGGCTGCCTATGTACACCATTTCGTTACAACACTTCCGGATGGCTATAACATGGTATTGAATGAAGAAGCAAGCAATGTGTCACAGGGACAGAAGCAGCTTCTGACAATCGCAAGAGCGATTCTTGCAGATCCAAAGATCTTAATCTTAGATGAAGCGACAAGTTCTGTCGATACAAGAACCGAACTTCGGATTCAGAAGGCGATGGATAACTTAATGAAAGGAAGAACTTCCTTTGTTATCGCACACCGCCTGTCCACAATCCGTGACGCGGATGTTATCCTTGTTATGAAGGACGGCGATATTGTGGAACAGGGAAATCACGAAGAGTTATTAGCACGCGGCGGTTTCTATGCCGACCTATATAACTCCCAGTTTGAAGAGACAGCATAGAGCTTCAGAGATTCAGAGATTCACAGAGTCAGAAGGGACGCAGGGAGCAAAAGAGAGGGTGACGCCTGGGGCTTTTATTTCCCGATGTTCGGACGCATGAGCGGACAAAAACAGCCTTCATCTTTGACTATCAGACAGAAAATCACTGTCTGCTATTCAAAGACGAAGGCTGCTTTTGTTCGTCATGAGCCGGACATTCGGGAAACAAAAGCCCCAGGCGTCACCCTCTCTTTTGCTCCCTGCTGTATTAGTTGTGTTTCGAGTAGGAAGGCTGCTATTTTCATAGCAGGGTTAAATATTATTTTTTTATAGCACGGTCCTAAGTGCTATTTTGGTAGCAGGGTTAGGTAGTGTTTTTTATAGTAGGATGTTAAGTGCTGTTTTGGCAGTAGGTGTTGGGTGCACTTTTCATGGGAAGGTGCTAGTTGCTGCTGGAGGCGGCGGTACTTACAGAGGCGGCGGTAATCATTGCAATCATGGCTGCCTGTTCTGCAAGGAGCAGGTTTGTGATGTTGGATGCGATCGTATTCTTTAAGGTGCCGGATTTGGCCTGATCAGCATATACCGTGGCAACAACAGAGGAAGTGATTAAAAGGCGCTGTGCTTTTGTAAGAGACCAGCTGCCAAATCCTTTTTTATCTTTAAGATAATTATGAGCTTCGGCTATATCAGCGGCCATTGCGTCCATGTCATCGGTGATGAGAGCGAGTATGCCAAGGAGGGAGAGGGTATATGGATGATTCATATCAAATCTCATTTCCTTTAATTTATCATGCAGACTGATCACACGATCGATTACCAGACTGTCGGTTTCATCCGCCATACATAAAATATGGCTTAAAGACTGAAGACCGTTTCCTTGACCAAAATGTTTCTTTAAGTTTATGTAAAATAGCTCCATACGGTTTGTTCCGGATTGTGGACTTAAATCGCTCATGGCTAGCATAGCGGCATATACATAGTCGTTCTGCCCGGTTAAGAATGGGTGGTTTTCCTTCATATCCTGATAGAAGGTTTTTGCTCTTTCACAGATGCGAGGATAATCAAAAGGTTCACATCCTGTAGAGATAGCATGAGCTGCGGCTGCTAAGTAATCGGAGGAAGAGAATTTCTGCTGCTTTAACAGATCGTAAACATGAAGGGTATTTAAAAAACATTGTTCTGGATTGGCTTCTAAGGAAAGTTCGGTGGAGAGCGGAACCAAAAGATTGTTGCGGAATCTGGAAAAGATTCCGGCCTTTTCTTTAATAAGAGCCTTCATTTCTTTTATTTTCTCGGGATTTCCGGATTTTCCTTCATTGCAGCAGACAAGAGAGGAAAAAATCCTGGTGATGTTGTTGTCAAAATGGGTGTAAGCGGAAGCTGCCTGATAATTATCACATAACAGGTCAAGTCTTGCTCTAATTATTTCATTCATACAATAACTCCTCTAAGCTTTTTTTCCATTATAACATTACTGGAGAAAAGATACATTAGAGAAGAATTAAAGAATAAAAAAGGGAGGTTTCGCATAGTTTTTGTCAGGAAGGAAATAATCAGGAAGAAAAGCTTGTTTGCGAAAAAAGATTCTATATGTTAAAATTAGGTAAAACAACCGGACTTCTTTTGCTACATATAGAAACTGTCATTTCCAGGAGGGATAGGATGATCTCGATTCGAAGAGCAGATCCGGCAGAAGCAGAAGTGCTGACCGCAATTTCATTTGCAGCAAAGCGTTATTGGAATTATCCGGAGACATTTATGCAACTGTGGAAGGATGAGCTTACCATAACGGAAGAGTACATTAAGAAGAATGAAGTGTATGTTGTGGAGTCAGACCGGAGTGTAGTAGGATACTTTTCTATGATTTATGTACCAAATGATAAAAATGAGGGACGTATTTTTATCTCCCATGGGTACTATTTAGATCATATGTTTTTAAGTCCCGATTTAATCGGACAGGGAATCGGAACAAAGTGCATAGAGTTTATGACAAAGTACTGCCGGGAGAGAAAACGAGACTTCGTCCGGGTGCTAAGTGATCCGTATGCAAGGGGATTTTATAAGAAGACCGGAGCAAGATATATTAAGGAAATGCTGTCGAACATACCAGGGAGGACAGTTTCATTATTTGAATATCATATTCATTGAAGAAAGAAAATACCTGATTTGTAGAAAAAAGATTGGATTCTGCATATATTGTAGTAACAGAGAAAAAGGGCGGAATGGTTTTCCAGTCCGCCTTGACAATTTTCTGTTTTATAGGTATAATTCGTAGGAAGATGAGGGAGTAGTTAGCATGAATATGTAATAAAGCCAACATACTGATATGATGCATATCTGGTTTTATTTTAAATAATGAGACTTATCTACAGAAAAAATTCTGTAGATGGGTCTTTTTTTAATTCATAGCCAAACAGTAGGGATAAATGCACGATGGTGCCAGGGGCTGTGCAGATTGAAAAAAGAATATCAGAAGAGGTTATGGAACATGATTTATGCGGGTGCTTTCCTTAGAGGGTGCATTTGCACAGAAGAAAAAAATAAAAGTAAGGAGAATTGGCCATGAGTTTAATCGAGTTATTTGTACTGGCAGTCGGGTTATCCATGGATGCGTTTGCAGTCGCAGTCTGTAAGGGGCTGTCCATGAAGAAAATCACATTAAAGAAGGCAGCTATTGTTGGTGCTTATTTCGGTATCTTTCAGGCAGGAATGCCGCTAATCGGCTATATGTTAGGGACACAGTTTCAGGATAAGATATCTGCATGGGATCACTGGATCGCATTTGTCCTGTTAGGACTGATTGGTCTTAATATGGTGAAGGAATCATTTGAAAAAGAGGGTTGTGACGAGGAAAAGGAGATGCAGGAATCATTAGGATTTAAGAATATGTCTGTTCTTGCAGTCGCAACCAGCATTGATGCACTGGCAGTAGGTGTCATGTTTGCTTTTATGAAAGTTAATATTGTGCCAGCAGTCAGCTTTATCGGAGTTGTTACATTTACCCTGTCCATGGTCGGAGTAAAAATCGGCAATCTGTTTGGCGTGAAGTATAAATCCAAGGCAGAGTTAGCCGGCGGATGCATCCTGATTTTAATGGGCGTTAAGATCTTACTCGAACATCTGGGAATTTTAACGTTTTAAGGTATCGAACTGGAATAAGAAAGGAAGGGGCAACTCCGCTAGGGGTATGTCCTTTCTTTTTTTAGTTCTTTGCTTTTGTGTGAGAAATAGAGGAAAAAAACGCAAAAGATATGGTTATAAAAGGAACTTTTCTTTGCAATCTTTTCTTAATTGTGCTACGATAAAGATAAAGTTAAAACAAAGGAAGGAGATAAAAGTGAAAGAAAAGTTTAATATGGTAAAGCCTGCATCGATGCTGTTTCCGTATATCGTAGCATCTGCGGCCACTGCGGTTGTATTTTTCTTTACCGATTATATGTGGGTCGCTGTTCTGGCATCGGCTATATCCGTCCTTCTTATTCTGGTGATATTGATTGGAATCGCCATTGAACTGAAACAGGATGACTGTATACATAATAAAGTAGAAAAAAAGAATGATATTGTAGCGAAAAAGAAGCTGCCACGTTAAGAATGCATGATTGTATTTCTTAATGTGGCTTTTTTAGTTAACAGGCGACTTCAGGAAACGTTCCTATTCATTAAGAAGCTGGGAAATGTGAACACGGTTTACGAGTCGATATGGCAAAGTATGCCCGTCCTGAGAAAAAAGATAGGCAGAGGCTAGAGGTGTGAGGTTATTTTGTTCAGGAAAAAATAATGTCCATACTCCGAATGGTAAAATTAGTATATATGTGTATTGACAATGTGAGTATATTGTATATAATGAGTATATACAATATAGAATTGATAACAGCAAAGAGGTGAGTGCTATTAATATTATTATCAGCAATTCCAGCGGACAGCCCATTTACGACCAGATTGTAACACAGATCAAAAATCTGATTATAGCGGGGGAATTAAAGTCAGGAGATGCACTGCCATCCATGAGACTGCTGGCAAAGGAACTGAGAATCAGTGTAATTACGACAAAGCGTGCTTATGAGGAGTTAGAGCGGGAGGGATTCATCGTATCCATGACCGGCAAAGGAAGCTTTGTGGCAAGCAAGAATACAGATTTTATTAAAGAAGAACAGCTTCGCACCATTGAAGAGAATATGCAGAAGGTAATTGATACAGCTGCGACGCTTGGGCTTACACTGGATGAATTAATCGAAATGATGAGACTGATGTATGAAGGAGAGTAGTGAGTATGGATTATGCAATGAAACTGGAAAATGTCACAAAACATTATAGCGGTTTTTCACTCGACCATGTAAATATAGAACTTCCGGCAGGATGCATTATGGGATTTGTCGGGGAGAACGGAGCAGGAAAAAGCACGACAATCAAGCTGATACTGGATTTGGTTCATAAGGAGGAAGGGCGTATCTATCTGTTTGGAAAGAATCAGAAGGAAGCGTTGAGCCTGATGAAAGAGAATATCGGGGTAGTGATGGATGAGTGCTGTTTTCCTGAGAATCTCAATGTAAGCAATGTGAATACATTCATGAAACGTATCTATAAGACATGGGATGCGGATAAGTTCCAGCAGATGATTCAAAAATATGAGCTGCCTCAGAAGAAGGCGATAAAGGATTTCTCAAAAGGGATGAAAATGAAGCTTTCCATTGCATGTGCGCTTGCACACGATACAAAATTGCTTCTCCTGGATGAGGCTACAAGCGGACTCGATCCTGTAGTAAGGGATGAGATTTTAGATACTTTCTTAGAATTCATTCAGGATGAGACCCATTCGATCTTTATGTCAAGCCATATTCTGTCTGACTTAGAAAAGGTGTGCGACTATATCTGCTTTATCCATAAAGGAAAGATCGTATTCTCAGAAAGCAAGGATGAACTGCTAGAGAAATACGGCGTGCTAAAATGTTCGGAAGCCGAGTTAAGGGATATTCCGAAGTCCGCAATCAAGGGAGTAAGAAAGAATCGCTTTGGGGTGGAAGCGCTTGTCCTTCGTGAAAGAATACGAGGCAATTATGTGATCGATCGCGCTGGGATCGAAGATATCATGCTTTTTTATATTAAGGAGGGAAGATAAATGATAGGCTTACTGTTAAAGGATCTGTTAAGCTTAAAGAAGCAGGCAGTTGCATATCTTGCGGTTGCAGGATTCTATGCTTTCTTATCTTTTTCCAACGGGAATTTTAATTTCTTTGGCTGGATGCTGATTTTGTTAAGTATTATGATGCCACTTACTGCGATTGCATTTGACGAACGTGCAAAATGGGATAAATATGTACTTACGATGCCGGTGTCCAAAACACAGGTGATTATTGAGAAATATCTATTAGGATTCCTTTTAGTTTTAGGTGCTCTCATAATCTATACCGTGTTCTCTGCTTTATACGGAATCGATATACTAGGAAAAGAGTTCATTCTTGTATGTGCGGTCATGATTGGAATTGCGTTTTTCTTTTTTTCTTTATTAATGCCTGTGACTGTAAAGTTAGGTACGGAGAAGGCAAGGATTACAATGCTTGCTATTATTATGATTCCGACCCTTATCGTTATGAGTATTGTAAAGTCAGGTGCAAAAATGCCGTCGGAAGAGACTCTAACTCGAATTGCCTATGTGATTCCAGTCTTTCTTGTATTATTGGTAGCAGGGTCCATGCTTTTATCCATTTCCATTTATAAAAATAAAGAATTTTAAAGACGGAAAAAACTGTGCCGTTGCAGGCGATTGCAAAGGCACAGTTTTTTATTTATATGATTTTATGCAGCATAGGAGGAAGGGATAAATTCTGGTACAAAAAAACAGGATAAAAAAGGAATAATATAAGAGGGAGATAATATATTAACAAATAGTGAGGTAGAACATTTATAGACATGGAAAGGAAGGAGACTTGATGAAGAAGAAATTAGCAATCACCATATTATTCTTTCTTTTAATTTATATATTCTTCCCAACCTCGACCCA
>SVEB01000111.1 GCA_015057635.1 Lachnospiraceae bacterium | reverse complement strand
GCACATCAATTAGGTGCTGTATATGATACACCACATGGTGTTGCAAATGCTATCTTACTTCCAACCGTAATGGCTTACAATGCAGAAGCTACCGGTGATAAATTCAAATATATCGCAAAAGCAATGGGTGTTGAAGGAACAGAGAATATGTCTGTAGAAGAATACAGAAAAGCAGCAGTTGACGCTGTTAAGAAACTTTCTTCTGATGTTGGCATTCCAGCTGACTTAAAAGCAATCGTAAAAGAAGAAGATGTTGATTTCTTAGCAGAATCTGCAATCAAAGATGCCTGCACACCAGGCAATCCAAAAGATCCTTCAAAAGAAGATATCGTAGCTCTTTACAAGAGCCTTCTGTAGAAGATTACAATCAAACATTCACTGCAGAAACGGTGTATAGCCGTAGTATCAAAATAGTACTTATTTCATGTGCAGTGCATGATTTTGCATGAAACATATAAAATATCGGAACTTATATAAAATAATATGGGTTCATAGAAAATGCATAAGTTCATAAAAAAGCAAGGAAGCTTCTCTTATTGATACAGGGTACAAACCGAGTATTAGTAAGAGAGGGCTTCCTTGCTTTTTATCAATTTTATATTTTGATCATGCAGGGTGCTCGATTATATAAGATACTGTTATTCCTAAGATTTTACAGTTTTAGAATTTAGGAAGGCGTGTATTTATAGGAGAGCGAATCTTCGCAAATCTTTTCAAATTTAAGTATCGTAATTACTTGGACATATCCATATTTGGAGCATATCCTAAAAAATTCTCACGGTTCATATACAGACAATTGGTCAGTCTGGATGGATCCCCAATATGCTGGTTAGCCGTATCTTGTATGTATTCCTCTGAATGGCTGTATTCTTCAATGGCCTTTGCATAATTGTCCATTGTTTGCTCCATGACTTTCATGCTTTCTTCTAACTGACGCATCTGATTTGCTAATTTCTCTTTATGAGCATGGAAGATCTGATATCGTTCTTTTAATGTGGACTTTCCTTCCATATAGAGGGTGATATAACGTCGGATCTCCTTTAAGGGCATATTGGAATCCTTTAGGCAGCAGATACTTGTAATCAGATGAAGATCTTTTTCTTCAAAGTAACGGTTTCCGTGTTCATCCCGTTTCGAAAATGGAAAGAGTCCTTCTGAATCATAATAGCGAAGTGTCGGGATGGACAAATGGTACATCTTTGCGATTTCTCCAATGGTATAGGTCATAGTATTCCCTTTCTTCTTGTTCGTTTTTGATACCTCAAGTTTACTTTATATAGTCATTTTTTGTCAATAGAGACGAAAATAAAATTATGGCTTGCCCTAAAGGTAACTTTAGGATGTAAGATAGCTTTAAGAGTAAAATGAAAAAATATACACAATAGACTTTTATTGTGAGAAGAAAGAAGGGCAGTGCAAAGAAGCACAAAAGACTATGAAGCAGAAGTTATGGACAAAGAATTTCTCTATCATCACCATTGGCAGTCTGATCTCTATGATGGGAAATGCAGTCAGTGGGTTCGCACTAAGTCTGGTCGTATTTTCCCAGACAAACTCAACATTTTTATTTTCCCTGTATAACATTCTGACAACCGTGCCAAGGATTGTGATTCCAATGTTAATCGGGCCGTTTGTAGATCGATGTTCCAGAAAGAAAGTCATCGTTGTGATCGATACGATATACGGATTCCTTTTTTCCTTTTTGACTGTAATTGTATACATGGACATTTACAATTATGCATTTTATCTGATCTTTGGAATCATTCTTGGAATTATGGACAGCATCTATCAGGTTGCATACCAAAGTTTCTATCCGGAATTGATTACCGACGGAAACTTCTCAAAGGCATATTCTATCAGTTCCCTGCTTTATCCGATTGCCAATACTATTATGGTCCCAATTGCCGGATTTGCGTATGAATACGTGGGGGTAACACCATTATTCCTGTTTAATGCGATCACATTTTTTGTAACCCAGGCAATGGAACGGTTTATTGATGCGGATGAGCAGCATTTAAAAATACGAAAAGAAGAAAAGAGAGCAGAAGTATCACGGAAAGAACAGTTTAGGATAGATATGAAAGAAGGCATTACATACCTGAGGGGAGAAAAAGGCTTAATCAGTATAACGGCCTATTTCTTTGTATCGATGATGGTAATGGGGGTAACCGGAACGCTCCTTCTTCCGTTTTTTAAATCCGCTCCTGGATTGTCAGTATCCAAGTATTCCGTATTGATGGCATGCAACACGGCAGGACGTATGATCGGCGGTGCGCTTCATTATCAGTTTAAATATCCGACTCATCTAAAGTTTCGGATTGCTGTTACGGTATACTGTATGGTATCCATTATGGATGGGCTCTTATTATTCCTTGGCTATCCGATGAGGCTTGTATGTTACGTAATTTACGGGACCTTTTCCGTTACCTCCTACAATATCCGTACATCCGGAACTCAGAGTTATGTTTCAACAGAAAAAAGAGGCCGTTTTAATGGGCTGTTTATGATGATCACGACAGCCGGACAGATGCTAGGCCAGCTGGTTGCCGGTATACTTGGTGAGTTTGTATATATCCCATATATTATGGTGCTGTTTTCCCTGATTAATATTGCCGCTGCTCTGCTGATTATGATCCCTTCGAAACGATATGTAAAAGTGATTTATAATCAGCAGCTGTAAATAAAAGAAAAGAAGAGAGGATACCACGATGAACAAAGAATGGTCATTGGACGCCCTTTACAAAGGGTATGATGAAGAATTTAAACAGGATTTTGATGCGCTGTTAAAGCAATCCGAAGAGATGAAGAAGTTTACGGATTCCCTTGCATCGAAGACAGAAGAAGATGCCGTTGTAAGCATGATTGCGATGCAGGAAGAGTTCCGTGTGAGAATGCGCAGATTAGGCTCCTTTATCTCCCTGAAGAAATCCACGAATACAACAGATAGTGAGACAATCTCCTGGGCAAACAAAATCGATCAGGCGTTTAGTGAACTGATTGAGACGTTTACTAAAATGGATGCATACCTGGTGCAGGTAACATCACTGAATGAGATTATGGAAAAACATCCGGATTTAAAGGAATACACATTCTACTTTGATGAGCTAAAGAAAAAGGCTGCTCATAAACTGAGTCCGGAAGAAGAAAGCATTATCGGAAAGATGAATCTATCCGGTGCAAGTGCATGGGCAATGCAGTGGCAGTATCTGACTTCTACCTTAAAGGTTGACTATAAAGGAGAGAAGCTGACACTTGCCGGCATTCGTAATCTTGCTTATGATAAAGATCCGGCAGTCCGCAAGGAAGCATATGAAGCAGAGATCGCAGCATACGATAAGATCAAGGACGGAGCTGCATTTGCACTGAACAATATTAAAGCAGAATCTGCAACGATCGCAAAATTAAAGAACTATGACTCACCGCTTGATATGGCATTGAAGAACTCCAGAATGACACGCAAGACACTCGATGCTATGTTTGAGGCGATGAGAGAATACCTTCCGAAGTTTCATGCATATTTACGTGCGAAAGCAGAACTGTTAGGTTATGAAAATGGGCTTCCTTGGTACGAACTGTTTGCACCGGTAGGAGAAAGCGGAAAAACATATACGACAGAAGAAGCAAAGACATACCTGGTAGAACATTTTAAAGGATTTTCACAGGAATTAGCAGATATGATCACACGTGCGTTTGATGAGGCATGGATTGATTTCTATCCACATGACGGAAAAGTAGGCGGTGCATTCTGCTCCAACCTTCCATTCATCGGACAGAGCAGAATCTTAACAAACTTTGACGGCTCTTTCAGCGATGTGGTGACGCTGGCTCATGAACTTGGCCATGCATTCCATGGGCAGCAGATTCAGGATCATCGTCCGTTAAATACGGCCTATACAATGCCGGTGGCAGAGACTGCATCTACTTTTAATGAGACGGTTATCATGAATGCCGCAATTTCAGAAGCAGAAGGCATGGAGAAATTAGTGCTGATTGAAAGCCAGCTACAGGATGTGACACAGATTATCTGTGATATCTATTCCCGATTCTTATTTGAGGATTCTGTATTTGAAAAGCGTAAAGACAGTTTTATGTTCTCGAATACGCTTTGTGAGCTGATGACAGATGCACAAAAGGCTGCATATGGAGATGGATTGGATCCGTCACAGATGAACCCATATATGTGGGTATGCAAGAGTCATTACTATCGTACGGATCTGAATTACTATAACTATCCGTATGCATTCGGTGGACTCTTTGCAAGAGGTCTTTATGTAAGATACTTAGAAGAAGGAGAGAAGTTCCTTCCAAAGTACAAAGAGCTGTTAAGAGCCACTACCGTATCCAGCGTAGAAGAAGTTGCAGCTATGGCGGGTATCGATATTACAGATCCATCCTTCTGGAGAAGCTCTTTACAGTCTTATGCCGAATTGATCGATATCTTTATTGGATTATGCAAGGAATGCAAATAGATATTTCGTCTTTTCTAAACAAGATATCCATATATTTTATTTAAGATTTAGGTATCATACAAAACGAGACATGGATTTTGGAATGCTAGAATTCTGTGTCTCATTTTGTGTTGTTGCTAGTCTACGCTGGTAAGTCGAATGGTGTTGAGTTGTAGAAAATGGTAGAATTTTTACGGTGAAAATAGCAGATATTCGTCTTCCATTTTGTATATTTTGCTGAAGAACTGGAAAATGATATTGACAAAATAATGCTTTTTAGATAATATAAAGATACATAATTCTACAAACGTAGAGATAAATAGACTTATTACTTAAAACCAATTTTCAGACAGTTTCTAAGTGAAAAGGAGTGATGCTATGGGTGAGATAAGATTGCATGAAGGTGAATTAAATGTTATGGAATTATTGTGGTCGAATAAAGTCTTGGCCGCAAAAGATATTGCAAAGATTATCAAAGAATACATAGGCTGGGAAAAGAATACTACCTACACCGTTATTAAGAGATTGATTGATAAGGGCGCCATCATAAGAGAGGATCCGGGTTTTTTATGCAAAGCCGCTATATCCAAACAAAGCGTACAACGCATAGAGACGAAAGTTTTATTAGATAAGCTATTTAACGGTTCGCTGAATACATTTTTGGTAGAGTATATCAGCAATGAGCCTCTGCAGCAGACAGAGGTTATGGAGCTGCGGCGGATTTTGAGCCAGCATGCCTAATACAAATGCATAAACTTTAAATAATTCTTACATGCTATTCCAATGAGGCTTGTTTAAAGTAGGAGGAAGGATGAAAGATCGTTATAAAAGGACATTGCAGAATTGGATTTATCCACTGACTCATTTATTAGAATTAATCGTATCCATTTTCTTAATCATTGCCATCGTATTGTCGTTTATCACCCTTGGAAAAGAGCTACTGACGCTAGGTATCAAACTTGATACAACGGAAATGTTCAAAGAATATATGAGCACTATATTCGATGTGGTGATTGGCATTGAGTTTTTGAAAATGATTTGTAAGCAAAACCTGAATACTGTAATTGAAGTATTACTGTTTGCAATCGCAAGACAATTGATCGTAGAACATATGTCTATGCTAAACTCTCTGGTCGGTATTGTTGCAATCAGTATGTTATTCTTAGTAAGAAAGTATTTATTTATAGAAAAATTAGATCGTCAAAAAGAGGACTTATAGAGGTCCTCTTTTTTATGCTTCGTAGAGGTATTCGGTAATTAATTGTATTATTTCTCAAATAGTATATTGCATTGTAGAATAGCATGTGGTAATATATAGAAAAAGGAGGGTGGCAAATGAATGCTCAATTTAAGAAAGGTGCCCTTGAGCTATGTGTTCTTTCACAGCTTAAGGATGCGGATCAGTATGGATATCAGCTGACAGATGCTATCTCAAACGAGATGGAAATTGCAACGGGCACCCTTTATTTGATATTGAAACGTCTGAAGGATGACGCCTATGTGGAAACGTATCTGGTGGAATCCGATGCCGGTCCGGCAAGAAAATACTATCATTTAACCGATAAAGGAAAAGAATATCATAAGAATTTAAAAGCAGAATGGAATACGTTCGTGGAAACGGTAAGCCGCTTCATCAATTAGGACGATAACAGGCAATCACTTAGGTAATTTTGAATGGAGGATTCGAAATGAAAAAAGAAGAGTATATGTCCATGTTACAACAGGAATTGACCAATGAGGATGCAGAATTAAGAGATGAGATTCTCAATGACTACGAAGAACATTTTGATGCTGGAATTAAGAGCGGAAAATCAGAGGAAGAGATTTGTGAGGAATTAGGAAGCATATCCGAATTTATGGATGAGTTAAGACAGATGAAGCAGTCCAGTTCCTATGAAAACAGCAAGAGCAGCAAGGAAGAAAAGGCGAAGGCGGACCAAAATAAGGAGAATAAGGAAGGATGGAACTCCTCAAATGAGCAGAATCGGGGACATCGTTATGGGGGACATGCTTATTACAATTCCCAGAATGGTTCTAAATCCTATTCCTTTGATTTTGATGACGAATCCTTTAAGCGTCTGGGTGACAGACTGAATCAGCTAGGGGAGAAGATATCCCGTCGTGTTAATGATATTGTATCGGATATGACGGATTCCATTCATCATGAGTATTATGGAAAGAATGCCTCTCCGAATGATCAAGCAGAATATCGCACTTATACGGCATATGACTCAACAGAAGTGGAAAGCGTGCATTCCCAGTCAAATTCCGAAACAGATGGCAAAGAACGTTTTCATAAGATTCGGATTATCGGAAAGTTTGCAGATGTGATCGTTGAGAAAGATACATCGGATAGTCTGCATGTATCCGCAAGAAATTATGGTTCTCCAAAGCAGCAGATGCTATATCGTCTTGTGCAGAGGAAGGAAGGCGATACTCTTGTATTTGAACTTGAGAATGAAAGTTCCAATAATACGTTCTTCTTTTGGAAAGCATCTTCCCCATGCATGAAGATCTTTGTTTCCCTTCCATCTTTTATTGAAGAGCTTTCGATTGAAAATGGAAGCGGGGACGTGGAATTACACAGCATCCGTACTGCAAAAGTTGTGATAAATGCCGGGAGCGGCGATGTTATGGAATCCGGATGCGAAGGTGCAGAGCTTCGGATCAAAACCGGAAGCGGGGATATCCGTCTGGAAAAGGCAGCTTATCTGCAGACATCCTTTGAAGCTGGCAGCGGTGATATCACGATCGATGGAATTACCTGTGAAGCCGGTACCATGCACGCCGGAAGCGGCAATGTATCCTGTCGTGGATTCCGTGGCAGAAATCTGAATGCGACAACCGGAAGCGGTGATATCTCGTTTTATGACGGAGATGCAGAGGAACTAAAGATCAATACAAGCAGTGGAGATATTCAGGCAAGTGAACTAACGACCGGAAATTTTATGGTTCATTCGGCTTCTGGAGACATTGATGCTCAGAAAATCATTTCTGCTGATGTAGCCTTTACAACAAAAAGTGGAGACTGTCAGCTCCGTGTCAGAACAAAGAAGTGTCACGCAGAATCTGTCAGCGGTGACGTGATGGCTTACCTGACCGGATTAAAGGATGGCACATTTCGTTCTGTGAGCGGTGAAGTGAAAGCAGTGCTCCAGGATCAGGTCGGATTCCATGCGAATGTTCGTACCGTAAGCGGTGAGGCATGCTTACGATATCACGGGGATATGACAAGAGTGAAGACAGGAACTTATAGTTTTGGAAATGAAGAGTGCAATCTGACCGTAAACTCTGTGTCCGGCGATATTGATATCGTAAGCTAGGGTATGTGAATTCCAATACCATTGAGAAGATACAAATTATTTGAATGTGTAAATTTATCTTGAAAAAAAGCATCTTATCAAGTAAAGTAGGTAAGGTGCTTTTTTTCTCTCCATTTTACATAGGAAGAAACGAGGATAGAAAGTACGGATTATAAAGATTTCAGGTGGGTATATGAAGAAACGAATTAATTTATTAGAAGGACCGATTCTTGGTTCTCTTACAAAACTGGCCCTTCCGATTATGGCCACTTCCCTTATTCAGATGGCTTATAATATGATCGATATGATCTGGATCGGACGAATTAGCAGCGGTGCGGTTGCAGCAGTAGGGGCAGCCGGTATGTACAGCTGGCTTGCAAATGGCCTCGTGATGATTCCGAAAACAGGAGGACAGATTAAAGTAGGTCATTCCTTAGGAGCCAAAAATGAGAAGGATTCCGTTGCTTATGCAACCCATACATTTCAGAGCGGTATTCTATTAGGCCTTATTTACGGCCTTATCATGATCCTGTTTGCAAAGCCTTTGATTGGATTTTTTAAGCTGAATAGTGAACAGGTTATTGCGGATGCGACTGTTTATCTGATGATTGTATGCGGACTGGTAATCTTCACATTCTTAAACCAGATATTTACCGGCATCTTTACTGCAATGGGCAACAGTCATACGCCGTTTTTTGCAAATGCCGTTGGTCTTATTATTAATATTATATTAGATCCGCTTCTGATCTTTGGATTCGGACCGATGAAAGCGATGGGCGTTGCCGGGGCAGCAGTTGCAACTGTATTCGCACAGTTTGTGGTTACAACGGTATTTATTTTTGCTGCTTTTAAGGATACGGCGCTGTTACGTAAAGTACGATTATTAAAAAAACCAGAAATGCATTATATCAAAGACATTGTGGCTCTTGGTCTTCCAGCCGGAATTCAGAGCATGATCTTTACTTCCATCTCTATGTTTATCTCCCGGTTTATTGCCGGATACGGAGATGATGCTGTAGCAGTACAGAAAGTCGGAAGTCAGATCGAATCCATTTCGTGGATGACCGCAGAGGGGTTTGCGGCAGCCGTAAATTCATTTGTGGCGCAGAATCATGGTGCAAGACAGGAAGCCAGGGTACGAAAAGGATATCGTGCGGCGATGAGCATTGTTATGGTATGGGGAATTTTCTGTACATTTCTGCTGATTGTATTCCCTAAGCCTATTTTCCAGATTTTTATTCCGGATGCGTCTGTTGTTCCAATGGGTGTAAGCTATCTGGTGATCTTAGGGTTCTCTCAGCTGTTTATGTGCATTGAGATTACAACTTCAGGTGCATTTCAGGGACTTGGACGCACGCTGCCTCCATCCTTGACTGGAATTATCCTGACGGGAGCAAGAATTCCAATGCTTCTTGTATTATCAAAGACCGCACTTGGATTGGATGGCATTTGGTGGAGCATCAGTATTTCCAGTATATTAAAGGGAATTGTTTTATTCTCATGGTTCCTTCTATTTTTAAGAGGATATGGGAAGGAACGAGCCAAACAATAAATAAGAAGATTCGATAGATATGGGACATGTCATAGATGTGTCCGGTATTTATGGAATCTTTTTTATTGAAATGAAACGTTGTTTTATGGCAGAAATAAACTGATATAACATATATTGACACTTTAGATGAAGTTTTATATCATATTAGAAATGGCGTCTGGAGCAGAAATGGTTCCGGCACTGATACAATAACTCTATTATTAGGAAGACAAAGAGGATGAAATGTGATGAATGAGGATAATGACCGCTTACAATCGGCGGGAAAAGGGCCTTTTGAAAATCAGGGGGAAGGTATGAAAAAAGATAAGAGATTTAAGATACTGCTCGGAGTACTTGGGTTTACTATTGTGCTTTTTATTGTCTGTGTTTTGGCAATTAAGCTAAGAAGTCCGAAAAAGGCTCTTGTAAATGTAGTGGGAGATACCATTTACAATTCATTTGAGTATGAGGACACTACTTATAAGGATGAAACGATTTTTACGCCTGAAAACTTGGCGGGAAGGGATGTATTTAACATTGCTTTGATTGGATGTCAGGATAACAATACGGATACTATGCTGATTGCGACATTAAATACGGAGAAAGGCGAAGTCACACTTACTTCTCTGATGCGAGATATTTATGTGGAGATTCCAGGGCATTATGCAGCCAAGCTAAATGCAGCATATCCGTTTGGAGGCATGGATTTATTCTATGAGACAATCGAGAATAATTTTGATTTGGAACTGGATGGATATGTACTTGTGGATTATGAAGCATTTGAATATATTATCGATCGTATCGGCGGTGTAGAGATTACGCTAACGGATGCGGAAGCAAGATATCTGAATACAACAAATTACATATCAAATCCTGCTTACCGGAATGTGGTTTCCGGAACACAGATATTAAATGGAAATCAGACACTTGGATATTGCCGTATTCGTAAGAGGGCGACGGCGGATCAGGAACATGATGATTTTGGACGTACTTCGAGACAGCGTACGGTTTTAATGCAGATTTACGAAAAGATGAAGTCAGAGGATATGGTGAATCTGCTTTTGATCATGAAGGATATTTTAGCGAATTCTACGGTTAAGACGGATCTGACGAATGATGAGTTTAATTTTTATCTGAATGAAGTGGTGGATATCGGAAGTATGCTGAAATTGAATACATACCGCATTCCGGAGAATGGACTTTATGAGAATGCAAGAAAGAAAGTAGGATCTTATAACCAGTCAGTCCTCGTCATCACTGACTGGGACCAGACCATTGAGAGGCTGCATCAAGTTACAGGGGAGACGGATAGATAGGGCAGATGGATAGATAAAGCAGACGGACGAGTCGGAGGAGGAAGAAACGGCGAAACGTGGACGCATCTATGGTACGAATGTTTGGACGCATGAGCGGGCAAAAAGGTATCCGGTTCTTCGAATAGCAGACAGGAAAACACTGTCTGCTATTCAAAGAACCGGATACCTTTTGTTCGTCCTGAGCCGCACATTCCGAACCATAGATGCGCCCACGTCTTGCCGTTTCTTCCTCCTCCGACTCTGTCTCATGCAAATGTATGGTGGCTATATTATGGATCGGAAAGTGATGGGAAAAAGATTATTAGACACTAGATTCAAATACAAAAGCAAGCACAAGTAAGAGTATAGTAGCTAAATACGAGATAAGGTATGCTGAGGAAAGTATGGGGATTTATAGAAAAAATGTATTGAATGATCTAAGAAGAAGTGGTATGGTGGAAGTTATGAGGTATATGATATAAAGATGTGGAGGAATTATAAATGAAGGAGTTACAGATTGAGAGATGTACCAAAAGCGCTTTTGTGGTGATTGGGAAGGAAGGATCTACGAAAGAAGGGAATGGATTTATTCAGAGATTATGGATGGATGCGAATTCTCATTTTGGAGAGATTGAGAAGCTGGTGAAAAGGAATGAGGATGGAAGTATGGCTGGAGTATGGGGTGCTATGTCGGATTTTTCACGAGAGTTTCGGCCTTGGCAGAACGAGTTTACACAAGGGCTTTATCTTGCGGGTGCAGAATGCAGAGATGATGCGGTAGCTCCGGAAGGATGGACAAGATGGATTGTGCCGGGATTTGAGTTTCTTAAAGTGAAGAATGAGGGAATCGATATGTTTGGCAGAATGATTGCTTATATGAAGACGAATCATATTGAACTGGTGGGGGCTGTGCATGATTTTACTTGTCCTAAGACAGGAGAAGGGTTTATGTTCTTTCCAATAAAAAAGTTATAATGGATGATTGTTAGGCAGGAATGGAATACATATAACAACAAGGAGAAAGATTTCGTTATGATAACTTACAAGGAGTTTGATTCGGCTCGAATGGATGAAGTGAAGATGATTTATAAGAAAGAAAGCTGGAATGCTTATCTAAGGGATGATGAGAAACTGAAACGGGCATTTGATCATTCCCTTTATCTCTTGGGCGCGTTTGATGAGGATAAGCTGGTTGGACTTGTTCGGTGCGTTGGGGACGGTGAGCATATTCTGATGGTGCAGGATTTGATCGTGGATCCGGATTATCAGAAACAGGGGATTGGAACGTATTTGTTTAAGAGCATTATGCAAAGATATGCGGATGTTCGCATGTTTATGGTGATAACGGATAAGGACGATCCGGTGGATAATAAGTTTTACCAATCATTCGAACTAAAAAAGCTAGAGCAGTTAAATATGGTCGGATACATAAAAGGATAGGTACATAAGTTGACGAAATAAGTAGATGTAGTATGATAGTAGATGTCATTACTGCATCTATTTTTCATGTTATGGTTAGGAGCATAGCAAGAAAAAGATAAAAATAGAGACAACAATCGTAATAGAAAATGTGCCGTATTTGGATGATGATGGGCTGGATAGGACACTTAAAAAGGAGAAAAGGATGAAACAGAACAAACAGATTAAAGTGATCCCAAGACCGGATCGAGTCTGGTCTTATTTTAAGCTGGAGATGCGGCCGTTAGCATTGGTTACGGTCTCAGGAATCGTTTATAATATCGGGATGATTGCAGGACCTTATTTTGAAGGAAAACTTGCGCAGTGTCTGTATGATATTACAAAAGGAACTAAGGGAGTCGGGGCAATGGTGTCGTTAGCCATTTTGTATCTGGCCGTGATTCTTGTGGTTCAGGTTATGAGAGCGGTGAAACGATTCTATGTAAGGCGGTTTGCCAATAATACAAGCCGAAACATGCGCCATATGCTGTATAACAGTCTGGTGAACCGAAGTACACGGGGATTAGAAGAAGAGAATGTGGGAGAAATCATGACAAAGGCAATTTCAGATGTGGATGCCTGCGTGGAAGGAATGAGAAAATTTACGACGGAAGTGTTTGATACTGGTGTCGTGCTGATTGCCTATATTGCTATGCTTCTTTACTACGACTGGAGACTGACTCTGCTTGCCGGCATTTTCACACCGGCGGCTTATCTGATCGCAGGAAGACTGAAGTCGTCTGTGACCCGTTATAATTCCTTATATAAGAAAAGTGCGGGAAGACTGAATGCTGCCACAATGGATCGAATCTCCAATGCGATTACATACCGTGTCTATGGCTGTGAGGAAAATCGGGATAGGACATATGAGAATCATCTGAAGGATTATGAAAAACGTGCGGTTGCGGCTAATTTATGGGAAAGCAGTATGCAGCCGATCTACAACATCATTTCTATGTGTGGTGCTGTGATGATTGTCTATGTAGGAGCCAAAAATGTGATGGGCGATGGATGGACAAGCTGGGATATCGCCGCTTTTACGACCTTTCTTTCCTGTTTTACAAAAATGGCGTTAAAATCCTCCAAAGCCGCTAAATTGTTTAATGCTGTACAGAAGGCGGAGGTTTCCTGGAAGAGGGTGAAACCTCTTATGAAAGAGTATATAAAACCGGACAGGAAGTCAAATCCTCTTTCTGATAAGGCAGCAGACGTAAAGGTATCTCATGTAACAATCCGAAAGCCGGATGGAATACCGATTCTTACGGATCTTTCATTTTCAGGCCAGGCAGGACAGATTATCGGGGTGACGGGAGCAGTGGCTTGTGGGAAATCCACTCTTGGCAGAGTCTTTATCGGAGAAGTGCCATATGAGGGGAGTATTCAGATTCAAGGAAAGGAACTGTCTTCTTTCAGCGAATATGAGCGAAGCCATGTGATCTCGTATATGGGGCATGAGCCGGAACTGATGAGCGACAGTATCCAAGAGAATATCAAGCTTGGAGATACCAGGGACTGTATGCCGTATCTTAACATGGTATGTCTGGATCAGGAGATTAAAGAGATGCCAAAGAAGGAGAATACCTTTGTCGGAAATGGAGGCGCCAGACTTTCCGGTGGACAGCAGGCACGTTTGGCACTTGCGAGAACGCTGTATCACGCAAAAGATATTTTGGTGTTAGATGATCCGTTTTCTGCGGTGGATCGTGGGACGGAACAAGAGATTTTTAAATATCTGCGTATGCTTGCAAAGCATAAGATTGTGATTTTGATCACTCATCGTTTGTATCTGTTCCCGGAGCTTGATCAGGTGCTGTTTTTAGAAAATGGAAGCGGAATCTTCGGAAATCATGAGAAATTGATAGAAGAGAATGCGGTTTATAAGAAACTATATGAGTCACAGGCAGGAGGGGAAAAGAATGCATAACCGACAGAGGGATAAAAGAACAGAAAAGCGTAATAAGACTTCAATTGCAGGCATTCTGTCTGATGTGATAAAGACTTACAAATTTATGACAATACTTACCATGACTATTATAGCTGGTGCGATTATAACTTCGCTATTTCCACCCCTTGTCTTAGAACGGATTGTGAATTCTCTGACCGAGGGGCAGGAAGTGGCCCTTCATCTGGCATTTGCATACTTTGGATTCCTTGCTGTATCGGGATTTCTGGAAGCAGGCCAGAATGTCATGATCACGGTATTCGGTCAGAAAGTCACCCATGAACTGCGAAGTGAAATGTGTGCAAAATTAAAGCGTCTTCCCGCCTCTTATTATATTAAGAATGAACCTGGCAAGATAACATCCCGTTTTGTAAATGATGTTGATGTGGTAGATTCCCTGTTTACCAATGGGATTATCAGCATGTTTGCGGATGCCTGTAAGGTAATCAGCATCCTAAGCGTGATTTTCTATAAAAGCACCGGTCTTGGAATGCTCATGATTGTTCTTACGCCGTTTCTATTCCTTATGACACGCCTCTTTCAGAAGAGAATGTTAACGGCACAGCTTGCAAACCGTGTGGCTGTTGGTAAGGTAAATAACCATGTTCCGGAAACAATCCGTAATATTCGTATGATTCATACGCTATTTTGTCAACAGTATATGGAAGAGAAGTATGATGACTATATTCAAGAAAGCTATCATGCGGTGGACCAGTCCAATCTGTACGATTCTATTTATTCGCCGATTATCATTTTTATCAGCTCCTGCGTGATTTCCGTCATGATGATCGGTTCCTCATTAGGTGGAAACATCTCACAGTTCTTTGGAATTACGGTGGGAACAGCAGTTGCGATTATCGCATATGTCGGAAAGGTATTCGGACCGTTAGAAAGCATCGGGATGGAAATTCAGAATATTCAGTCGGCAATTGCAGGAGTACAAAGAATCCATGAATTTTTGCAGGAACCGGAAGAAAAATCAGATATTCAGACAAATGAAAAAGTGAAGTCGGGTAAGAAAGCGGAAAGAAACACGTTGGAAAGAATGACTCCATGCGTGGAGTTAAAACAGGTTGCCTTTTCCTATGATAAAGAGAATCCGGTTCTAAAAAATCTTAGTTTTACGATCGAACAGGGTGAGAATGTAACCTTAGTGGGAAGAACCGGTGCAGGAAAGAGTACCATATTCCGCCTTCTCCTTGGACTTTATCACCCGGATCAGGGAAGTGTTAAGATTGATGGAAGAGAGGCAGCTATGATACCAGAATCCGAAAGGCGAAAATTGTTTGGATATGTAGAACAGAGTTTTCATTTAGTATCGGGAAGCATAGGAGATCAGATCTCCTTATTTGATCCGTCTATCGGAACAAAAGAAATTGAATATGCGGCAAATTTAGTTGGACTGCATGAGACCATTTTAGCATTTCCAAAAGGATATGATACAGTAGCTGCAGAAGCTTCTTTATCGCAGGGGCAGTATCAGCTTCTTTCCATTGCAAGAGCAGTGGCAGCGTCTCCAAGCATTCTGCTGTTGGATGAAATCACAGCAAATCTGGACAGCGTGACAGAACAGAAGATTTTAGATGCATTAAAGAAAGCAGCAGAGGGAAGAACGGTTATCTCGATTTCCCATCGTCTGCATGGATGTATGAGTGGGGAGAGGGTGATCGAGATTGACAGCCTGTTTGGAAAGGAGCCTCTTAAATGTAATTCTGTTATCCGGTAATACAATTTTTATAAAAGGTATTGTATCTTAAACCATTAAATGGTAATGTTATTAAGTTACAGAATATTTAATAGGTGAGGTAAATAACATGTCAGAAAACGGTTTGAAAATTACATATAAGATATACTTAGAATCCGATGATATTAAGCAGTCCAGAATCATTTCTACTGCTTCCTTTATGAAGAATCTCTTTGAGAACTGCCAGAATGCTTATTTTAAGAATGTAAAGATTGATAATGAGAGTGATTTAGAGGATTTCACATTACGTCTTTATGCAGAGCATGAGGTGGAAGAGGCAGAATGCAGCGCACCGGATGATGCTAAGACATTTATTCCGGATATGGTGGAATTCTTGGATAAGATTGCTCAGGCACAGTCCTATGCGGATCTGGAAGGAGCCTTTTCCATTGAATATCAGGGGAAGAAAGAATCCTACCGTTTTATTTCGGAAAGCGGACAGGACTTCTGTGATTTTAGTGAAAGCTAGAATTGTTATATCCTACTATTGTTTTATAGGAAGGAAACGTATGTGTTTGAATCCGAATACACTTTTTCAATATGGACTTTGCTCTTAAGAGGGCAAAGTCCTTTTTTATTTATTATAGCTCAATTAATAACTCGAAAATAAAGGAAAATATAGTATTATAAAATAAAATATGGTAAAATAAGTAAGTTTAATAAGGGTTTAGAAAAATGAATTCAAATATCATAATCCTTGCCAAAATTCAGTAGATAGGGGGAGAATGTGCATGATTTCGATTACAGAAGACTTGATTAATATGTTAGCGCCGAATGCAGCAGCAATCGCGAATGGAAAGAAAATCTCAAAGCAGGGCGGTTTTATCAAATTATACCAATCAAAAGATGAGACCTATATAGGCGGAGAATGCATGGGTAGCGGAAAGAAACCATATATCACATCAGTTGATTTCTTTGTTCCGGAGGCACCGGTATTCCGCTGTACATGCCCAAGCAGACAGTTTCCATGTAAGCATGGATTAGCAATCGCATTTGATTATCTTGCCGGAAAGCCATTTG